>NZ_JBMSEE010000008.1:0-5143 GCF_049446155.1 Caldimonas sp. KR1-144
GCCGCCAGGCCCTCCACAGCTGGCAGCACCACTACAACTGGCACCGCCCCCACCGCGGCATCGGCCGCGTCGCTCCAGCCTCTCGACTACCGGGGCCTCGACACAACGTCTTGACAGCTCACACCTAGGGCCTGTTGGCGCTATGGGAGGGCTCGCGTTAACAGGCCCGAGCTTCGTCGCGCCGACGAACGGTGCTTGCCATTTCGCACGACCGTGCTAAATTGCTTGGCATGGAAGCCAAGACCAGCCGCAGCGAACTCACGCGCGCGGCCATCCTCGATACCGCGCTGGAGATGGCCGCCGCCGACGGGCTGGAAAGCCTCACCCTCGGCGAGCTGGCCAAGCGCCTCAATCTCTCCAAGAGCGGCGTGTTTTCGCGCATCGGCTCGCGCGAGGGGCTGCAGGTCGCGGTGATCGAGGAGTACGCGCGCCGCTTCCTGCAAGACGTCTTCACGCCGGCGATGCGCGAGCCGCGCGGCCTGCCGCGGCTCAACGCCATCATGCGGCTGTGGCTGGCGCGCGCGCGCGACGTCGACATTCGCACGGGCTGCATCTTCTGCGCCGGCGCGTTCGAGTTCGACGACCGCGACGGCCCGCTGCGCGAGCTGATGCTCGAGAAGGTGTTGGGCTGGCGCGCCGCGCTCAAGCGCACCGTCATCCAGGCCATCGATGCCGGCCACCTGCGTCCCGACATCGACGCCGACCAGCTCGTCTTCGAGATGGACGGCCTGTTCGTCGCGCTGATGCGCGAGGCGCGCTTCCTGCGCGACCCCAAGGCGCCCGAGCGCGCCTGGGCCGCCTACGAGCGCCTGATCGACAGCCGCCTGGCCGTGCCGGGCAGCCTTCCCTCCACCCCGCTCTGAACCCGTGAAGTCATGCATCACCTTCACGCGTTTCCCAATTTCGCACGATCGTGCGAATAACCGCGAGCCTGACCCGGGCTCCCACCAGGAGATCGCCATGTTCATCGTCCTCCTCGCCGTTGCCGCCGCGGCCGTTGCCGTGCCTGCCTACCGCGCCCTGCGCCGCCTGCTGCGGGCGGTGCCGGCCAGCAATGCCGACTTCAGCCCGTTCTGAGCGAGGTCCGGCATGGCCGACGCTCTCAACGCTGCGGTTGCCGACGCGGTCGCGAACTACTACGCCCGCCGGCCGGCCGTGACCTGGCTGGGCCGCGGCCTGGCCGCCGTGCAGGCATTGCGGCCGGCCGCCGCCACGCGCCTGGCCGCCCGCCTGTTCTTTACGCCGTTGCCGGCCAAGTGGCGCGCCGCCCGCGCGCCGGTGCCGCCGGGCTGGCGCGTCGAGTCGCTGGCGTTCGAGCGCGGCCGGCTCGCGCTTTTCCGGCCCGAGGCCGACACCGCCGGACCGCCCGTGCTGCTGCTGCACGGCTGGGGCGGCGCGGCGCAGCAGATGCTGCCGATCGCGCGTGCCCTCGCGGCGGCCGGCGCGCGGCCCTGGCTGCTCGACTGGCCCGCGCATGGGCGCAGCAGCGGCTGGCGCGCCAGCCTGCCGCAGTTCGTCCGTGTGCTCGACTACCTGCTGGCGCGCCTGGCCGACGAGCTCGGCAGCACGCCCGCCGTCGCTGCCCATTCGCTCGGCGCGCTCGCGGCGGCCGCGGCCGCCGGGCGCGGCGCGCCGGTGTCTCGGCTGGTGCTGCTTGCACCGTCGCCGCCGCCCGAGCCGGTGCTGCGCGGCTTCGCGCGCGGCGTCGGGCTCGATGACGCCGCGCAGCGCCGGCTGCGCCGCCACATCGAGGCCAGCGAGGGCCTGCTGCTCGACGGCTTCGAGCCCCAGCGGCTTGGGCAGCGCCTGGCGCTGCCGACGCTGATCGTCCATGACCGGGACGACCGCATGGCGCCGTTGGAGGTCAGCCGCCGCCTCGCGGCCCATGCCGCCGGCGCCGAACTGCTGGTGACCGAAAGCCTCGGTCACCTGCGCCTGCTGGAGCACGCGGGGGTCGCCGAAACGGTGCGCGACTTCGTCGTCAGGCCCCGGGTTCTGTAAGCGACTGGTTGCGCCTGCGTCGCTCGCCGTCACGCACAGCGACCGCTCACTGACGCCGCGCGTCACTCCTGTAACGCCAAACATAGCTCGGCGAGCGGGCGCTCACCCTCGCCGAAGCCGTGGCGTGACGGATTGCACGCCGCGTCGTGCGTCGCGAGCCTGGCACGGCTGATGCACCTGGGCCTCCACAGCATCTCAGAGGAGGTGGAGCCATGACGCAGCGACCGACGAAGACTTCCTGGCGCTCCAGCGCCGCTCAGCCCGTGCAAGGCGGCTGGTCGTCGCTGCTGCGTCTGGCCGCACGCGGCGCCGCCAGCGCCTGGGCCGCTCGCGGCACCGGGCGCGGGCGCCAGGTGCGTTCGCAGCCGGGCCCGGCGATCCATGCGCCGCTGCACGCGCTGATCGTTTCCGACACGTGGTCGCCGCGCTGAGCGCGCCGCGACTGCGTAGTCCCACCGGTTCTCAAACCGGGACGTCGTTGAGAAAGTCTCAAGCGATGAACAAGACCCGACTCGGCCTGGCGCACACGCCGGTGCTGTCGCGCCGGCCGGCACCGCCGGCCCTGCCGCCGAAGACGACGGCCGTGCTGGGCATGGCGCGCCATGGGATGCCGCTGCAGCTCGAGCTGCCCTTCGTGCGCACCGGCAGCGCCTTCGTGGTCAACAAGTTTCGGACGGGGTGAAGTCCCGGGGGGGTGGGCGCGGCCGAAGGTGTGAGAGCGAGCTTCGGCCAAGTCGTCCCGCCCCCCTGATTTTCTTTGCCCCTGTCGCCCAGCCGGCCGGTCGCCGGCGCGGCCCGGCATGTGCTTGCGTTGGCGCGGCGCGCCTTCCCTACCGCCGCCGTGACAAGCTGACGTGACGCTCAAGACGCACGTTGTTACATTCACGCCGGCGTGTGAGACGGCACGCGCATCCCCGGCGCGCGCGACGCACACGGCCGTCGGGGCTCACGACCCACAGTCGCCAGGAGCCTTTCGATGAGCCTCATTCCGCAGTGGCAGCGGCCGGACCCGAACCGTCCCGGCGGGGTCGTCTGCCCCGACGAACGCCTGCCGTGGCCGCAGACCTTCGTGCTCGGCGTGCAGCACGTGATCGCGATGTTCGGCGCCACCGTGCTCGCCCCGCTGCTGATGGGCTTCGACCCCAACGTTGCGATCCTGATGTCGGGCATCGGCACGCTGATCTTCTTCTTCGTCGTCGGCGGCCAGGTGCCGAGCTACCTCGGCTCGAGCTTCGCGTTCATCGGCGTCGTGATCGCCGCGACCGGCTACGCCGGCAAGGGCCCGAACGGCAACATCGGCGTCGCGCTCGGCGGCATCGTCGCCTGCGGCCTGGTCTACGTGCTGATCGGCCTGCTGGTACATGCGACCAACGTGCGCCACAAGCGCTCGACCGTGATCCAGGGACTCGAGGTCGACGAGGTCGAGGCCGGCGTCGCGGTGCACTGGATCGAGCGGCTGATGCCGCCGGTGGTCACCGGCTCGGTGGTCGCGGTGATCGGCCTCAACCTGGCGCAGGTGCCGATCAAGAACATGGCGCCGACCGCATTCGACACCTGGGTGCAGGCCATCACCTTCGTGTGCGTCGGCCTGGTGGCGGTCTACACGCGCGGCATGGTGCAGCGCCTGCTGATCCTCGTCGGCCTGCTGATCGCCAGCGCGATCTATGGCGTGCTGACCAACGGCCTGGGCCTGGGCAAGCCGATCGACTTCAGTGGCGTCATCGCCGCGCCCTGGTTCGGCCTGCCGCGTTTCGCCGCGCCGGTGTTCGACATCAACGCCATCTTGCTGATCGCGCCGGTGGCGGTGATCCTGGTGGCCGAGAACCTTGGCCACATCAAGGCGGTAGCTGCCATGACGGGCCGTGACCTCGACGCCTACATGGGCCGCGCCTTCGTCGGCGACGGCCTCGCGACCATGGTCTCGGGCGCGGCCGGCGGCACCGGCGTCACCACCTACGCCGAGAACATCGGCGTGATGGCGGCCACCAAGATCTACTCGACCGCGATCTTCGTCGTCGCGGCGCTGATCGCCGTGGTGCTGGGCTTCAGCCCCAAGTTCGGCGCGCTGCTGCAGGCCATTCCGCTGGCCGTGATGGGCGGTGTCTCGATCGTCGTGTTCGGCCTGATCGCGGTGGCCGGCGCGCGCATCTGGGTGCAAAACAGCGTCGATTTCAGCGACAACACCAACCTGATCGTGGCCGCCGTCACGCTGATCCTGGGCACCGGCGACTACACGCTCAAGCTCGGGGATTTCGCGCTCGGCGGCATCGGCACCGCCACCTTCGGCGCGATCGCGCTGCACGCGCTGTTGCGGCGCGGCCGCTAGGAGCTTCCCCGCGCTCGCGCGGCTCAAGCACCGGGCCGCGCGACCGATAACACCGACATCATGGCTTCTGGCGTGCGCGGGCAATCCTCTCGTGCCGGCTTCTTGCGTGGAGCCGGCGCTTGCGCGTTGCTGGCCTTGTGCCTGGTCGCCATGCCGGCGTCTCGCGCCCAGGCACCGGCCGCCTCGACGGCGGCCGTCGCCGAGCCCACGCTGCTGCAGCTGCGCCAGCTCGGCGAACGCGGGCAGCGCGACCCCGCCGGCGGACTCGTCGAGCTGGCGCGCTGGCGCGGCCGGCTGCCGGTGGGCAGCGCGGTCTGGCTCGAGCACCTGCTCGTCACCGGCCTGCTGCTCGGTGACCTGCGGCGCGTCGATGCACTCGAAGCGCTGCTGCGCGAGCTCGACCAGGGCGCGCCGCACGACGCGCGCGTGCGCGCCGCCGGCCTGCTGGTGCGCGGCAATCTTGAGCGCGAGCAGGGTGACCTCGCGCGCGCCGAGGACGTGCTGCTCAGCGCGCAGGAGATCGAGCCCTCCGGGCCGAACGACTACACGCGGCTGCGCATCGCCGAGCTGCTCACGCTGATCTACATCGACCGCGGCGCGCGCGAGAGCGCGGTCAGCATGGCGCAGGACGCGGTGCGGATTGTCGACGCGCTCGCCGTCGGTCTGCCCGACGCCCACGTGCAGCGGCTGCGCGCGCGCACGCGAGTACAACATCCAGGCGCAGCGCGCGGCCGAGCTGGCCGGCGACCTGGTCGAGGCCTCGCGCTCGCGCAACGTCGAGGCTTACATCCTCAGCGAACTGGGCCAGCCGGGCGA
>NZ_JBMSEE010000008.1:5243-235243 GCF_049446155.1 Caldimonas sp. KR1-144
GCGCGCACGCGAGTACAACATCCAGGCGCAGCGCGCGGCCGAGCTGGCCGGCGACCTGGTCGAGGCCTCGCGCTCGCGCAACGTCGAGGCTTACATCCTCAGCGAACTGGGCCAGCCGGGCGAGCGCGAGTCGTTGCTCGAGGCGCTGCGCCTGGCCGACGCCGCGGGCTGGCAGCGCCAGCGCATGATCGTGCTGGGCAACCTGGCCGACAGCCATCTCAACGCCGGTGAGTTCGAGCTCGCGATCGAGCGCGCGAGCGAGGCGCTGGAGCTGGCTCGCGCGGCCGGCGTCGCGAGGACCGAATCGCTCGCGCTCACCAACCTCGGCCTCGCCGAATTGGGCCTGGGGCGCATCGCGGCCGGCGCCGAGCACGTCGAGGCGGCGCTGGCGGTCGAGCGGCGCCGCAACGCGCATGCCGAGGAGGCGCAGATCCTCAAGGAGCTGGGCCGCGCGCTCGAGCGCGCCGGTGCCACCACCGCCGCGGTCGACGCCTACCACCGCTACCGCGAGCTGCAAGACAGCATGCTGGTGCGCATCCACCAGCGCGCGGTGCTGGACCTGCAGGCGCGCTACGAGCGCGAGCAGCGCGACCGGGAGCTTGCGCTGCGCGCGCGCGAGGCGCAGCTGCAGGAAGCCACCTTGCGCAGCGACGCGCTGCGCCGCCAGGTCTGGCTGCTCGGTACCGTGGCCGGCGCGCTGGCGCTGGGCGTCGTCGCGCTGCTGCTGCAGCAGCAGCGCCGTGCCAACCGCGCGATGGCCGATGTCAACGAGCGCCTGCGTGCCGAAGGCGAGCTCGACGCGCTGACCGGCCTGGCCAACCGGCGCCACGTGCAAGACCGCGTCGGACAGCCGCCGGCCTTCCACGGCGCGCTGTTCCTGATCGACCTCGACCACTTCAAGCGCATCAACGATCGCCACGGCCACGCCGGCGGCGATCGCGTGCTGGTGGCCGTCGCCGATCGCTTGCGCGAGGCGCTGCGCGACAGCGACCTGGTCGCGCGCTGGGGCGGCGAGGAGTTCCTCGTCGTCACGCCGTCGCTCGGTGTGCAGCGCGCCCAGGAACTGGCCAACCGCCTGCTCGCCGACATCGGCGGTCAGCCGATCGAGCTCGGCGCGGAGGCCTCGGTGCGCGTCTCGGTGTCGATCGGCTATGCGAGCTTCCCGCTCGCCGGCGCGCCCGACGGCCTCGGCTGGGAACGCGCGCTGGCGCTGGTCGACCGCGCGCTCTACCGCGCCAAGGCGCGCGGGCGCAACCGAGCCTGCGGCGTGCTGCGCTGGCCCGGCGCCGAGGCCGTCGAGGCCGGCGACAGCCTGTTCGAGCGCGACGAGGACGCGCTGGCCTGGAGCGAAGGCCCGCCGCTGCCGCCGCGTGCCGCCAGCGTCGCGGGCCGCGTGCCGGAGGCGGCCGCATGAGCCGAAGGGCCGCTCCCAAGGCGAATTCCGAAGTGCGAAGCACGGAGGACGCGCAATGAGCCGCCTGATGCGCGGCTTCGTCGCCGGCGCGCTGGCTCTCGGCCTCGTGCTGGGGACCGGCGTCGTCGTCTCGCAGCAGGCGCCGTCGTCCGGCGGCCCGGGCGGGTCCGCCGTCGTGGCCGCGATCGACGCGGCGGCCGCCCAGGGCTGGCAGCAGCCCGAGCTGGCCGAAGTGCGCCTGCGCGGGCTGGCCGTCGAGGGCGAGCTGGCGCAGCAGGTGCTGGCCGCCTGGCAGCTCGATGCGCTGTACGCGCGCCGCGGCGACGGCGAGGCGTCGCGCGCGCTGATCGACCGCCTCGAGCGTGGTGCGCCGCTGCAGCGCGCGGTGGCCGGGCTGCTGCGCGCACGCCGTGCGCGCGACGCCAGCGCACCGGACCTCGCGCTGCGCGATGGCCAGGCCGCACTGAAGTCGCTGCACGCCGCGCTGGCCGGCGCGCCGAGCAACGCGCTCGACGACGCCCTGCTCGCCGACGCGCATCGGCTGGTGGGCAACCTGGTAGCGAGCGGCAACGACTTCGAAGGCGCGATGCGCGAGCTGCAGACCGCGCGTCGCCTGGCGCAGGCGCGCGGCGACGCCGCGCGCGAGGCGCTTGCGCTGGCCGATCAGGCGCAGCTGCAGGCCGCCTACGGCCAAGCCGACATTGCCGTCGAGACGCAGGCCGAGGCGCGTCGCGCCGCGGGCAGCCTGCCGCAGCCGGCGCTGCAGGCCCAGCTGCGCCTGGGCGAGGCCCTGCTGTGGCTGCCTCATGGCCGCGGCCACGACGGCGCCGCGCGTGCCTTGTCGGCCGCCGACGCCGCGCTCGCGCTGGCGGCCGATGCGCCGGTGCTGGCCGCGCAGGCCCAGGCGCTGCGCTCGCACGCGCTGCGCCACCTCGGCCGGGCCGGCGAGGCAAAGCAGGCCGCGCAGGCGGCCGAGCGGCAGCTCGGCGCCGCCGGGATCGCGCCGCGCACCGCGCTCGCGCGCACGGTGCGCGCCGAGGCGGGTCTGGCGGCGATCGCGCTCGGCCAGCAGGCCAGCGGCCGCGCCGAAGTGGAGGCGGCGATCGCGCCGCAGGGACAGCCCGCCGCCGCGGCCGATGCGCTGGCCGAGCAGCTGCTGCGCGAACTGGGCGTGGCGCTGCGCGCCGCCGGCGACGCGCCCGCAGCGCTCGAGGCCTATCACCGCGAGCGCGCGCTGGTCGAGCAGCGCATGGCGCGCGAGCGCGCCGCGGTCACCAGCGAACTCGAGACACGCTACGAGCGCGTGCGCCAGCAAAGCGAGCTCGAGCTGCTCGAGCGACGCAACGCGCTGCAGGCGCGCGAGCTGGAGGCGGCGCAGCTCAAGCAGCGCGGCATGGTGTTCGCGGCGCTGGCCGTGGCGCTCGGCCTGGCGGCGCTGGCCCTGCTGTACCGCCGCGTGCGCGGCGTGCAGCGCCAGCTCGCCGCGCGCCAGGCGCGCCTGCGCGACCTCAGCGAGCGCGACCCGCTGACCGGCCTGGCCAATCGCCGCCATTGCCAGGCGGTGCTGGGCCGCGGCGGCTACGAGGGCGCGCTGTGCCTGATCGACGTCGACCACTTCAAGCGCATCAACGACAGCCATGGCCACGCCGCCGGCGACCAGGTGCTGGTGGAGGCGGCGCAGCGCATGACGCAGACGGTGCGCGAGAGCGATCTCGCGGTGCGCTGGGGCGGCGAGGAGTTCCTGGTCGCCGCGCCCGGGCTGCCGGCCGGCCAGGCCGGCGTGCTGGCCGAGCGCCTGCTGCAGGCGCTGGCCGGTAAGCCGGTCACGCTGCCGGACGGCTCACCGTGGCCGCTGACGGTGTCGATCGGCTATGTCGAGCTGCCGCTGGCCGGCACCGTGCCGGCCCTGGGCTGGGAGCGCGCGCTCGGCCTCGTCGACCGCGCGCTCTACGCCGCCAAGCATGGCGGGCGCAACCAGGCGGTCGGCGTGGCGATGCTGCGCGCCGACGACGAGGCGATGCTCGCGGCGCTGGAAGACGACCTCGATGCGGCGCGCGCCGCCGGGCGGCTGCAGCTGCGCGTGCACGCGGGTCCCACGCACTGAGCCTCGCGCAGACGCCTAGGACGACGGCCCGTCGAGGTGGCGCGCCAGGATCTCGAGCAGCGCCGCGACGTCGAGCGGCTTGGTGAGGTAGTCGCTGCAGCCGCCGGCCAGTGCGGCCTCCACCTGGCCGGGCAGCGCGTCGGCCGACAAGGCCACGCGCGGCACGCCGGCGAGCGCCGGCTCGCTGCTCAGCGCGTGCAGCACATCGAGGCCGCTGAGGTCGCCCAGGTGCATGTCGAGCAGGAGCAGGTCGGGCGGTTCGGCGCGCGCCTGCTCGATCGCGTCGCGCCCGGTGCGCGCGACGCGCAGCTCGCAGCCCTCGCGCAGCGCGAGCACCTGGCGCACCAGCTCGACGTTGACCTCGTGGTCCTCGGCGTAGAGCACGATGTGGCGGCGCGGCCCGGGCGGCGCCGGCGGTGACGCGGCGTCGCCCGCTGCCGCGTGTGCCTCGCTCTCGGCCTGCGGCAGCTCGGCGGTGAAGCAGGAGCCGGCGCCCGCCGCGCTGCGCACGTGGATGTCGCCGCCCATCAGGCGCACCAGCTTGCGCGTGATCGCCAGCCCGAGGCCGGTGCCCTCGATCGCGCTGCGCTCGGCGCCGAGCCGGTTGAAGGGCTGGAACAGCTGGCCGAGCTGGGCGTCGTTGAGGCCGATGCCGGTGTCGTGCACCTCGATGCCGATGCGCGCCGGCGCGCACCGGCGCGCCTCGACGCGCACCGAGCCGCCGCGCCGGTTGTACTTGACGGCGTTGGACAGCAGGTTCACGAGCGCCTGGCGCAGGCGCAGCGCATCGGCGCGCACATGCAGCCCGGCATCGATCTGCGGGCGCTGCATCGCCACGTCGAGCCGCCGCGCGAGCGGCGCGACCAGCGCCATCGCCTCTTCGACCGCGACGCGCACCGGCACCGCCGCCGGTTCGAGCGCCAGGGTGCCGGCGTCGATCTGCGAGAAGTCGAGCACGTCGCCGATCATCGACAGCAGGTGCTGGCCGGCGCGCTCGATGTGGCCGATGCGCTCGCGCTGCAGCGGGTCGAGCGGATGGCTGCGGTCGCTGCCCAGCAGCTGCGCGAAGCCGAGCACCGCGTTGAGCGGCGTTCGCAGCTCGTGGCTCATGCGCGAGAGGAATTCGGTCTTGGCCTCGTTGGCGCGCGCCGCGGCGCGCGCGCTCACCAGTGCCGCCTCGACGCGCTTGCGCTCGGTGATGTCGGTCATGTAGCCGTGCCACAGCGTGCCGCCACCGGGGCGCGGCTCGGGCATGGCGTGGCCTTCGATCCAGCGCCGTCCGCCGCGCGGCAGGTCGACCGGGAACTCGGTGCGCCAGGGCTTGAGCTCGGTCGCGCTGTCGACGACGCCGTCCCAGATGCGCGCCCGTTCGTCCTTGGGCACGCGCCAGATCATCGGCCGGCCGTCGTCGCACAGGTCTTCGGGCTCGAGCTCGAAGAGCTGGCGCACCGCGTCGCTGGCGAAGGGCACGCGCGTGCGGCCGTCGGGCAGCAGCTCGAAGCGGCAGATCATGCCCGGCACCTGCTGCGTCAGCTTGGCGAGCAGCGCATCGCGTTCGCGCAGCAGCAGCTCGACGCGCTTGCGCTCGGTGATGTCGTGGACCACCGAGACGAAATGGTCGACGGTGCCTTGCGCGTTGGGCACCGCCGCGACCGTCAGTTGCACCCACACCGCGCTGCCGTCGGGGCGCAGGTAGCGCTTCTCCATCTGGTAGTGCTGGCCGCGCCCGGCCAGCATCTCAGTGCGCAGACGGTCGTCGTGGGCGAGGTCGTCCGGGTGGGTGATGTCCTGGAAGCGCAGCGTCAGCAGCTCTTGGCGCGAGCGGCCGGTGATCTGGCACATGCACAGGTTGACGTCGATGAAGTGGCCATCGGGCGAGACCAGCGCGAGCCCCGTGTCGGCCAGCTCGAAGGTCTCGCGCCAGCGCGCCTCGCGCTCTCGCAGCGCCCGCTGCGCGTCCTGGCGTTCGCGCTCGAGCCGCAGCGAGCCGATGATGGCCGCGACCGTCGCGGTCAGCGGCTCGAGCGCTGCGACGAGCGCGTCGTCGAAGCCGCCCGGCCGGTTCGCCAGGCCGATCTCGCCGACCAGCTCGCCGCCGTGAAACAAGGGCAGGCCGAGGAAGCTGTCGAGCCCGGGATGACCCGGCGGCAGGCGCCCGCTCGCGCGCGGATCGTTGCGCGCGTCGTTGGCGATGATCGGCGCGCCGCTGACCAGCGGCGCGCCGAACAGCGTGTCGAGGTTGCGGAACTCGATGCCGCGGGGCAGCTCGCGCGAGAGCATCTCGCGCGTCGCGTCGTCCCAGGCGATGTCGGTCAGCGTGAAGATCTTGAGGTACGGCCGGCCGATCTCGTCGCGCCAGGTCTCGGCGATGAAGCCGTAGGCCCCGCCGCTGAACGCGAGCAGCTCGGGCAGCAGCGCATCGAGCACCTGCTTGGGCGGCGCGCCGCGCAGGTAGTGCGACTGCAGCCGCCCCACCAGCGCCGTCACCTCGGCATCGCGGCTGCCGGGCGCGGGTGCTGGCGGGGTGGCGTCCATGGTTGCGAGTGTGGCGCAGACGCCAGCGGCCGCGCGCGCTTCAGGCTGGGCGGGCGAGGCCGAGCTTGTCGATCAGCTGCTTCTCACGCGTCATCGTCTCGGCGGCGAACTTCGCGTAGCCCTGCGGGCTCATGTACATGAGCTGCTGGTCGTACTTGGCGAGCGCCTCGACGTGGTTGGGCATCTCCATCGCGCGCTTGAACGCGTCGTGGATCTTCGCCACCAGCTTGGGATTCATGCCGCGCGGGCCGCCCAGGCCGTAGGGCGAGGCCTGCACGATCGGCAGGCCCAGCTCCTTGAGCGTGGGCACGTCGGGGAACTTGGCCAGGCGCTCCTCGCCCCAGGTGCACAGCACGCGCAGCTTGCCCGAGGCGACGTGCGGCGCGAAGCCGGTGGAATCGGCCGCGGCCATGATCTGGCCGCCGAGGATGGACTGCATCAGGTCGGCGCTGCCCTTGTACGGGATGTGGTTCAGCTGCAGGCCCAGGCGCTGCGCGATGTCTTCCATCGTCAGGTGCGGGCTGGTCAGCACGCCGGTCGAGCCGTAGCTGAGCTTGCCCGGATTGGCCTTGGCCCAGCCGACGAAGTGCGTCCAGCTCTTGAGCGGCGAATCCGCCGGCACGACGACGCCGAACGCGTAGCCGGTCACGCCGAGGACGTAGCTGATGTCCTTGAGCGGATCCCAGGCGATCTTCTGCGTGTAGGGCAGGCGGAACACGCCGAGCGGAATCTGCGCCAGCGTGTGGCCGTCGGGCTGGGCGAGTTGCAGCTGCTGCGCGGGCAGCGTGCCGCCGGCGCCCGGCCGGTTCTCCACGATGACCTGCTGGCCGATCAGCTTGCTGGCGTTGTCGGCCAGCACGCGCATCGTGATGTCGGTCGGGCCGCCGGCCGGGAAAGCGACCATCAGCTTGACCGTCTGCGTGGGCCAGGCCGGCTGGCCCTGCGCGCGCAGCGCGGGTGCGGCCAGGCTCGCGGCACTGCCCGCAAGCATCGCCAGCAGCGGGCGTCGTTGGATCATCGGAACCTCCTCGTCGGAATCGTCAATCGTGGCGGGCAGCATTGCACCGCGCGCCGCGGCCAGGCATCGGGGAATGGCCTCATGGCCTGTCGCGCACGCGACGCGGCCCGCGCGGCACACTCGGGCACAACGTCCGGGGCACAACGTCCCACCCTTCGAACAACCCAGGAGACCGCGATGACCCGCCCGACCCGCCGCCAGCTGATTTGCGCGCTGGCGCTCGCCCTGCCCGCCGCCTGGGCCCAGGCCCAGGCCTGGCCGGCCAAGCCGATCCGCATCGTCGTGCCGTTCGCGGCCGGCGGCACGACCGACATCCTCGCGCGCGCACTCGCGCCGGAACTGCAGAAGGCACTGGGCCAGCCGGTGGTCGTGGACAACAAGCCGGGCGCGGGCGGCAACCTCGGCGCCGCCGAAGTCGCCAAAAGCCCGGCCGACGGCTACACGCTGCTGATGGGCACGGTCGGCACGCATGGCATCAATGCCGCGCTCTATCCCAAGCTGCCCTACGACCCGGTCAAGGACTTCGTGCCGGTGACGCTGGTCGCTGGCGTACCGAACGTGCTGGTGTTCAACCCGGCCAAGGCCGAGCAGCTGGGCATCAAGAACGTCGCCGACCTCATCAGGTACGCCCGCGCCAACCCCGGCAAGCTCAACATGGCGAGCTCGGGCAACGGCACCTCGATCCACCTCTCGGGCGAGCTGTTCAAGAGCATGACCGGCACCTACATGGTCCATTTCCCGTACCGCGGCTCGGGGCCGGCGCTGATCGACCTGCTCGGCGGCAGCATGGACCTGATGTTCGACAACCTGCCCTCGTCGATGCAGCACATCAAGGCCGGCAAGCTCAAGGCGCTGGCGGTGACCAGCGGCGTGCGCTCGCAGGCCCTGCCCGAGGTGCCGACCATCGCCGAAGCCGGGCCGGTCAAGGGCTACGAGGCGAGCAGCTGGTTCGGCCTGCTGGCGCCGGCCGGCACACCGATGGAGATCGTCAACCGCGTGCAGCAGGAGACCGCCAAGGCGCTTGCCAGCCCGGCGCTGAAGGAGCGCCTGCAGTCGCAAGGCGCGATCCCGAGCGGCAACACCAGCGCCGAGTTCGCCAGGCTGATCGACAGCGAGACGAAGAAGTGGGCGCAGGTGGTGAAGGTCTCGGGCGCGAAGGTGGACTGAGTCTTCAGTCGCCGAGCACGAGGGCGACCGCCTGCCGATAGCGCTCGTCCTCGCCCCAGGCCTGCGCCTCGGCGTGGGCGCTGTGGGCGAGCTTGATCGCGTGGTCGTTCGACGATGCGATGGCGCGCTCGATCAGCGCGGGCCACGGCGGTGGCTCGGGCCGCTGCACCCGGGCCGCGAGATCGACGCCGCTGGACACGACGCCGGCCGCGACCGCCACCGAATACCAGCGCCAGGCCTCGGCGGGCCGCTCCAGCCATGGCCCCAGCGTGCGCAGTGCATGGCAGCTCGTGATGACGTGCAGCACGGTGAAGTTGCCGCTCGCGAGATAGCGGTCCAGTGCCAGCGCGGCGATCGCGCGCGGCATCTGGTCATCGATCGCCAGCCGGGCTGCGTGCTCGCGAAAGGCCGGCGTCTCGGCGACGGCCGCCATGCGTTCGAAGATCAGCGAGTGGGGCGATGACCAGCCGGGCAGCGCCGCCGCCAGCGCGCCCAGCCACGCGGCGATGCCGCGGTCGCCGGGGGCCGCGGGCAGTGCGGGCAGCAGCGGCAGGAAGCGCGCGTCCCAGTAGGCGAGGCCGGCGGCGATCTCGCTGGCGTGGCGTGCCTGCACGCCGTAGGCGGTGCGGATCAGACCATGGAACGCCGCCGCGCCGACGCCCGGCATCAGCCGCGGCAGCACTTCGCGCAGCGCAGCGTCGATGCCGCGGTGTTCGATGGCGTGCAGATGGCGCTCGAACGCCGAATCGAACGCGGCATCGAGCGCGCGACCCGGCTGGCGCGGCTCGAGCCGGCGCGCATGCTCGCTGGCGAAACTGCACAGGCGCTGGGATGACGCGCCCAGCGCGTCGAGCGCGGCCAAGGCCATCGGCAGGTGGTTGCTCAAGCCGCCGCGGTACTCGGGCGCGTAGCGCAGGGCGTCGTCGAGAAGACCGGGCAGTGCATCGCTCATGCTTCAGCGTAGCGCCCGCAGCTTGCCCCTGACGACGAGCGGGCCGGGCTGTGCCCAAATGCACGCGTCGTGATCGGCCGCGGCAGCGCGCTCAGCGAAAGCTCGGCGCGCCTTCGTGGCTCAGTACGTTGAACATGCCGTTGCCGATGTACTGCAGCTCGATGGCATCGGACGGACCGCCGCTGATCGAGCCGGCCGCGCCCGGCAGGGTCGTGGCCACGGAGGTGTAGATCTGGCCGTGGTAGTCCACCGCCACCAGCTTGCTGGCGTCGGCCGAGGAGGCGACCGATCGCCACCAGCGGTTCCATTCGTGCGCGGTCCAGGTCTCGCCGCCGTCGCTCGAGGTGTAGATCTGCCCGCCTGCGACCACCGCCGCCAGCTTGCTGCCGTCGGCCGACGAGGCCACCGCGGACCACATCCGGTCGGCGTCGCGTGCCGTCCAGTTCAGGCCGCCGTCACTCGAGGTGTAGAGCTGCCCGCCCGAGGCCGCCGCCAGCAGCCTGCTGCCGTCGGCCGAGGACGCCACGGCCACCCAGAACCGATTGGATTCGCGCGCGGTCCAGCTTTCGCCGCTGTCGACCGATGTGTAGATCTGCCCGGCGCCCACCAGCGCGACGAGCCTGTTGCCGTCGGCCGAGGAAGCCACCGCGGACCACGATCGGCTGGGCTCGCGCGGCGTCCAGTTCACGCCGCTGTCCGTTGACGTGTAGATCTGGTCGGCCGCCACCACCAGCTTGCTGCCGTCGGCCGAGGAGGCCACGTCTCCGTCGAGACCGGACTGGCGCATCGTCCAGTTCACGCCGCTGTCTGCTGAGGTGTAGAGCTCGCCTCCGGCGGCCACCGCCACCAGCTTGCTGCCGTCGGCCGACGAGGCCACCGAGTGCCATGACAGCACGGGCGCGCGCGGCGTCCAGCTCAGGCCGCCGTCGGTCGAGGTGTAGATCTGGTCGCCGGACGAGATGGCGCCGTCGTCGGCCACCGCGACCAGCTTGCTGCCGTCGGCCGAAGAGGCCACGGAACGCCAGGGCCGATTGGTCTCGCGCGCAGTCCACACGACGCCGGCCATCCCACCGAGGTTCTTCGTGTATACGCTCTGCGCCGCGTTCGCCCCCTGCGCGTCGCTTTGCACCAGCTTCCAGCCCCCGAGCCCGGCTCCGGTGATGCGCACCACGTCGCCGATGGCCGGGTTCGCGGGCAAGGCAATGAGGACTTGCTGCGTGTCGTTGCGTGCCACGTAGCCGGTGTTCGGCTCGGCCTGAACGGCGGTGCCGGTCACGTCGACCCAGTTCAAGGCGTCAGCGGGCGCGCCATGGCAGACGTAGCTCGTGCTGTCGACCTCGTCGGCATCGAGCTGGCCATCGGCATCGCGATCCAGCCCGCTGCTGATCTTGCGGCCGCCGTAGCCGCAGTTCGCGCCGGCGGCTTCGTCGACGATGCTCATCAGCGTGGAAAGGCCGTTGGCGCCGTCGCTGCCGTTGGTTCCGTTGCTGCCGTCGGCGCCGTTCGCGCCGCTCGCGCCGTTGCACACGTAGCCGGTGCTGCCGATCTCACTGGCGTCGAGCACGCCGTTGGCGTTGGCGTCGACGCCGACCTGGATCGCCTTGCCGCCGGTGGCGCAATGGCTGCCGGCGGGCTCGTCTTGCATCTGCACCAGTGACCCCAGGCCGTCATGGCCCGCAGTGCCGGTGGCGCCCGGCGAGCCATGGCAGACGAACTGCGTGCTGCCGACTTCGTTGGGCGAGAGGCTGCCGTTGCGGTCGAGGTCAAGGCCGGCATCGATGCGGCTGCCGCCGCTCGGGCACTGCGTGCTGCCCGCGGCTTCAGCGTTCACCGCGATCAGCGCCTTGAAGGTGTCGCCAGTACCAGCGTTTGACTCGCGCGAGCCGCCGTCACCGCCGCCGCAGGCGGCAAGCAAGGCGACGAGCAGGGTCGCAGCCCACGATGGCGTGCTGCGCAGGATGGGCATGTTGTGCATGAACGGCATCGCAAACCTCACTCGGTCTTCAGGCTGCCTTCGTGGCTCAGCACGTTGAACATGCCGTTGCCGACGTACTGCAGCGTGATCGCGTCGAACTGCTGGCCCGAGATCGAGCCGGCGGGACCCGGGGTGGTCGAGGCGATCGAGGTGTAGGTGCCTTGCTCGCTCCCGACGATGGCGCGGCTGCCGTCGGCCGACCAGGCGAGCTGTGGGTAGCCTTGGAAATCGAACGTCAAGCTCGTCCAGGTGGCAGCGCCGTCGATCGAGACGTCGTGCCGGTCGCGCCCCAATGCCATCAGCTTGCGGCCATCGGCGGACATGGCGGCGGCGAACGCCTGCGGCTGCGAGCGCAGCAGCGACCACTGCGCGCCGCCGTCGAACGACCCGTAGATGCCCCCGCCCATGTGAGCCGTGGCGACCAGCCGCTGGCCGTCGGCCGACGAGGCCACGTCGGTCCACCACCGTGTGGGACCCGTGGCCTGCCACGTCTGGCCGTAGTCCGGCGACTGCCAGATCGGACTGCCGGACGCGGCCACGACGATCGCGCGGCAGTCGCTCGAACAGGCGATCGATGCGGGACCCATGGCGCCGAAGCTCACAGGCGATGCCCAGCCGCTGCCGCCGTCGAACGACAGGTGGAGGTCGCCGTTGAAGTCCAGGATCACGAGGGTGCGCGCATCGGCCGAAGCGCCAATGGCCTTCGCGCCGCCCGGGAGGCTGAGTGTCCAGTCAGGGTCGCCTTCGGTCCACGTGAAGACGCCTATCGACGACGCGACCGCCAGCTTGCGCCCATCGGCCGACGACACCATGGCGCAACCGTCAAAGTCTGGCAGCCCGCGGCTGGCGCGGATCTGGCTCCAGGTGATCCCGCCGTCGGTGGACCGGTACACCGACGCGTCGTAGTGCGCCGTCGCCAGGATGCGGCCATTGGCCGACGAGGCCACGTCCTGCACTCTCTGCGCCGGCGCGTTGCGCAGCGTCCAATGGCGGCCGGCCACGCCCCCGAGTGGGGCGGTGTAGACCGCCTGGCCATCGTTTTGCTCGATGCGCCAGCCGCCGGTGCCGATGCCGCTGACGCGCACGACGTCGCCGACGCTTGGCTGCGCGGGCAGACGCACGACGATCTGTCCGGCGTCGCTGGTCGCGAGGTAGCCCGTGTGGGCTTGCGCGAGCACCGGCTGCGTTGCGTCGGTGAGCGTGATCCAGCCGAACGATGCGCCCGGCGCGCCGTTGCAGAGGTAGCTGGTGGCGTCGACCTCCGTGGCGCCGAGCGCGCCGTCGCTGTCGAGGTCGACGCCGGTGTCGATGCGGCGGCCGCCGTAGGGGCAGTGGGCGCCAGGCGGTTCGTCGAGGCTGGCGAGCAAGGTGTTCAGGCCGTTGGCGCCATTTGCGCCGCCGGCGCCCGGGCTGCCGTTGGCGCCGTCGGTGCCGGCGCTCGCGTTGCACAGGTAGCCGGTGCTGTCGGCCTCGTCGGCGTTGAGCACGCCATCGGCATTGCGGTCCTGGCCGACATCGATCGCCTTGCCGCCGGCAGCGCAGTGCGCGCCGGCCGGCTCGTCGCGCAGGCGCGCCAGCGCGTTCAGGCCGGCGCCGCCGGCGCTGCCGGCGAGGCCGTTGCAGACGTACTGGGTGCTGCCGACTTCGTTGGACGAGAGGCTGCCGTCGCGGTCGAGGTCGAGGCCGGCGTCGATGCGGCTGCCGCCTGCCGGGCAATGCCCGCCCGGGGCTTCGGCGCTCACCGCCATCAAGGCATCGAAGCCGCCGGTGCTCGAACCGTCAGGCCGGGTCGGCAGGAACTCATCGGAACCGATGGAACTGCCGCCGCCGCAGGCACACAGCAGCGCCAGAAGCGCAGCAAGGGCGCAATGCGTCGGGAACTTCGTGTGCATGGGCGCTCCTGCGCGGAAAGCCACGAAGGCTAGGGCCCATGCCCCTCGGGCGCTTGCCTGGTTCCGGATCGGAGATTGCCTCGACCGAGACTCGGCGGGCCGGCGAGGCGTGCTTCACGCCCGATGGCGGCGCCGTGCCGTCACAGCTTGTGCGTCGACAGCAGCAGGCTGGTCTCGGTGTTGGCGATGCCGTCCACCAGCCGGATGCGGCTGAGCACCTGGTCGAAAGCCTCGAGCGACTCGGCGCGCAGCTCGGCCACGATGTCCCAGCGCCCGTTGGTGGTGTGCAGCGCCTCCACCGCCGGATCGCCGCGCAGGGCCTGCAGCACCGCGTCGGCGCGGTTGCCCTCGACCGCGATGGTCGTGAACGCGCGGATGCGATGGCCCTCGGCCTGCGGCTTGAGCCGCACCGTGTAGCCAACGATCACGCCGCCGGCCTCGAGCTTGGCGAGGCGGTTTTGCACCGTGCCGCGCGCGACGCGCAGGCTCTTGGCGAGCGAGGCGACCGAGGCACGCGCGTTCGCGCGCAGCAGCGAAAGCAGTTGCTGGTCGATGTCGTCCATGGCCGCGATTCTGGGCAAAGTGCCAGAGCATGTTGGCACTTTGACTTTTACCCTGCAACTTCTGGTCGCTTTGCTGTCTTTTCTTTGGCGCGGCCGGTCTTCAGAATCGTTACGAAGGGCTTCGCCGGGAGGCCGGGCCCTTTCGATTTGGAGACGACGACATGGTGGACTACATCGGCGTGGCCGACATTCAGCGCTTGGTGCGCGAGATCGGACCCGCAAGTTTCATGACCCGGCTGGCCGATGAGATCGAGGACGATTTCCGGCGCTGGGGCGAGTTCGAGAAGTCGGCGCGGCTGGCCAGCCATTCCGACGTCGGCGTGATCGAGCTGATGCCGACCTCCGACGGCCGGCTCTATTCCTTCAAGTACGTCAACGGCCACCCGAAGAACACCGCGGCGGGGCTGCTGACCGTCACGGCCTTCGGCGTGCTGGCCGACGTCGACACCGGCTACCCGCTGCTGCTGTCCGAGTTGACCGTGACCACCGCGTTGCGCACCGCTGCGACCTCCGCGCTGGCCGCGCGCACGCTGGCGCGGCGCGACAGCCGCGTGATGGCCCTGATCGGCAACGGCGCGCAAAGCGAGTTCCAGGCGATCGCCTTCCATGCGATGTGCGGCGTGCGCGAGCTGCGCCTGTTCGATGTCGACCCGCTGGCGAGCGCCAAGCTCGAGGCCAACCTCGCGGCGCAGCCGGGTCTGGCCGACCTCAAGGTCGTGCGCTGCGCGTCGACCGCGGAAGCGGTGCGTGGTGCGGACATCGTGACCACGGTCACCGCCGACAAGCGCAATGCAGTGATCCTCACGCCCGAGATGATCGAGCCCGGCATGCACCTCAACGCTGTCGGCGGCGACTGCCCAGGCAAGACCGAGCTGCACGCCGACGTGCTGCGCCGCGCCGATGCGCGCGTGATCGTCGAGTTCGCGCCGCAGTCGCGCATCGAAGGCGAGATCCAGCAGCTCGAGGCCGACTTCCCGGTCACCGAATTCGCCCAGGTGCTGCGCGGCGAGGCGCCGGGGCGCACGAGCGAGCGCGACGTGACGGTGTTCGACTCGGTCGGCTTCGCGCTCGAGGATTACTCGGCGCTGCGCTTCCTGCACACGCTGGTGCGCGAGCGCAAGGGCGCGGCGCGGCAGATCGACCTGGTGCCCACGCTCGACGATCCGAAGGACTTGTTCGGCCTGGTGCGCGGGCGTGCCGGGGCGCTGCGCCGCGTCGCCTGACCGGCAACGCCGTCTCACGAAGCAACGGGGCCCGCGGGCCCCGTTGCTCTTTCGCGTGAACGCCGCGCTTACGCGGTGGCGTCGGCCAGTGCCGGGTAGTCGGTGTAGCCCTTCGCGCCGCCGCCGTAGAAGGTCGACGAATCGGCCTTCACCAGTGCCGCGTCCTCGCGCAGCCGGCGCGTCAGATCGGGGTTGCTGATGAACGCGCGCCCGAAGGCCACGGCATCGGCGCGGCCCGAGGCCACCGCGTCGAGCGCCATCTCGCGGCTGTAGCCGTTGTTGACCATCCAGGGCGTGCGCGCGCGCCGGCGCATCGCCGCGTAGTCGAAGGTCGCGCCGCCGCCGATGTCGAACTCGCGCGCGCCGCCGGTCATGCCCTCGATCACGTGCAGATAGGCCAGTGCGAACGGCGCGAGCTGCTCGGCCACGTGGTCGAACAGCGGCTGCGGATCGCTCTCCTGCGCGTCGTTGACCGGCGCGCCGGGCGACAGCCGCAAGCCGGTGCGCCCCGCGCCGATCTCGCCGGTGACCGCGCGCACGACCTCGAGCAGGAAGCGCGTCCGGTTGGCGATCGAGCCGCCGTACTCGTCGTCGCGCAGGTTGGTGCCCGAGCGCAGGAACTGGTCGATCAGGTAGCCGTTGGCGCCGTGGATCTCGACGCCGTCGAAGCCGGCTTCGATCGCGCGGCCGGCCGCGAGCCGGTAGTCCTGCACGATCGCCGGGATCTCCTCGGCGCGCAGCGCGCGTGGCGAGGACACTGCCTCGAAGCCCTGGGTCGTGAAGGTCTTGCTGCGCGCCGTCACCGCGCTCGGCGCCTCGGGCGGCTGGCCGTCGGGCAGCAGGGAGCTGTGCGAGATGCGGCCCACGTGCCACAGCTGCAGCACGATCTTGCCGCCCACGTCGTGCACCGCCTTGGTGACCGCGCGCCAGCCCGCGACCTGCTCGGCGCTGTGGATGCCCGGCGTGTCGAGGTAGCCGTGGCCCATCGGCGAGATCGGGCTGGCCTCGGTGACGATCAGGCCGGCGCCGTTGCGCGGATGGGCGCGCTGCGTGTAGTAGGTCACCGTGAGCGGCGTGGGCACGCGGCCGGCGCCGGCGCGGTTGCGCGTCAGCGGCGCCATCACGACGCGGTTGGCGAGCTCGATGTCGCCGAGGCGGACGGGGTCGAACAGGGAGTGGCTCATCGCGGGGACGAAAGGGGAAGCATGGGATCGGGTCATCCTAAAAGCGGGGCGATTGACCCGCTGCTGCACGCCTTCTCGTTCTGTGCTTGCACCTAGGATCGACCGCGATACCTGCCCCGAGTGCGTCTCATGCCTGTCGCCCCTCCGCTTCGTTCGCTCGAGATCGACCTGCCGGCCTGCCCGCAGGTGCTGGTCGACCTGTCCTTGCTGCTGCACGACGAGGGCGCCAACACGAACCGCATCGGCGCGCTGATCGAGGCCGACATGGCGTTGGCCGCCGCCGTGGTGCGCAGCGTCAACTCGGCGCTGTTCGGGCTGATGCGCCGCGTCGAGTCGGTGACCGAGGCGGTGCGCTACCTCGGCACGCGCGAAGTCGCGATGCTGACCTACGAGATCGGTCTGCGCGGCGCCTTCCCGCCGATGCCGCTGCTCGACGCGCTGTGGGAGCGCGCCAGTCGCCGCGGCCTCGCGATGGGCCGCGCCGCGGGCGTGCTCGACATCGATCCATGGCTCGCGCATTCCGCCGGCCTGTTCGCCGAATGCGGGCAGGCCGCGCTGGTCGCGCACGACGCCGACGGCTACGACGCGATGGTCAAGCGCCAGCCCGATGCGCTGGCGCGCATCGACACCGAGATCGCGCACTACGGCGTGAGCCACGCCGCGCTCGGCGGCGCGCTGTGCCAGGCCTGGGGCATGGCCGGCGAGATCTCGGAGACGGTGCGCCAGCGGCCACTGGCGCTGGCGACCATGGTGGTGCCGACCGCGACGCCGCTGAACCCGCCGGCCGACGACTGGCAGCACGAGCCGCCGATGGTGCGCAAGCTGATGGCGTTGATGGCCGCGATCGATCTGGCGCTGGCCGCAGCCGATGCGGCGGTGCTCGCGCGCGCCTGCGCGGAGCTGGCCCGGCCGGCCGGCGTGGATGCCGGCTTGCTGCAGCAAGCCGCCGCGGCGGGTGTGGCGCGCGTCGGCGGCTGAACGCTTCGACGCCCTCGCCCGCAAGCGGGAGAGGGCGCGATCCGGTCAGCCGGCCAAGGTCGTGACCAAGCCGTAGACGCCCAGGCCCAGCGCGGCCAGCGCGTCGCCCGCGATCAGTCCCCCGCCGACCAGTGAGGTCGAGTTCATGTCGCTCGGCAGGACGTCGTCATCGGCGCGCCGCCACTTCGCCGCGAAGTGGTTCACCACGCTCGAGATCACGCCCCCGATTGCGAACCACACCGAGGTCGCGAGGCTCAGGAAGGCACCGAACGAGAACGCGTAGGGCGAAGGCAGCAGCAGCGCGTCGAGCGTGAAGTCGACCGCCTTGTTCGCGCTGCCTTGATCCTTCCAGCGCCGGTAGGCCGCGCGGGAGAAGAGCCACTTGCGCGCCGACTGGAACACGAAGCCGAGCAGCACGCCGAGCCAGATCGCGGTGCG
This sequence comes from Caldimonas sp. KR1-144, assembly GCF_049446155.1. Classification (NCBI taxonomy): domain Bacteria; kingdom Pseudomonadati; phylum Pseudomonadota; class Betaproteobacteria; order Burkholderiales; family Sphaerotilaceae; genus Caldimonas; species Caldimonas sp. KR1-144. Next base: position 22,687 of record NZ_JBMSEE010000008.1, read on the forward strand.
CTGGTGCGGCTGGTCGTCGGTCAGGCTGCGCAGCGCGCCGACGAACTTGTAGGTCATCGCCGCCGACCACTGCGCGGGCTGCTCGCCGGCCGACATGACGGTCTGGTCGAGCTTGAGCACCGGGTAGGCGGTCATGAAGAGTTGCGCGAAGCCGACCGACAGCACCGCACCCACCACCAGGCCCAGCACCTGGTAGCGGAACTGCGTCGTGCGCGGCGTGCCCAGGCGCCAGCCGGTCGAGCGGTCCTGCTGCATGTCGCCTGCCACCGAGCAGGAGATCAAGAGGATCGAGCCGGCCATCAGGCCCACCGCCGGATCCTTCAGGCCCAAGGCGGCCATCAGCACCACGCTCATCACGAAGGCCGACGAGATCGGGTTCGAGTCGCTGATGCCCAGCGAGATGCCGTTGACCACCGCCATCACGAACACCAGCGCGACGGCAAAGGCCATGAAGAACACCGGCTGGTGCAGCAGGCTCGAGCCGAGCCACACGATCGCGGCGCCGAAGAACAGCACCCAGGCCACGAGGCGGCCGGTGTTCGTCTTCTTCCACGCTTCCTCGGGCTCGGCGGCCGCAAAGGCGGACGGATGGCGCCAGCGCCGCCAGGCCTCGTGGCCGATCTGCGCGAGGTCGATGATCGCCGCGCCCATGATCATGCCCAGGCCGATCAGGAAGGTGATCTTGCGAAACGGATCGCCAGCCTTCAGCCAGCCGATCGAGACGAAGTACGGGATCAGCAGCGTGCCGAGCGCACCGGCCAGCAGCGCGGGAATCGCGATGCGTGCGCCGACCAGCAGGCCCGCGCCGAGCGTCGAGGTCGACAGCTCGATCACCGCCAGCGCGCCGACCTTGGCCGCGGCCAGTCCGCCGCCGACGCCCAATGCCGTGCCCGAGGCGAGCCGCGCGATCGAGCGGCGCAGCAGCACCGGATCGGTCAGCGCGCGCAGGATGTTGGCGACCGCGAGGCCCGACGGGAAGGTGAGCTGCAGCCGGTCGACCAGGATCGGCGTGTAGAGCATGCCGACGCCGGCGCCGAACATGCCGATCGCGCCCATGAACAGCATCAGCTGCCACAGCGGCGGCTGCGGCAGGCCCATCCAGATCATGGCCTGCACGAGCACGCCCATCGCGCTCATGCCGGCCACCGAGGCGGCCGCGGTCTGCATGTAGTTCGCGCCGTGCTTGCCCTCGGGGCCGTAGCCAAGCGTCACCGTCGAGCCCAGGATGCCCGCGAGCACCTGACCGCCGACGAAGAAGCCGATCGAGAAGTTCATGTACGAGGCGGTCACGCCGCCGAGCGGGCCCAGCACGAAGATGCCCAGCAGGGCCAGCATCAGGTGATAGCGCCACGAGCCGATCGCCGGAAGCCAGGTCCAGCGCACGCTTGTGGCGTGCGTGGCGCTGTTGCCGTGCGAGGGCGAGAGGGTGGTGGTCGAATTCATGGGCCGGCACGGTACCCGATCGGCCGGGCCGTCGGTAGGCGGACTCGCCCCAGCGCCCGGCCTCGCTGCGGCTAGAGTCGCGGGGTTTCGCACACGCTGGATTTCATGACCTCCCCGACCCCGCTCCTGGCCCTGCAAGGCATCGACAAACGCTATCCCACCGGCACCGAGGCGCTGCGCGGTGCCAACCTGACGATCGAGCGTCACGGATTCGTCAGCTTGCTGGGCGCCTCGGGCTGCGGCAAGAGCACGGTGCTGCGCCTGCTGGCAGGCCTGGAGCGGCCCACCGGCGGCCAGTTGCTGCGCGACCAGGCGCTCGAGACGCCGGGCGAGATCGGCTTCGTGTTCCAGCATCCCACGCTGATGCCGTGGGCGCGCGTGGCCGACAACGTCTCGCTGCCGATGCGGCTGCAGCGCCGCCCGGCCGCCGAGATCGCCGCCGCGGTCGGGCCTGCGCTCGACGCGGTGGGCCTGAGCGAATTCGCGCAGGCCTTTCCGCGCGAGCTCTCGGGCGGCATGCAGATGCGCGCGGCGATCGCGCGAGCGCTGATCACGCGGCCGCAGCTGCTGCTGCTCGACGAGCCCTTCGCCGCGCTCGACGAGATCACGCGCTTTCGCCTCGCGCAGGACTTGCGCGAACTGTGGGCCGGCGAGCGCTTCACCGCGGTGTTCGTCACGCACAGCGTCTACGAGGCGGTGTTCCTGAGCGAGCGCATCGTCGTGATGTCGCCGCGCCCCGGCCGCGTGGCCGAGGTGATCGACGTCAAGCTGCCCGGCGCGCGCGACGCGGCGCTGCGCCAGACGCCGGAGTTCGCGGTGCTGTGCGCGCGCGTCTCGCAGGCGCTGGCGCGCGCATCGGGCGAGCCGCAGCGTGCGGCCGAGGCGGTGCATGGCGGCTGAAGCGCCGCGCGCGCCGAGGCGCTGGCTGGCGCCGGTGCTCGCGTGCGCGGCGGCGCTCGTCGGCTGGGAAGCCGCGGTGCGCTGGTGGGACATCCCGCCCTACCTCCTGCCGGGTCCGTGGCTGGTGGCCCGAACGCTGGCGGAGAACTTCGCGTCGCTGGCACCCAGCTGGTGGTTCACGGTGAAGATCACGCTCGTCGCGCTGGCGCTGGCGGTGGCCGGCGGCGTCGCGCTGGCGCTGCTGTTCGCGCTGTCGCGCCGCATCGAGTCGGCGTTGACGCCGTTCGCGGTGGTGCTGCAGGTCACGCCGATCATCGCGATCGCGCCCCTGATCCTGATCCTGGTCGACAGCACGACCGCGGCACTCCTGATCTGCGCGTGGATCGTCGCGTTCTTTCCGATCCTTTCGAACACCGTGCAAGGCCTGCGCAGCGCCGATGCGAACCTGCGCGACCTGATGCGCCTGTACCGCGCGAGCCGCTGGCAGATGCTGCGCTACCTGCTCGTGCCGTCGGCGCTGCCCTACTTCATCGCCGGGCTCAAGGTGGCCGGCGGGCTGGCGCTGATCGGCGCGGTGGTGGCCGAGTTCACCGCCGGCGCGGCCGGGCGCGAGACGGGTCTCGCCTCGCGCATCCTCGAAGCCAGCTTTCGCACCGAGATCCCGAAGATGTTCGCCGCGCTGGTGCTGGTGTCGGTGACCGGCATCGCGATCCACCTGGCGATGCAGACCCTGGCGCGGCTCGTGCTCGGGCGCTGGCACGCGCAGTACCAGGACCCCACGACATGACCAAGCACTGGTTCGCCGCCGCCTTGATCCTCGCTGCCGCATCGGCGGTGCACGCCGCCGACAAGCTCGTGTTCGCGACCAACTGGAAGGCCCAGGCCGCGCACGGCGGCTTCTACCAGGCGCTGGCCGACGGCACCTACGCCAAGGCCGGCCTCGAGGTCACGATCCGCCCCGGCGGCCCGCAGGTCAACAACCGACCGCTGCTGCCGGCCGGCAAGATCGACTTCCTGATGACCGGCAACCTGCTGCACAGCTTCGACAACGCGAAGAACGGCGTGCCGGTGATCGTGGTGGCCTCGATGTTCCAGAAGGACCCGCAGGCGCTGTTCGCGCACCCGGACGCCGGCTACGCGAGCTTTGCGGACCTGAAGCGCGCGCCGGTCGCGTGGATCGCCAAGGACGCGCAGTTCTCGTGGTGGGCCTGGCTCAAGGCCGAGCACGGCTTTCGCGACGAGCAGCTCAAGCCCTACACCTACAACCTCGGGCCTTTCCTCGCCAACAAGCAGAGCATCCAGCAGGGCTACGCGGTCGAGGAGCCGATCGCGATCCGCGCCAAGGGCGGCTTCGATCCGAAGACCTTTCTGCTCGCCGACCACGGCTACAGCACCTACTCGACGACGATCGAGGCGCGCGTCGAGACGGTGCGCCAGAACCCGCAGCTGGTGCAGCGCTTCGTCGACGCGTCGATCACCGGCTGGGTCAACTACCTCTACGGCGACCGCCGCGCCGCCGATGCGCTGATCCTGCGCGACAACCCGGAGATGACGCAGGCGACGATCGACGCGTCGGTCGCGCTGATGAAGCGGCTCGGCATCGTCGACTCGGGCGATGCGAAAGAGCTGGGCATCGGCGCGATGAAGCCCGAGCGCATCGCCGACTTCCACGCCAAGATGGTCAAGGCCGGCTTGTACAAGCCGGGCGAGGTGGATCTGTCGAAGGTCGCGACGACGCAGTTCGTCAACCGCGGCGTCGGCGTCGAGCTCGCGCGCCGGCTGCAGGCCGTGCGCCAGCCTTAGCGGTCATTGCGCGGCCGCGGCGATCTCGACTTGCTGCAGCTCCTCTTCGAGCGTTGCGGCATTGACCGGCTTGACGCGAAAACTGTCGCAGCCGGCCAGGGTGGCGCGCACGCGGTCGGTGCCGCTGCCGCGCGCCGTCACGACCACCACGCGCGGGCGTTGCGCACCGGCGTGCTGCAGTTCGTGGCACAGCACCAGGCCTTCGAGTTCGCTCGCGTCGCTCGGGTCGAGCGCGAGGTCGACGAACACAGCGGCGTAGGCCTCGCGTGCCAGCTGGGCGCGCGCCTCGTCGGCCGTGGCGGCCGTGTGCACGGCGCAACCCAGTCGCTCGAGCTGCACGCGCAGGTACTGGCGAGCGACCTCGCTGTCGTCGACCACCAGCATCGGTCGTTCGAATCGGCGGCCCGTTGCGAGCGGTTCGGTGGTGGCAGGCCGCGAAACCGGCGGTGCGACCGGCGCCGGCTCGATGCCCGCGAGCGATTCCAGACCGCGCTGCAGCGCGAGCGGATCGATCGGGCGCGGCAGGTGCAAGGCCGCGCCCGGCAGCGACTGCGCGCCGATGATCACTGCAGTCGCGAGCTGGCCGCTGGCCCAGACCGCCTGCACCGCTTCGGGCTGGTCGCCGTTGATGACCGCCCAGTCGGCCTCGGCCAGCGGCGCGTCGGCGGCGGCGAGCACGAAACCCGGCTCGCGCCGCGACAGCAGCCGGAAGCAGGCTTCAAGCCCCTGGCGCTCGAAGGCACCGAAGCCCAGCAGGGCAACGCGAAATCGTGACGGCGGCGAGGTCGGGGCGTTCATGCATCCATGCTCGGCGGCGAGGGGCGTGATTTCCATCCCTCTCAGGGGGGCGTGAAGGCCGTTCGCGTGAACCTGTGCACGCAGGCGCGGGCCGGTCGATGGCGACGGGTAGCATCTCGGTCATTGCCCGAGGACGCACCATGACCACCGTCTACGACTTCGAAGCCCAGGACATCGGCGGCAAGCCGGTGAGGCTGTCCGACCACCGCGGCCGCGTGCTGCTGATCGTCAACACCGCCAGCGCCTGCGGCTTCACGCCCCAGTTCGCCGGCCTCGAGCAGCTGTGGAAGGACTACGGCGATCGCGGCCTCACCGTGATCGGCTTTCCCTGCAACCAGTTCGGCGGCCAGGATCCCAAGGGCAACGACGAGATCGCGAGCTTCTGCCAGGCCAACTACGGCGTGAGCTTCCCGATGATGGCCAAGATCGAGGTCAACGGCGCCGGCGCGCACCCGCTGTACCAGTGGCTCACGAAGGAAGCCAAGGGCCTCCTCGGCACGCAGGCGATCAAGTGGAACTTCACCAAGTTCCTGGTCGGCAAGGACGGCGCGGTGATCGCGCGCTACGCGCCGACCGACACGCCGGAATCGCTCAAGAAAGTCATCGAAAAGGCGCTTGCCGCCTGAGGTTGCACACATGTTCGAACACGTCGAGCCCTATCCGGGCGATCCCATCCTGTCGCTCAACGAGGACTTCGGCCGCGATCCGCGCGCCGACAAGGTCAACTTGAGCATCGGCATCTACTTCGACGACGCCGGGCGCATCCCGGTGCTCGACTCCGTGCGCCGCGCCGAGGCCCGCCTGGCCGAGGCCGGCGGCGCCAAGCCCTACCTCCCGATCGAAGGCGCGGCGAACTTCCGCACCGAGGTCGGCAAGCTGCTGTTCGGCGCCGATGCCGAGGTGCTGCGCGCGGGGCGCGTCGCGACGATCCAGTCGGTGGGTTCCAGCGGCGGCCTGAAGGTCGGCGCCGATTTCCTCAAGCGCTGGCTGCCCGACAGCGAGGTCTGGGTCAGCGACCCGACCTGGGACAACCACCGCGCGATGTTCGAAGGCGCCGGCATCCGCGTGCACACCTATCCGTACTACGACGCGGCCACCGGCGGCGTGGCCTTCGACGCGATGCTCGCGGCGTTGCGCCAGGTGCCCAGGCATGCCGTCGTGCTGCTGCACGCGTGCTGCCACAACCCGACCGGCGTCGACCTCACGGCCGCGCAGTGGGAGCAGCTGATCCCGGTGCTGCGCGAGCGCGAGCTGCTGCCCTTCATCGATCTCGCCTACCAGGGCTTCGGCGACGGCATCGCCGAGGACGCGCATGCGGTGCGCGCGCTCGCGGCATCGGACCTGCGCTTCGTCGTCGCGAACTCGTTCTCCAAGAGCATGAGCGTCTACGGCGAACGCTGCGGGGGCCTGAGCTTCGTCTGCAAGGACCGCGACGAGGCCGAGCGCGTGCTCGGCCAGCTCAAGGCCACGGTGCGCCGCAACTACTCGAGTCCGCCGATCCACGGCGGCCAGCTGGTCGCGACCGTGCTGGCCGATGCGGCGCTGCGCGCCGCGTGGGAAGCCGAGCTGGCCGCGATGCGCGAGCGCATCGTCGCGATGCGCCGCGCCCTGCACGACGAACTGCACGCCAAGCTGCCGGGGCGCGACTTCGGCTACTTCCTCACGCAGCGCGGCATGTTCAGCTACACCGGCTTGTCGCCGGCGCAGGTCGACACGCTGCGCGAACAGCACGGCGTCTATCTCGTGCGTTCGGGCCGCATGTGCGTGGCGGGGCTGAACCGAGGCAATGTGCGTCGCGTGGCGGACGCGATGGCGGCGGTGCTGGCCTGACCTGCAGCTCAGAACCAGGGCTCTTTGAGCCCCTCGTTCGCGAACATGCGCTGAACCGCCGGCCTGGCCAGCACGCGCTTTTGCCACGCGTTGATGTGCGGCAATGCGCGCGCCGGTCGCGGGAAGTTGCGCGTCCAGCGGCACAGCATGAAGGCATAGGCGTCGACCGCCGACCACTCGGCGCCGAGCAGCCACGGTCCGCCGTGGCGCGCCAGTTCGGCTTCGAGCTGGTCGATGAGGCCGTCGACGCGATCGCGCGCGTGCAGCTTGAGCCGCTCGACGCCGCTCGCATTGCCCTCGTCGACCCAGCGGTGCGGATAGAAGTAGACGATCAGCGTCGCCTGCAGCGTGTTGGTCAGCCACATCAGCCACTTGTAGGCATGGGCGCGCTCGGGCGTGCCGAGCGCGGGCATCAGCTTCGCGTGCGGATGCGTGTCGGCCAGGTGCAGGCAGATCGCCGCGCTCTCGTAGAGCACGAGTTCGCCGCCGGGCGCGGCGCTGTCGACCAGCACCGGCACCAGGCCATTCGGATTGAGCTTCAGGTAGGCCGGCGTCTTGTGCGCCCGGGCGTCGGTGTCGACCAGCACGCGTTCGTAAGGCACGCCCAGTTCCTCGAGCAGGATATGGGGCGCCATCGCGGCGCTGCTGGGAGCGAAATGCAGTTGCAGGCTCATGCGGGTCTCCTCGTGGGAATGGCAGCCGCCGTGCGGCGGCGCGCGGCGATCAGGTTGAGCACCAGGCCGGCGATCACCAGCGCGGCGGCGCCGAGCTTCCAGCCCGGCAGCGATTCGTCGAGCCACCAGGCCGACGCGGCGAAGCCGAACACCGGCACCAGCAGCGCCGCGGGCGTGATCGTCGCGGCCGGATGACGTGTCTGCAGCCAGCCCCAGGCGCCATAGCCGAACAGCGTGTTGCCCACCGCCTGCCAAGCGACCGCGGCCCAGGCAGCGACGCCGGCATGCGACAGGCCGGCACGCATGGCGGCCACGCCGTCGAACGCGACCGACAGCGCCAGCAGCGGCGGCACCGCGAAGATGCTGGACCAGACCATGAAACCCAGCATGTCGACCTTGCCGGCGCTGCGCACCACCAGGTTGGCGAAGGCCCAGCACAGCGCGGCCAGCAGCACGAGGCCCAGGCCGAGCGCGGTGACGCTGGCTTCCAGATGCGCGGCGATGACGCCCATGCCGGCCACCGCGAGCGCGAGTGCCGCGAACTGCAGCGGCGCGAGCCGCTCGCGGTGCAGCGTGGCCGACAGCGCGATCGTGAAGAACACCTGCGTCTGGATCACCAGCGAGGCCAGCGCCGGCGAGATGTCGGCGCGCATCGCGTAGAACAGGAGGCCGAACTGACCGGCGCCGAGCAGCACGCCAAACAGCGCGAGCCGGTGCAGCGCGACCGGCGGCCGGCGGATGAACAGCAGGAACGGGAACGCCGACAGCGCGAAGCGCAGCGTCGCGAACAGGAAGGGCGGCAGCTCGGCGAGGCCGAGCTTGATGACCACGAAGTTCGTGCCCCAGACCGCGACCACGGCCAGGGCGAGCAGCAGGTGCGAGGCGGGCATCGCGCGATCCTGTCGAAACGGCGGCGCAGTGTAGCCAGCGCCCGGCCGGCCTGCAGACGAGGGACGCTCAGCGCCGGCGGCGCGGTGTCGGCCTCACGATGCGGCGCGCATCTCCTCGAGCCGGAACAGGTCGGCCAGCGTCTTGCCCGGCTCGTCGCGGAATCCCTCGCCGGTGGGTGTCGCGGCCTCGATGCGGTCGACGCGGAAATTGCGGAAGTCCTCGCGCAGCTCGCACCAGCCGGCCAGCGTCCAGGTCGAGGCCCAGAAGAAGCAGCCCAGCGGGCGCACGACGCGTTCGCTCGGGGCGTCCTTCAAATCGAGATAGCGCAGGTGCAGCTTGCGGCGCGACTCGATCGCGTGGCGCAGCTCGAGCAGGCGCTCGCGCGTGGTGTCGGTCAGCGCCACCGGCGGCGCGTAGAGCACCACGCTGTCGGCGGCGGCGCGCGCGGCGGGCGGCAGCACGCCGATGATCTTGGACAGCGCGTTCTCGGCCTGCGCGGCCAGCTCGGCGTCGAGGCGCGGCTGGGCCAGCCGCACGGCGGCGACCAGGGCCTTGGCCTCGTCGGTCGTGAACATCAGCGGCGGCAGGTCGAAGCCGACCCGCATGCGGTAGCCGACGCCCGCTTCGCCGTCGATCGGCACGCCCTGCGCCTGCAGCGCGGCGATGTCGCGGTAGACGGTTCGTACCGAGATCTCCAGCCGTTCGGCCAGGAACTCGGCGGTCGACAGGCGTCGACCGCGCACGATCTGCACGATCTGGAACAGACGGTCGGCACGGCGCATGGGGGAAATGATGCCTCGCTTGCGAAATCCGCGTCGTCGGTCGAACGGCCAGCGGGGCTCGGACGTCGTTCGATGCGGACGCGCATGCTGCGCTGCCGCTGCTGACAGCGCCATGGCAGGAATGTGTTGGCCGCAGTGCCGCGGCCGGCGCGGGCCTGGGCTTCAGGCCGCGATGGTCTGTCGCACCGCGCGTTCCCAGCGCGCCATCAGCTCGGCCGCGCGCTCGCGCGGCATCGTCGGCATGAAGCGCCGCTCGACCTGCCATTGCCGGGAGAGCTCGTCGAGCCCGCCGTAGACGCCGCTCGACAGGCCCGCGAGGTAGGCCGCGCCAAGCGCGGTGGTCTCGATCACCTTGGGTCGCACGACCGGGATGCCCAGCAGGTCGGCCTGGAACTGCATCAGTAGGTCGTTGACGCAAGCGCCGCCGTCGACGCGCAGCTCGCTCACCGGCGATCCGCCCGCGGCGACCGCGTCGCGGCTCATCGCCTCGAGCAGTGCCGCGCTCTGGAACGCGATGCTCTCGAGCGCCGCGCGCGCGATGTGCGCGACCGTGGTGCCGCGCGTCAGCCCGACGATCGCGCCGGTGGCCTGCGGCTGCCAGTACGGTGCGCCCAGGCCGGTGAAGGCCGGCACGAAGACCACGCCGCCGGCGTCGGGCACGCTCTCGGCGAGCGACTGCACCTGGTGGCTGCCTTGAATGGCGCGCAGCCCGTCGCGCAGCCACTGCACGACCGCGCCGCCGATGAAGACGCTGCCTTCGAGCGCGAATTCGGGTGTCGCGGTGGGCTGAGCCGCGCTGGTGGTAATGAGGCCGTTGGCGCTGGTTTGGAACTGCGCGCCGGTGTGCATCAGCATGAAGCAGCCGGTGCCGTAGGTGTTCTTCGCGAGCCCGGCGCTGAAGCAGGCCTGGCCGAACAGGGCGCTTTGCTGGTCGCCGGCGATGCCGCCGATCGCGAGCGGCGCGCCCAGCCAATCGGCCTCGCAGTTGCCGAATTCGCTGGCCGAGGGCTGCACGCGCGGTAGCAGCTCGCGCGGGATGTCGAGCATCGACAGCAGCTCCTCGTCCCAGTCGTTGGTGCGCACGTTCAAGAGCATCGTGCGGGCGGCGTTGCTGACGTCGGTGGCGTGCACGCGGCCCTTGGTGAGGTGCCACAGCAGCCAGCTGTCGACGGTGCCGAAGGCCAGCTCGCCGCGCCTGGCGGCCTCGCGCGCGCCGCTCACGTGGTCGAGGATCCACTTGAGCTTGGTGCCGGAGAAATAGGCGTCGATGATCAGCCCGGTCTTCTCGCGCACCAGCGGCTCGAGGCCGCGCTCGCGCAGCGCGGCGCAGGTGGGTTCGGCGCGGCGGTCCTGCCAGACGATGGCGTTGTGGATCGGCTCGCCGGTCGCGCGGTTCCACACCACGGTGGTCTCGCGCTGGTTGGTGATGCCGATCGAGGCAATGTCGCCTGCGGCGAGCCCGGCCTTGGCCAGCGCCTCGCGCGCGGTCTCGAGCTGCGAGGCCCAGATCTCCAGCGGATCATGCTCGACCCAGCCGGGCTGCGGATAGATCTGGCGAAACTCGCGCTGCGCCATCGCGACGATGCGGCCGCCGCGGTCGAACACGATGCTGCGCGAAGAAGATGTGCCCTGGTCGAGGGCCAGCAGGTAGGTCATCAGGACTCCTCCGCCACCACGCATTCCACGCCGGCCTCGGCCAGCAGCTGCGGGAAGGGCTCGGGCGGCGCGAGATCGGTGAACAGCATGTCGATCTGCGCAAAGGGCGCCAGCTCCACCATCGCCGGCCGGTTGAACTTGCTGTGGTCGGCCGCCAGCCATACCTCGCGCGAGCGTTCGACGATCGCTCGTGCGACCGTGACCTCGCGGTAATCGTAGTCGCGCAGCGTGCCGTCGGCCTCGATGCCCGAGATGCCGATCAGGCCGATGTCGACCTTGAACTGGCGGATGAAGTCGACGGTCGCCTCGCCGACGATGCCGCGGTCGCGCGAGCGCACCACGCCGCCGGCGACGATGACCTCGCAGTCGGGGTTGTCGCTGAGGATGGCCGCGACGTTCAGGTTGTTGGTGATCACGCGCAGCCCGCGGTGGCGCAGCAGCTCGCGCGCGATCGCCTCGGTGGTGGTGCCGATGTTGAGGATCAGCGAGCAGCCCTCGGGCACGCGCTTGGCCACCGCGCGCGCGATGCGCGCCTTGCCCTCGGCCTGCAGCGCCTGGCGCTGGCGATAGGCGATGTTCTCGGTGGTCGAGCTCGGCACGCGCACGCCGCCGTGAAAGCGCGCCACCAGGCCGGCCTCGGCCAGGCGCTGCACGTCGCGGCGCACCGTCTGCAGCGTGACGCCGAAGCGCTCGGCCAGCGCCTCAACCGAGCGCGTGCCGTGCGCGCGCACCTCTTCGAGCAGCTGGGCCTGGCGGGGATTCGGGGTCATCGAGTGGCCATTCTGGACGGCGGGCGGAGCCTAAAACGAAAAGAAACGAAAATAATCGCGGGAAAACGATGATGCAACCGCGCATGAACGCGCCTAAAAACACGGCCTGCGGCGCCGGACCGAACGGTGCCGCCTTGCCTGGAAGTAAGCCCTTGAACCCCGCCGCCCCTGCCGATTCGCTCGACGCCGACGTGCTCATCGTCGGCGGCGGCATCAATGGCTGTGGCATCGCGCGCGACCTCGCCGGGCGCGGCTGGCGTGTCGTGCTGTGCGAGCGCGACGACCTGGCCTCGCACACCTCGTCGTCGTCGACCAAGCTGATCCACGGCGGCCTGCGCTACCTCGAGTACTACGAGTTCTCGCTTGTTCGCAAGGCGCTGGCCGAGCGCGAGGTGCTGCTCAAGAGCGCCCCGCACATCATGTGGCCGCTGCGCTTCGTGATGCCGCACGACGCGGCGATGCGCCCGGCCTGGATGGTGCGCATGGGCCTGTTCCTCTACGACCATCTCGCGCAACGCGAGGTGCTGCCCGGCTCGCGCGGCGTGGACCTGCGCCGCCACGCGGCCGGCGCGCCGCTCAAGCCCGAGTTCACGCGCGGCTTCGTCTACAGCGACGGCTGGGTCGACGACGCGCGCCTGGTGGTGCTCAACGCGCTCGATGCCGCCGAGCGCGGCGCAACCCTCTTCACGCGCACCGCCTGCGTTTCCGCGGTGCGCGATGCGCGCGGCTGGACCGCGGCGCTGGCCGGCGAGGACGGCTCATCGACGCTTGTGCGCGCGCGGGCGCTGGTGAACGCCGCCGGCCCGTGGGCCGAGAGCTTTCTGCGCGGCATCGCGCGCCCCGCCGCCGGCGAGGCGCTGGCTACGCGAAGCCTGCGCCTCGTCAAGGGCAGCCACATCGTCGTGCCCAAGTGCTTCGAGCACGACCACGCCTACATCTTCCAGAACCCCGACAAGCGCATCATCTTCGCGATCCCCTACGAGGGCGAGTTCACGTTGATCGGCACCACCGATGTCGAGATCGAGGGCGAGCCGGGCAGCGCGCACATCGACGCGAACGAGTGCGCCTACCTGTGCGAACAGGCCAGCCGCTACTTCCGCGCGCCGGTGCGGCCCTCCGACGTGGTGTGGAGCTACTCGGGCGTGCGTCCGCTGCTCGACGACGCCTCGGGCGATCCGAGCGCGGTGACGCGCGACTACCTGCTCGAAGCCAACACCGAAGCCGCGCCGCTGCTGAGCATCTGGGGCGGCAAGATCACCACCTTCCGCAAGCTCGCCGAAGACGCCGCCGACGAGATCGGCCGCATGCTCGGCGAGCGTCGCGCCACGTGGACCGAGCGCGCCCACCTGCCCGGCGGCGACCTGCGCGGCTGGATCGGCAGCGAGCGCCGGCCCGACCTCGACTTCGAGCGCTTCGTGTCCGAACTGCGTCGCCGCGCGCCCTGGCTGCCCGGTGCGCTTGCGCGCCGCCTCGCGCGCGCCTACGGCAGCCGCATCGAGCGCGTGCTCGGCCGCGCGCAGTCGCTCGCCGAACTGGGCGAGGAGATCGCACCGGGTCTGTACGCGGCCGAACTCGACTACCTGTGCCGCGAGGAATGGGCGCGGCACCCCGATGACGTGCTGTGGCGCCGCTCCAAGCTCGGCCTGCACTACAGCGCCGACGAGCGCGCGCACGTGGCGGCGGCGTTCGGTGCCGCGCCGTCCAGAGAACAACGAAGAGAGGTTGCCTGATGCAGCTCGTGCTGGAGCAGATCAGCAAGAAGGTCGGTGCGAGCACGCACCTGTATCCGCTCGACCTGGCGCTCAAGCCCAACGCGGTCACCGTGCTGCTGGGCGCGACCCAGGCCGGCAAGACCTCGCTGATGCGCGTGATGGCGGGGCTCGACAAGCCCACGCAGGGCGCGGTGCGCGTCGACGGCGCCGACGTCACCGGCATGCCGGTGCGCGAGCGCAACGTCGCGATGGTCTACCAGCAGTTCATCAACTACCCGTCGCTGACGGTGGCCGACAACATCGCCTCGCCGCTGCGGTTGCGCGGCGGCATGGACAAGACCGCGATCGGTGCGCGCGTCGTCGAGCTGGCGAAGAAGCTGCACATCGAGCCCTTCCTCGCGCGGTTGCCGGCCGAGCTCTCGGGCGGCCAGCAGCAGCGCGTTGCGCTGGCGCGCGCGCTCGCGAAGAACGCCCCGCTGATGCTGCTCGACGAGCCGCTGGTGAACCTCGACTACAAGCTTCGCGAGGAACTGCGCGAGGAGCTCACGCAGCTGTTCGCGGCCGGCGAATCGACCGTGGTCTACGCGACCACCGAGCCCGGCGAGGCGCTGCTGCTGGGCGGCTACACCGCGGTGATGGATGCCGGCGAGCTGCTGCAGTACGGCCCGACCGCCGAGGTCTTCCACGCGCCCAAGTCGCTGCGCGTCGCGCGCGCGTTCAGCGATCCACCGATGAACCTGATCGCCGCCGAGGCGGCGACGCTGGGCGTGCAGCTCAACGCGGGTCCGTCGCTGCACATTCCCTTGCCGTCGGCGGCGAGCAAGGCGCTGACGATCGGCGTGCGCGCGAGCGCGCTCGGCATCCGCCCGCGCCCGGGCGATGTCGCGCTGCCGGGCGTGGTCGAGCTGGCCGAGATCTCGGGCTCCGACACCTTCGTGCATGCCGAGACGCCGGTGGGCGAGCTGGTTGCGCAGCTGACCGGCGTGCACCGTTTCGCGCTCGGCGAGGCGATCACGCTCTACCTGCATCCGGCGCAGGTGCACGTGTTCGATTCCGCCGGCGCACTGCTCGTCGCGCCCCAACGCAGGAACGGCTGACATGGCACGCATCGACCTCGACCTCGCGCACGCCTACCGCCCCAACCCGCGGGAGGACAGCGACTACGCGCTCTTGCCCCTGAAGATGAGCTTCGAGGACGGCGGCGCCTATGCGCTGCTCGGCCCTTCGGGCTGCGGCAAGACGACGATGCTCAACATCATCTCGGGCCTGCTCGCGCCCTCGCACGGCAGCGTGCGCTTCGACGGCCGCGACGTCACGCGCGAGACGCCGCAGCAGCGCAACATCGCCCAGGTATTCCAGTTCCCGGTCATCTACGACACGATGACGGTCGCCGAGAACCTGGCCTTCCCGCTGCGCAATCGCAAGGTGCCCGAGGCGCAGATCAAGCAGCGCGTCGGCCAGATCGCCGAGATGCTGGAGCTTTCCGCCCAGCTCGACCAGCGCGCCGCCGGCCTCGCTGCCGATGCGAAGCAGAAGATCTCGCTCGGCCGCGGCCTCGTGCGCCCGGATGTCTCGGCGGTGCTGTTCGACGAGCCGCTGACGGTGATCGACCCGCACCTCAAGTGGCAGCTGCGCCGCAAGCTCAAGCAGATCCATCACGAGCTCAAGCTGACGCTGGTCTACGTGACGCACGACCAGGTCGAGGCGCTGACCTTCGCCGACCGCGTGGTCGTGATGACGCGCGGCCGCGCGGTGCAGGTGGGTACCGCGAGCGAGCTGTTCGAGCGTCCGGCGCACACCTTCGTCGGCCACTTCATCGGTTCGCCCGGCATGAACTTCCTGCCGGTGCGCGCGAGCGACGACGCGATCGACGTGGCCGGCCATCGCGTACCGACCCCCCGCCCGCTCGGCGAGGGCGAACTCAAGCTCGGCGTTCGGCCGGAGTACGTCTCGCTCGCCGTGCCCGACACGCCGGGCGCGTTGCCGGTGACGGTGGCGCAGGCGCAGGACATCGGCACCCACGTGCTGCTGACCGGGCGCATCGGCGAGCACACTCTGAAGGCGCGGTTGTCTCCCGAGACGGCGCTGCCCGCTGTGGGCAGCACGGCGTGGCTGCAGGTGATGGGGGTGCATACGTGCTTTTATCGGGATGAGGAGTTGGTGGCATGAGGTCGTTGATGGCCTCTGCCGGGAGGCCGCCCTGCGGGCGGCTGCGCGCCTGCGGCGCTGGTGCCGGGATTTCGCCCCGGCGGGCGACCTACTTTTGCCAGACCGTCGCAACCCCGCTCGGGGGTGTGTTGCCGTTGCAGTCGCCGTTGGGCCCCCTCGAAGGCGCCGAGGAGCACAGCGAAGCGGGCGGCGCGCGCCAGCGCGCATCAACCTCTGACTCGCCGCTTTGTTCGAGCGCAGTGAGCGCAGCGAACGCAGCGAGTTATGCGGCGCGCCCGCTTCGCGAGCACCGCAGGGGACCCGGCGCAGCCGGGCGCCTGAGCGGGGGTCGCCTTTCTTTGCCTACTTTCTTTGGCGAAGCAAAGAAAGTAGGTCGCCCGCCGGGGCGAAATCCCGGCTCTGCCCCGCAGGGGCAGCTTCAGCCTCAAGTAGGCGCGCGGCCCCCTCGCAGGGCGGCATCAACCCGCCAAGCCATGACGCCCCAACCGACATGAGCGCCCCAACCAAACCCGTCAATCAGAAAGCCTGGCTCCTCATCCTGCCAGTGCTGATCTGCGTCGCCTTCTCCGCCATCCTCCCGCTGATGACGGTGGTGAACTACTCGGTGCAAGACATCATCTCGCCCGAGCGCCGCGTCTTCGTCGGCACCGAGTGGTTCGTCAACGTGATGCGCGACGAAGAACTCCACGGCGCATTGCTCAGACAGCTCGGCTATTCGCTCGCGGTGCTGGCGGTCGAGATCCCGCTGGGCATCGTGCTCGCGCTGTCGATGCCAGCGTCGGGCTGGAAAGCCTCTGCCGTGCTGGTGATCGTCGCGCTGTCGCTGCTGATCCCGTGGAACGTGGTGGGCACGATCTGGCAGATCTACGGCCGCGCCGACATCGGCCTGCTCGGCGCCGCGCTCGACAAGCTTGGCATCGACTACAGCTACACCGGCAATGCCCGCGACGCCTGGCTTA
The DNA here is from genome assembly GCF_049446155.1 of Caldimonas sp. KR1-144. Lineage (NCBI taxonomy): Bacteria > Pseudomonadati > Pseudomonadota > Betaproteobacteria > Burkholderiales > Sphaerotilaceae > Caldimonas > Caldimonas sp. KR1-144. The sequence goes on from NZ_JBMSEE010000008.1 coordinate 39,074, forward strand.
CCGTGCTGGTGATGGACGTGTGGCACTGGACGCCGCTGGTCGCGCTGCTCTGCTATGCCGGCCTGCGCGCGATCCCCGATGCCTACTACCAGGCCGCGCGCATCGACGGCGCGAGCAAGTGGGCGGTGTTTCGCTTCATCCAGCTGCCCAAGCTGCGCGGCGTGCTGATGATCGCGGTGCTGCTGCGCTTCATGGACAGCTTCATGATCTACACCGAGCCCTTCGTGCTGACCGGCGGCGGGCCCGGCAACGCGACGACCTTTCTGTCGCAGTACCTGACGCAAAAGGCCGTGGGCCAGTTCGACCTCGGTCCGGCGGCGGCGTTCTCGCTGATCTACTTCCTGATCATCCTGCTGCTGTGCTTCATCCTCTACAACTGGATGCAGCGCGTGGGAACGCATGAGAAGGAGGGCGTCGAATGAACCCACCAAACTTCACGAGCCCGGCGCCGGGCCGCCCCAAGGCGGGCTCGATCCCCTCGGGGGATCGGTCGCGGTACTCCGCGAACGAGGGGTCGTCATGATGCAGAAACGCACGCTGTTCCTGATCGCCTATCTGGTCTTTGCCGTGCTGCCCATCTACTGGATGGTCAACATGAGCTTCAAGACCAACGAGGAGATCCTGTCGAGCTTCTCGCTGCTGCCGCAGCACTTCACCTGGGACAACTACCGGACCATCTTCACCGATGCGTCCTGGTACTCGGGCTACATCAACTCGCTGATCTACGTTGCGATCAACACCGTGATCTCGATCTCGGTGGCGCTGCCGGCGGCCTACGCGTTCTCGCGCTACCAGTTCCTCGGCGACAAGCACGTCTTCTTCTGGCTGCTGACCAACCGCATGACGCCGCCGGCGGTGTTCCTGCTGCCCTTCTTCCAGCTCTACACGACGCTTGGGTTGATGGACACGCACCTCGCGGTGGCGCTGGCGCACCTGGTGTTCAACGTGCCGCTGGCGGTGTGGATCCTCGAAGGCTTCATGAGCGGCGTGCCGCGCGAGATCGACGAGACGGCCTACATCGACGGCTACTCCTTCCCGCGCTTCTTCCTCACGATCTTCATTCCGCTCATCAAGGCCGGCGTCGGCGTCGCGGCCTTTTTCTGCTTCATGTTCAGCTGGGTCGAGCTGCTGCTCGCGCGCACGCTGACCAGCGTGAACGCCAAGCCCATCGTCGCGACGATGACGCGCACCGTCAGCGCTTCGGGCATGGACTGGGCGGTGCTCGCCGCAGCGGGCACGCTGACGATCGTGCCGGGCGCGATCGTGATCTGGTTTGTGCGGCACTACATCGCGAAGGGCTTCGCGATGGGCCGCGTTTAGGTTTTGACTCCCTCTCCCTTGGGGAGAGGGCGGGGGTGAGGGGCTCGTGCAGGCCGAGCGCCTCGCCCTCACCCCAACCCTCTCCCGCAAGCGGGAGAGGGAGCTGTCAGGAGAGTTCGTGATGTTGGATTGGATGGTCTGGACCCTGCCCGTGGCCGTGTTCTTCGGCTGCGTGGTGCTGATGCTGATCGGCATGACGGCATGGGAGCTCAAGTCACCCACGGTCATGCGCAAGGGTTTCCTGCCGATCGCCACGACGCGCGGCGACCGGCTGTTCATCGGCTTGCTGACCGCGGCCTACATCAACCTCGGCTTCGTCGGCATTTCCGGCAAGCTCACCGAATGGCTTTCGCTCGAGCAGGAACCCAGCGTGTGGATCAGTTTCGTGATCTCGATGCTCGTGCTCGCACTGATCATGCGCAAGGGATGAATCGACAGGGATGCGGCCCGGTGTTCCCCCGGGGCCGATGCGTCTCGATGCACAACGGGGGAGCCGACATGAGGAGACAACGATGAAGATGAAGTTCACCGCCCTGGCGTTTGCGGCGGCGGCTCTCGTGGCGGGCCACGGCGCCTGGGCCGGCGAGGCCGAGGCCAAGAAATGGGTCGACAGCGAGTTCCAGCCGTCCACGCTGTCCAAGGACCAGCAGATGGCCGAGATGAAGTGGTTCATCGAGGCGGCCAAGAAGCTGCAGGCCAAGGGCGTCAAGGAGATCTCGGTCGTCTCCGAGACGATCACGACGCACGAGTACGAGTCGAAGACGCTCGCCAAGGCCTTCGAGGAGATCACCGGCATCAAGGTCAAGCACGACCTCATCCAGGAGGGCGACGTCGTCGAGAAGCTGCAGACCAGCATGCAGTCCGGCAAGTCGATCTACGACGGCTGGATCTCCGACTCCGATCTCATCGGCACGCACTACCGCTACGGCAAGATCATGAACCTCACCGACTACATGGCCGGTGCGGGCAAGGAGTTCACCAACCCGGGGCTCGATCTCAAGGACTTCATCGGCACCAAGTTCACGACCGCGCCGGACGGCAAGCTCTACCAGCTGCCCGACCAGCAGTTCGCCAACCTGTACTGGTTCCGCGCCGATCTCTTCGCGCGCAAGGAGCTGAAGGACAAGTTCAAGGCCAAGTACGGCTACGAGCTCGGCGTGCCGCTGAACTGGAGCGCCTACGAGGACATCGCCGAGTTCTTCACCAACGACGTGAAGACCATCGACGGCAAGCCGATCTACGGCCACATGGACTACGGCAAGAAGGATCCGTCGCTCGGCTGGCGCTTCACCGACGCCTGGCTCTCGATGGCCGGCGAAGCCGACATCGGCAACCCCAACGGCCTGCCGGTCGACGAATGGGGCATCCGCGTTGCCGACGACAAGTGCACGCCGGTGGGCGCCTCGGTCGCGCGCGGCGGCGGCACCAACTCGCCGGCGGCGGTCTACGCGCTGACGAAGTACGTCGACTGGATGAAGAAGTACGCGCCCAAGGAAGCCACCGGCATGACCTTCGGCGAGGCCGGCCCGGTGCCCGCGCAGGGCCAGATCGCGCAGCAGATCTTCTGGTACACGGCCTTCACCGCCGACATGACCAAGAAGGGCCTGCCCGTGGTCAACGACGACGGCACGCCGAAGTGGCGCATGGCGCCCGGCCCCAACGGCCCGTACTGGAAGCAGGGCATGCAAAACGGCTACCAGGATGTCGGCTCCTGGACCTTCTTCGCCAACCACGACGCCAACCGCACCGCGGCCGCGTGGCTGTATGCGCAGTTCATCACCGCCAAGACCACCTCGCTGAAGAAGACCATCGTCGGCCTCACGCCGATCCGCGAGTCGGACATCCAGAGCAAGGCGATGACCGACCTCGCGCCCAAGCTCGGCGGTCTGGTCGAGTTCTACCGCAGCCCGGCGCGCGTGGCCTGGAGCCCGACCGGCACCAACGTGCCCGACTACCCCAAGCTCGCGCAGCTGTGGTGGAAGAACGTGGCGCAGGCGGTCACCGGCGAGAAGACGCCGCAAGGCGCGATGGACACGCTGGCCGACGAGATGGACCAGGTGCTCGCGCGCCTGGAGCGCGCCGGCATGGCCAAGTGCGCGCCCAAGCTCAATCCCAAGAGCGACCCGAACAAGTGGCTCTCGGACCAGCACGCGCCGTGGAAGAAGCTCGCCAACGAAAAGCCCAAGGGCGAGACGATCGACTACGACAAGCTGCTGGCGGCCTGGAAGGCCGGCAAGGTGCGCTGATCCCGCGTTCCTGAAGGGCTGGGCCGCGCAGGCGCAAGGGCGCCGCGCGGCCCTTTTTGCTTCTTGCCGCTGCTGCCACCGCGCTGGCAGCAGCCCCGTCGCAGACTCGTCTCTCGAATGGGGAGAAGACGATGAAACAGACATTCCGTGGCAGCTGCCACTGCGGCAAGGTGCGGTTCACCGCCGGCATCGACCTCGACGCCGGCGCACGCCGTTGCAGCTGCGCCGCCTGCGTCAAGACGCGCGCCTGGAGCGTGATCGTCGAGCCGCAGGACTTTCGCCTGCTCGGCGGAGAGCAGCACCTGTGCGACCACACGGCGGGCAGCGCGACGCTGCGCCACCTGTTCTGCGATCACTGCGGCGTGCGCCCGTTCGGGCGCGGCCGGCTGGAGGCCGTCGACGGCGAGGTCGTCGCGGTCAACCTGGCCTGCCTCGACGAGGTCGATCCGGCGCTGCTCGCGGCGGCGTGGGCGCGCATCGCGAAACGGCCGCTTGCGGGCGCGCTTCGTTACGGTTGACGCGGCGCCCCCGGCCGACGACGCTTGGCGCATGGACGACGACCCCTTCGACCTGCAGCGCTTCGTCGACGCCCAGGCGCCGGTGATCGAGCGCGTGCTCGCCGAGCTGGCCGCGGGCGCCAAGGCCAGCCACTGGATGTGGTTCGTGTTCCCGCAGCTGCGCGGACTCGGGCGCAGCGCGATGTCCGAGCGCTACGGGATCGGCTCGCTGGCCGAGGCGCGCGCCTACCTGGCCCATCCGCTGCTCGGGCCGCGGCTGCGTGAATGCACGCGCCTCGTGCTCGCGGTGCGCGGGCGGCGGCTCGATCAGATCCTGCCGCCGCCCGACGATCTCAAGTTCCGCTCGTCGATGTCGCTGTTCGCGCAGGCGGTGCCGGGCGACCCGCTGTTCGAGGAGGCGAAATCGCGGCAGTTCGGCTAGGCTTTGCGGCCTCCGATGGAACAGCTGCTGCGCTTCGCTGCCACCAAGATCCAGCCGCCGCGCGTGCGCGCGAAGCGGCTGGCCCGCCCGCAGCTCGACGCCGCGATCGATGAAGCCCTGCCCGCGAGCCGCGTGCTGCTGCTGCAGGCGCCGGCCGGCTTCGGCAAGACCTCGACGCTGGCCGCCTTGGTCGAACGCCATGCCGCGCGCAGCGCCTGGATCTCGCTCGACGAGGACGACGATGCCGAGCGCCTGTTTGCCTGCCTGGTGGCCGCGCTCGAGCCGCACGACCTGCCGTGGCGCAGCGCGCCCGACGCGCTCACGCGTCTGGCCGGCGGCGATGCCGCCGAGCGTCGCCGCGCGCTCGACGAGCTGATCGACGCGCTGGCCGCGGCCGGCGATGCGCCGGGCCTGATCGCGCTCGACGACCTGCACCGCGTGACCCGGCCCGACGCGCTCGCGTTGCTCGACGCGCTGATCCTCGGCCTGCCGCTGGGCTGGACGCTGGTGATCGGCACGCGCACGCCGCCGGCCCTCGCGCTCGCGCGGCTGCGCGCCAGCGGCGAGCTGGCCGAGTTCGGCCAAGAGGCGCTGCGCTTCTCGCCCGACGAGGCGCGCGCCCTGCTCGACGCCGAGGCGCTGCCGCAGCCCGACGAGCGCGCGCGCGATCTCTTCGAGCGCACCGCCGGCTGGCCGGCCGGGCTGCGCCTTGCGCTGGCGGCGCTGCGCACGCGCCGCGGCGCGGTCGGCGGCGCACAGCTGATCGACCGCCACCTGTTCGACTACCTCTGTGCGGAGGTGCTCGACGACCTGCCCGCGCCGCTGCACGACTTCCTGCTGCGCTGCGCCGTGCTGCCCGAGCTCACCGAGCGCCGCGCCGCGGCGGTGAGCGGTGACGCGCGCGCGCCCGAGTGGATGGACGAGATCGAGCGCCGCGGCCTGTTCGCGACCGCGCTCGACGCGCAGGAGCGCACCCTGGTGCTGCATGACCTGTTTCGCGACGCGCTGCAGGCGCGCGCGCGCCTGCACCTGCCGGGCGAGCTGCCCGAGCTGCTGCGCCGCGCCGCGCAGGAAGAGGGCGACGCGCTGCGCAAGGTCGGCTTCCTGCTGCGCGCCGAGGACTGGCGCGCCGCCGAGGGCGCGCTCGCCGAGGCCGCGCCCGAGCTGTTCCTGCAAGGCGGCGCGGGCGAGGTGCTGCGGCTGGTCGAGCAGTTCCCGCAGGCGCAGCGCAGCGCGCAACTCGCGCGCCTGGCCGGTGCGGCCAGCGTGGTGCGCTCGCAGTGGGTGGACGCGGTGCGCTGGTTCGAGGCCGCCATCGTCGCCGGCCGAGCGGCCAACCAGCACGCCGAGGTGCTGCTCGTGCAGGCCTACCTGGCCAACGCGCTCTACCCGGTCGATCGCAATGCCGAGGCCGAGCAGCTGATCGCGCGGCTGCGTGAGATGCCGGACCTCGGCAACAGTGCGCGCGTGCTGATGCTGCTGGCCGACGCGTCGCAGCACTTTCGCCGCGGCGAGCATCTCGCGCTGCCGGCGATCTACGGCGAGCTGATCGCGCGGCTGGAAGACGAGTCGCTGCTGCGCTGGTGGGAATGCGCGCTGCCGATCAACATCAGCACGATCGCCGGCATGCCGCCCGTGATCGAGCGCTACGTCGCCGGCGCGCAGCGGCGCCTCGGCGACCGGCCGCTGCCGATGCGCGGAGAGCTGCGCCTGCTGCGCGCCTTCGGCCTGCTGTGGCGCGCGCGCTTCGACGAGGCGATGGCCGAACTGCGCGTTGCCGAAGACGACATGAAGTGGCTCGCCGTCTCCGGCGAGATGCAGATCGGCGTCGAGCTGTTTCGCAACCTGTTCGACGCGATGCACGGCCGCGCCGACGCGGTGCGGCAGCGCCTCGAGCGCCTGCTGCTGATCGAGGAGCACGCGCCGCCCGCGCGCCGCCTGCTGTGGCGCCACCAGATCGCGGTCTACGGCGTGCGCTTGTCCGACACGCTGGGCCTGGGCCCCGAGGCGCTGCGCCGCTGGGCCGCCGAGCTGAAGGAGAACCCGATCGAGGATGCGGTCACCGCGCGCAATCCGCGCGCGGTCGCGGTGCGCGCGCGCTACGCCTGCGCGCAGGGCCGCTGGGCCGAGGCCTGCGCACAGTTCGCGCTGATCCTGCCCAAGTTGCACGAGATGGACGTGATGGGCCAGCGCAGCGACCTCACGCTGCGCGCTGGCCATGCGCTGCTGCGCGACCAGCGCCTGAGCGAAGCCGCAGCCGTGATCGCGCCGGTGCTCGACCGCCTGATCGCCGAAGGCGTGCGCGCCCAGGCCCTGCTGTGCGGTCCGGTCGTGCTGCGCACGCTGGCCGACGCGCGCTGGGGCAGCCTGCTGTCGGCCGATCAACGTGCCGAGCTGCAGGCCGCAGCGCAGCTTGCCGAATCCTTGCACGGTGCGCGGCCGGTCGAGACGCGCCTGGACGACGAGCCGCTCACGGCGCGCGAGCGCGCGGTGCTCGAGCGCATCGCCGCCGGCGACAGCAACAAGCTGATCGCGCGCGCGCTCGACATCAGCCCGCACACCGTCAAGCGCCACGTCGCGAACATCCTCGAAAAACTGGGCCTCAGTTCACGCGGGCAGGCGAGCGCCTGGCTGCGCGAACGAGGATGAACCACGGGAGCCTGTGATGAGCCTTCCACGCCACGACTACCTCGTGCTTTCGCGCGGCCACTGGGACCGCGGCCTTTCGCCGGAGACGATCCAGCGTGCCATCGACGCGTTCTACGTCTGGTACGAGCGCATGCTCGCCGAAGGCGTGTTCAAACCCGGCCAGCGCCTGGCGCGCGAGAGCCGGCTCGTCACGCGCGAGCGCGTGATCGACGGGCCCTTCACCGAAGCCAAGGAAGTGGTGGGCGGCTACTGGTTCGTCGTCGCCGAAAGCCTGGACGCGGCGTGCGCGATCATCGCCCGCAACCCCTGCCTGGCGTGCGGGCTGAGCATGGAAGTCAGGCCGGTGGAGCTGGAGCGCGCGAGCGCGTACGTGCAGACCAACGAGACGCCGCGATGAGTCGGTGGCTGCACAGCCGGTGGCCGCCACCGATGTGCCGATCGAATCGGTGCTCGCCCACCCGGTCTTCGCCCGCTTCTACGCCTGCGCCGAGCACTGGGCCGGCCGGTTCAAGTTGCTGCGCGATGCGCTGGGCACGGATTGCGTCATCCAGCACTTTGTTGACGAGGAAGGCCGCCTCTGGATGCGTGCGCATGCCGGCGACGGCCGTCGCAACGAAGACTGGTTCGGTTGGGGCGAGGACGTGCTGTCGCCTTGCGACTGCCGGGTCATCGGCGTTCATGAGAACAACACCGTCAACGAGCCCGGCGTGCTCGGAACGCCGCCGGCGAGCTCCGTCGTGCTGCGCCGCGATGACGGCGTGCATGTCATGCTTGCGCACGTGGCGGCGGTCAGCGTGAAGGAAGGCGACCTGCTCGCGCGCGGCCAGGTCTTCGCGCAGGTCGGCAACAACGGCATGTCGCGACATCCGCACATCCACGTCGGGGCCTGGAAGGACAAGCAGCCGCTGCAGATCCGCTTTGACCAAGTAGCGATGAGGGCGCTGGCGGAACGGGAGATCGCGCGGCTGCGCTGAGGGGTGGGTCGGCGCTGCGGGCGGTTCCTGCCGATCCCTCACCCCAGCCCTCTCCCGCACGCGGGAGAGGGAGCGGTTCCCCGGCTCCCCGCGCTCAGCTCCCTCGCCCCCGCCAGGGGGAGAGGGTTGGGGTGAGGGGTCAACGCATTGGCGCGCGAGAACGACGAACGCGCTGCCTCCGCAGCGACTACCGCCCCACCGAAAACAACGTCGCGTTGTTGATCGCATAGACCCGCCCATCCGGCCCGATCGCCGTTGGCGTGTAGGCCGCCGCGAGGCCGCTGGTCAGCGCGATCTGCTGCGTGAAGCTGTTGGTTCGCAGGTCCCAGCGGTAGAGCTTGCCGTCCTCGTTGTTGACGAGGATCGAGCTCGTCAGCGGGTCGACCGCCATCGTGTTGATGCACCACTCCAGCACGCCGCCGGGGTAGTTGGGGTCCGGCGTGGGACCGAGCATCGTCAGCACCTCCAGCATCACCGGCTCGCCCGAGATCGCATCGGCCTGGGTCTGAGCAGGGTCGAGCACGGCGAGGCGGTTCTTGCCGTCGCCGGTGCCCGCGCCGCCGTAGTTGTTGTACTTGGTCGCCAGCAGGTAGCTCGACGGCCCGGTGTACGAGGGGACCATGCTCGCCGGCACGATCGAGGCCGTCGTGTCCCAGCCGAAGGCGCCGGGCGTCTTGCTCGTGCCGAGCGCGGCGTCGAAGTGCAGCAGCCAGCCGCGGTAGTTGTGCGACGGCACGCTGGCTTCGAGCACGCCGAGGAAGACGTCGCCGTCCGGGCCCACGGTCGGCGACGAGGTCGCGTCGTCGCTCACCCACGCGGCCGTGCCGAGCGCGGGATCGAGCAGCGGTGCCGCCGCGCGCGTGGCGAGCGTGGCGCTGTCGAGTGCGAGCAGGTAGCCGCTCGGGCGCAGGCCGGTGCCGCCGACGGTGTTGACCGCGACGTACAGCGTCGCGCCGTCGGCCGACAGCGCCGGCGCGCTGTTGGTCGCGGTCTTGACGATCGCCGCATCGCCCGCCGCCGTGGCCGCCGAAACCCAGGCGCCCGTGCCGTCGGACGCGATGCGTGCGATGCCGCCGACCAGGCCGGCGGGGTTTGCGCCCAGCACGGTGAAGCCGAAGAACACCGTGCCGTTCGCGTCGACCGTCAGCGGCGTGTTGATGACGACGTTGGCGTCGTAGGTGGCCGGCGCGGCGTCGTAGGCGGCATTGCCGTAGAACGCGACGGTGCGCGTCGTGCCGGTGGCCGAATCCGGGTCGTCGCGGATGATCACGCGGCCTCCCGAGGTCGGCACGAAAAGCCGCTCGCCCGAGGGCGCGAGCGCCGGGTTGAAGCTCGGCACCCAGCGGTGCGGCGGCAGCAGGTAGTCGCTGGCCTGCGACCACAGCAGGCAGCCGTCGTGGCCCTGCCGCGCCTCGACGCGAAAGCCACCCGCAGTGCCCGTCTTGACCGGCACGATCACCGTGTTGCGCGCGGTGACGAGCGGTGAGCCGTAGTGGATTAGCAGCGCGCCACTGCTGGTGTACTGCGGCGCGAGGTCGACCGCGGTGCGCCACACCAGCCGCTCGAGCGGCTGGGTCTCCACCGCGGCGACGGCCGCGTGCTGCGCGTCGCGCCCGAACAGCCACCACACCGGGCCGTCGACCGCGGGCGCCGCGGTGCAGGCGACGGAGCCGCCGCTGCCACCACCGCCGCCGCCGCAGGCGACCAGCAGCGAGGCCGCCGCCGCGAGCACGAGGCCCGCGGCGCCTGCACGTCGGATGAAACGCGAGCGCTGCAGCATCGACATCAAGACCTCCCGGTTCGGCGGATCGCGACCGGCCGATCGTGCCTTCGCGGCGCGGCGCGTCAATCCGCAGTCGCCGCCCGCGTGACATCATTCCCGCACGATGGAAGGCGTGCCGCAGCAGTTCGACCACCCCGAGGACGAGGCGCAGTTCCGGCGCCCGGCCGCGGGCGTCGAGCTGTACCGCGCGCACATCGTGCGCCACGCCTTCGAGCCGCACACGCACGAGGCCTTCGGCCTGGGCGCGATCGAGTCCGGCGTCGAGCGCTTTCGCTACCGCGGCGCGGACCATCTGGCCCCGCCCGACTCGCTGGTGCTGATGAACCCCGACGAGTTGCACACCGGCCGCGCCGAGACCGACGGCGGCTGGCGCTACCGCATGATCTACCTCGACCCCGCGGTGGTCGAGCGCGTCAGCGGCGAGCGCGGCTGGTGGTTCGGCCAGGCGGTGGGCCACGACGCGCCGCGCGCACGCCGCGTCGGCGCGCTGCTCGACCGGCTGTGGCACGAGGATGAGCCGCTCGCATTCGACAGCCTGCTGTTCGCGCTGCTGGCGGAGTTCCGCACCCATGCGCGCACCGCCAAGCCCGCGCCGGCCGAAGGCGCCTTGCGCTTCGCGCCGGTGGTCGACTACCTGCGCGCGAACCTCGACCGGCGCCTCACGCTGGACGAGCTGGCCGCCGTCGCGGGGCTGAGCCCGTTCCATTTCCTGCGCCGCTTCAAGGCGCAGTACCACGCGACGCCGCAGCAGATGCTGATGGCGCTGCGCCTGTTCGAGGCCAAGCAGCGGCTCGCACGCGGCGAGCCGGCCGCGCAGGTCGCGGCGGCGGTGGGGCTTGCGGACCAGGCGCACCTGACGCGCGCGTTTGCCAACCGCTATGGCGTCACGCCGGCGCGCTACCAGCGACAAGTCACGAATGCTCCCTCTCCCGCTCGCGGGAGAGGGTTGGGGTGAGGGCCGAAGCCCGCGGCTTGCACGAGCCCCTCACCCCGACCCTCTCCCCCTGGGAGAGGAAGCCGCCACTGAGCAAGCTGCTACAAGACCGGCCGCGCGCGAACGCGTAGCCTTGCCGGTCTCATGTGGATCGGAACTCTCTACGCCCTTGCCGCCGGCCTGATGTGGGGCCTGGTGTTCGTCGGCCCTCTGATGGTGCCCGAGGCGCCGGCCGCGCTGCACACCGTGGGCCGCTACCTCGCCTTCGGCCTGATCGCGCTGCCGCTCGCGTGGTTTGATCGCGTGCGGCTGGCGCAGCTTACGCGCAGCGACTGGATCGAGGCGCTCAAGCTCGCCGCGGTCGGCAACCTGCTGTATTACCTGTGCCTGTCGAGCGCGATCCAGCGCGCCGGCGGACCGCTGCCGACGATGATCATCGGCACGCTGCCGGTGGTGATCGCGGTCAGCTCCAACCTGCGTGATGCGCAGCGCGACGGCAAGCTGCCGTGGGCGCGCCTCGCACCCTCGCTGCTGCTGATCGGCTGCGGCATCGCGCTGGTCAACCACGTCGAGCTCAAGGCGCTGCGCGCCGACGCCAACGCCGACCTCGGCCGCTACGCGAGCGGCGCGGCGCTGGCCATCGTCGCGGTCGCGTGCTGGACCTGGTATCCCTTGCGCAATGCCGACTGGCTGCGCGCCCACCCCGACCGCGACCCGCGCACCTGGACCACGGCGCAAGGCCTCGCGACGCTGCCGCTCGCACTGGCCGGCTACGCCATCCTGTGGGCCGTGCTCGCCGCCACCGGCAGCGACTTCGCGATGCCCTTCGGCCCGCGCCCCGGCGCCTTCATCGGGCTGATGCTCGCGATCGGCCTGTTCGCGTCGTGGCTGGGCACGCTGTGCTGGAACGAGGCGAGCCAGCGCCTGCCGACCACCCTGGTCGGCCAGCTGATCGTGTTCGAGACGCTGTCGGCGCTGGCCTATGCCTTCATGCTGCGCGGCCGCGCGCCCGAGCCGCTGACCGTGGCCGGCATCGCACTGCTGGTCGCCGGCGTCGTGTGGGCGCTGCGCGCCAAGCCGGTCAAGGCGGCGCAGGCCTGAGCGGCGCCGCGCTTGGCTAGGATCGCACCCCTGATGCGCAAGCAAGGGGGTTGCCATGATCAGGACGTTCTGGGCTCGATGGCTGGCGGTGTCTTGCCTTTGCGCAAGCGCAGGCCTGGCGGCGGCATCGGGCTATGACGCCGAGCTCGCCCAGCGCCTCGGCGCCGACGAGCGCGGCATGCGCCGCTACGTGTTCGTGCTGCTGAAGACCGGGCCGCACAAGGTGCCCGCCGGCCCGGCGCGCGACGAGATGTTCAAGGGCCACTTCGCCAACATTGAGCGCCTGTCCGCCGAAGGCAAGCTCGTGCAGGCCGGCCCGTTCGACGGCGTCGACGGCTGGCGCGGCATGTTCGTGCTCGCGGTGGCGGACATCGACGAAGCCAAGCGCATCGTCGCGACCGACCCGGTGATCGCGAACGGCGAGATGGTGGCGGAGTTCCACCAGTACTACGGCAGCGCCGCGCTGATGATGGTCAACGAGGGGCACCGGCGCGTCGACGCGACGCGGCGCTAACAGGCTCTAACGGGCGCCGCGCACGTAGTAGTTGTCGTACTCGCCGGTCTTCACGAGCCGGAAGCCGTGCCGCAGGTAGAAGCGGTTCGACGCGCTGTGCTTCAGCGCGCCGACGCGAACGGGCGCGCCCAGCGCATCCGCCTCGTCGAACACGGCGCGCAGCACCGCCGCCCCGATGCCCCGGCCCTGCCAGGCGGGCACGACGTAGAGGTGATCGAGCAGCAGGTGATCCTCGCGCGGCTTGACGACGAAGAAGCCGACGCGCTGCCCGGCCACGACGATGTGTCGCGTGTGCCCGGGCTCGAAGCCGGAAAGAAAGCGTTCCCGGGCCCGCAGCGGATCGAAGCGGCCGATGCGCTCGAGGCTTTCTCGCATGGCGTCGATGCGAACGGCGACCAGGGCATCGACGTCGGCCGGCGAGGTGAGGTGGAAGGACAGGTCCAGGTCGGTCGAGAGCATGGCTTCGGGGCAGGCGCGGGCGGTGGGCGCGCCTGTGTCGCAGGCGATCTCGATGATCCGGTCGAAACCTTCGGACAAGCTCGGCGGCTCGAGCGCCGCGAAGACATTGCGGATCGCCTGCTCGCTTACGACCTCGTCGGCAGGGCGCCGAGCATTGCGCGCAAGACAGGTCGCGAGCGGCGTGCGCAGCCACACCGCGATGGCCGCAACGCCAAACGGCTTGACGCGCGCGAGCACCTCGGCGCGCTCGGACCGCTTGACGAGGATGGCATCGAAGAACACCGCGTCCGGGCTTTCGGCCTGCCCATGCGCCCTGACCCAGGTGCTCTTGCCGCTGCCTTGAGGGCCGATGAGCAGGTAGATCGCACTGGGCGGTCGCGCCGCGCCGAGCGCCGTTTCGAGCGCGGCATGGCAGCGTGTCCAGGCTGCGCGGTTGCGCTGCGGCGTGAGCACGCGGCCGGACTCGGTCTGGAGGAAGTGGTCGGGGTTGAGGTGCATGGGGCGGCGAGCCGACGGCCAGGCAGCGCTATCAGCCGGCGCGGCAAAGCAGGCCTTCGCCGCAATGCGTGCGATCGCCGGCCGAAGCTGCCTGACCCCGTGACTTTCAGCGGGCGGGCAGGGCGTCAGCCGGGCGATGGCAGGGGGTGTTGCGTCAGTGGCGCGCGTGGCGCGTCAATGCGCCTGACCCTCGGGCTGGGCTGGCTTGGGCGGCGCCTCCTGAGCCGCGGTGGGCTCGTTGGCGGCTGTCTCGTTGCTGCGTGCGGATGCGGCCTTGCGCTCGGCCTTTTCTGCCTTCTTGCGCTTGCTTTCCAGCTCGCGCTGACGTCTCTCGAACGCGTAGTTCGGCTTGGCCATGGGGTTCTCCTGGGGGCTCTCGATACGTGACGATAGCGCAGAGGCCTTTCGCGTCACCTTGCGCGGCGTGGGGGCGGGCCGCTCGGGCTAGCGCGTCGCGCGCTCGTGCATGGGCCAATCGCACGCCAGCAGCGCGTACTGCAACAGATCGTGGTGGCGCCCCGCCCAGAACGCCACCTGTCGCAGGCGGCCCTCTTCGGCGAAGCCCAGCCGAGCCAGGAGCCGGCGCGAGGCCGCGTTGTCCTCGTGAACCTGCGCTTCGATGCGGTTCAGACCCATGGTCTCGAAGCCCCATGCAAAGACGGCCGCGAGAGCCTCGCGCATGAGGCCCATGCCCGTCGCCTCGGGCGCCAGTTCGTAGCCGGTGGCGCACTTCTTCCAGTTGCGGTTCCAGGCGAAGAGGCCGCAGGTGCCGACGAGGCCCGGCCTTTCCTTCAGCTCCAATGCCCAGCGCGTTCCAGGGTTGGCCTGGGTTCTCCAGCCGGCGAACGTGGCCACGAGCTGCTGGGCCTGCGCCAAGGTGCTCAAGGGATCGGCACCGAAGAACGCCATGTGCTCGGCGTTGCCGTGAATGCGCAGGAGATCAGGCGCGTCGGCTTCGGTGATCTCGCGCAGGATCAGGCGGGCGGTCTCCAGGCGGGGAAAGTCTGGCATGCAGGGCTGCGAGGCTCGTTCGGTTTGGCGCGGGGCGGCCGCGTCAGGCCATGTTGGCGCCGACGGCCTGACGAACCGGAATGCCCGTCGGATCGAAGCCATCGAGGCAGTGCACGTTGATGCCGAAGTGGTCCGGCGTCACCCGCTTGCGATGGAACGGGTAGATGCCGCAGGTCTTGCAGAAGAAGTGCCTGGCCGTCTTGGTGTGGAACTGGTACTCGGTCAGGCTCTCGGCGCCGGCGAGCAGCGTGAACCTCGACTCGTGGACCTTGACCATCAACGCGTTCTTGCGCCGGCAGATCGAGCAATCGCACATGGTCAGCTCGGGGAAATCGGTCTCGATCTCGAACCGGACCGCGCCGCAGTGGCAACTCCCCGCGTACTTCTTCAGCTGTCGCTCCGACACTCGATCACCTCGCTGGTCTTCGGGCTGGCCTGCGCGGAGTATGGCGGACGGGAATGCCGCGACAGTGCGAGCCTTCTCAGGCTTCGTCAGGCGCCACCACTTCCAGCTTGATCCGGTCCGGGTCCTCGCAATACAGGGCGTAATAGCCCGGGCCCGAGGCAAACGGATATTCGTCGTCGTAGAGCAGCGCGTGACCCGCGCCCTTGAGCCACGCGCGGATCTCATCGACGTGTTGCCGCGATTCGGCGCGAAACGCCAGATGGTTCAGCCCGATGCGCTTGCGGTGATAACCGGCACGGGAGTGCGGCTGGGGCGACTGCAACAGGCACACGTAGGCGCCCGACGCCGGCACATAGTTCATGCCGCCTGACCAACGTTGCGGCTCGTAGCCGAGCATGCCGCAGAACGGGGTCCAGAAGGAAATGGAGCGCTCCAGATCGCCGACGTAGATCTCGATGTGGTGAATCATGTCGGGCTCCTGCTGGGTGGTGAGAAGCGAGGACTTGCGCGAGGTCAATCGACAGCGTGCGACAAGACTTCAATGGACGATATGCGGCGATGTCGCCGTCGCGAATCAGGCACGTTCTTGGCGTGCATGCGCGACAAGACAACTGTCCGGATTCACTGAAGTACCCCGGACGATCATGTACTTGGCGACCCATACCCCGTCTTTACGCGTCAACCCCACCGTACTGGACCATGGATAGAACCTCGTGCCGAAGATCAGGAGCTTGTATTCCGCCTCGCCGCGTGAACCGCGCAGCTGCACGCTGGTGCCAAGCGGATTGATGATTGCGAATGCATGTGGGGTGGTCTCGCATCGGGAGACAGTTCGTGCCGCGGTGGTGTACGAGTCCGTCGTGTAGAGAAAGCAGTAGACCGCCGCGATCACAGCAGCGACCAGGATCATGGCCTTGCGTTGGCCAAGCATGATGCTCTGACTCGGTATTCGTTTGACCGACATGTTAGGCCGCACTATTCAACGGTGCCTCACCCAAGGTGATCGTCGCCAAGCGCTGCATTGGTGAGCTTGCCCACCTCTGCGCCGACGGAGCTGCCCCGAAGTAGCCGCCACATTGCCACGGCGAATACAAGTGCGGCGACACACAAGGAAAACAGAAACTCTGGATAGGTGACCTGAAGCACGGCCGAGGGCGGGTCATACGGGCGCATGGCCCACAGTGAAAACAAAAGCGCTGCGCCGGCAAGGAAGACAGAACCAAGAACTCGCATTGCGAAGCCGATGACGCAGTGGACCGCTTGCATGGTGCTGCGCTCTAACGAAAGAAAAAGGGGGACTTTCCTGTCCCAAATGCGCCGCGATGAAACGGTGGCCGGCAACGCGGTGCCACGATGGGGAGTGCGAACTCTCATCAACAGGTTCGGATGGGGAAGTTCATGGCCAATTCTGAACGTCGGCATCGATCTCGCCCAAAACGTGTTCACCTTCCACGCGGTGAATGAAGCGGGGCGGGCATGAACCGAACAGAACCCAGGTCTACCGCCGCGTGACGGGTCTGGCGTCAGTTGGATGCCTGTTGTGACAGCCGGTCAATTTCTACAGCCACCGCCTTCTCCGCTTCAATGACTGCGATATGCGCTTTGCGACCTAATGGCGAACCATAGAACGCCGCTGCGCTCGCCAACTCTGCAGGTGTGAGCATCCGAACAAGCGTTGAACGGTAAGCTTCGGCAACTCGCGGATCACGACGAATGCGTTGGTTGCTCTCGATGTTCTGGCGGACCAATGCCTCAAACCCCGGACCCTCACGTGGTGGCAACTGAGACACACCGCTCTTGGCTAGCTCATCGATTGCGAGCAACACACCTTGGCGTGTGCGAGCCTCCTCACCTTCTGAGTGCATGGCATCTACACCGATAGCTTGAGCGATGCGATCGACGCTATCCGTGGAGGTCGGCACAACGGCGCAACCGCACAGAGCTGCGAGCAGGAGCAAGTGAAAGGTGATGCGCATTCGAGGTCGTAGTGATGGTGACGCCCAGCGACGTTTAGGGGGAACGACGATCCATTCGCCGTTCGGCCTGATCAGAATTCTCCCGATCCCGCCCGTCCCCCGATTCCCCAATGCAGACGAGGCTTCGAGCTCGATCTCGGGCCTGCGCGTACCGCGCTTGGGTTGCCCAAATTCTGTTGCGCGAATCGGTTCATGAACACGCCGGTCATGGCGCATTCATTGACCGGCTCCAGTTCCCGCCCAATCGCTCGCGGCCCGCATCATCAGTAGCCGCCGCCCAACCCCTCGGCCACTTCATCGCACGCTCGCCGCCAAGCCGCCAACGGATCCGCCGCGCGATAGATCGATCGCCCGATCACCACATGTGACGCCCCGTCGCGCACCGCCTCCAACGGCGTTGCCACGCGCGCATGGTCATGCGCGCCGTCGCCTTGCAGCTGCGTGCCCGGCGTGACGATCAGGCTGCCGGGCGGCAAGGCCTCGCGCAGCAGCGCCACTTCCTGCGGCGAGGCCACGACGCCATGGCAGCCCGCTGCCACCGCGAGCCCGGCGAGGCGCAGCACCTGGTCGCGCACGCCGCCTTCGACGCCGATCTCGCGCAGGTCTGCGTCGCGCAGGCTGGTGATCACGGTGAGCGCCAGCACCTGCAGTCCGGCAAACGGTCGCGCGGCTTCCACCGCCGCGCGCAGCACCGCCGAGCCGGCCGAGGCGTGCACGGTCACCATCGACACGCCCAACCGCCCCGCGGCCGTCACCGCGCCGGCCACCGAGTTGGGAATTTCGTGCAGCTTCAGGTCGAGGAAGACGCGCTTGCCCTGCTCCACGAGCCGCCGCACGACGGCCGGGCCTTCGGCGGTCAGCAGCTGCAGGCCGACCTTGTAGTGCCGCGCGTCGGTGCCGAGGGTGTCGACCAGTCGAAAGGCCGACGCGGCCTCCTCGAAGTCCAGCGCGACGATGACGCGGTCGGCGGCCTCGCTCATCGCGTTAGCCCTCCAATGCCCGCTATGCGGCCTGAAGCAGGAACTCGACCTTGACGGCGTCGTACGGGAAGACGATGCCGCCGCCTTCGGCACGATCGAGGACGCCGGCATCGAGGAGGGCCGTGACGTCGCTGTGCACCGCCTTCACATCGCGGTTGACTCGTCGCGCCGCCTCCCGGATGGAAACCGGTCCCGCTCCGCACAGGGCCTTCAAAAGCTCCCAGCGCTTTGCGGTCAGAACCTTCCAAAGCAGCTCGGGGGTGGCAAAGCTGATGCGCGCCGACTTGCCGAACTTGCCGGTCCGCCATGCGCTCGCAAAGCCGGCCATGGATTCGCCTGGCGTGCGAACGTCAAGAGTCACTGTTTTCACGGTTCCACCTCGCAATGTCTCGCTCGAAGGCTGCGAGCAGTGCTTCGGGCGTGGTGAAGGAGACCTTGGATTCCTGTTCGCCGAAGTGACGATGATCCCCCTTGCCGACCTCGTCGTCGTAGCGCACGACGCAAACGCCGTCCACCACGTAAGCCAGTCGGTACTTGTACCCGTGCCCCGATCCTGCGCCGCGCTTACGCGACCAACGCCTCGTCCACCACCTCCACCCAATGCCTCACCGGCGTCGCCGTCCCCGTCTGCAGATGCTGGATGCAGCCCACGTTCGCCGACACGATCGCCTGGGCGCCGATCGGCGCCAGCGCGTTGAGCTTGCGGTCGCGCAGCTGCTTGCTCAGCTCGGGCTGCAGCACCGAGTACGTGCCCGCCGAGCCGCAGCACAGATGGCGTTCGCCAGCAGCCAGCTCGACCTGGAAGCCCAGTTCGCGCAGGCCGGCCTCGACGCCGCCGCGCAGCTGCATGCCGTGCTGCAGCGTGCACGGCGGGTGGTAGGCCACGTGGCGCGCGCGTCGCGCGTCGACGCGGCTCTTGAGCTTGGGCACGAGGTCGGGCAGCAGTTCTGACAAGTCTTTCGCGAGCGCGCTCACGCGCGCGGCGCGTTCGGCGTAGGCGGGGTCGTGCGCCAGGTGCTGCGCGTACTCCTTGACCGTGACGCCGCAGCCCGAGGCGTTGATGACGATGGCCTCGACCTCGCCGCGCTCGACCAGCGGCCACCACGCGTCGACGTTGCGGCGCATGTCGGCCAGGCCGCCTTCGTGGTCGTTCAGGTGCGCTCGGATCGCACCGCAGCAGCCGGCGCCGTCGGCCACCACGCACTGGATGCCGGCCGCGTCGAGCACGCGCGCGGTGGCGCTGTTGATGTTGGGCGCGAGCGCGGGTTGCACGCAGCCCATCAGCATCAGCACCTTGCGCGGGTGCGTGCGCGTGGGCCAGTCGTGCGCGCGCGGGCCGGCCTTGGGCGGCACCTTGCTCTTCAGCGCCGCGGGCACGAAGGCGCGAAACGCCTGGCCGAGCTTGAGCGCGGGTTCGAACAGCGAGGAGGTCATGCCCTCCTTCAGCGCCCAGCGCGCCGCGCGCTCGGCGCCGGGGCGCTCGACCTTGGCGTCGACGACGCGCCGGCCGATCTCGACCAGCGCGCCGTACTGCACGCCCGAGGGACAGGTGCTCTCGCAGTTGCGGCAGGTCAGGCAGCGATCGAGGTGGAGCTGGGTCTTGCGCGTGGGCTGCGCGCCTTCGAGCACCTGCTTGATCAGGTAGATGCGTCCGCGCGGGCCGTCGAGCTCGTCGCCGAGCAGCTGGTAGGTCGGGCAGGTGGCGGTGCAAAAGCCGCAGTGCACGCACTTGCGCAAGATGGCCTCGGCGGCCTGGCCGTCTTGCGTGTGCTGGTACTCGGGAGCGAGGGCGGTCTGCATGTTGGGCGTCGTGTCTCAGTCAGGGCAACAGGCGCGCCGCGAGCGGCATCCACAAGGAGGCCAGCAGCGCCTGGAGGCCGAGGGCGAGGCCGGCGTAGGCGCCGGCGTCGGGGTGAACCTGCATCGCGCGCGCCGCGCCGATGCCGTGCGAGGTGGTGCCGAGCGCGAAGCCGCGCACCGACCAGTCGGCCGGGCGGCCGCGGACGCCGAGCGCGTCGAACAGATACTTGCCGCACAGCGCGCCGACGATGCCGGTGAGCACCGCGAACAGCGCCGCCAGCGCGGGCACGCCGCCCAGCCGGTCGGCAATGCCCATCGCCACCGGCGCGGTCACCGACTTCGGCGCCAGCGAGCGCAGCACGTCGCTCGGCAAGCCGAGCGCCCAGCCCGTGGCCACGGCGCTGGCCGCGGCCGCGGCGCCGCCGGCCAGGCCGCCGATCACCACCGCCATGCCGCGCCGGCGCAGCTCGACGCGCCGCTGCCACAGCGGCCAGCCGAGCGCCACCACCGCGGGACCGAGCAGCACGTGCACGAACTGCGCGCCGGAAAAGTAGGTCGGGTAGGGCGTGCGCGTCGCGAGCAGGACCGCGCCGATCATCACCACCGACCACAGCACCGGGTTGGCCCAGGGCGCATGGCCGAGCTTCTCGTAGGCGCCTTGCGCGAGCACATAGGTCGCGAGCGTGGCCGTCAGGCCGAACAGCGGCGTCGACGAGAGGTAGACCCACAGCTGCACGAAGTCAGCCATGCGGAGCCTCCCGAGCCGCGGCGTCCTGCGGCTCCTCCTTCGGCATCAGGGCGCGCGCGACCAGAACCGTGACCACCAGGCCCGCGAGCGTGGAGACGACGATCACCACCGCGAGCCGGCCACCGTACTGCGAGATCACGTGCAGGTGCGTGATCGCGCCCACGCCGACCGGCACGAACAGCAGCGACAGGTGCGCGAGCAGCAGCTCGGCCGCGGCCTGCACCGGCGCGCGGATCGCATCGACGTTCACCGCCGCGAGCAACAGCAACATGCCGACCACCGGGCCCGGGAACGGCAGGCCGAACAGCCGCACCAGCGCCTCGCCGGCGGCCTGCAGCAGCAAGAGGATCGCGAGGCCGCGCAGCGCTTGCATCGACGGCCGTCAGAGCCCCGGCACCAGCCGGCCGGGGTTGAAGATGCCCGCGGGATCGAAGGCCTGCTTGAGCGCGCGGTGGATGCGCGCCAGCGGCTCGGCCAGCGGCGTGAAGGCGGGCGACTGCGCGTCGGCGCCGTACCAGCGTGTCGCGTGGCCGCCGCGCTCGCGCGCCATCTCGCGCACCACGCTGGCCGGCGCCGAGGTGACCCACCAGCGCTGCGCGCCGCCCCATTCGACGAGCTGCTCACCGGGCAGCGGCATCACCGGCGCCGTGGGCGCGACCGACACGCGCCACAGCGTGCCGCCGCTCGACGGCGCGGCGCCTTCGCCGTGGCCGTGCTCGATCGCGCGGTGCGCGCGCACGAAGAACTCGTCGCGCTGGTCGCGCAGGCCGTCCCAGAACGGCTTGGCCATCGCGTCGTCGATGGGCTCGCCGCCGAGCCTGCGCACCGCCGAGTCCACCGCCGCGCGCGCGCCGCGCAGGCGCACGAGCAGCGTGCCGGCCCACCATGCGCTGGCGTTGATCGGCAGCGGCTGGCCGCCCCACGCGTTGAGCTGCGCGAGTGCAGCGGCTTCGTCCATCTCGAAGCGCAGCGTCGCCTCGGCCGGCGCGGTGGGCAGCACCTTCAGCGAGACCTCGCAGATCACGCCGAGCACGCCCATCGAGCCGGCGAGCAGCCGCGCGACGTCGTAGCCCGCCACGTTCTTCATCACCTGGCCGCCGAAGCTCAGCACCTCGGCGCGGCCGTTGAGCAGCGTCGCGCCGAGCACGTAGTCGCGCACCGCGCCCACGCTCGCGCGCGCCGGGCCCGACAGGCCCGCGGCCACCATGCCGCCGACGGTGCCGCGCCCGCCGGCCGCGCCGACAAAGCGCGGCGGCTCGAACGGCAGGCACTGGCCCTTCTCGGCGAGCGCGGCTTCCAGTTCGGCCAGGGGCGTGCCGGCGCGCACGGTGACGACGAGCTCGGTCGGCTCGTAGCTCGAGATGCCGGCCAGCGCGGTGAGGTTGAGCGCATCGGCCGCGGGCGCGTCGAGGCTCGCGCCGTAGAAGGCCTTGGAGCCATGGCCGGCGATCGAAAGCGGCGCGGCATCGGCCTGCGCGGCGCGCACGCGATCGACGATGCGCTGGAGTTCGGGGTCGTGTTGGAGCGTCATGTCAGGGAGTTGGGCTGCTGCGGTGCCCCCTCACCCCCGCCCTCTCCCCCGTGCCGGTGGCGAGGGAGCAGGACACTCCCTCTCCCGCGTGCGGGAGAGGGTTGGGGTGAGGGCTCGGTGCAGCCTCGCATCAGAACCGCGGCAGGTCAGGAAACGGCAGCAGCCCGCGCCGCACATGCATCTTTCCGTACTCGGCACAGCGCGCATGGCTGGGGATCACCTTGCCCGGGTTGAGCAGGCCCTGCGGATCGAATGCCGCCTTGAGCGCGAGCATCTGCGTGCGCTCCTCGGGCGAGAACTGCACGCACATTGAGTTGAGCTTCTCGACGCCCACGCCGTGCTCGCCGGTCACGGTGCCACCCATCTCGACGCTGGTTTCCAGAATGTCGGCGCCGAAGAGTTCGGCCCGATGCAGCTGGTCGGGATCGTTGGCGTCGAACAGGATCAGCGGATGCAGGTTGCCGTCGCCGGCGTGAAAGACGTTGGCGCAGCGCAGGTCGTACTTGCGCTCCATCTCGGCGATCGCGAGCAGGATGTCGGCCAGCCGCTTGCGCGGGATGGTCGAGTCCATGCACATGTAGTCGGGGCTGATGCGCCCGCTCGCGGGAAAGGCGTTCTTGCGGCCGGACCAGAACTTCAGGCGCTGGGCTTCGTCTTCGCTCACCTCGATGCGCGTCGCGCCGCTGGCGCGCATGACCTCGACCATGCGCGCGATCTCTTCTTCCACCTCCTCGGGCGTGCCGTCGCTCTCGCACAAGAGGATGGCGGCGGCGTCGAGGTCGTAGCCGGCGTGGACGAAATCCTCGACCGCAGCGGTCATCGGCCTGTCCATCATCTCCAGGCCGGCGGGGATGATCCCCGCGCCGATCACGCTGGCCACCGCCTCGCCGGCGCTTTGCACGTCGGCGAAGCTGGCCATGATGCAGCGTGCGAGCAGCGGCTTGGGCACCAGCTTGACGGTGACCTCGGTCACCACGCCGAGCATGCCCTCGCTGCCGATGAACACGGCCAGCAGGTCGAGCCCGGCCACGTCGAGCGCGTCGGCGCCCAGCGTGATCGGCTCGCCTTCGATCGTGAAGCCGCGCACCTTGAGCACGTTGTGCACCGTGAGGCCGTACTTCAGGCAGTGCACGCCGCCCGAGTTCTCGGCCACGTTGCCGCCGATCGTGCAGGCGATCTGGCTGCTCGGGTCGGGCGCGTAATAGAGGCCGTGCGGCGCGGCGGCCTCGCTGATCGCGAGGTTGCGCACGCCGCTTTGGACCACGGCCGTGCGGCTCGCCGGATCGACAGACAAGATCTTGTTGAACTTGGCAAGCGACAGCGTCACCCCCAGCGCGTTGGGCATCGCGCCGCCCGAAAGCCCGGTGCCCGCGCCGCGCGCGACCACCGGCACGCCGAGCGCGTGACAGGCCTTGAGCACGCCGGCGACCTGCGCCTCGGTCTCGGGCAGCGCCACCGCGAGCGGCGTCTCGCGATAGGCGGTGAGGCCGTCGCATTCATACGGGACGGTGTCCTCGCGCTGCCACAGCAGCGCATGCGCGGGCAGCACGCTGCCGAGCGCGTGCAGCACCTGCGACTGGCGCGCGGCGCGGTCGATCGCGGGCGGCGTGAGCCGCTCCTGTGCGGTCAGGTCGTTCATGGGGCGAGCTTACGCGCCCGCAGGCCGCCCGCAACGCCGGCCGACGCGAAGCGGCTGTGACTCGCGTGGAGGGAATCGGCCGCCGCTAGGCGGCCAAGCCCCCTGGAAGGACGGTGAACGAAGTGCGCACGGGGGCTCGATTCACGGCTGCGCCGGGGCACTCTCGTAGGGCTTGCGCGGCTTGATGACCGGCAGCTGCGGCTTGGGCGGCTCGTAGGGCTTGAAGCCTTGCGGCACCGGGAAAGGCTTGGGCGGCTTGGGCGGGCGCACGTGCTGCGGCGGCAGCACCGGCCAGCCGACCACGACGTCCGGCGCGGGGGCTTCACGCAGCCGCGCCTGCGCGGCTTCGCGTTCGGCCGCCGCGGCGGCGGCGCGCTGGCGCTCGATCTCGAGCGCGGCGTCGCGCTCGCGCTGCTGCTCGAGCTGGCGCGCGAAGCGCTCGTTGACCGTGGCGGCATCGGCCTCGGCCTTGGCGCGCCGCTCGGCGGCCGAGGCGGCGTCGGCCGGCGGGGCGGCCGGCACGTCCCAGCGGCGCGTCGTCGTCGCGTTGGCCTGCGGCCGGTCGGTCAGCAGGATGCTGCCGTCGGGCAGGCGCTGCTGAACGATCGCGCGCGCGGGCTCCTGGGCCTGCGCGAGCCCGCCGGCCAGCGCCGCGGCGCTGGCGACAAGCGCGCGCAGCAGGCGGGCTCCTCTCATGTCGCTGTACAACCCAGCGGGCGCGGTGGATCCGGCTTTGCCGGTCCACTCGCGCCGCCCCCTTGAGGGGGAGGCGCCGAAGGCGCTTCGGGGGTGGTCCATTTCAGGCCGCCTCAGTGAACACCGTCAGCACGCCGGTGTAGCCATAGAGATGGCGGTGGCCGATCTCGCCGGCCGCGAAGAAGCCGGCCAGCGGGACGTCGCCCAGCGCGTGGCGCAGGATCTGCAGCTCGGCCGACGGCGCGCCGAAGTGCGGACCGCCGCGCCCGGTGCAGCTCGCGTACAGCGCGCCGACGATGCGGCGCGCGCCGGGCCAGGTGGGCGCGACCTCGTGCTCGGCCGGCGTGCGCGCGGCCGCGGCGCGCGCAGGGCTGGACGCGGCGGCGACGGCATAGGGCAGCTCCTCGGGCTCGAGCTCGCTGCGGATCTCGGCGGCGATGCGCATCAGGTCGCGCCGCGCGGCGTCAGCGTCGCGGCGGCAGAACGCGAGCTGCCAGCCGGGCTCGGCAATGTCCGCGATCGCGACGCCGCGCCGGCCGGGGTCGATGCCGACCAGATGGCGCACGCGCACGTCGCGGCCGAACTGGCCCGGACGCTCGAGCGCGGTGTCGCCCGGCTCGCTCAGGCCGACCAGGGTCTGGCGCATCATCGACAGCGCCTCGCGCGGATGCGTTTCGTCGGTGCCCAGGTCGGCGAGCAGGCAGTCGAGCGCCGGCTGGCCGTCGAGCGCGAACGCGACGTTGCGCTCGGACTCCGTGATGTGGCGCGACGGGCCGATCGGCTGGCAGCCCTGGCTGACGCGCGAGATCAGCGCCGCGCCACGCGCAAAGGCCACGCCCGACAGGCCGCCTTCCCAGATGCCCTCGCCCGGGCCGTGCTCGTGCTCGTCGCAGGCCAGCGTCAGCGTGCGCGTGCGCGACGAGGCCAGGCCGCCGAACAGGTAGCCGCTGGCGACGCGCTCGCTCAGCTCGCCGAGCAGGCCAGCCAGCTCGGGCGTGGCGGGATCGGCATGGACCTGCGCGGTGTGCGCGACGAAGCCCTCGTCGTCGGCCAGCGGGCGCAGGCCCGACCAGACGCGAAACTGCTCGCGCGGCAGGTCGCCGACCATCACCACGATGGCCGGCTCGTCGATGTACTCGACGCCGCTCGCGCACACGCCGACGCCGACCGCGCCGACCCACGCGCAGCCCGGCCAGCGCTGGCGCAGCGCGTCGAGCAGGTGCTCGGCATGCGGCGCATGGTGGTCGGCCAGGTAGCACCAGCCGATCGTCGGTTGCGCGGGCGCCGTGGCGTCGAGCTGCGCCAGCACCAGCGACAGCGCCGAGCGCCAGTCGGGGTGCGTGGCATGCGCCGCGGCGAACCGGCTCATCTCGGCCCCGCTCTTCGGCGCGGCGCGGCCTTGGCCTTGGTCTGCGCGGCCTTGCGCGCCACCGTGCCGGCCACCTCGGCGGCCTTGCGCGCCGGCGCCATGCCGGCGTTGATGCCGGCATTCACGCCGGCCTTGAGCGTCTTCTCGGCGGCGCTGACGCCTTGTTTGACGAGGCCGGCGGCGAGGTTCTTGGCCGAGTCGCCCGCGGCATCCTTCATCGCCTGCGTCGCCAGCGTCGTGAACTGCTGGGTCAGCGCGCCCCACCACTGCATCGGGTCGACGACGCCGGAAGACGCGGTGTCGGCCTTGCTCGCCTTCTTCTTGGGCGCGCTTCGTTTGGCCGCGCCGTTGGCGGGCTTGTCCGCGGCCGGCTCCTCGGGCAGCTTGACCTTGACCGCATCGCGCAGCTCGGCGACCGGCACGTTCATCGACTGCAGCGTCGACAGCGTCATGCGCTGCACCTCGAGCGCCTGGATGGTGGCGCCGAGCATGCGCGCGTTCTGCTCGAGCCAAAACTGCACCGTGCGCAACTCGTCGATGCGCTTCTCGAGCTCCTCGGGATTGAGGGTCGGTGCGACCCACTGGCCGATGTTGGGCAGCACCGAGCCGGCGTTCTTGACCAGTCCTTGAAGGAAGTCGAAGCCGGGCACGAGCTTGGCGAAATCGGGCACGGTAGCGGCCATCGTTGTCTCCGCGGCAGTGGGTGTGAGTCGATTGTGCTCCGGCGGTTCATTCGACGAGCGAGGCCACGCTCTGCTCGATCGCGCCGAACACGCTCTGGCCATCCCGGCCGTTCATCTCGATGCGGATCGTGTCGCCGAAGGCCATGAACGGGGTCTTGGGCTCGCCCGATTCGATGGTCTCGATCGCGCGCTTTTCGGCGATGCAGCTGTAGCCCTTGGACCAGTCCTTGTTGCTGACGGTGCCCGAACCGACGATCGAGCCGGCGCGCACGTTGCGCGTTTTCGCGATGTGCGCAATGAGCTGGCCGAAGTGGAACGTCATCTCGGGGCCGGCGTCGCAGTGGCCGACCTTGCGGGCGTTCCAGACGCTT
Source organism: Caldimonas sp. KR1-144 (assembly GCF_049446155.1). Lineage (NCBI taxonomy): Bacteria > Pseudomonadati > Pseudomonadota > Betaproteobacteria > Burkholderiales > Sphaerotilaceae > Caldimonas > Caldimonas sp. KR1-144. The sequence goes on from NZ_JBMSEE010000008.1 coordinate 65,701, forward strand.
TGCAGCGTCAGGTGCACGCGCCCGCCGCTCCAGGCCTCGCCGAGCTCGTCGGGCGTGGCGGCGACGGGGCTGAACGCGGTCGCCGGCTTGCTCTGGAAGAAGCCGAAGCCCTTGGCCAGCTCGGCCGGGATCAGGTTGCGCAGCGACCAGTCGTTGGCGAGCATCAGCAGGCGCACGCTCTCGAGCGCCTCGTCGGGCGTGGCGCCGATCGGCACATCGCCGGTGATCACCGCGACCTCGGCCTCGAAGTCGATGCCCCACTCCTCGCTCGCGAAGCGCGCGTCGTCGCAGGCGCCGAGGAAATCGTCGCTCGCGCCCTGGTACATCAGCGGGTCGCTGTAGAAGCTCTCGGGCACCTCGGCGTTGCGCGCCTTGCGCACCAGCTCCACGTGATTGATGTAGGCCGAGCCGTCGGCCCACTGGTAGGCGCGCGGCAGCGGCGCCATGCACAGCGCGGGATCGAACGGGAAGGCATGGCGCGCCTTGCCCTGGTTGAGCGTGCGGTACAGGTCCTCCAGCTGCGGGCTCAGAAAGCCCCAGTCGTCGAGCACCTGCTGCAATCGGCTGGCGATGCCGTTGGCGTAATGGGCGGTCGTGAGGTCGCGCGAGACGACGACGAGCTGGCCGTCGCGCGAGCCGTCCTTGTAGGTGGCGAGTTTCATGCCGGGAGTGTAGGCAGCGTGCGCGGCGGTCGGCCCGATCGGCAAGCCCTGCGTTGAAGCAGGGACGCCGGGCGGCATGCGACGATGCCGCTCGCGCCCTGCCCCGATCGATGGACCTGCCCCGATGACGACACGCCGCCGCTTGCGCTGGACTCTTGCCCTGCTGGCCCTGGGCGTGGCGCTGGCCCACCTGGGGCTGCTGGGCTTGGGCGGCGAGCGCGCTGCACCTCAGCCGACGGTCGCAGCGCCGGTGGTGCTGGCGGCGGTGCCCGTCGAACCCGCACCGCCCGCGGCCGCCGCTCCCGCCGCGATGCCGGCCGTGCAGCCGAAGCCGGTGCCGCGCCGCGCGCCGGCGCAGTCGCCCGCGCCGCCCATGCCGCGCGAGGCACCGGCGCCGGTGCGGGACGATCCCCCGGTCGCCCCCATCGAGCCCGTATCCGACGATGCCGCACGTCCGACGCTCGCCGCCGACTTGCCCGTCGAGACTGCCGCAGCCGACGACGCGCCGCCGGCGCGCCTGCTCCCGGTGGCCGGCGGCGCGATGAGCCCGCAGGCTTCGGCTGCGCTGGCCGAAGCGCTGGCGTCGCCGCCGCCGGTCTACCGCACGCGCATTCCGCCGGCCGCGAAGCTGACCTATCGGCTCACGCGCTCCGGTTTCACCGGCACTGGCACGCTGGACTGGAAGCCCGACGGAGGCAGCTACACGCTGCGCCTCGAAGGCAAGCTGCCGCTGCTCGGCACGCTGATCACGCAGGTCAGCCGCGGCGGTTTCGACCGCGCCGGGCTGGCGCCGCTGCGCTTCACCGACAAGCGCATCAGCAAGTCGGAACAGGCCGCCAACTTCCAGCGCGGGCGCGGCCAGATCAGCTTCTCCGGGCCGTCGTGGGAGTTGCCCATCCTGGCCGGCACGCAGGACCGCCTGAGCGTCATGGTGCAGCTCGCCGCGGTGGCCGGCGCCTGGACGCGCGCGCCGGCCACCGGCGAGCAAGTGCAGGCCTACGTGGTCGGCGCGCGCGGCGACGGCGACGTGTGGACCATCCGCTACCTCGGGCGCGAAGCGGTGCGCACGGCCGACGGGCGGATCGTCGATTCGCTCAAGTTCCTGCGCGAGCCCACCTCGCCGCACGGCACGCGCGCCGAGTTCTGGCTCGACCCGGGCAGCGGCTTCCTGCCGGTGCGCGCGCGCCTGACCGACGGCTCTGGCGACGCCCTGGAGCTGCTGCGCGACGCCGGGGCCTCCTGACGACCCCCCGGACCGCGGCACCGTTCGACCATGGGCTTGAAACTTGCTGCGGGGCCCTCAACTCCCAGCAACAGGAGTTCCACCGAATGCTGATGCTCTACAACTCGGACCATTTCGCGGTCGTGCAGATCGAGATCGCCGCCGAAGGCGAGATCGCGCCGGCCGAGGGCGTGCCCGCGCTCACGCGCGGCGGCTACGAAATCGTCGACAAGCACGCTCGCAAGGAGCTGTTCCTCGAAGGAGCGATGGCCGAGCAGTTCAAGCTCGGTGTCGAGAAGCTCATCGAGACCGAGCCGAGCGAAGACGACATCGACGCCTTCCTGGCGCGCTTCACGACGCTGGCGACCCAGCCGGTGGTGCTGCACTGACGCTTGGCTGAATGTCCCGAACCGAAAGCGGCCCAAGGGCCGCTTTCTACAATCCGGGCATGACTGCCCGCCCCATTGCCGCCAAATCGGCCCCGTTCACGCGCGCTGCGCGCCTGCCCGAGCTGCTTGCGCAGCGCATCCTCGTGCTCGACGGCGCGATGGGCACGATGATCCAGCGCTACAAGCTCGGCGAGGCCGACTACCGCGGCGAGCGCTTCAAGGACCACCCCAAGGACCTCAAGGGCAACAACGAGCTCCTGCAGTTCACGCGCCCGGACGTGATCCGCGAGATCCACGAGCACTACCTGGCGGCCGGCGCCGACATCATCGAGACCAACACCTTCGGCGCGACCTCGGTCGCGCAGGAGGACTACGGCCTCGAATCGCTGGCCTACGAGATGAACGTCGAGGCCGCCAAGATCGCGCGCGCGGCCTGCGACAAATTCTCCACGCCCGACAAGCCGCGCTTCGTCGCCGGCGCGTTCGGACCGACGCCGCGCACCGCGAGCATCAGCCCGGACGTCAACGACCCCGGCGCGCGCAATGTCGACTTCGACACCTTGCGCGAGGCCTACAAGGAGCAGGGCCGCGGCCTGCTCGACGGCGGCTGCGACCTGTTCCTGGTCGAGACGATCTTCGACACGCTCAACGCCAAGGCGGCGATCGTCGCGATCGACGAGCTGTTCGAAGAGACCGGCGAGCGCCTCCCGATCATCATCTCGGGTACCGTGACCGACGCGTCGGGACGCATCCTCAGCGGCCAGACGGTGACCGCGTTCTGGCACTCCGTGCGCCACGCGCAGCCGATCGCGGTGGGCCTGAACTGCGCGCTGGGCGCCGCGCTGATGCGGCCCTATCTCGAGGAGCTGCACAAGGCCGCGGGCGACACCTGGATCTCCTGCTACCCGAACGCCGGCCTGCCCAACCCGATGAGCGACACCGGCTTCGACGAGACGCCGCCGGTGACCGGCGCGCTGGTCGAGGAGTTCGCGAAGAGCGGCATGCTCAACATCGCCGGCGGCTGCTGCGGCACGACGCCGGAGCACATCGCCGAGATCGCCAAGCGCGTGAGCGCCTACCGGCCGCGGGTGCGCGAGGAGCGCTGGCTGAGCGGATTGGCGCAGGCGGCCTGAGTCAGTTCGAGCCGGCGGGGCGGTCCGAGATCACGATCTCGACGCCGAACGCCGTGCCGCGCGCCGCGCTGACGATGCGCGAGCCGACGATGCCCTTGACCAGCAGGTGCTGCTTCACCGCGGCCGCGCGCTGGTCGCCCAGCGCCGCGGGGCCGGTCTCGTCCGCCGGTGCGCCGATGCGCAGCTCGGTGCTGGCGGCATAGGGTTTGAAGCCGATCGCCAGCTGGTCGAGCGCGGCGGCGAGCGCGGGCTTGACGCTCGCGCGGCCGGCATCGAACGAGAACTTCATCGGCACCTCGACGCGCAGCGTCTTGTCGCTCATCGCCTCGATCACCACCGGCGTGCCGCCCAGCGCGTCCTTCAGGCGCTTGCGCTGGGCCTCGAGCGCTGGCGACAGGCCGTAGCCGAACAGGCCGCCGAACGGCGAGGTCGATGGCGTGGGCGCCGGCGCGCCCGGCGTGCCGGGCTTCGGCGACGGGGCGGTGGCGCAGGCCGCGAGCCACAGGGCCGAGACGGTGACAAGGGCGAGTCGGTTCTTGTTCATGGGACGAGCAGGTTGCGGCGGGCATTGCAACCGCGCGAGGCCCGCCACGCAAGGCGTGGGAGGCAATTCTTTGTAAACCGTGCCCCCGTACAATCCCGTATCCCTCGAGGAGCGTTGCGACGGGCGCGTGCCCGCCAGGCTCGAGACGGCCGCGGCCCGCCCGCGGCCGACGCAACGGCGCTCACCCCTGCCGTCGTCGCGACGGGCTGCGGGTGGGCCGCAGCCGCCGATGTCGGGCCCATTGCCGAACGGCCGAATGGCCGAATGCCGATATGAGCGCTGCCGATTCCGTTCTCACCCAAGTGCCACCGATGCGCCTTTCCGGGCTCGAGCCCGTGGCCATCGGCGAGGGCACGCTGTTCGTCAACATCGGCGAGCGCACCAACGTCACCGGCTCCAAGGCCTTCGCGCGCATGATCCTCGAAGGTCGCTACGAGGATGCGCTGGCGGTCGCGCGCCAGCAAGTGGAAAACGGCGCGCAGGTCATCGACGTCAACATGGACGAGGCGATGCTGGATTCACAGGCGGCGATGGTGCGCTTCCTGAACCTGATCGCCTCCGAGCCCGAGATCGCGCGCGTGCCGATCATGATCGACTCGTCGAAGTGGTCGGTGATCGAGGCGGGCCTGAAGTGCATCCAGGGCAAGGGCATCGTCAACTCGATCTCCATGAAGGAGGGCGTCGAGGAATTCAAGCGCCAGGCCAAGCTGATCCGCCGCTACGGCGCGGCCACCGTGGTGATGGCCTTCGACGAGCAGGGCCAGGCCGACACCTTCGCGCGCAAGACCGAGATCTGCGAGCGCGCCTACCGCATCCTCGTCGACGAGGTCGGCTTTCCGCCCGAGGACATCATCTTCGACCCCAACATCTTCGCGATCGCCACCGGCATCGAGGAGCACGCGAACTACGCGGTCGACTTCATCGAGGCGACCCGCTGGATCAAGAAGAACCTGCCGGGCGCCAAGGTCTCGGGCGGCGTCTCGAACGTGAGCTTCAGCTTCCGCGGCAACGAGCCGGTGCGCGAGGCGATCCACACCGTGTTCCTGTACCACGCGATCCAGGCCGGCATGGACATGGGCATCGTCAATGCCGGGATGATCGGCGTCTACGACGATCTCGACGCCGAGCTGCGCGAGCGCGTGGAAGACGTCGTGCTCAACCGGCGGCCCGACGCCACCGAGCGCCTGCTCGAAGTCGCCGAGGCCGTGAAGGGCGCGGCCAAGGACGACAGCGCGCGCCTTGCGTGGCGCGCCGGCACGGTGCAGGAGCGCCTCTCGCACGCCCTGGTGCACGGCATCACCGACTTCATCGTCGAGGACACCGAGGAGTGCTGGCAGGCCATCAAGGCCGGCGGCGGACGCCCGCTGCACGTGATCGAAGGGCCGCTGATGAGCGGCATGAACATCGTCGGCGACCTGTTCGGCGCCGGCAAGATGTTCCTGCCGCAGGTGGTGAAGTCGGCGCGCGTGATGAAGCAGGCCGTGGCTCACCTCGTGCCCTACATCGAGGAAGAGAAGCGTCAGATGGCCGCCGCCGGCGACGACGTGCGCAGCAAGGGCAAGATCGTCATCGCGACCGTCAAGGGCGACGTGCACGACATCGGCAAGAACATCGTCACCGTCGTGCTCCAGTGCAACAACTACGAGGTCGTGAACATGGGCGTGATGGTCCCGTGCCAGGACATCCTCGCCAAGGCGAAGGTGGAAGGCGCGGACATCGTCGGCCTGTCGGGCCTGATCACGCCCAGCCTCGAGGAGATGCAGCACGTCGCGGCCGAGATGCAGCGCGACGACTACTTCCGCATCAAGAAGATCCCGCTGCTCATCGGCGGCGCCACCACCAGCCGCGTGCACACCGCGGTGAAGATCGCGCCGCACTACGAAGGCCCGGTGGTCTACGTGCCCGATGCCTCGCGCAGCGTGGGCGTGTGCTCGGAGCTGCTGTCGGACGACCGCGCGGCCAAGTTCATCGACGAGCTCACCGCCGACTACGTGCGCGTGCGCGAGCAGCATGCGAACAAGAAGGCCACGCCGCTGGTCACGCTGGCGGCCGCGCGGGCGAACAAGACGCCGATCGACTGGTCCGCGTACCGCCCGGTCGCGCCCAAGTTCCTCGGCCGACGCGTGTTCCGCAACTACGACCTTGCCGAGCTCGCGGCCTGCATCGACTGGGGCCCGTTCTTCCAGACCTGGGACCTTGCCGGTGCGTTCCCGCAGATCCTCAAGGACGAGATCGTGGGTGCCGAGGCGCAACGCGTGTTCAGCGACGGCAAGCGCATGCTGCAGCGCGCGATCGAGGGCCGCTGGCTGCAGGCGCACGGCGTGATCGGCCTGTACGCGGCGAACCAGGTCGACGACGATGACATTGCGTTCTACGCCGACGAATCGCGCACCGAGCCGCTGATGACCTGGCACGGCCTGCGCATGCAGAGCGAGCGTCCGGTGGTCGATGGCGTGAAGCGACCGAACCGCTGCCTGTCGGACTTCGTCGGGCCGCGCGGCGTGGCCGACCACGCCGGCATGTTCGCGGTCAGCATCCACGGTGCCGAAGCGAAGGCCAAGCAGTTCGAGGCCGATCTCGACGACTACGGCGCGATCATGATCAAGGCCATCGCCGATCGCCTCGCCGAGGCCTTTGCCGAGCGCCTGCACCAGCGCGTGCGTACCGAGTTCTGGGGCTATGCGCCGGACGAAGCGCTGAGCAACGAGGACCTGATCGCCGAGAAGTACCAGGGCATCCGGCCGGCACCGGGCTATCCGGCCTGTCCCGACCACACGGTCAAGCGCGCGCTGTTCGACACGCTCGCCGCCGACGAGATCGGCATGGCCTTGACGGAGCACCTCGCGATGACGCCTGCCGCGGCCGTCAGCGGCTTCTACATCGGCCATCCCGAGGCGGCCTACTTCAACGTCGGCAAGGTCGGCGAGGACCAGCTCGAAGACTGGGCCCGGCGCCAGGCGCTGGCGCTCGATGACGCGCGCCGCGCGCTCTCGCCCGTGCTCTGAGCGCGGTCACGACATCACCGCTTGGTGTCGGCTGGTAACGGGCCGCCGGCCGCATTGACCGCTGGTTACCGCTGCGGTGAGCCGCGCCTCGGGCTCGTGCGTGATGTCAGGTGCAATCTCGACTGAACATGAACCCGACAACAAGGAGCCGCTCATGAACACGCTGCCGAACCCGTCTTCCGCCCCTGGCGCCGTCGTGCCGACGCGTGGCACGAGCATGCTGGCCTGGATCGCCGGCGCCGCCGTGCTGGCGATCGCCGGCGTGGCCGGTGCCGTGGCGCTGCAGCGCGCGAACGCGCCGCAAGGCGAGCCGGTCGAGGCCAAGGCCTCGCTGGCGTCGAACGAGAAGCTGATCCAGGGCCAGGACGAGAAGCCGCGCAGCAGCAATGCCTCGCCGCGTCCGGCGCCGGCGGCCAAGTCGGTGGCGCAGGCGCCGGTGTGCGCGGTGTGCGGCACGGTGGAGTCGGTGCAGGCCGTCAAGCAAAAGGGCGAGGGCACCGGCGTCGGCGCGGTCGGCGGCGCGGTGGTCGGCGGCGTGGTCGGCCACCAGATGGGCGGCGGCCGCGGCAAGGATGCGCTGACGGTGCTGGGCGCGGTGGGTGGCGCCGTCGCGGGCCACGAGATCGAGAAGAACGTGCGCGCCGAGACGGTCTACACCGTGAAGGTGCGCATGGACGACGGCACGCTCCGCACGCTCACGCGCAAGGAACCGGTGTCGGTCGGCTCGCGCGTGCGGGTGGAAGGCAACTCGCTGAGCGCGGTCTGATCCGCGTTCATGCCGACTGCGCCAAGCCGCGGCGCAGCTGAACCGCCTCGGCGACGTCGCTCGCCGACACCTCCGTGCGGCCGGCCAGGTCGGCCGCCGTGCGGGCCACGCGCAGCACGCGGTGATAGCTGCGCGCCGACCATCCCAGGCGCTGCGCCGACGACTGCAGGAAGCGGATCGCCGCGGCATCCGCGCGGGCGTGATCGTCGAGCGATGCCGCGCTCAGCGCGCCGTTGAGCCGCCCTTGCCGCGTCAGCTGCCGCTCGCGCGCCTGCGCCACGCGCGCGGCAACCGCCGCGCTGGGCTCGCCGTCGGGCGCCTGCGCAAGCGAGGCCGGCGCCAGCGCGGGCACCTCGACCTGCAGGTCCAGCCGGTCGAGCAGCGGGCCCGACAGCCGCGACTGGTAGCGCGCGATCTGGTCCGGCGAGCAGCGGCATGCGCGCAGCGCGCTGCCGGCATGGCCGCAGGGGCAGGGATTCATCGCCGCGACGAGCTGGAAGCGCGCCGGGTACTCGGCCCGCCGGGCGGCGCGCGAGATCGTGATGCGACCGGTCTCGAGCGGTTCGCGCAAGGCCTCCAGCGCCGCGCGCGCGAACTCGGGCAGCTCGTCGAGGAACAGCACGCCGTGGTGGGCGAGCGAGATCTCGCCCGGTCGCGGTGGCGAGCCGCCACCCACCAGCGCGACGGCCGAGGCGCTGTGATGCGGTGAGCGCACGACGCGCTGGCGCCAGCGCCGCGCATCGAACGCCCCGGCGATGCCGAGTACCGCGGCCGACTCGAGCGCGGCGGGCTCGTCGAGCGGTGGCAGCAGGCCGGCCAGGCGCTGCGCGAGCATCGACTTGCCGCTGCCCGGCGGCCCGATGAACAACAGGCTGTGGCCACCGGCCGCGGCCATCTCGAGCGCGCGCTTGGCCACCGCCTGGCCGCGCACCTCGATCAGGTCGGCCGGCGCGTCGGGCGCCGCGTGTTCCGGCGGCCGGGCGACCGGCAGCGGCTGGGCGGCGTCGCCCGGCAGCAGCGCGCGCACCACGTCGAGCAGGTGCGCCGCGCTGCGCGGCGCGAGGCCCGGCACCAGCGCGGCCTCGCCGGCATTGGTCGCCGGCAGCACGAGCTCCCGTTGGCTGGGGCGGCCGTGCCGCAGCGCGAGCGCCATCGCCAGCGCGCCACGCACCGGGCGCAGGTCGCCGGCCAGCGACAGCTCGCCGGCGAATTCGAAGGCGTCGAGCCGAGACGCTTCGACCTGGCCGCTGGCCGCCAGGATGCCGAGCGCGATCGGCAGGTCGAAGCGCCCGCCTTCCTTGGGCAGGTCGGCCGGCGCGAGATTGACCGTGATGCGCTTGTTGTGCGGGAACTCGAGGCCGCTGGTGGCGAGCGCCGCGCGTACGCGTTCGCGGGCTTCCTTGACCTCGGTGTCGGCCAGGCCGACCAGCGTGAAGCTGGGCAGCCCGTTGGCCAGGTGCACCTCGACGGTGACGGGCGCCGCGGCAAGCCCGTCGAGGGCGCGACTGTGAACGATGGCGAGCGACATGGGGCGTGATCCTGGCCGCCGGCGGCGCGCGCCGCATCCCGCTTCGGGGTGGGTGCGCCGACTTGGTGCAAGAGCGGGCGCGCGCACACGCAAATGGGGCGCCAAACGGCTCCGAATGCCCCGCGAAGGGACGCGGCTCCCCGTTGTGGCGCAGTGGCACGGATCATGCAAAGCGCCCTCGCCCTCCTGTCCGTCCAACCTACACACCACTTCTGGAGATCGACCGATGACGTTCCCGCTGAAGAAAGTGGCGCTGGCCGCGGCCCTGGCCGCTTCACTGCCCACCCTCGCGCATGCGGCCGACTGGACCATCACCGGCAACGCCGGCCTGTTCTCGGACTACCGCTTCCGCGGCGTCTCGCAGACCAACAAGAAGCCGGCCTTCCAGGGCGGCTTCGACGTCGCGCACAGCTCGGGCTTCTACGCCGGCAACTGGAACTCGAACATCGACGCCGGCTTCTTCAACGGCGCCAACCTCGAGATGGACTTCTACGGCGGCTACAAGGGTGCCGTCGGGGACTTCGCCTACGACGTCGGCGTGCTGTACTACTACTACCCGGGCAGCGGCGCGGGCGGCACGTTCAAGATCGACAACACCGAGATCTACGTCGGCGGCAGCTACGGCCCGTTCTCGCTGAAGTACTCGCATGCCGTCAGCGACTTCTTCGGCATCGACGATTCCAAGAACAGCTACTACCTCGACGCCGGCTTCACCTGGCCGCTGGCCGAGGGCTTCAACTTCGTCGGCCACGTCGGCTACCAAGGCCTGAAGAAGAACGCCCGCGTGGTCGAGATCGACGGCAGCGGTCCGCACGACTCGATCGTCGACTGGAAGGTCGGCGTGACCTACGACCTCAGCGGCTGGGCGCTGGGCGCCAGCTACATCGGCACCAACCGCGACCTCACCGGCGGCATCGCCAGCCTCAACGCCCGCAACATCAGCGACGGCACGGTCGTGGTGTCGATCGGCAAGAGCTTCTAACCCCCCGCTTTTCCCTCAGGAGAACCTCCATGAAGATGGTGACCGCCATCGTCAAGCCGTTCAAGCTCGACGAAGTGCGTGAAGCTCTGAGCGCCATCGGCGTCCAGGGCATCACGGTGACCGAAGTCAAGGGCTTCGGTCGTCAGAAGGGCCACACCGAGCTGTACCGCGGCGCGGAGTACGTGGTCGACTTCCTGCCCAAGGTCAAGATCGAAGCGGCCGTCGACGACGCGATCGTCGAGCGCGTGATCGAGGCCATCGAAGGCTCGGCACGCACCGGCAAGATCGGCGACGGCAAGATCTTCGTCACCGGCCTCGAGCAGGTGATCCGCATCCGCACCGGCGAGACCGGCAAGGACGCGCTCTGAAGCGGCACCACCATCAAAGCCAAGAGACAACCATGATGAGAAAACTCATTGCCTCCCTCGCCGCCTCGGTGGCGTTCGGCGTGGCGGCGCTCGGCTTCGCCGGGGCCGCGTTCGCCCAGGACGCCGCCTCGGCGCCCGCCGCCGCGGCTTCGGTCGCGGCTGTCGCTGAAGCCGCATCGGCTCCTGCGGCCGCAGCTTCCGAAGCCGCCGCCGCGGCGCCCGCGCCGACCGCCAACAAGGGCGACGTCGCGTGGATGCTCGTGTCGACCCTGCTGGTGATCATGATGTCGATCCCCGGCCTGGCGCTGTTCTACGGTGGCCTGGTGCGCAGCAAGAACATGCTGTCGGTGCTGATGCAGGTCTTCGTCGTGTTCTCGCTGATCACGGTGCTGTGGTTCGTGTACGGCTACAGCCTCGCGTTCACCGAGGGCAACGCCTACATCGGCGGCCTCGACCGGCTGTTCCTCAAGGGCACCTTCGACGCCTCGACCGGCGCGTTCTCGATGGCCGCGACCTTCAGCAAGGGCGTGGTGATCCCGGAGATCGTGTTCGTCGCCTTCCAGGCCACGTTCGCGGCCATCACCTGCGGCCTGATCGTCGGCGCGTTCGCCGAGCGCATCAAGTTCTCGGCCGTGCTGCTGTTCATGGTGCTGTGGTTCACCTTCAGCTACCTGCCGATCGCGCACATGGTCTGGTTCTGGATGGGTCCGGACGCCTACACCGCGGCTGACCAGGTCGAGTCCCTCACGGGCAAGGCCGGCCTGATCTGGCAATGGGGCGCGCTCGACTTCGCGGGCGGCACCGTGGTGCACATCAACGCCGCGGTCGCGGGCCTGGTTGGTGCCTACATGGTCGGCAAGCGCGTGGGCTACGGCAAGGAAGCCTTCACGCCGCACTCGCTGACGCTGACGATGGTCGGTGCCTCGCTGCTGTGGGTGGGCTGGTTCGGCTTCAATGCCGGCTCGGCGCTCGAAGCCGGCAACAGCGCCGCGCTGGCCTTCGTCAACACCTTCGGCGCCACGGCGGCCGCGGTGCTGGCCTGGTGCGTGGGTGAGGCGCTGATCAAGGGCAAGGCCTCGATGCTGGGTGCTGCTTCGGGCGCCGTCGCCGGCCTCGTCGCGATCACGCCGGCCGCGGGCAACGTCGGCATCGTCGGCGGCCTGGTCATCGGCCTCATCGCCGGCTTCGCCTGCCTGTGGGGCGTGAGCGGCCTGAAGAAGCTGCTCGGCGCGGACGACTCGCTCGACGTGTTCGGCGTGCACGGCGTCGGCGGCATCGTCGGCGCGCTGCTGACCGGCGTGTTCAACTCGCCCTCGCTCGGCGGCCCGGGCTTCGTCAGCGACTGGGTCACGGCCACCGTGATCAGCGCTGCCGACTACTCGATCGCCGGCCAGTTCTGGATCCAGCTCAAGGCCGTGCTGCTGACCATCGTGTGGTCGGGCGTGGTCGCGGCGGTGTCGTACAAGATCACCGACCTGGTGATCGGCCTGCGCGTCACCGAGGAAGAAGAGCGCGAGGGCCTGGACATCAGCTCGCACGGCGAGACCGCGTACAGCAAGTAAGCAAGCTCGCAAGTAAGCCGCCGCTTCTCGGCGCAACGAGGCCGCCCTCCGGGGCGGCCTTTTTTCATGCGCGCTTGGAAAGCGGCCCCACGCCCTCACCTGGGAACGTCGGCTGCCTAGAATCCTTGTCCCAAGCTGTGCCGGAGTGTCTCCATGGTTCCGCATCTCATCACCGCGCTGAACGGTCCGATCAACGAGCTCGAGCAGCGCATCCTGGAGTCCATGCCGGCGATCGAACGCTGGTTCCGGCTCGAATGGATGGAGCACACGCCGCCGTTCTACACCTCGGTCGACGTGCGCAACGCCGGCTTCAAGCTCGCGCCGGTCGACACGAACCTGTTCCCCGGCGGCTGGAACAACCTCACGCCCGAGATGCTGCCGCTGGCGGTGCAGGCGGCGATGGCGGCGATCGAGAAGATCTGTCCCGAGGCCAAGAACCTGCTGCTCATTCCCGAGAAGCACACGCGCAACACGTTCTACCTGGCGAACGTGAAGCAGCTGATGCAGATCTTCTCGCTGGCCGGCCTCAATGTGCGCCTGGGCACGCTCGACGAGAGCATCACCGAGCCGACGCCGCTGACGCTGGCCGACGGCAGCACGGTCACCGTCGAGCCGCTGGTGCGCGACAAGCGCCGCCTGGGGCTTAAGGATTTCGATCCCTGCACGATCCTGCTCAACAACGACCTCTCGGCCGGCATTCCCAAGGTGCTGGAGAACCTGCACGAGCAGTACCTGCTGCCGCCGTTGCATGCGGGATGGGCGGTGCGGCGCAAGAGCCAGCACTTCGAGGCCTACGAGGAAGTCGCCAAGAAGTTCGCCAAGCTGCTGGGCATGGACCCCTGGCTGATCAACCCGATGTTCGCCAGCTGCGGCAAGGTCAACTTCAGCGAGGGTTCGGGCATCGAGTGCGTGCAGAGCAATGCCGATGCGCTGCTCGGCAAGATCCGCCGCAAGTACAAGGAATACGGCATCCAGGAGAAGCCTTTCGTCGTCGTGAAGGCCGACAACGGCACGTATGGCATGGGCATCATGACCGTGCGCGATGCGAAAGACCTCGACGAACTCAACCGCCGCACGCGCAACAAGATGAGCGTGATCAAGGACGGCCAGGAGGTCACCGAGGTCATCATCCAGGAAGGCGTGCCGACCTACGAGCGCGTCAACGACGCCGTGGCCGAGCCAGTGGTCTACATGCTCGACCGCTACGTGGTCGGCGGCTTCTACCGCGTGCATGCCGAGCGCGGCATCGACGAGAACCTCAATGCGCCGGGCGCGAGCTTCGTGCCGCTGGCCTTCGCCGAGGCGTATCACCTGCCCAAGCCGGGCGAGAAGCCCGGCGTCAGCGCGCCGAACCGCTTCTACATGTACGGCGTGATCGGCCGGCTGGCGATGCTGGCGGCGAGCTACGAGCTCGAGGCGCACGACCCGGACGCCGAGATCTACGAGTAGACGGGCCCCACGCTCGCTTCGCTCGCTGCCCCCGAGGGCTTGCGACGGGAGGATGGTGAGTTGCTGCGCCGCAACATCGGCGCCAGGCGGGGGCTGACCGGCGGCCGAAAGGCGGGCGCACAATGGCGCCCTTTGCGAAAGCCCCTCCCCCGGTCGTGACCGTTTCCCAAGCCCAACCGCCGAGCGGCGCCAAGCTGGCCGCGCTGACCCTCGGCGCCATCGGCGTCGTCTATGGCGACATCGGCACCAGCCCGCTGTACGCGCTGAAGGAAGTCTTCACCCACGGCCAGCTGGCGATCACGCCGGACAACATCTTCGGCATCCTGTCGCTGGTGACCTGGACGCTCACGGTCATCGTCTCGATCAAGTACGTGGTGCTGATCCTGCGCGCCGACAACAACGGCGAGGGCGGCCTGATCGCGATGCTGGCGCTGGCCTCGAGCGCGGTGCGCCACAAGCCGCGGCTGCGGCGCTGGCTGCTGATGGTCGGCATCTTCGGCACCGCCATCTTTTTCGGCGACGGCGTCATCACGCCGGCGATCTCGGTGCTCTCGGCGGTCGAAGGCCTGGAGGTCGCGGCGCCCGGCCTGCATCGCTACGTCGTGCCGGTCACCCTGGTCGTGCTGACGCTGCTGTTCGCGGCGCAGCGCTTCGGCACCGGCGGCATCGGCCGTCTGTTCGGCCCGATCACCGCGGTCTGGTTCGTCGTGCTGGCCCTGCTGGGGTTGCCGCACATCGTCCATAACCCGGCGGTGCTCGAGGCGCTGAGCCCGCACCACGCGCTGGCGTTCATCTGGGGCCACCCAGGCGTGGCCTTCGTGGCGCTCGGTGCGGTGGTGCTGTGCGTCACCGGCGCCGAGGCGCTCTATGCCGACCTGGGCCACTTCGGCAAGCGTCCGATCCGCCTGGCCTGGTTCGGGCTGGCGATGCCGGCGCTGCTGCTGAACTACTTCGGCCAGGGCGCGATGCTGCTCGAGCATCCCGAGAACCTGAAGAACCCGTTCTACGAGATGGCCCCGCCGTGGGCGCTGTTTCCGCTGATCGGCCTGGCCACTGCGGCGACGGTGATCGCCTCGCAGGCGCTGATCTCGGCGGCGTTCTCGGTCACAAAGCAGGCCATCCAGCTCGGCTACCTGCCGCGCCTGCGCATCACGCACACCTCGGTCAAGGACACCGGCCAGATCTACGTGCCGTTCGTGAACTGGGGCCTGTACGTGTGCATCGTGCTCGCGGTGGTGTTCTTCGGCTCGAGCACCAAGCTGGCGTCGGCCTACGGCATCGCGGTCACGGTCGACATGCTGATCACGACGACGATGACCTTCTTCGTGATCCGCTACGCGTGGAAATTCCCGTGGCTGCTGTGCGTGGCGGCGACCGGCTTCTTCTTCCTCGTCGATGCCCTGTTCTTTGCCGCCAACGCGGTCAAGATCTTCGACGGCGGCTGGTTCCCGCTGCTCATCGGCGCGGCGATGTTCACGCTGATGATGACCTGGAAGCAAGGCCGCAGGCTGATGAGCGTGCGCCTGCGCGACGAGTCGATCGACCTGCAGACTTTCCTCGACTCGGTGTTCATCAGCCCGCCCACGCGCGTGCCGGGCACGGCGGTGTTCCTGTCGGCCGAGAAGGGTTCGACGCCCAATGCGCTGCTGCACAACCTCAAGCACAACAAGGTGCTGCACGAGCAGAACCTGTTCATCACGGTCAAGCACCACGAGGTGCCCTGGATCGGCTTCGGCAAGCGCGTCGAGGTCGAGTCGCTGGGCAACGACTGCTGGCAGGTCACGCTGCACTTCGGCTTCAAGAACGAACCCGACGTGCCCGAGGCGCTGCAGCTGCTCACCACCAGCGGCATCAACCTCGACGACATGGAGACCAGCTACTTCCTCTCGCGCGACATCGTGATCCCGACCTTCGGGTCGGGCATGGCGCCGTGGCGCGAGAAGCTGTTCGCGAGCATGCACCGCAACGCAACCGCGGCGGCGGACTTCCTGAGCCTGCCGACCAACCGGGTGGTGGAGCTCGGCTCCAAGGTCGAAATCTGAGACCGGCGGGGCAATCCCCCGCGATCGCTGCGCCGAGGCCGCGCGCCGATACTCGCGGCCCATGCGCCGCTTCCTCGCCGACCTCTCCCTGCCCGCCGCCACCGCCGGCTTCGTCGCCGTGCTGGTGGGTTTCACCAGTTCGGTGGCCATCGTGTTCCAGGCCGCGCAGGCCTTCGGCGCGACGCCCGCGCAGATCAGCTCGTGGATGTGGGCGCTGGGCCTGGGCATGGGCTTGTGCACATTGCTGCCAGCGCTGTGGTGGCGCAAACCGGTGATGGTGGCCTGGTCGACGCCGGGCGCCGCGGTGCTGGCGACCGCGGGCGCCGGCTACACGATGGCCGATGCCGTGGGGGCCTTCCTCGTCTGCGGCGCGCTGATCACGCTGGCCGGCGCCACCGGCTGGTTCGAGCGCGTGATGAACCGCATCCCCATGGCGATCGCCTCGGCGCTGCTGGCCGGCGTGCTCGCGCGCTTCGGCATCGACGCGTTCGGCGCTGCCAAGAGCGCGCTGCCGCTGGTCACCGGCATGCTCGCGGCCTACCTCGTCGGCCGGCGCCTCTGGCCGCGCTATGCGGTGCCGGTGGTGCTGCTGCTGGCGATCGCCTTCGTCGCCTCGCAGGGCCAGCTGCGCACCGAGGTGATCGAGTGGAAGCTCGCCGAGCCGGTGTTCACGATGCCGCGCTTCTCGTTCGCCGCGGTCGTGAGCCTTTCGCTGCCGCTGTTCGTCGTGACGATGGCCTCGCAGAACCTGCCCGGCGTCGCGGCAATCCGCGGCTCGGGCTACGAGATGCCCGTCTCGCGCCTCATCACGATCACCGGGCTCGCGACGCTGGTGCTCGCACCGTTCGGCGCGTTTGCGCTCAACCTGTCGGCGATCACCGCGGCGATCTGCATGGGCCGCGAGGCGCACGCCGACCCGGCGCGGCGCTACACCGCTGCCGCGGTGTGCGGCGCGATCTACTGCGTGATCGGCCTGTTCGGTGCCGCGGTCACCGGCGTGCTGAGCGCCTTTCCGCGCGAGCTGGTGGTGGCGATCGCCGGGCTGGCGCTGCTGGGCACGATCGGCGCCGCGCTCGCGATGGCGCTCAAGGACGACGCACACCGCGAGAGCGCACTGATCACCTTTCTCGTCACGCTGTCGGGCGTGACGATCGCCGGCATCGGCGCGGCGTTCTGGGGTGTGGTCGCCGGCGCGATCGCGCTGGTTGTGCAACAGTGGCGGCCTCGATGGGGTGCACGCGCATGAGCAAGAAACTGCTGTTCGTCGCCGATCCGCTGGACGGCTTCAAGACCTACAAGGACTCGACCTTCGCGATGATGCGCGAGGCCGCCGCGCGCGGCCACGCGCTGCTCGCCTGCGAGCAGCGCGACCTGCGCTGGCTGCGCGGCGGGCGCGTCAGCGCGACCGCGCGCGAGATCGTGCTGACCGGCCACACCGGCCGCCCCGGCCATGACGTGCACGACTGGTACCGCGCCGGCGAGCCGCAGGCGGTGGCGCTGGCAGACGTCGACGCGGTGCTGATGCGCAAGGACCCGCCCTTCGACAGCGAGTACTTCTACGCGACCCACCTGCTCGAGCAGGCCGAGCGCGAGGGCGCGCGCGTGTTCAACCGCGCGCGAGCGCTGCGCGACCATCCCGAGAAGCTCGCGATCCTGGAGTTTCCCGAGTTCATCTCGCCGACGCTCGTCACGCGCGACGCCGCCGACGTGCGCGCCTTCCATGCCGAGCATCGCGACGTGATCCTCAAGCCGCTCGACGGCATGGGCGGCATGGGCATCTTCCGCGTGCGCGAAGACGGCCTCAACCTCGGCTCCATCATCGAGACGCTCAACCGCTTCGGCAGCAGTACCCTGATGGTGCAGCGCTTCCTGCCTGAGATCGACAAGGGCGACAAGCGCATCCTCGTGATCGGCGGCGAGCCGGTGCCGTATTCGCTGGCGCGCATTCCGCAAGGCGGCGAGGTGCGCGGCAACCTCGCGGCGGGCGGCCGCGGCGTCGCGCAGCCGCTCACCAGGCGCGACCGCGAGATCGCCGAGGCGCTCGGCCCCGTGCTCGCCGCGCGCGGCCTGCTGCTGGTGGGGCTCGATGTCATTGGCGACTGCCTGACCGAGATCAACGTCACCAGCCCGACCTGCTTCCAGGAGATCACGCAGCAGACCGGCTGGGACGTCGCGCACCGCTTCATCGACGCGCTGGAGCAGGCGCTGGCCTGATCTGCGCGATCGGCGTACTGTGCCGGCTTCTTGCTGATGCGCAGGAGGCTTGCCATGCCCAAGTACCTGATCGAGCGCGACATGCCGGGCGCCGGTGCCCTGAACGCTGTCGAGCTGCGCGAGGCTTCGCGCAAGTCGGCCGAGGTGCTGCGCGAAATGGGTTCGGAGATCCAGTGGCTGCACAGCTACGTGACCGCCGATCGCCTGTACTGCCTGTACATCGCGCCGGACGAGGCCACCGTGCAGCGCCATGCCGAGCTCAGCGGCTTTCCGGCCAGCCGCATCTCGCGCGTGCGCGCGACGATCGATCCGACCACGGCCGAGTAGCGGCACGCCAGGGCGCGGGACAATCGCGCCCATGGCCCTGCTGACCCTTTCCGACGCGCATCTCGCGTTCGGCCACGTCGCGCTGCTCGACGGCGCATCCTTCTCCCTCGAAGCCGGCGAGCGCGTCGGCCTGATCGGCCGCAACGGCACCGGCAAGTCGTCGCTGCTGAAGATCATTGCCGGGCTCGAGAAGCCCGACGATGGCACGCTGCAGCTGCAACAGGGCCTGAGGCTCGCGCTGGTGGCGCAAGAGCCGCAGCTCGACGCCGAAGCGACGGTGTTCGACGCCGTCAGCGTCGGCCTCGCCGAGGCCAAGGCGCTGCGCGCGCGCTACGAGGCCCATGCGCCCGGCGACGACCTCGACGCGCTGCAAACGCGCATCGAGGCGCTCGACGGCTGGACCTGGGAGCAGCGCGTCACCGAGACCCTGGCGCGGCTGGGCCTGGCCGCCGACGCCAAGGTCGGCCCGCTGTCCGGCGGCATGAAGAAGCGCGTCGCGCTCGCCCAGGCCCTGGTCGCCGCGCCCGACGTGCTGCTGCTCGACGAGCCGACCAACCACCTCGACCTCGACGCGATCCGCTGGCTCGAGGAACTGCTCAAGGCCTTTCGCGGCAGCGTGCTGCTGATCACCCACGACCGCGCCTTCCTCGACGCGGTGGCCACGCGCATCATCGAGCTCGACCGCGGCGTGCTGCGCAGCTACCCCGGCAGCTTCAGTGCCTACGAGGCTACCAAGCAGCGCGAGCTGGCCGACGAGGCGCTGGCCTTCGCGCGCGCCGACAAGCTGCTGGCGCAGGAAGAGGTCTGGGTGCGCCAGGGCGTGGAGGCGCGGCGCACGCGCAGCGTCGCGCGCGTCAAGCGGCTCGAGGCCTTGCGCGAGGCGCGCGCGGCGCGGCGCGAGACGCTCGGCCGCGCCCGGCTCGAGGTCGACGCCGGCGCGCGCAGCGGCAAGATCGTCGCCGAGCTGGAGAACGTGTCCAAGGCCTATGGCGGGCGCCCGATCGTGCGCGACTTCAGCGCGACGATCCTGCGCGGCGACAAGGTCGGCATCCTCGGGCCCAACGGCGCCGGCAAGACCACGCTGCTGAAACTCATTCTCGGCACGCTCGCGCCCGACGCGGGCACCGTGCGCACCGGCACCAACCTGCAAGTCGCCTACTTCGACCAGATGCGCGAGGCGCTCAACCTCGACGCCACGCTGGCCGACACCATCAGCCCGGGCAGCGAATGGGTCGAGATCGCTGGCCAACGCAAGCATGTGATGAGCTACCTCGGCGACTTCCTGTTCGCGCCGGCGCGCGCGAACTCGCCGGTGCGAAGCCTCTCCGGCGGCGAGCGCAACCGCCTGCTGCTCGCGCGCCTGTTCGCCAAGCCGGCCAACGTGCTGGTGCTCGACGAGCCGACCAACGACCTCGACATCGAGACGCTCGAGCTGCTCGAGGAGCTGCTGCAGACCTACGCCGGCACCGTCTTCCTCGTCAGCCACGACCGCCGCTTCGTCGACAACGTGGTCACCAGCACCATCGTCAGCGAGGGCGAGGGCCGCTGGCGCGAATACGAAGGCACGGTCGAGGACTGGCTCGTGCAGTCCGAGCGCGCCCGTGCGCTTCAGGCGCAGCGCGACGCGGCCCAGGCGCCGCCGGCCAAGCGTGCGCCTGCGCCGGCACCCGCGGCGCCGGCCAGGCGCGGCAAGCTCAGCTTCAAGGAACAGCGCGAACTCGAGGCGCTGCCCGCGCGCATCGAGGCGCTCGAAGCCGAGCAGCGCGATCTCGGCGAGATGCTTTCGGGCAGCGCGCTGTACACCGACACGCCGCAGCGCGTGGCCGAGGTGCAGGCGCGCTACGAGGCGATCGAGCGCGAGCTGATGGAGCTGCTCGAGCGCTGGGAAGCGCTGTCGGTGCTCACCTGAGCTACCAATCGGTCAGCATGCCGAACCACGAGTCGTGGCCCGCGGCCGGATGGGCGCGGCTCACGATCAGGCCCGACTGCAGGTACAGCGCGTTGAGCAGCCGCGTCGCGCGCTCGCGGTCCATGCCGGGCCAGTTCGACAGCGCGCGCAGCGACACCGGCTCCTCGCGCAGCCGTTGCACCGCCGGACCGAGCGCGCCGCGCAGCGTGGCCGGCAGCGCCAGGTCCGGCGTCACGCGGTAGACCGCAGGACCGGCGATCTCGGGCAGCGGCACCATGCGCGGGCCGCGCAAGGCCAGCTGCCACAAAAGCGGCCCGACCGGATGGCAGTTCGCTGCCGGCGCGGCCAAGGCCTGGTTCTCGTCACCGGGCGGACGCATCACCGCGGCCTCGCACTGCAGCAGGTGCAGCTCGTCGAAGCGCGACTCGAGCAGATCCGACAGCGGGATCGGGCAGTGGAACACGCGCTCGCGCGGAAACACCGTCAGCGGCAGCACGTGCTCGCCGCGCTTGACGTGCAGCGCCAGGTTCTGGGAGTGGCGCAGGCACGCGGCCATCACCTCCAGCAGCTCGGGGCCGCCGGGCTCGTCGACGAAACGATCGAGGTCGGCCAGCAGCGAGGGCGTCAGCGAGGCGAAGCGCGAGTCGCGCACCGGCGCGCCCGCGCCGCGCTGCGCGTCGGTTTCGCGCTGCGCCCGCAAATAGGTACTGACGCGCCACAACTCGGGCGCACCCATCGGCTGGGTCGGCTCGTCCATGCTCTCCCTGATGACTGCTCTCGGGACTCTAGGCGGCGCGGGGGCTCGGCCGGGCCCCCGACGCACGGGGGCTGGCGCATTCAGTGTCGCCGCTGGCGTGCGATTGCGCCAGCCGCGCGGCTTACCGTCGCCGCAGCCCCCTGCGCGCCGCGTCCAGCGCCTTCCAGAACGCCGCGTCCTGCGACGTCGCGACGTTGATGCGCATCAGCGTGCTCGGCCGGTGGCTGGCGTGGAACAGCGAGCCCGGCGCGATCAGCCAGCCGGCGTCGAGCAGCGACTGCGCGAGCCGGTCGGTGTCGACCCCGGTGTCGACCCACGCGAACAGGCCGCGCGGCGGCGTGACGGGCGCGCAACCGGCGGCTTCGGCGAGCGCGACGCTGCGTGCGCGTGCCGCGTCGAGCCGCGTGCGCACGCGCTCGACGTGGCGGCGCAGCAAGCCTTGCTCGAGCGTCACGCCGATCGCCTGCTCCAGCAGGGCCGGCGTCGTCAGCGTCGACAACAGCTTGGTGTCGATGAAGCGGTCGACCAGCGCCGGCGATGCGGCGATGAAGCCGATGCGCCAGTTGGGCGCGAGGATCTTCGAGAAGCCCGAGACGTAGATCGTGCGCCCCAGTCCGTCGAGCGCCGACAGGCGCGGCGAATGCGCGCTGGCGAGCCAGGTGTAGGTGTCGTCCTCGACGATGTGGAAGTCGGCCTGCTCGGCCAGGCGCAACACCTGGTGCGCATGCGCGGCCGCGAGGCTCAGACCGGTCGGGTTGTGCAGCACCGAGACTGTGATGTAAAGGCGCGGACGGTGCGCCGCCACCAGCGCGCGCATCGCCTCGAGATCGGGGCCGTCGATGCCGCGCGGCACCGGCAGGATGCGCATGCCCATGCGCTCGAGCCGCGCGAACTCGACCGCCCAGCCGGGCTCGTCGACCAGCACCGCGTCGCCCGGCGCGAGCAGGGTGCGCGAGACCACGTCGACCGCGTGCGTCGCGCCGACCGTCGTGACGATCTGCGCCGGCGGCGCGGCGATGCCGACCTCGGCCAGCCGAACCGACAGCGCCGCGCGCAGGCGCATGTCGCCGGCCGGCTCGCCGTACTGCAGCGCCAGCGGCGCGAGCCGGTCGCCCAGGCTCACGCGGCGCAGCGCGGCGGCGAGCGCCGGCAGGTCGAGCCAGTCGGGTGGCAAGGCGCCGAGTCCGGGCGCCGGGCGCGCGCTCTCGCGATGGAACATGCCGCGGATCAGCGCCGCGGCGTTCAGCGGCGCCGCCAGGCGCTCGGCCGGCGAGACATCGGCCACCGCGCCCGGCCGCGGCGCGGCCGCCGCGGCCGGTGTGCGCACGAAGTAGCCGCGCTGCTGGCGCGCCTCGATCAGGCCCTGCGCCAGCAGCTGGTCGTAGGCGGCCACCACCGTGTGCGGGCTCACGCCGTGGTGGCGGGCGCACTCGCGCACCGACGGCAGGCGCGCGCCCGGCGCGAGCAGCCGCTGGCGGATGCGATCGGCATAGCGCAGCGCCAGCTGCTCGGTCAGCGTGCGTCCGGCGTCGCGGGTCAGCGGAGCGGGGGTGGGCTGCATGGCGGTCGGGCTGTACCGGCGGGGCGACCGGTACAGCATGTTGGCTGAGCCGGTGAACTGTACTGCATCTGTATCGGTCATCGCTCCTAGACTGGGCCGCATGTCGACGCTTCCCTTCCCCGCTGCTGCCGATTCCCCGATTGGCCGGGCCGATGCGGCCGCAAAGGAGCGCGCGCGGGTGCGCCGCGGCCTGGCGCTCGGCCTGCTCGGCGTCGCGCTGTTTGCGGTGACGCCGGTCGCGACCCGGCTGGCGGTCGGCGACGCCGCCGCGCCGCAGCTGTCGCCGCTGTTCGTGACCGCCGGCCGCGCCGCGGTGGCCGGCCTGCTGGCCGCGCTGACGCTCCTGCTCACGCGGGCGCCGCGCCCGCCGCGCGAGGCGCGCGGTGCGCTGATGGTGACGCTGGCGGGCGTGGTGTTCGGCTTCCCGCTCGGCCTCGCGCTGGCGCTGCGCGAGGTCGAAGCGGTGCATGCCTCGGTGGTCACCGGCGTGCTGCCGCTGGCGACCGCGGTGGTCGGCGCGCTGCTGCTGCGCCAGCGTGCGTCGCGCGGCTTCTGGGCTTGCGGTGCGCTGGCGGCGGCGCTGGTCGTGGCCTACGCGGTCGTGCGCGGCGGCGGCCACTGGCGCGCGGCGGACGGCTGGCTGCTGTTCGCGATGGCCAGCGCGGCGATCGGCTATGTGCAGGGCGCGCGGCTGTCGCAGCAGATGTCGCCCGAGCGCGTGATCGGCTGGGTGCTGGTGATGGCGCTGCCCGTCACGCTGCCGCTGGCGGCCTGGGCGGCGTGGCACTCGCCGATCGCCTGGGCCGAGGTGCGCGCGTTGGCCTGGGCCGGCTTCGCCTACGTGGCCGTCGTCTCGATGTGGCTGGGCTTCTTCGCCTGGTACCGCGCGCTGGCGCTCGGCGGCACGCTGCGCGTGAGCCAGGTGCAGGCGCTGCAGCCCTTCATCTCGATGCTGGTCGCGGTGCCGCTGCTGGGCGAGTCGATCGACGGTGCGACGCTGGGCTTCGCGCTGGCGGTCGGCCTCGTCGTGTGGATCGGCCGGCGCATGCCGGTCGGCGCCGCGCGGCGCTGACGTCGGCCCGTGCCCGTGCCCGCGCCCGCGGGATCCTGCGAAACTGCCGCCGCCGGCTTTCGGCCCTGCGCACACGCGCAGGCAAGGACGGCGGTTCAAAAGACCTCTGACGTGAAGTGAATGCCATGACGAACTGGACCCTCGCGCAGCGTGCGCAGCGGATGAACCCCTCGGTGATCCGCGAGATCCTCAAGCTGACCGAACAGCCCGGCGTGATCTCGCTGGCCGGCGGCCTGCCCTCGCCCGACACCTTTCCGATCGAGGTGCTGCGCGACGCCAGCGCGCGCGTGCTGCGCGACACGCCGCGCGAGGCGCTGCAGTACGCCGCCAGCGAAGGCTTCGGCCCGCTGCGCGAGTGGGTGGCGCAACAGCTCCAGGCGCAAGGCATCGCGCACGCCGACGCGCAGCGCGTGCTGATCACCACCGGCTCGCAGCAAGGGCTCGATCTGGTCGGCAAGGTGATGATCGACGCCGGCTCGCGCGTCGCGGTCGAATCGCCCACCTACCTCGGTGCGCTGCAGGCCTTCGCGCCCTACGAGCCGGCGGTCGAGGCGCTGGCCGGCGACGACGAGGGCGCGCGTCCGGAGGCCTTCGCGGCCGCGCGCGGTGCGCGCTTCGCCTACCTGCTGCCCAACTTCCAGAACCCGAGCGGCCGCTGCGTCGGCGATGCGCGGCGCGATGCCATCGTCGCCGCCGCGGCCGAAGCCGGCGTGCCGCTGGTCGAAGACAACCCCTACGGGGAGCTCTGGTACGACGCGCCGCCGCCGGCACCGCTGGCCGCGCGCGCCGCGGCCGATGCCGCGGTCTACCTCGGCAGCTTCTCCAAGGTGTTGGCGCCCGGTCTGCGTCTGGGCTTCGTGCTCGCGCCGCAGGCGCTGTATGCCAAGCTGCTGCAGGCCAAGCAGGCGGCCGACCTGCACACGCCGTCGTTCAACCAGCGCGTGGTGCATGCGGTGATCGAGAACGGCTTCCTCGAGCGCCACATCCCGACCATCCGCGCGCGCTACAAGCTCCAGCGCGACGCGATGCAGGCCGCGCTCGGCAAGCACCTCGGCGGCCTGGCGCAGTGGACGCAGCCGCGCGGCGGCATGTTCTTCTGGCTCGAGCTGCCGGCCGACATCGACGCGATGGCGCTGCTGCCCAAGGCCGTCGAGCGCGGCGTGGCCTTCGTGCCCGGCGCGCCGTTCTTCCCGGGCGCTGCGCGCGCGAACACGCTGCGCCTGTCGTTCGTGACCGTGTCGCCGCAGCAGATCGAGGCCGGCATCGCCGCGCTGGCGCAGACGCTGGGCGATGTGGTCAAGCGCGCCGCCTGATCGAGACCCCAAAGCCATGAGCCAACACCGCACCACTGTCGTCGACGTCTTCACCGCGACCGCGCTGACCGGCAATCCGGTCGCCGTCGTGCACGACGCCCAGGGCCTGAGCGACGCGCAGATGGCCGCCTACGCGCGCTGGACCAACCTCAGCGAGACGACCTTCCTGCTGCCGCCGACCGACCCGAAGGCCGACTACCGGCTGCGTATCTTCACGCCCGAGCGCGAACTTCCGTTCGCCGGCCACCCGACGCTGGGCAGCTGCCACGCATGGCTGGCCGCGGGCGGCCAGCCGAAGGGCGAGGTGGTCGTTCAGGAGTGCGGCGTCGGCCTGGTGCGCGTGCGACGCGACGGCGCGCGGCTCGCGTTCGCCGCGCCGCCGCTCAAGCGCAGCGGTGACATCGATGCCGAAACGCTGGCCAAGGTGGCGCGCGCGCTGTGCATCGAGCCGCAGGCGATCCGCGCGGCGGCCTGGGTCGACAACGGCCCGGGCTGGCTCGCGGTGATGCTCGGCTCGCGCGACGAGGTGCTCGCGCTGGCGCCCGACTTCGAGGCGATGAAGCCGCTCGAGGTCGGCGTCGTCGCGCCGTGGCCGGCCGAGGGCGTGAACGGCGAGCGCTGCGCCTTCGAGGTGCGCGCCTTCGTGCCGTCGCTCGGCATCCCGGAGGATCCGGTGACCGGCAGCCTCAACGCCGGCCTGGCGCAGTGGCTGGTCGGCAGCGGGCGCGCGCCGTCGAGCTATGTCGCGAGCCAGGGCACGGCGATGGGCCGCGCGGGGCGCGTGCACGTGGACCGCGACGGCGAGGACCTCTGGATCGGCGGCGATTGCGTGCGCTGCATCGAGGGCACGCTGACGCTGTGATGCTGCTGTGACGCCGCCGTGATGCCGATGCTCGAGCTCGACCACCTCGTCGTCGCCGCGCCCACGCTGGCCGACGGCGTGGCGTGGTGCGAGGCGGTGCTGGGCGTGACGCCTGCCGCCGGCGGCCGACACGCCCTGATGAGCACGCACAACCGCCTGCTGCGGCTCGACGGCGAGACCTGGCCGCGCGCCTACCTGGAGATCATCGCGATCGACCCCGAGGCGCCGCCGCCGGGGCGGGCGCGCTGGTTCGATCTCGACGACGAGTGCCTGCAGTCGCGCCTGCGCGAGTACGGGCCGCAGCTCGTGCACTGGGTCGCGCGCACGCCGGACCTCGAGGCGGCGCTGGCCGAACGGGCGCGCGCCGGCCACGATGGCGGGCGCATCCTCGCGGCGTCGCGCGAGACGCCGAACGGCCTGCTGCGCTGGCGCATCGCGGTGCGCCACGACGGCGCGCGCGACCTGCCGCTGCCGACGCTGATCGAATGGGGCGCGGTCCATCCCTGGGATGCGCTGCCGGCCGCCGGCGTCGCGCTCGTCGGCTTCGAGGCCGGCGCCGAGGGGCTGGTCGCGTCGTTGCAGTGCCCTGCCGGCCTCGTCACGCTACGCTGCCTATCATGAGCGCTACCGAAGAACTGTTTCGCGAGGATGCGACGCTGCTGCGCTGCGAGGCCCGCCTGGTCGAGATCCTGCCCGAGGGGCTGGTGCTCGACCGCACGGTGTTCTATCCGCAAGGCGGCGGCCAGGCCGGCGATGGCGGCCGCCTGCTGCTGGCCGACGGCCGCGCGATCGCGATCGCCGACACGCGCAAGTCGCGCGGCGACGAAGCGAACCCGCCGCGGCTGCTGCATGTGCCGGCTGCCGGCCAGGAGGCGCTGCTTGCCGAACTGGCCGCGGCGCTGCCGCTCGCGTTGAGCGCCGAGATCGATGCCGAGCGCCGTCGCGCGCACATGCGCTTCCACACCGCGACGCACCTGCTGTGCGCGCTGGTGCCGCATCCCGTCGACGGCTGCTCGATCACCGCCGGCTACGCGCGGCTGGACTTCCACACCGCCGAGCCGCTCGACAAGGAGGCGCTGAGCGCCGGCATCGCGCGCCTGGTCGCCGAGGCGCACGCGGTGCGACATCGCTGGATCAGCGACGCCGAACTGGATGCCAACCCGCAGCTGGTGCGCAGCATGAGCGTGCAGCCGCCGCGCGGCAGCGGCCGCGTGCGGCTGCTGGAGGTCGAAGGCGTCGACCTCCAGCCCTGCGGCGGCACGCATGTCGGCAACACCAGCGAGGTCGGCGACGTCGTGGTGACCAAGATCGAGAAGAAGTCGGCGATGACGCGGCGCGTCGTGCTCGGGTTCGCATCGCCGGTATAAAGGCGGCTGCGGCCGCCTGCACGCAGCGTCGTGCCCCTGCATGGACACCCCCGAGATCCTCCTTCGCGCTCCCGAAGATCCTGCCGACCTCGATGCGGCGCGCGAGCTGTTTCGCGAGTACGCCGACGCGCTGGGCGTCGACCTGTGCTTCCAGGGTTTCGAGACCGAACTGGCCGAGCTGCCCGGTGCCTATGCCGCACCGCGCGGCGCGCTGCTGCTGGCCTGGTGCGACGGCGCGCTGGCCGGCTGCGGCGCGATGCGCCCACTGCCCGATGCCGACCTGCCCAATGCCTGCGAGATGAAGCGCCTTTACGTGCGCCGGGCGTTTCGCCGCTTCGGCCTCGGGCGCCAGCTGGCCGAGACGCTGATCGACCTGGCGCGCCAGGCCGGCTACTCGCACATGCTGCTCGACACGCTCGACGACATGGAAGCGGCGCGCGAGCTCTACGCCTCGCTCGGCTTCGAGGAGACCGAGCCCTATTACTTCAACCCGATTCCGGGCGCACACTACCTGCGCGTGTCGCTGGACGGCCCGACGACCAAGTACTGAAAGGCCGATCGCGTCGCGCCTGTATCGAGGAGCCGCGACGATGAACGCATTCCGCCAGCTGCTGCACCCGCTGACCCACCGCGTCAGCGAGGTCCATCGCGTGCCGCACCAGCGCGTTCCGCTGGGCACCTGGATCATGTCGGCCAGCCCGATGGTCGCCGAGGCCATCGGCTGTGCCGGCTTCGACTGGGCAGTGATCGACATGGAGCACTCGCCGCTCGAGCTGCCGGGCGTCGTCGCGGTGCTGCAGGCAATGGCCTCGACCAAGACGGTGCCGATCGTGCGCGTGCCGTGGAACGAGCCGGTCGACTTCAAGCGCGTGCTCGACGCCGGGGCGACCACGGTGATGGTTCCCTTCGTGCAGGACGCCGCCGAGGCGCGGCGCGCGGTGGCTGCGACACGCTATCCGCCAGCCGGCGTGCGCGGCGTCTCCGGCATGAGCCGCGCGACGCGCTTCGGCACCCAGCACGAGCGGATCAAGGAAGCCGATGCGGGCATCGCGCTGATCGTCCAGCTCGAATCGGCGCTGGCGCTGACCCGGCTCGAGGAGATCGCCGACGTCGACGGCATCGACGCGCTGTTCATCGGCCCGGCCGACCTGGCGGCCAGCATGGGCCATCTGGGCGAGAGCTCGCATGCCGACGTGCGCGCGGCGCTGGGCGATGCGGCGGCCCGCGCGCGGGCGATCGGCAAGCCGATCGGCACGCTGGCCGCGACGGCCGAGCTGGCCGCGCAGGCACGCGCGGCGGGCTTTGACTTCGTCGGCCTCGGCTCCGATCTGGGCCTGCTCGTCAACGCTGCACAGAAGGCGCTCGCGGCCTTGCAGGGCACCGACCCCGCTCTGGTGCATTCGCTCGCGGCCGGCACGCACGCCTATTGACGTCTACATAGCGAACGCGTCCGGCGTCAATGCCGACGCGAGTCAACTGGCTGAGGCGCGCAACAGCACCCGCGGCGGCCCTGGCTGGGCGCTGCGGGTAATCACGTACAATCCCGAGGCTTTGCCGCCGCCGGACCTGATTCGCGATGCCCGCCCAACCGAGAGCGCCACGCGAGGATGATGAAGCTGCGGACAGCGAGCTGCCTTTCAAGCCCCTGACTGCCCACGAGGCGCAGGCTTGGCGGGCGGCGAACCCGCAGGTCTCGCCCTGGCGGGTGGTCGCGGCGCAAGCCGTGGTCGGCCTGATCGGCGCTGCGCTCGCGTGGCTGCTGGTGGGGCGTGGCGAGGCAGCCTGGTCGGCGCTTGCGGGCGCGGCCGTCGTGGTGCTGCCGGGAGCCTTGATGGCTCGCGGCATGGCCCGGCTGTCCGGGGCCTCGGCCGGCGCGATCCTCGCCGGCTTCTGGGTCTGGGAGGCTGTGAAGATCTTCTTGGCGCTGACCCTGTTGCTGGGGTTGGCGCTGGGTGCGCGGGGGCTGCACTGGCCGGCGATGCTGGCCACGCTGATCGCGTGCCTGCAAGTGAATTGGTGGGCTCTGCGCTGGCAGGGCCGCGTGAAAAACAACGGTTGAGACGAACGAGACCCGAACATGGCCGCCGACGCACACGCCCCGACCGCCAGCGAGTACATCCAGCACCACCTGCATCACCTCCAGAAGGACTTCTCCTTCCAGAGCGTCACGCAGCATTCGATCGTCGACTTCGGCGTGTTCAACCTGGACTCGCTGTTCTATTCGATCATCCTCGGCGCCCTGGGCTGCTTCCTGATGTGGCGCGCCGCGCGCCGCGCCACCTCCGGCGTGCCGGGCCGTTTCCAGGCCGCGGTGGAGATCCTCGCCGAGATGGTCGAGAACCAGGCCAAGGGCGTGATCCACAACGCCAAGAGCCGCAAGCTCGTTTCGCCGCTGGCGCTGACCGTGTTCGTCTGGATCTTCCTGATGAACTTCATGGACATGCTGCCGGTGGACCTGCTGCCGGGCATCTGGCATGCGGCCGGCCCCGCGCTGGGCTTCAAGGACTACATGCGCGTCGTGCCGACGGCCGACCTGTCGACCACGCTGGGCCTGTCGTGCTCGGTGCTGGTGCTGTGCCTGTTCTACAACATCAAGATCAAGGGCCTGGGCGGCTGGGGCCACGAACTGATCAGTGCTCCGTTCGGCGCGCACCCGCTGCTGTGGCCGTTCAACTTCCTGATGCAGATGATCGAATTCCTCGCGAAGACGGTCTCTCACGGCATGCGACTGTTCGGCAACATGTTCGCCGGCGAGCTCGTGTTCATGCTCATCGCCCTGATGGGCGGCATCTGGGCCTGGAACTTCAATCCGCTGTCGGGCGGCTTCTGGCTCGGCTTCGGTCACGTGGTGGCCGGCACGGTGTGGACGCTGTTCCACATCCTGATCATCACGCTGCAGGCGTTCATCTTCATGATGCTGACGCTGATCTACACCGGCCAGGCGCACGACGCGCACTGATCCCGGCACCCCGTTCCCTCGTTTTCTTTTCCCCAAACCAACCTTTCTTCCTGCTAGGAGCAAACATGGAAAACATCCTCGGCCTCGTCGCGCTGGCTTGCGGTCTGATCGTCGGTCTGGGCGCCATCGGCGCGTCGATCGGCATCGCGCTGATGGGCGGCAAGTTCCTGGAGTCGTCGGCTCGCCAGCCGGAGCTGATGAACGAGCTGCAGACCAAGATGTTCATCCTGGCCGGTCTGATCGACGCCGCGTTCCTGATCGGCGTGGCCATCGCGCTGCTGTTCGCCTTCGCGAACCCGTTCGTCCTGGCCTGATTCGCCTCGACCCTTTCACGACCGAAAGGATCGTCTAAGTGAACATCAACTCAACCCTGTTCCTGCAGGCGATCGTCTTCGCGGTCCTCGTGTGGTTCACCATGCGCTTCATCTGGCCGCCGATCACCAAGGCGCTGGACGAGCGGGCTCAGAAGATCGCCGACGGCCTGGCCGCCGCCGATCGCGCCAAGGCTGAACTCGCGAACGCGAACAAGCGTGTCGACGAGCAGCTCGCCGCCACGCGCGACGAGAACGCCAAGCGCATCGCCGACGCCGAGAAGCGCGCCCAGGCCATCATCGACGAGGCCAAGAAGCGCGCCGAGGACGAGGCGGCCAAGATCGTCGCCGCCGCGAAGGCCGAAGCCGAGCAGCAGACGGTGCAGGCCCGCGAGGCGCTGCGCGAGCAAGTCGCCGCGCTGGCCGTGAAGGGCGCCGAGCAGATCCTGCGCAAGGAAGTCAATGCCGGCGTCCACGCCGAGCTGCTGACGCGCCTGAAGACGGAGCTCTGACATGGCCGAGCTGGCAACGATCGCACGTCCCTACGCCGAGGCGCTGGTCGAGGCGGCCCCGAAGGCTGAAGCCGCTGCCTGGGTCGCCCAGGTGCAGGCGCTGGCCGCCGTTGCCGCCGACGCGCAGCTGCTGCAGTTCGCCAACCACCCGAAGGCCCAGGCGGCCCAGGTGGCCGAGCTGCTGGTCTCGGTGGCCAAGGTGAGCCCGGCCGCCGGCGTGCGCAATCTGCTCGACGCCGTGATCGAGAACGGCCGCCTCGAGGCGCTGCCCGAGATCGCCGCGCAGGCGCACGCGCTGGTCAATGCCGGCTCGGGCGTTGCCGACGCCACGGTCTACAGCGCCTTCCCGATCGAGGCCGCCCAGCTCGCCGAGCTGAGCGCCACGCTCGAGAAGCGCTTCGGCCGCAAGCTCGCGATCACGGTCGAGACCGAGCCTTCGCTGATCGGCGGCGTGCGCGTCGTGGTCGGCGACGAGGTGCTCGACACCTCGGTCAAGGCCCGCCTCGAACGCATGAAGGTCGCGCTGACGGCCTGACGACCAAGCCGACGACGAGCCAAGAATCATCCCGCTGCGCTGTGCGCGGCACGGTCCGAGCGACTGGGAGCAAGCGATGCAACTGAATCCCGCTGAAATTTCCGAACTGATCAAGAGCCGCATCGAGGGCCTCGGCGCCGGCGCGGACATCCGCAACCAAGGCACCGTGATCTCGGTGACCGACGGCATCTGCCGCGTCCACGGCCTGTCGGACGTGATGGCCGGCGAGATGCTCGAGTTCCCCGCGGACAAGAGCGGCCAGCCGACCTTCGGCCTCGCGCTCAACCTCGAGCGCGACTCCGTCGGCGCGGTGATCCTGGGCGAATACGAGCACATCTCCGAAGGCGACACGGTCAAGTGCACCGGCCGCATCCTGGAAGTGCCGGTCGGCCCCGAGCTGGTCGGCCGTGTCGTCAACGCGCTGGGCCAGCCGATCGACGGCAAGGGCCCGATCAACGCCAAGATGACCGACGTGATCGAGAAGGTCGCGCCGGGCGTGATCGCGCGCAAGTCGGTGGACCAGCCGGTGCAGACCGGCCTGAAGTCGATCGACTCGATGGTGCCCGTGGGCCGCGGCCAGCGCGAGCTGATCATCGGCGACCGCCAGACCGGCAAGACGGCGGTGGCGGTCGACACGATCATCAGCCAGAAGGGCCAGAACATGTTCTGCGTCTACGTCGCCATCGGCCAGAAGGCGTCGTCGATCAAGAACGTGGTGCGTGCGCTCGAGGCCAACGGCGCGATGGACTACACCATCGTCGTCGCCGCCTCGGCTTCCGAGTCGGCCGCGATGCAGTACGTGTCGGCCTACTCCGGCTGCACGATGGGCGAGTACTTCCGCGACCGCGGCCAGGACGCGCTGATCATCTATGACGACCTGTCCAAGCAGGCCGTCGCCTACCGCCAGATCTCGCTGCTGCTGCGCCGCCCGCCGGGCCGCGAAGCCTATCCCGGCGACGTGTTCTACCTGCACAGCCGCCTGCTCGAGCGCGCCGCGCGCGTGAACGCCGAGTACGTCGAGGCGTTCACCAAGGGTGAAGTGAAGGGCAAGACCGGCTCGCTGACCGCGCTGCCGATCATCGAGACGCAGGCCGGCGACGTGTCCGCGTTCGTGCCGACCAACGTGATCTCGATCACCGACGGCCAGATCTTCCTCGAGACCAACCTGTTCAACGCCGGCGTGCGTCCCGCGATCAACGCCGGCATCTCGGTGTCGCGCGTGGGCGGTGCCGCGCAGACCAAGCTGATCAAGAGCCTGTCGGGCGGCATCCGCACCGACCTCGCGCAGTACCGCGAGCTGGCCGCGTTCGCGCAGTTCGCCTCCGACCTCGACGACGCGACCCGCAAGCAGCTGGACCGCGGCGCGCGCGTGACCGAACTGCTCAAGCAGCCGCAGTACTCGCCGCTGCCCATCAGCCTGATGGCCGCGTCGCTGTTCGCCGTGAACAAGGGCTTCCTCGACGACGTCGACGTCAAGAAGGTGCTCGCGTTCGAATCGGGCCTGCATCAGTTCCTCAAGACCAGCCACGCCGCGCTGCTCGCCAAGCTCGAGCAGGACAAGGCGATGGACAAGGCCGCCGAGGAAGAGCTGTCGGGCGCGATCGCCGCGTTCAAGAAGACCTTCGCCTGATCTGCCTGGGGCCTTTCGCAGGACGCGCGAGGCCCCGTAGCGACTCTCATCTGAAAGGAGCTCTGCATGGCAGCCGGCAAGGAAATCCGCGGCAAGATCAAGAGCGTCGAGAACACCAAGAAGATCACCAAGGCCATGGAAATGGTCGCGGCTTCGAAGATGCGCAAGGCGCAGGACCGCATGCGCTCGGCCCGGCCCTACGCCGAGAAGGTGCGCACCATCACCAGCCACCTCGCGCAGGCGAATCCCGAGTACACCCACGCGTTCATCAAGGCCGACCCCGAAGCGGCCAAGGTGGCCGGCTTCGTGGTCGTCACGACGGACAAGGGCCTGTGCGGCGGCCTGAACACCAACGTGCTGCGCGCCGTCACCCAGAAGCTCAAGGAGCTCGAGGGCGAGGGCGTGAAGTCGCAGGCGGTGGCGATCGGCAGCAAGGGCCTGGGCTTCCTGAACCGCGTGGGCGCCAAGGTGGTCTCGCAGGTCACGCAGCTGGGCGACGCGCCGCATCTCGAGAAGCTGATCGGCCCGGTCAAGGTGCTGCTCGACGCGTACTCGGAGGGCAAGCTCAGCGCCGTCTACCTCTGCTACACCCGTTTCATCAACACGATGAAGCAGGAGCCGGTGGTCGAGCAGCTGCTGCCGCTGTCCGCCGAACGCATGCAAGTCGAGGCCGGCGCGCACGCCTGGGACTACCTCTACGAGCCGGACCCCAAGACCGTCATCGACGAGCTGCTGGTGCGCTACGTCGAGGCACTGGTCTACCAGGCCGTGGCCGAGAACATGGCGTCCGAGCAGTCGGCGCGCATGGTCGCGATGAAGGCCGCGACCGACAACGCAGGCAACGTGATCAACGAGCTCAAGCTGGTCTACAACAAGACCCGCCAGGCCGGCATCACGAAGGAACTGGCCGAGATCGTCAGCGGCGCTGCCGCGATCGGCGGCTGACGCGCAACGATTACAGATACTGAAGGAACGAAAGATGTCGAACACTCAAGCCGTGGGCAAGATCGTTCAGTGCATCGGCGCCGTGGTGGACGTGGAGTTCCCGCGCGACCAGATGCCGCACGTCTACGACGCCCTCAAGATGGAGGGCTCGGCCCTGACGCTGGAAGTCCAGCAGCAGCTCGGCGACGGCGTCGTGCGCACCATCGCGCTCGGCTCGTCGGAAGGCCTGCGCCGTGGCATCGAGGTCAAGAACACCGGTGCGCCGATCACGGTGCCGGTCGGCCCCGCCACGCTCGGCCGCATCATGGACGTGCTGGGCAATCCGATCGACGAGCGCGGTCCGGTCGACCAGTCGCTGACCGCCTCGATCCACCGCAAGGCGCCGGCCTACGACGAGCTGAGCCCGTCGCAGGACCTGCTCGAAACCGGCATCAAGGTCATCGACCTGATCTGCCCGTTCGCCAAGGGCGGCAAGGTGGGCCTGTTCGGCGGCGCCGGCGTCGGCAAGACCGTCAACATGATGGAGCTCATCAACAACATCGCCAAGGCGCACTCGGGCCTGTCGGTGTTCGCCGGCGTCGGTGAGCGTACCCGCGAGGGCAACGACTTCTATCACGAGATGGCCGACTCGGGCGTCGTCAACCTCGAGAACCTGGGCGAGTCCAAGGTGTCGATGGTCTACGGCCAGATGAACGAGCCGCCGGGCAACCGTCTGCGCGTCGCGCTGACCGGCCTCACGATCGCCGAGTCGTTCCGCGACGAGGGCCGCGACGTGCTGTTCTTCGTCGACAACATCTACCGCTACACGCTCGCCGGCACCGAGGTGTCCGCGCTGCTGGGCCGCATGCCGTCGGCCGTGGGCTATCAGCCGACGCTGGCCGAGGAAATGGGCCGCCTGCAGGAGCGCATCACGTCGACCAAGGTCGGCTCGATCACCTCGATCCAGGCCGTCTACGTGCCGGCGGACGACCTGACCGACCCGTCGCCTGCCACGACCTTCGCCCACCTCGACGCCACCGTCGTGCTGTCGCGTGACATCGCCTCGCTGGGCATCTACCCGGCGGTCGATCCGCTCGACTCGACCTCGCGCCAGATCGACCCCAACGTCATCGGCGAGGAGCACTACAACACGACCCGTGCAGTGCAAGGCATCCTGCAGCGCTACAAGGAACTGCGCGACATCATCGCGATCCTGGGCATGGACGAACTGGCGCCGGAAGACAAGCTCACCGTCGCGCGCGCCCGCAAGATCCAGCGCTTCCTGTCGCAGCCCTTCCACGTCGCCGAAGTCTTCACCGGCTCGCCGGGCAAGTACGTGCCGCTGAAGGAAACCATCCGCGGCTTCAAGATGATCGTCAACGGCGAGTGCGACTCGCTGCCGGAGCAGGCCTTCTACATGGTCGGCACCATTGACGAGGCCTTCGAGAAGGCGAAGAAGCTGCAGTGATGGCCACCCCCCGAAGCGCCTGCGGCGCCTCCCCCCAAGGGGGGCGCCGTCAGCGGACCGGTGAAGCCGGATCCGCGGCGTCCGCTGGGTTGAGCCGTTCGAGCGGCGGATCGGAGAACTGATATGGCAACCATTCACGTCGACGTCGTTTCCGCCGAAGAGCAGATCTTCTCCGGCGAGGCGAAGTTCGTCGCGCTGCCCGGCGAAGGCGGCGAGCTGGGCATCCTGCCCAAGCACACGCCGCTGATCACGCGCATCAAGCCGGGCGCGGTGCGCATCGAGCGCGCCGACAACGGCGAAGAGGAGTTCGTGTTCGTGGCCGGCGGCATCCTCGAGGTGCAGCCCGACCGCGTGACCGTGCTGGCCGACACCGCGATCCGCGGCAAGGACCTCGACGAAGCCAAGGCCGCCGAGGCGAAGAAGATCGCCGAGGAGGCGATGAAGAACGCCAAGAGCGACATCGACTTCGCCAAGGCCCAAGGCGAGTTCGCCGCGATGGCGGCGCAGATCGCCGCGCTGCGCAAGTTTCGCCGCAGCAAGTAAGCTGCCTCGCCCCGCAAGACGCCCGCCTCGCGCGGGCGTTTTCATTTCGGCGCCGGAGAGCGGGAAGCGCCGCCGCCGCTTCGGCGCGCCTTACCTCGCGTGCGAGCCGGGACCGAGGCTGAAGAAGAAGGTCGCCCCCCGGCCAGGTGCTGCGCGCACCCACAGCTTCCCGCCGTGGCGCTCGACGATGCGACGCACGATCGACAGGCCGATGCCGTGACCCTCGAAGGCGCGGCCGTGCAGGCGTTGGAAGGGCTTGAACAGCCGTTCGGCGTGGCTCTCGTCGAAGCCCACGCCGTTGTCGCGCACGTAGACAACGGTCTGCCCCTCATGCGCGCCCAGCCCGACCTCGACCTCGGGGCGCGGCTGACTGCCGCGCGAGAACTTGAGCGCGTTGCCCAGCAGGTTCACGAACAGCTGACGCACGAGCCCGGGATCGGCATCGACCGTCGGCAGCGCGCCGACGCGCACCCAGTGCGCTTCGGCGCCGCCCAGCCGCAGCTGCGCGAGCGCCTCCTCGACGCTGGCATGCAGGTCGACGCGCGCCAGCGAGAGCCGAACGTCGTCCACCCTTGCGAGCGCCAGCAGGTCGGACACCAGGCGCGTCAGCGCCTCGGCTTGCTCGGCGACGGGCTCGAGCAGTCGCCGCACCGCGGCCAGGTCGCCGCGATCGGCGGCTTCGACCGCCATGCGCGTGGCCAGCGCGATGCCGCCCAGCGGTCCGCGCAGGTCGTGCGAGACGCTGCGGTTGAAGCTCTCGAGACCTTCGATGATCTCGTGCAGCGCGGCCGTGCGCTGCTCGACCTGCTGCTCGAGCGAGGCATTGAGCTCGGCCAGTTCGCGCTGCGCGGCCACGCGCGCGGCGAGTTCGGTTTCCAGCCGGGCACGCGAGCGGGTCAGGTTGACCGCGAACAGCGTCGCGCCGAGCACGCCCACCGGCACGATCAGCAGATAGCGCAGCTGGTACGGGTCGACCCCGGCCACCACGAAGGCGAACAGGCAGGCGGGGTGCAGCAGCAGCGCGACCGTGATGAGTCGAAAGCCCGCACCCGGCTCGCGCCGCGTCGCGCACGCGGCGGCCATCGCCATCACGATCAGCGACATCGCCACCAGCGCATGCGCCAGCACGCGCGGCAGCGGGCCGACCGGCAGCCAGCCGATCGCCAGCAGCAGCGGTGCGGCGAGCGCGACGCGCCAGCGCATCGGCCTGCGCAGCGTCGGTGCGAGAAAGTCGATCAGCCCGAAGCCGAGCAGCATCACCGCCAGCGCGCCAGCCAGCGAGGCGCCACGGTGCGCGCTGGTGCCGCCCGGTTGCAGTCGCAGGTCGAAGAAGAAGATCGTGCAGACGAGCGTGAAGCCGGCCGCGAACCAACCGGAGCCGGGGTCGCGATGGCAGGCCCGCATCCATAGGAACATCAGGCCCAGCAGGCCGCAGATGACGGCGCCGGCCTGGGCGTAGGCGGCGTTGGTCATCGGCTCGGTGGCGCTGCGCGAGCCGCCGCGCTAGCGCTGGAAGCTGCCGAGGATCGCGCCGATGTCGTCGAAGCCGCCGCCGCTTTCGGGCAACCGGCCCTCGGGCGTCATGCGGTCAACCACCTGCGGCAGCAGCTGCGAAAGCTCGTCGGCGGCCTGGCCTTGCGGCAAGCCGAGCTGCTGCGCGAACCGCCCGATGACGCCGCTGCCGAAGATTTCTTCGAGCTGGCGCCCCGACACCGGCAGGTTCTGCCCGGTCCCGACCCAAGACGCGACAAGGTCGCCGAGACCTCCGCGCTCGAACTGCTGCACGAGGCCGCCCAGGCCGCCGGGAGCACCCCCGCCTTGCCCCGCCAGCAACGCCGCCAGCGCCTGCATCAACAGCTCGCCGCCGCGCGAGCCCTCCTGCGGCGACGCCTGGCCGGCGAGTGAACCGAGGATCGAGTCCAGCAAACCCATGGCAACCTCCTGTCGGCGCGAAACCGCTTCGCGAGCGCGATTCTGCGCCGCGCCGAGCCCGGCGCCGATGACAGCACTTCGGTTCAGCCGCCCGCCGCCAGCACGCCAGCCGCGGCCAGTGCGGCCAGCGGCGCGGTCTCGGCACGCAGCACCCGCGCGCCCAGCGTCACGGGCTGCCAGCCGGCGGCGCGCGCGGCCGCATCCTCGGCCGGCGACAAGCCACCTTCGGGGCCGCTGAGCAGGCACAGCGCGCGCGGATCGGTCCGCAACACCTGGGCCAGCGCCGTGGTGCCGTCGGCGAGACTGAGCACCAGCCGCGCTTCACCATCGGCCGCCGCTCGTTCGCGCAGCCACTCGCCGAAGCCGCGCGGCGCGGCGATCCGCGGCAGCCGCGCGCGGCCGCACTGCTCGGCCGCCGCTGCGGCGATCCCGCGCCAGTGCGCCACACGCTTGTCGGCGCGCTCGCCCGCCAGCCGCAGCACCGAGCGCTCGCACACCAGCGGCTCGATCGCCGCAGCGCCGAGTTCGGTCGCCTTCTCGACCAGCCAGTCCATGCGGTCGTTGGCCGGCATGCCGAGCGCAAGCGTCACCGCGACGGGCAGTTCGCGCTCCACGGACTGCGGCTCGCCGACGCGCACCAGCACCTCGCTGCGGCCCATGCGCAGGATCTCGGCCGGCCAGTCGCAGCCGCGGCCGTCGAACAGCGTCACGGCCTGGCCGGGCTGCAGGCGCAGCACCTGCACGTGGCGCGCGGCGCCGGCGGGCAGCGGCGTTTCCAGGCCGGGAGCGAGCGCAAGGTCGACGTGTAGGCGGGGCATGGGCGGCCCGCAGTGTGCCTCAGCGCGGTACTTGGCATCATCCGGTCCATGGACCAATTGCGTGCGATGCGCGTGTTCGCGTCGGTGATCGAATCGGGCAGCTTCGTCGGTGCCGCGCAGGCGCTGCAGCTGTCACCGGCCGTCGTGACGCGCCTGGTGGCCGAGCTGGAGGACCACCTCGGCGCGCGGCTCATCAACCGCACGACGCGCCGGCTCGCGCTCACCGAGATTGGCGAGGCCTACCTGGAGCGCGCGCGCCAGATCCTCACCGAGGTCGAGGAGGCCGAGGCACTCGCCACGCAGGCCGCGCGCGAGCCGAGCGGCCAGGTGCGCGTGCTGTCGCCGCCGGCGTTCGCGGTGCACCAGCTGGCCAAGCACCTGCCGCGCTTTCGCGCGCGCTACCCCAAGGTGACCATCGACCTCACGGTGCCCGGCGCGGTGCAGGCGGTCGACGAGGCCTACGACGTCAGCATCCTGATGCTGGGCGAAGCGCCGCGCGATGCCGACGTGATCGTGCGCCGGCTGGCGCGCACGGAGTTCGTGGTCTGCGCCGCGCCCGAGTACCTGGACCGGCGCGGGCGCCCGCAGCATCCGCGCGAGCTGGCCGGCCACGACTCGCTCGTGCCCCGCTCCGGCGGCCGCGCGTCCGAGGTGTTCTTCCAGCGCGAGGTCAACGGCCAGGTCGAGCGCATCGGCCTGACGCCGTCGCAGCCGGCGCTCAGCACGCTGCATGTCGACACGCACTACGCCGCCGCGCTGGCAGGCCTGGGCATCGCGGGCCTGCCGTCGTTCGTGATCGAGGATGCTCTGCTCGAGAACGCGCTCGAGCGGGTGCTCAGCGAGTGGCGCATGTTCACGATGACGATCTACGCCGGCCTGCCCACGCGCAAGCACATCCCGGCGCGCACGCGCGCCTTCGTCGACTTCCTGATCGAGACCTTCGGCGGCGAGGATCGCGACCCCTGGCTCGCTGCGGCCGGCTGCGAGACGGCCTTGCCGGTGTCAGCGCAGCGTGAACGCGCTGCTCGTGAGTGAGCCGCTCATCGGCTCGATCAGCCGCACCAGTGGGGCCAGCGGCGCATAGCGCGTCGCGACCTTGATTGCATAGGCGAAGAAGCGCGGCACGTCGGTCGCGTACCTCGGCTTGCCGTCGCGGTGCTTGAGGCGGCAGAAGATGCCCAGCACCTTGAGGTGGCGCTGCAGGCCCATCCATTCGAGCTGGCGCCAGAACTCGCCGAAGTCGGCATCGACCGGCAGGCCGTCCGAACGCGCCTGCTGCCAGTAGCGCACCGCCCAGTCGATCTCGCGCGCCTCGTCCCAGGACCAGAACGCGTCGCGCAGTAGCGAGGCGACGTCGTAGGTGATCGGGCCGCGCACCGCGTCCTGGAAGTCGAGCACGCCGGGGTTGGGCGCCGCGATCATCAGGTTGCGCGGCATCCAGTCGCGGTGCACCAGCACCGTGGGTTGCGCGAGCGCGCTGTCGATCAGGCGCCGGCTGAGCGCCTGCCACTGCGCGCGCTCGGCGTCGCTCCACACGATGCCGTGCTCGCGCTCGACGCACCAGGTCGGAAACAGCTCGAGCTCGCGCGTCAGCAGGGCCTCGTCGTAGGGCGCCAGGCTGCTCGCGTCGCCGCGCGACTGCAACTGCACGAGCGCGGTGATCGCCTCGCGCATCAGCGCGTCGGCCTGCGCGTCGTCGGCCTCGCGCAATGCGTCGAGGTAGAGCCGCGAGCCCAGGTCCTCGAGCAGCACGAAGCCCTGCGCGAGGTCGCTTTCGATCACGGTCGGGACATGCAGGCCGGCATCGGCCATCAGGCCGGCGACGTGCACGAAGGGCCGGCAGTCTTCCTGCGGCGGCGGCGCGTCCATCACGATGCGCGTGCCGCCGTCTGCGGCATCCACGCGCAGGTAGCGGCGAAAGCTCGCGTCGGCGCTCGCGATGCGCAGCGACGCGGGCCGCAGCCCGTGCCGCGCGGCCTGGTCGGCGAGCCACTGCGCAAAGGCCTGCTCGCGCGCAGGATCGGACCAGGGAACGGGGCTCATCGCAAGCTTCGGGCGCCGAGGGCGCATGGAATAATCGATCGGATTCTACGAACCACCTGCCCGTCGGCGCGGTGGCCGCGCGCGGCGCGGACTGCCGCCGGCTCGCCCTCGCTTGCTACGTCCCCACGCAGTCCTCGCGCCGCACCGTGATCGGCGACACGCATCGGCGCCGCGGCGATGGCGGCCCGTCGCGTTCGCCGCGCTGATCGCGTGCGTCGATGCCGGTGCGCAGTCGGCGCCCACCGCCCCTGCCAGCGAACCCGCTGCCGCCAGCACGCCTGCCGAGCGCCCATCGGGTGCCAGCGTCGCGCCGACGCTGCGCAGCGGCGCGCGCGACGCCGGCTTGCCGGTCGTCATCGAGGCCGACCGGTTGTACGGCACGCCCGATCTCGAATCGGTCGCCGAGGGCCATGTCGAGATGCGTCGTGGCCTGCTCAAGCTCAAGGCCGACCGCGTCGCCTACCGGCAGCCCGAGGACCTCGTGCGCGCCAGCGGCTCGGTCGTGATCGAGAGCCAGGGCAATGTCTTTCGCGGCCCCGAGCTCGCGCTCAACCTGACGCGCTTCGAAGGCTACTTCGTCGAGCCGACCTACTTCTTCTCGCGCATGCAGGCCGGCGGCCACGCCGAGCGCTTCAACTTCCTCGGCGAGAACCGCGGCGAGGCAATCCGCGCCACCTACACCAGCTGCCCGGCCGAGGACCCGGCGTGGATCCTGTCGACCGACAAGGTCACGCTCGACATCGACGCCAACGAGGGCCGCGCCGAAGGCGGCGTGCTGCGCTTCATGGGCGTGCCGATCCTCGCCGCGCCGGTGCTGAGCTTTCCGTTGACCGACGAGCGCAAGTCGGGCTGGCTGCCGCCGAACGTCGGCGTCGACAACAAGAGCGGCTTCGAGCTGGCGGTGCCCTACTACTGGAACATCGCGCCCAACCGCGACGCGACGATCACGCCGACCGTGATGACCCGCCGAGGTTTCGGCGCGGCCGGCGAGTTCCGCTTCCTCGAGCCCGGGGCGCGCGGCACGGTCCAGGTCTTCGGGCTGCCGAACGATCGCGAGGCGAATCGCGACCGCTGGTCGCTCAACCTCGACCAGCGTGGCGAATGGCAGGCCGGCCCGGCCGGCGAGATCGGCTATGCCTGGATGCAGCAGCGCGCCTCGGACAAGGATTACTGGAAGGACTTCTCCGAAGGCCTGCCCAGCCTGACGCCGCGCCTATTGCCCACCGACGCCAGCGCCGTGCGGCGTTTCCGCACCGACTGGGGCGAGACGCAGGCCTATGCGCGCGTGCAGCGCTGGCAAGTGCTGCAGGAGACCGACCTTTCCGCGCGCATCGTCGCGCCCTATGAGCGCGAGCCGCAGGTCGGCCTGCGCCAGATCGGTTCGGCCGGCGGCTTGGAGTGGCGCTGGGAAACCGAGGCGAACCGCTTCCGCAACGAGGACACGAGCCTGCAGCAGGGTTCGCGCGTCCACGCGCTGGGCTCACTGGCCTATCCGCTCTATCCGCTGGGCACGCCATCGTGGGTCGTGACGCCGCGCGCGTCGTTCAACGCCGCCGCCTACGACGTCGACCAGCCGATGGCCGACGGCCGCACGCGCGCGTCGCGCTTCATCCCGACCGTGTCGCTCGACAGCCGCTGGGTGTTCGAGCGCGAGACCAGCGCGTTCGGGCGGCAGATCACGCAGACGCTCGAGCCTCGCCTGCTGTACGTCAACACGCCGTATCGCAGCCAGAGCATCCTGCCGAACTTCGATGCCGCGGCCAACGACTACAACTTCACCTCGGTGTTTGCGGAGAACCCGTTTTCCGGCGTCGACCGCGTCGCCGACGTGCACCAGATCACCGCCGGCGTCACGACGCGCTACCTCGACCGCGAGACCGGGGCGGAGGCGCTGCGCCTGGGCATCGCACAGCGCCTGCTGCTGCGCGACCAGCGCGTCACGCCCGACGACGAGCCGATCACCCAGCGCTGGTCCGACCTGCTGCTGCTGGGCGCGACCAATGTGGTGCCCAACTGGTGGCTCGACGGCACCTTGCAGTACAACTCGGAGATCAACCGCTCCGTGCGCTCGGTGCTCGGCGCGCGCTACTCGCCCGGGCCGCTGCGCACCATCAATGCCAGCTACCGCTTCACGCGCGACTCGACCGAGCAGATCGAGGTCGGCTGGCAGTGGCCGCTCAATGCCGAGGGCCGGCAGTACGCGAGCGAGCTGCTGGCGCGCGATCAGGCGGCGCGCGACGGCAGCGTGCCGGCGCGCATCACGCCGAGCGCGAACTGCGCCGGCGCCTGGTACACGGTCGGGCGCGTCAACTTCAGCAAGCGCGATTCGCGCATCACCGACGCGCTGGTCGGCTTCGAGTACGACGCCGGCTGCTGGATCGGGCGCATCGTTGCCGAACGGCTGTCCACGGGTCGCAGCGAAGCGACCACGCGGCTGATGTTCCAGCTCGAGCTGGTCGGACTGTCGCGCCTAGGGTCCAACCCTCTGTCGACCCTGAGGGACAATATTCCCGGTTACCGCCTGCTTCGCGACGACGCCGCGCCCGCGGCCAGTTCGCTGACCCTTCCATGACCTTCCCGTCGAACCCGTTCCATCGAGTGCTGTGGCGCCGCGTCGCCGTGACGCTGCCGCTGGCGTGCGCTCTGTTGCCGGCCCTGGCGCAAACCGCGTCCGGCAACGCACGCACCTCGCCTCGGGCGGCCGACTACATCGTCGCGGTGGTCGGCCAGGAGCTGGTGACCAACGCCGAGGTGCAGCAGCGCCTCGCCGCGGTGCAGCGTGAATCGGTGCGCGGCGGCCAGCCGGTGCCGGCGCCGGCGGAACTGCGCCGCCAGCTGCTCGACACGCTGATCGACGAGCGCGCGCAACTGGCCTATGCGCGCGAAAGCGGCCTCAAGGTCGACGATCCAG
This sequence comes from Caldimonas sp. KR1-144, assembly GCF_049446155.1. Lineage (NCBI taxonomy): Bacteria > Pseudomonadati > Pseudomonadota > Betaproteobacteria > Burkholderiales > Sphaerotilaceae > Caldimonas > Caldimonas sp. KR1-144. The sequence continues at coordinate 109,321 of NZ_JBMSEE010000008.1, forward strand.
AGCTCGACCGCGCGATCAACAATGTGGCCGCGGCGAACCGCGTCACCGTTGCCCAGCTGCGCGAACGCCTGGCGCGCGACGGTACCGACTTCGACCGCTTCCGCGCCAACCTGCGCGACCAGATCCTGCTCGAGCGCGTGCGCGAGCGCGAGGTGAACTCGAGCATCAAGATCACCGACGCCGAGATCGATGCCTTCATCGAGTCGCGCCGCGCGGGCGTCGCGCCGAGCGAATACAACATCGCGCAGGTGCTCGTCGCGGTGCCGGAGGGCGCGCCCGAGGCCGAGGTCGCGGCGCGTCGCGCGCAGGCCGAGGCGGCGCTTGCGCGCGCCAAGTCCGGCGAGGCGTTCGAGCGCATCGTGGCCGACGTCTCCAACGGCAGCAAGGAGCAAGGTGGCGCCTTGGGCATGCGCTCGGCCGACCGCCTGCCGGATCTCTTCGTCGAGGCGGTGCGCGACCTGCGCGCCGGCGAACTCGCGTCGCAGCTGGTGCGCTCGGGCGCGGGCTTCCACGTCCTCAAGCTGATCGACCGCAAAGACGGCGGCATGATGATCCAGCAAAGCCGCCCGCGCCACATCCTGCTGCGCCCGAGCGCCGGCTTGTCGCAGGAGCAGGCGATCGCGCGCCTGGCCGACGTGAAGCGGCAGATCGCCACCGGCCGGCCGACGTTCGCGCAAGCCGCACGCGAGATCTCCGAAGACGGATCCGCCCCCAACGGCGGCGAGCTCGGCTGGGTGTCGCCCGGCCAGTTCGTGCCGGAGTTCGAGGACGCGATGAACAAGCTCGCGATCAACCAGGTCTCGGATCCGGTGGTCTCGCGCTTCGGCGTGCATCTGATCGAGGTGCTCGAGCGCCGCAGCGTGCCGGTCGACCGCAAGCAGTTGCGCGACATCGCGCGCAACGTGCTGCGCGAGCAGCGCTTCGAGTCGGCCTACAACGACTGGGCGCGCGAGGTGCGCGCGCGCGCCTACATCGAGATGCGCGAGCCGCCGCAGTGAGGCTCGCCCGTCGGTGAAGCACATCCCGCGCAAGCGCTTCGGCCAGCACTTCCTGGCCGACGAGGCGGTGCTGCACGCGATCGTGGACGCGATCGATCCGCGCTCGGGCGAGGCGCTGGTGGAGATCGGCCCCGGGCTCGGAGCGATGACCGATCCGCTGGTCGCGCGCTGCGAGCGGCTCACGGTGGTGGAACTCGACCGCGATCTCGCGGCGCGGCTGCGCAAGCGCCCCGAGCTCGAAGTGATCGAGTCCGACGTGCTCGAGGTCGACTTCGCCGCATTGGCGCGCGCGCGTGGCCAGCGGCTGCGCATCGTCGGCAACCTGCCCTACAACATCTCGACGCCGATCCTGTTCCACCTGCTCGGCGCGGTGGACCACGTGATCGACCAGCACTTCATGCTGCAAAAGGAGGTGGTCGATCGCATGGCGGCCGCGCCCGGCAGCAAGGACTACGGGCGCTTGTCGGTGATGCTGCAGTGGCGCTACGACATCGAGTCGGTGCTCGACGTGCCGCCCGAGGCTTTCGATCCTCCGCCGCGGGTCGAATCGGCCGTGGTGCGCATGACGCCGCTGGCGCAGCCGGCGGCGATCGATGCCGCGCGCTTGTCGGAGCTGGTGACGGTGGCGTTCTCGCAGCGCCGCAAGCTGCTGCGCCACACGCTCGGGCGCTGGCTGGAGCAGCAAGGCATCGACACTGCGTTCAACCTGCAGCGGCGTGCCGAGGAAGTGCCGGTGGCCGAGTTCGTGGCATTGGCGACCGCGCAGCGCTGAAAACGGCAACGGGCCCCGCGGGGCCCGTTGTGTGTCGTCGCCTTGCGCTCAGGCCGCGGCCAGCCAGCCGGCGGTGTCGAAGGCGCTGCTCATCAGCGGCATGTTGGCGCTGAAGGTCGGCGCGGTGCTCTTGACCGCCGATTTGGCGGCCGGCTTGGCCGGCGCGGCGGCTTCTGCTTGGGCTTCCATCGCCCGCTCTCCCTGCCCGATGTCCGGGGAGCGGGCTACTGAAAAGAATAGAAGCACCTGAATGGAATCTTTCGCTCGGCCCAGAAGTCGGCCGCGTCGCGAAAGACATCGAGCAACTGCTCGCGGGCCTCGCGGTCGAAGCGCGCGTTGTCAGGCAGCTGCTCGAGCACGACCACGAAGCCCGGCTGCGAGCCCGACTTGTTGACCAGGTCGGTCATGCAGTCGTAGAGCGCATCGAGGTTCTTGCCGAAGTGCGCCGGAAACAGGAAAGCCTCGGCGATGCCCTCGAGGACCTCCTGCTTCGACTGGGCCGCGCCCAGGTTGGCGTAGAGAAAGTGTTGGCCAAGATCTTGCGCGGCCAGCTGCAGGTCTTCCACGCGGAATGCGCGGATGGCCTGCACGATGTTGGGACGGACGGTCTGCAGCAGCATGGTGACGATCCCCCTCGCGTCTTGTTGATGATCAGGGCTCACTGCGCGATGAGGCGGAAGCTCGCGTAGTGATCGTCGGTGTAGTAGCACGCAACCGGTGCGGTGGGAGGTTTCCCGCCACAGACGATGCGCCTGGCCCCCCGATCGCGGGACCCTGGTGTCGGCACCGTGTATTCGCGGTAGTAGCCGCGCGGCGCCCGGGGAAGCAATCGCTCCCGGTTGCCGAACACCGTGCCGTCCTTCGCGTAGGGAAACGGCCCACCCGCCCTGATCAGTCGCTGCGTTCGCTGGGCTTCGGGAGGCAGCTGGCTGAGGGCCACCTGGGGCGCCTCGACCGGCGACGGGACCAAAGCCTGGCTGCCACCGGCACCGCACAAGGCCGCTGCCAAGAGCAGGGCGCGTGCTGAGCCTCCGAGCCGAAACGATCGCAGGAGCCGACCGATGGGCGGCACGGGTTTCTCCCTACAAGGAAGCCGGCATGGTACCGAATCGGGGCGAAAACCTCAAGCCGCTGCACAAAAATGCGGCAGCAGCGGAGGGCTATGCTCACCAAGTTTGCGAGTGCAAACTTTTGATGAATGCGTCAAGAGACGGGGGTGTCTCGGGTCTGAAGGATGTCTGACAAACGGGCCTCCTGACCATTTGTTCACAGAAGTGAGCTTTTGCCCACTTCTGTGAAACCTAGCGCCTTCAGCGCGCCGCGTTGGCGTCGGCGACGGTCAGCGCGGTCATGTTGACGATGCGTCGCACGGTCGCCGACGGCGTCAGGATGTGCACCGGCTTGGCCGCGCCCAGCAGCACCGGCCCGATTGCGATGCCACCGCCGGCGGTCGTCTTGAGCAGGTTGTAGGAGATGTTGGCCGCGTCGATGTTGGGCATGACCAGCAGGTTGGCCTCGCCGGTCAGGGTGGAAAACGGCATCAGCTCGGCGCGGCCGGGGGCGTCGAGCGCGGCGTCGCCGTGCATCTCGCCGTCGACCTCCAGCCAGGGTGCGCGCTGGCGGATCAGCTCCAGCGCCTCGCGCATCTTCAGGGCCGACGGCTGCTGGCTGGTGCCGAAGTTCGAGTGGCTCAGCAGTGCCGCCTTGGGCACGACGCCGAAGCGGCGCATCTCCTCGGCCGCCATCACCGTGATCTCCGCGAGCTGCGCGGCGCTGGGGTCGTAATTGACGTGCGTGTCGACGATGAAGACTTGCCGGTTCGGCAGGATCAGGCCGTTCATGCACGCGAAGGTGTTGACGCCCGGGCGGCGGCCGATGACCTGGTCGATGAACGACAGGTGCATCGTGGTCTGGCCCCAGGTGCCGCAGATCATGCCGTCGACCTCGCCCTTGTGAAGGAGCATCGTGCCGATCAGCGTGAGGCGGCGGCGCATCTCGATCTTGGCGAACTGCTGCGTGACGCCCTTGCGCGCCATCATGCGGTGGTAGGTCTGCCAGTAGTCGCGGTAGCGTTCGTCGTGGTCGGTGTTGACGACGTCGTAGTCGCGGCCTTGCTGCAGGCGCAGGCCGAAGCGCTCGACGCGCTGCTCGATCACCGCCGGCCGGCCGATCAGCGTCGGGCGGGCGATGCACTCGTCCACGAGGATCTGCGCGGCGCGCAGGATGCGCTCTTCCTCGCCCTCGGCGAACGCGATGCGCTTGGCGCTGGCACGCTTGGCCAGCGTGAAGATCGGCTTCATCGTCGTGCCGGAGGCATAGACGAAGCTCTGCAGCTTCTCGCGATAGGCGTCCATGTCCTTGACAGGACGCGTCGCGACGCCGGAGTCGACCGCGGCCTGCGCCACGGCCGGCGCGATCTTGATCATCAGCCGCGGATCGAAGGGCTTGGGGATCAGGTACTCGGGCCCGAAGCTCAGGTTGGCGCCGGCATAGGCGGCGGCGACCACCTCGCTTTGCTCTGCCTGGGCCAGCTCTGCGATCGCATGGACCGCGGCGACCTCCATCTCGTCGGTGATCGTCGTCGCGCCGCTATCGAGCGCGCCGCGGAAGATGTACGGGAAGCACAGGACGTTGTTGACCTGGTTCGGATAGTCGGTGCGGCCGGTCGCCATGATCGCGTCGTCGCGCACGGCCTTGACGTCCTCGGGGGAGATCTCCGGGTTCGGGTTCGCCAGCGCGAAGATCAGCGGACTCTTGGCCATCTTGGCGACCATGTCCTTCTTGAGCACGCCGCCGGCCGACAGGCCGAGGAACACGTCGGCGCCGTCGATCACCTCGGCCAGCGTGCGTTGCGTCGTGGTCTGTGCGAACTCGGCCTTGTCGGGATCCATCAGCTCGGTGCGGCCCTGGTAGACCACGCCGGCGAGGTCGGTGACCCAGATGTTCTCGCGCGGCAGGCCGAGCTTGACCAGCAGGTTCAGGCAGGCCAGCGCCGCGGCGCCGGCGCCCGAGGTCACCAGCTTGACCCGGGCGATGTCCTTGCCCACGACCTTGAGGCCGTTGATCAGGGCCGCGCCGACGACGATGGCGGTGCCGTGCTGGTCGTCGTGGAAGACCGGGATCTTCATGCGCTCGCGCAGCTTGCGCTCGACGTAGAAGCAGTCCGGGGCCTTGATGTCCTCGAGGTTGATGCCGCCGAAGGTCGGTTCGAGCGCGGCGATGCAGTCGACCAGCTTGTCGAGGTTGCGCTCGGCGATCTCGATGTCGAACACATCGATGCCGGCGAACTTCTTGAACAGCACTCCCTTGCCTTCCATCACCGGCTTGGCGGCCAGCGGGCCGATGTCGCCCAGGCCCAGCACGGCGGTGCCGTTGGTCACCACCGCGACCAGGTTGCCGCGGGAGGTGTAGCGAAAGGCGTTGACCGGGTCATCGACGATCTCCTCGCAGGCGGCCGCGACACCTGGCGAATAGGCCAGCGCGAGGTCGCGCTGGTTGACGAGCTGCTTGGTCGGCGCGATCGCGATCTTGCCGGGGGTCGGGAACTCGTGGTACTCGAGCGCAGCCTGACGCAGCTGGTTGCGCTTGTTGTTGTCTTCGGTCGGCATGGCGGATCCTTGGCAAGCAGCCCTGGACGCAGGGCGGTACGGCGGGTTGATTGTAGGAAGGGGTGGGTCGCCCGGGCGTGCCGATGTTGGCCTGGGGCCATGCCGCGCGCGCATGCCGATCGGCGCTTCAGCCTTGCGCGGCGGGTTTTTGATCGGCCCCTTCGGGGCCCGTGGGTGGCGCAGCGGCCGGCACAATCGCGGCGATGAGCCTTGGTGAGTTCGAACTGATCGCGCGCCACTTCGCGCGCCACAGCGGCGCGGCCGCGCGGGCCTTTGCGCCCGGCGTCGCGCTGGGTCCCGGCGACGACTGCGCCCTGCTCGCGCCGCGTGCCGGCATGCAGCTCGCGGTGTCGAGCGACATGCTGGTCGAGGGCCGCCATTTCCTGTCGACGGTCGCGCCGGCGCGGCTGGGGCACAAGGCGCTGGCGGTCAATCTGTCGGACCTGGCGGCCGTCGGCGCGCAGCCGTTGGCCTTCACGCTCGCGCTGGCGATGCCGCGCGCCGACGACAGATGGCTGGCCGGCTTTGCCGAAGGGCTGTACACCCTGGCCGACGCGCACCGCTGCGCGCTGGTCGGCGGCGACACGACGGCCGGGCCGTTGAACCTGTGCATCACGGTGTTCGGCGAAGTGCCGGCCGGCGGTGCGCTGTTGCGCTCTGGCGCGCGACCCGGCCATGCGTTGTGGGTCAGCCACCCGTCAGGCGGCGGCATCGGCGATGCACGGCTGGCGCTGGAGTGCTTTCGCGGCACGGTCGCGCTCGAGGGCGCCGCTTTCGAGCGCGTGCGCCGCGCGATGGAGATGCCGCAGCCGCGCGTGGCGCTGGGCATCGCGCTGCGCGGCGTGGCGAGCGCGGCGATCGACGTTTCCGACGGCCTGCTGGGCGACCTCGGTCACATCCTGCGCAACAGCGGCGCAGCCGGCGCGCCGCTGGGCGCGACGATCGAAGTCGACTCGCTGCCGGCCAGTGCCGACCTGGCCGGGCAACCGGACCACTGGCGGCGCACCTGCACCTTGTCCGGTGGCGATGACTACGAGCTGCTGTTCACCGCGCCCGAGGCCGCGGCCGAGCGCGTGCGCGCGGCCGCGCATGAAGCCGGTGTCGGCGCGCGCTGCATCGGCCGCATCGAACCCGCGCCGGGGATCCGCCTGCTCGACGCCGGCGGCGGCTTGCTCGATTGGGCCACCTTCCGCAGCTTCGACCACTTCCGCGACGATGGCGACGAGCGCTGACATGGCCACCGCAACAGCGCCGCGTCGCGCCGACGCACGCTTCCTGCTCGCGCACCCGGCGCATGCGATCGCGCTCGGCTTCGGCTCGGGCCTGAGCCCGGTAGCGCCCGGGACCGTCGGCACGCTGTGGGCCTGGCTGGCTTTCGTCGTGCTCGACCGCTGGCTCGACGCCGCGCAATGGGGCTGGCTGCTGCTGGCCGGCACGGCGGTGGGCTGGTGGGCCTGCACGCGCACGGCGCAGCGGCTTGCGGTGGCCGATCCGAGCGCGATCGTCTGGGACGAGGTCATCGCGTTCTGGCTCGTGCTGTGGCTCGTGACGCCGGCGGGCTTGTGGGCGCAGTTTGTCGCGTTCGCGCTGTTTCGCTTCTTCGATGCCGCCAAGCCGGGACCGGTGGGCTGGGCCGACGCGCTGTTCAAGCGGCGCGGGCTCGGTGCCGCCGGGCCTGCGCCGATCGGCTGGGCGCAGGGCTTCGGCATCCTGTTCGACGATCTCGTTGCGGCGGGCTGCACGCTGATCGCCATCGCGCTGTGGCGCTTCGTCTGGCCATGATCGATGCACTGCACTCGCTGCAGGGCCTCGAGCCGCGCGTGCTCGCGCTCGGCGATGCGCTGCGCTCGCGCAACCTCATGGTCGCCACCGCCGAGAGCTGCACCGGGGGCTTGATCGCCGCGGCCTGCACCAGTGTCCCGGGCTCGAGCGATTGGTTCGAGCGCGGCGTCGTCAGCTACAGCAACGAGGCCAAGAGCGAGCTGATCGGCGTGCCGGCCGCGCTGATCGCCGCGCACGGTGCAGTGAGCGAAGAAGTCGCGCGAGCGATGGCCGAGGGCCTGCTGCAGCGTTCGCGCGCCCAGCTCGCCGCGGCGGTCACCGGCATCGCAGGGCCAACCGGAGGCAGCGCGACCAAGCCGGTCGGTCTGGTGTGGTTCGGCTTCGCGCGCCGCGCGGCCGATGGCCGCATCGAGGCCCGCACCGAGCAGCGCATCTGGCCGGGCGACCGCGCGGCGGTGCGCGGCCAGAGCGCGGCCTTCGTGCTCGACCGGCTCCTGTCGCTCGCCACGTCGGCATGAGCATCCTGCTCGCCTGCAGCTTTGACGCTGACGACTGGGCACTGTGGCGCCCTGCGCTCGAGGCTGCCTTGCCGGGCGAGCGCTTCGTCACGCAGGCCGACGACGGTCCGCGCGAGGCGATCGATGTGGCGATCGTCGCGAACCCGCCGCCCGGATCGCTCGCCGGGCTGCCGCGGCTCGCGCTGATCCAGTCGCTGTGGGCCGGTGTCGACCGCCTGCTCGACGACACCTCGCTGCCGGCGGGCGTGCCGATCGCACGCATGGTCGACCCGGCGATGAATGCAGCAATGGCCGAGACCGCGTTGTGGGCCGTGCTGAGCCTGCACCGCGGCTTCTTTCGCTACCAGGCGCTGCAGCGCGAGGCGCGCTGGGCGCCGCATGGCCAGCGCCGCGCCGACGAGCTCAGCGTCGCCGTGCTCGGCCTCGGCGAGATGGGCGCGACGGCCGCGCGTCGCATTGCCGCAATGGGCTATCGCGTCATCGGCTGGAGCCGCAATCCGCGTGCGGTCGACGGCATCGAGGTCCGCGCGGGGTTCGGCGCGCTGCCCGACGTGCTCGGCGCCGCAGACGTCGTCATCAACCTGCTGCCGTTGACCGACGCGACGCGCGGTCTCTTCAACGCGGCGCGCTTTGCGCTGATGAGGCCACGCGCCGGTTTCGTGAACCTGGCACGCGGGGCCCATGTCGTCGAGGCGGACCTGTTGGCCGCGCTGGAAACGGGCCGCATCGGACATGCGGTGCTCGACGTGTTTCGCCGCGAGCCGCTGCCGCATGGCCACGCGTTCTGGGCCCATCCGCATGTGACCGTGCTGCCGCATGCCGCGGCGCAGACCGACCCGCGCAGCGCGGCCGAGGTGGCCGCCGCCAACGTTCGGGCCCTGCGGATCGGCGCCGCGCTGTCGCACCTCGTTGATCGCTCGCGCGGTTACTGAGCGCGCCGGAGTTCAGGACGACCCTCGCCGGCGCGCTCGGCCGCCGCGAGCCATTGCTGCGCCTTAGTCGCAACCTTGGAATGTCCAATTGAACGCCACCCATTTCTTTCTTGATAAGAAACATATCTCCCCTATTCTTGTCCAGATTCGTGCCGGTATTGATCAATAGATCAATGGATTGCCCATCGTTTGATATCAGCCATATCCCTAGAATGAACCGGCCATCACCTGAGTGTGGTGTTTTGCATTTCACGGTCTTGATAAGGGGTATGGAATGGCTTTGGGCGATCAATACATTGGCGAGATTCGCTTCTTTGCGATCAGTTACGCGCCGGAAGACTGGCTGCCTTGCGATGGACGACTGCTTCCCATTGCAGGAAACGAGGCGTTGTTCTCGCTGATCGGCACGACGTTTGGCGGCAATGGCGTGAATAATTTTGCGCTGCCGGATTTCCGTGGGCGGTTTCCCATTGGTTCCGGGCAGGGCCCTGACCTGTCGAGATACAACCTCGGCCAGTATGGCGGTCAGGAGAACGTGGTTCTCCTCCAGTCGCAAATGCCGTCCCATACTCATGTTGCGACCTACACGCAAAAGGCGAGCAATAGCAGCGGCACCACTTACGCCCCTGGGGGCGCCGTACCAGCCGTGACCGCTTCCGGCGATGGGCGCGGTGAGTTCGCCAGCTATGCAATTCCTTCCTTGGCCAATACCGGAATGGCGACAGGTCCTGTCGACGTCGAGTCTGCCGGTGGTGCGTCCCCGGTGCCGCTGCTGAGCCCCTATCTCGGGGTGACGGTTGCGATCGCCGTCAACGGCCTCTTCCCGAATCGGCCGTGATATCGCGCAACAAGCCAATACAGGGAGGAATGCGGAAATGAGTTTGAGTCTCCAACATGGAAAACCGAATCTGCTCTTCGGCTCCATCAAGCTGCTGAGCCTGTGCATGGCGCTTGGCCTGGCCGCTTGCGGCGGGGGCGACGATCGTGGCGTAGGGCGGCTCGACGTGACCGCCGGCGGGTTGACGGGCCAGGCCCATGCCATCTACAGCGGTACGACCGCGCCGTCCAATGCGATCGGCTCGACCGGCGACTTCTATCTGAACTACGCGGCCGGGCAGCTTTACGGACCCAAGACCGTCGATGGCTGGCCGGCAACGCCGATCTCGCTGGCGACGACCACCCAGAACGGCCAAGCCAGCCTGCGCAGCGGCTTCGGCGCGCCGTCCGGTGACATTGGCGTCGACGGTGACTTCTACCTGGATCTGTCCAGCAGTGCCGTGAGGGGGCCGAAGGCAGACGGCGCGTGGCCTGCCACCGGCGTCGTGCTGGTCGGCGCCGTGGGGCCGACCGGGCCGGCGGGGCCTACGGGGCCTACGGGGCCTGCCGGAGCTGCCGGCACTTCCGGCAAGAGCCTGCTCAGCGGCGCCGGCGCGCCGAACAACGGGATCGGCGCCGATGGCGACTTTTATCTCGATACCGCGACCGTGGCGCTGTTCGGCCCGAAGGCCGGTGGTGCTTGGCCGGCGGCCGGCACCTCACTGGTCGGACCGGCGGGCGCGCCAGGAGTCGATGGTGCTGACGGGGCGGATGGTTCCAATGGGGCTGACGGAGCGGATGGGGCCAATGGCGCAGATGGCGCCGATGGTGCAGATGGAGCCTCCATCCTGACCGGCACCGGCCTGCCCGCGGTCAACTTGGGTGCCATCGGTGACCTGTACTTCGATACGGCTTCGGCCACGCTGTATGGGCCTAAGACGGCCTCAGGCTGGCCCGCCACCGGTGTCCAGTTGACAGGTCCTCAGGGCCCGAAAGGTGACCAAGGCGACCCCGGCATTCAAGGCCCAAAGGGGGACCAGGGCGACCCGGGGCCTCAAGGTCCAGCCGGCACCGATCCCGTGGTGTTCGTTGCGCACATCTCCATGCCGGCGCAGACCGCCATCTATGCGCCGGTCAGCGGAAGCGTCAACTACAATGGCACCAGCAACAACTACGCCGCTCAGGCGGTCGCCATGCCGCTGGCTTGCACGTTCGACGGCATCTACGTCAGCGGAACGATCATTCAAAGTGCCGCACCGAACGACGTCACCGTCACGCTGTGGCGCAATGGCTCACCGACCGCGATGTCGGTCACGCTCTCGTTGGCGACATTGGGGGCCATGGAGTCGAGCAGCAGCACGACGTCGGCAGAGGCCGTGGCGCAGGGCGACACGATCGCCTGGCACATCTCCCAGACCGACACGGCCCCCTGGGTCCAGCTGAACGTCAGCGCGATCTGCCACTGAGCTCGAGTGCCTGCCGGCAGCACGGCGGCAGGCGCCGTCTCGTTTCGATCACGCGCGCAGCACGAGCCGCGCGCGCGCGTTGCCGGCCTGCGGCGGCACCAGCGGCGCGGCCACCAGCAGTGCCAGGCGACGCAGGCCCTCCCAAGGATCCTCGGGCCAATCGGGGTGCCGCAGGCCTTTGACCAAGCCATCGCAGACGTGCGCGGCCTCGAGCAGCTGCTCGAGCCGCGTTTCGTCGAGCAGCGGCAGCGCGCGTTCGAACAGCCGTTCCTTGGCGCCCCAGACGCGCTGCTCTCGCAGCACCATCGGCAGCGGCTTGCCGGCGCCTTGCGCTTCCTTGCAGCGGCGCAGCGCGCGGATGTCCTCCGCCAGCGTCCAGTGCACCAGCACGGCGGCCTCGCCCTCGGCGCGCAGGCCGTCGAGCATGCGCGTGATGCGCTCGACCTGGCCGGCCAGCACCGCCTCGCCGAGCTTGAAGACGTCGTAGCGCGCGACGTTGCCGACCGAACGCTCGACCTGCTCGAAGCTCAGCTCGCCTTCGGGATACAGCAGCGCGAGCTTCTTGATCTCCTGCTGCGCGGCGAGCAGGTGACCTTCGACGCGATCGGCAAAGAAGGCCAGCGTGCGCTGCCCTTCCTCGCCGCTTGCGACGCGCTGGCCTTGCTGCGCAAGGCGCTGGGCGATCCAGGCCGGCAGCTTGCCGCGCTCGATCGGGTCGACGCGAATCGAGACGCCCACCGCCTCCAGCGCCAGGAACCACGCGCTTTGCTGCTGCTGGCGCTCCAGCCGTGGCAGCTGCACCAGCGTGACGGTGTCCTCGGGCAGCCGCTCGCAGAACTGCTGCAGCGCGGCCGAGCCGTCCTTGCCGGGCTTGCCGGAAGGAATGCGGATCTCGACCAGCTGCTTGTCGGCGAACAGACTCATCGCGCTTGCGGCGCCCAGCAGCGAGCTCCAGTCGAAATAGTTGCCGGCAACGGTGTGGACCTGACGCTCGGTGTGGCCGGCGTCCCGCGCGGCGGCGCGGATCGCGTCGGCCGCCTCGAGCGCGAGCAGGGGCTCGTCGCCGTGCACCACGTACAGCGGCGCGAGGCCTTGTTTCAGGTGAGCGGCGAGCTGGTCGGGGCGAAGCTGCATCGCGGCAGTCGGTCTGATCGCGGATTCAGGGCGATGGCAGCGCGGCGAGGCGGCGCATCAGCTGGTCGACGATGTCGACCTGCATCGCGCGATAGAGCATGGCCTCTTCCTGCTCCTTGGCCAGCGCGTCGGTCTCGTTGTAGCTCATGTCCCGGCTCAGCATCAGTTCGGTCTCCGGGATCAGCACGCGGCCGGCCGGCGTGCGCGCGCGAAAGCGCAAGTGCTGGCGCAGTGTGAACTCGCGCACCTGGCCGGCGGCCGTTTGCGCCGCGACGACCTTGTCGCGCTTGGTCGACAGCGCTTCGAGCACGAGGTCGGCCTGCGCCTGGCTCTCGACCACGCGGCTGCCGCCGGCGGCGATCTGGCGCCGCAGTTCTTCGATGAGCGGCGTGCGCGGCTCGAAGCCGTGCAGCGCGATGCGCTGCATCTGCAGCTTGGGCGGCTGGCGCAGCGCGAAGCCGCAGGCCGAGAGTGCCGCGGCCGCGAGCGCGGCCAACCCGGTGCGCCGGCGCATCAGGCGACCACGTTGACGAGCCGGCCCGGCACCACCACCACCTTCTTCGGCGGGCGGCCCTCGGCGAACTTGGCCACCTCGGCCGACGCCAGCGCAGCTGCCTCGATCGCCGCCTTGTCGGCGTTGGCCGGCACCTTGAGCGAGCCGCGCAGCTTGCCGTTGACCTGCAGCACGAGTTCGATCTCGTCTTGCACCAGCGCCGACTCGTCGATCGCCGGCCAGGGCGCGTCGATCAGGTCGCCCAGCTCGCGCGCGTAGCCCAGCTGCTGCCACAGCGCGTGCGCGATGTGCGGCGCCGCCGGGTACAGCGCACGCAGCAGGATGCCCATGCCTTCGCGCAGCGCGGCGCGGTCGGCCGGCGTGTCGGCGAGCTGTGCGCCCTCGAGCGCGTTGAGCAGCTTCATCGCGCCCGAGACCACGGTGTTGTACTGCAGGCGGTCGTAGTCGTGGCCGATCTGGCGCAGCAGCGAGTGCACCTCGCGTCGCAGCGCGGCCGCGTTGGCGCTCAGGCCGTCGAAGCTCGTGCCGGCGGAGGCGATCGCCTCGCGCTGCTTGACCGCGAAGGCCCACAGGCGGCGCAGGTAGCGAAAGCTCCCTTCGGCGCCGGAGTCGGACCATGCCGCGCTCTGGTCCGGCGGGCCGGCGAACATCGTGAACAGGCGCGCGGTGTCGGCGCCGAACTTGGCGATGATGTCCTTGGGCTCGACGACGTTGTTCTTCGACTTCGACATCTTCTCGATGCCGCCGAGCGAGACGGGCTGGCCGTCCTCCTTCGCGGTGGCGCCGACCGGATGGCCCTTGTCGTCGAACTGCACCTCGACTTCGCTCGGATAGAACCAGCGCTTCTTGCCCGAGGCGTCCTCGCGGAAGTAGCACTCGTTGAGCAGCATGCCCTGCGTGAACAGGCGCGTGAACGGTTCGTCGAACTTGACCAGGCCGAGGTCGCGCATCGCCTTGGTCCAGAAGCGCGCGTACAGCAGGTGCAGCACCGCGTGCTCGATGCCGCCGATGTACTGGTCCATCGGCATCCAGTAGTCGTTGCGCGCGTCGACCATCGCGCCCTCGCTGTCCGGGCAGCAGTAGCGCATGTAGTACCACGCCGAGTCGACGAAGGTGTCCATCGTGTCGGTCTCGCGCTGGGCCGGCTTGCCGCACTGGGGGCAGCCGACGTTCAGGAACGAGGCGCACTTGCTCAGCGGATTGCCGGAGCCGTCGGGGATCAGCTCCTCGGGCAGCACGACCGGCAGGTCCTTCTCCGGCACCGGCACCGAGCCGCAGTCGTCGCAGTGGATGATGGGGATCGGCGTGCCCCAGTAGCGCTGGCGGCTGATGCCCCAGTCGCGCAGGCGCCAGGTGGTCTTCTTCTCGCCCAGGCCCTTGGCGGCGAGCGCCTTGGCGATGGCGTCGACGGCGTCCTGGTAGTGCAGGCCGCTGTAGTTGTCGGAGTTGATCGTCACGCCGCGCTGTTTGTCGGCATACCACTCCTGCCAGCGCGTGTAGTCGTAGTGCTCGCCGTCCACGTGCACGACCTGCATGATCGGCAGGCCGTACTTCAGCGCGAACGCGAAGTCGCGCTCGTCGTGGCCGGGCACGCCCATCACCGCGCCGTCGCCGTAGCTCATCAGCACGTAGTTGCCGACCCAGACTTCGACCTGCTGGCCGGTGATCGGATGCGTGACGTGGAGACCCGTGGGGCGGCCTTCCTTCTCCTTCGTTGCGAGCTCGGCCTCGGTGGTGCCGCCGGCCTTGCAGGCTTCGATGAACTCGGCGAGCGCGGGATTGGACGCAGCCGCGTGCTGCGCCAGCGGATGCTCCGGCGCGACGGCGCAGAAGGTGACGCCCATGATGGTGTCCGCGCGCGTCGTGAACACGTACATCCGGCCGTCCTGGATCAGTGCGCCGTTCGCGTCGCGGATGTCGTGCGTGAAGGCGAAGCGCACGCCCTCGCTCTTGCCGATCCAGTTCTCCTGCATCAGCCGCACGCGCTCGGGCCAGCCGTGCAGGTAGCCCGGCGCCGCCGGATCGGCCACATTGGCCAGCAGCTCGTCGGCGTACTGCGTGATCGCGAGATAGTAGCCGGGGATCTCGCGCTTCTCGACGATCGCGCCCGAGCGCCAGCCGCGGCCGTCGATGACCTGTTCGTTCGCGAGCACGGTCTGGTCGACCGGATCCCAGTTGACGACCTGGGTCTTCTTGTAGGCGATGCCCTTTTCGAGCATCTTCAGGAAGAACCACTGGTTCCACTTGTAGTAGCTCGCGTCGCAGGTGGCGACCTCGCGCGACCAGTCGAAGGCCAGCCCCAGCGGCTGCATCTGCGACTTCATGTCGGCGATGTTGTCGCGCGTCCACTTCGCCGGCGCGACCTTCTTGTCGATCGCGGCGTTCTCGGCCGGCAGGCCGAAGGCGTCCCAGCCCATCGGCATGAGCACGTTCCTGCCCTTCATGCGCAGGTAGCGCGCCATCATGTCGTTGATGGTGTAGTTGCGCACGTGGCCCATGTGCAACTTGCCGCTGGGATACGGCAGCATCGAGCAGGCGTAGAACTTGGGCTTGGCGGCGTCTTCGCGCACGCGGTACGCGTCGATCGCGTTCCAGTGCGCCTGCGCGGCGGCTTCGACCTCGGACGGAGCGTACTTGTCGTTCATGCGGCGCATTTTAGGAGGGGCCTCGCGCGCCGCGGCCCGGGGTTCAGCGTGCGGGCGCCTGCGCGATGAAGGCGATGCGGTTCAGACCCGCCGCCTGGATGCGCCCGATCAGCTCGGCGACGCGGCCGTAGGGCACGGCGCGGTCGGCGCGCAGCTGCACCTCGGTCGCGGGGCGCGCCTTCGCGGCCTCAGCCAGGCGGGCGTCCAGCGCGGCCGGCTCGATGCGCGCATCGTCGAGGAAGAACTGGCCCTGCGCGTCGATCGACACCGCCACGAAGGCCGGCGCGTCGCCGGGCTTGGCGCCGACGGCTTCGGGGAGGTCGAGCTTGAGGCTGGAGGCCATCAGCGGCGCGGTGACCATGAAGATCACCAGCAGCACCAGCATGACGTCGATCAGCGGCGTCATGTTGATCTCGCTCATCGGCGCGGGCGCAGCGGTGCGCTCGAGGCGGCCGAACGAGGCCATGTCTTGCCGCCTAGGCTTCGTGCGCGCGGCGGCCGAGCTGGAGCTCGCGCAGGTCGTGCGCAAAGCCTTCGAGCTCGGCCTCGCAGCCGCCGACCAGGCGGCCGAAGGCGTTGTAGGCCAGCACCGCGGGGATCGCGACCGCGAGGCCGGCGGCCGTCATGATCAGCGCCTCGCCGACCGGACCGGCGACCTTGTCGATGCCGACCGAGCCCGAGGTCGAGATGCCGACCAGCGCGTGGTAGATGCCCCAGACGGTGCCGAACAGCCCGACGAAGGGCGCGGTCGCGCCGATCGACGCCAGCGCGACCTGGCCGAACTGCAGTCGCTGCACGACGGCGTGCAGCGCGTCGCGCAGTCGGCGCGTGAGCT
Organism: Caldimonas sp. KR1-144; assembly: GCF_049446155.1. NCBI lineage: Bacteria > Pseudomonadati > Pseudomonadota > Betaproteobacteria > Burkholderiales > Sphaerotilaceae > Caldimonas > Caldimonas sp. KR1-144. Next base: position 125,341 of record NZ_JBMSEE010000008.1, read on the forward strand.
GCGACTCGCGCTGGCCCGCGGCCTCGAGCGTGCCGCCGGCCGGCTGTGCGATCGCCGCATCGAGCAGCGGGGCGAGCACCTCCTCGCGGTCGAGGCCGGCGAGGCGGCGCTGCGCGGCATCGACGTCAGGCGCCTGCCAGAACGCGGCAACGCCGCGCGAGATGTCGGTGCGCGCGCGCCGCAGTGTCCAGGCCTTCCAGAAGATCAGCACCCAGGCGGTGATCGACATCGCCAACAGCAGCAGCGCCACCGCGCGGCCAACCGCGTCGCCCTCGCTCCAGACCGCGGCCATGCTGCCCATGCGCGATCCGGGCCTCAGCGCGCGAGGCCGAGCACGTCGTCCATGCCGTACAGCCCGCTGGCGCGGCCGGCGAGGAAGCGCACCGCGCGCAGGCTGCCCTGCGCATAGGTCGCGCGGCTGGAGGACCTGTGCGTGATCTCGATGCGTTCGCCGATGCCGGCGAACAGCACGGTGTGGTCGCCGACGATGTCGCCGCCGCGCACCGTCGCGAAGCCGATCGTCGAGGGATCGCGCTCGCCGGTGACGCCCTCGCGGCCATAGACCGCGCACTGCTTCAGGTCGCGGCCGAGTGCGCGCGCCACCGTCTCGCCCATCGCGAGCGCGGTGCCGCTGGGGGCGTCGACCTTGTGGCGGTGATGCGCCTCGATGATCTCGATGTCGTAGCCGTGGCTGAGCGCCTTGGCCGCCTGCTCGAGCAGGCGCAACACGACGTTGACGCCGACGCTCATGTTGGGCGCCATCATGATCGCGATGTCGCGAGCGGCTTCGGCGATGGCCGCGCGGCCAGCGTCATCGAAGCCGGTCGTGCCGATCACCATCTGCACGCCACGCGCGCGGCAGGCGCCCAGGTGGGCCAGCGTGCCTTCGGGCCGAGTGAAGTCGATCAGCACGTCGGCGTTCGCCAGCGCGGCGCCGAGATCATCGGTGATGGCGATGCCGCTGGGCTGACCGAGGAAGGCCGCAGCGTCGTGGCCGAGCGCCGGGCTGTCGGTGCGATCGAGGGCGCCGGCGAGGCCGCAGTCCTCGCTGGCGAGCACGGCTTCGATCAGCATGCGGCCCATGCGGCCGGACGCACCGGCAACCGCAACGCGCCGGCGGTTCTGCGAGGCGGCGCTCACGGCGTGGCTTCCAGCGGCGGGTAATCGCGCGCCGGTCCCTGCGCAGCAGCGGCCAGCGCGGCTTCCTGCGCGGTGGGCGCGGGCTTGGTCGGCACCGGCAGTGCTCGCACCTCTTCGGCCGTGAGCGCGAGCTTGGGCATGCTGCTGCTCGAGCGGTAGTTGTCGATGCTGGCGACGAACTCGCGCTCGCTCGGCAGTTCGTCGGCCTCGACGCTGTCGAGCACGTCGTTCTTGAACAGCACCGTCACGCGCCGCTGCTGATAGGGCGTGCCCTGGCGGCGGATCGTGAACACGTAGTCCCAGCGGTCGGTATGGAAGGCATCGGCCAGCAGCGGCGAGCCGAGCAGGTCGCGCACCTGAGTGCGCGTCTGGCCGGGCTTGACCAGGGCCATCATCTCCTTGGTCACCACGTTGCCCTGGACGATCTCGACCCGGTAGGGCGTGACCAGGCCGATCAGCCGGTCCTCGGTGAGATTCATCGTGCTGCAGCCACCGAACGCGGTGGTCAGGGCCAGGGCCGCGAACGAGGGCCGCGCGAGGCGGCAGGCAAGGGTCAGGCGCATCTCAGGTGCATCTCGTCGAGGTCCATGCGGCGCAGCAGGAGCGCTGGCGCGGGAGGCTCGATATGATCAGACGATTCTAGTGGAGCCGGTGCGCGAGACCGGCCGGGCCGCAGGCCCAGGAGCCCCCATGAGCCAAGTCGACGACCTCAAGAGCAGCGGCCTGAAGGCCACCTTGCCGCGCCTGAAGATCCTCGAGGTCTTCCAGACCTCCGACCGTCGCCACCTGACGGCCGAAGATGTCTACAAGGCGCTGCTGTCCGCCGGCGCCGACATCGGCCTGGCGACCGTGTACCGCGTGCTGATGCAGTTCGAGCAGGCCGGCATCCTGTCTCGCAACCACTTCGAGTCGGGCAAGGCCGTGTTCGAGCTCAACGAGGGCCAGCACCACGACCATCTGGTCTGCCTGGACTGCGGCCGCGTCGAGGAGTTCTTCGACGCGCAGATCGAACAGCGCCAGCGCACGATCGCCGAATCGCGCGGCTTCAAGCTGCAGGAACACGCGTTGGCGCTCTACGCCAATTGCACCAAGAAGAACTGCGAGCATCGCTCGCCGCGCAAGTAGCCGCCGCTGCGGCGCGCGGCCGCGCTATTCGGGCAGCTCGCCGGAATCCATGGCCGCCTGGTGGCGCGCGACGAACTCCTTGTACGTATCGATGCCGCGCAGCTGCAAGATGGTGTTGCGCACCGCGGCCTCGACCAGCACCGCGAGGTTGCGGCCTGCGTCCACCGCGATGATGGCCTTGCGCACCGGCACGCCCAGCACGTCCTCGTACAGCGGCTCGTAAGGCAGCCGCTCGAACTCGCGCTCCATCGTCTCCTTGCGCACCAGGTGGACGATGAGCTTCAGGCGCATCTTCCGCCGCACCGCGGTCTCGCCGAAGATCGCCTTGATGTCCAGTAAGCCGATGCCGCGCACCTCGAGCAGGTTGGCCAGCAGCTCGGGACAGCGGCCCTCGATCGCGGTCTGCGAGATGCGATAGAGATCGACGGCGTCGTCGGCCACCAGGCCGTGGCCGCGCGAGATCAGCTCCAGCCCCAGCTCGCTCTTGCCCAGTCCCGATTCGCCGGTGAGCAGCACGCCCAGTCCGAGGATGTCCATGAACACGCCATGCCGCGTCGTGCGGTCGGCGAAATGCATCGACAGGTAGGCGCGCAGCACGTCGATCACGTGCCCGGCCGACTCCTTGGTGACGAACAGTGGGATCTCGGCGCGCTCGGCCATCGCCACCAGCTTGTCCGGCGGCGATTGATCGTCGGCGACGACGATCACCGGCGGCTCCAGCGTCACGATGCGCGCGATGCGCCGTGCCTGGTCCTCGGGCGAGGCGTCCTGCAGGTAGCGCACCTCGCGCCGGCCGACGATCTGCACCCGGTAAGGGTGGATGTAGTTCAGGTAGCCGACGAGATCGGCGGCGGATTGCGCATCGCGCACGGCCACTTCGTCGAAGCGGCGCTCGGGGTGGGCGTGGCCGGCGAGCCATTCCCAGCGCAAGGCGGTGCGGTGGGCCTCGAACAGCGCCTCGGCGCTGATGACGGCGGCCTTCATTGCGCGGGCACCGTCATGCGACGGACTTCAGCGGCTCCCAATTCGCAATCAGCGTGTGGACCTGGGCGGCCTCGGGTTCGGTCTTGAGCTTGTCGCGCAACGCGCGGTCGCTCAGCAGTTCGGCGATCTCCGACAGGATCTCGAGGTGGCGCTGGGTCGCGGCCTCGGGCACGAGAAGGAAGATCAGCAAGGTCACCGGCTCGTCATCCGGCGCGTCGAAGGCGATCGGTTGCTGCGAGCGGATCACCGCGGCCAGCGGATTCTTCAGGCCCTTGATGCGGCCATGCGGGATGGCAACGCCATGGCCAAGACCGGTCGAGCCCAGGCGTTCGCGGGCGAACAGGTTGTCGGTCACGGTGGCACGCGCAATGGCGTGCTGGTTCTCGAATAGCAGGCCCGCCTGCTCGAAGACGCGCTTCTTGCTGGTGGCGTCCACATCCACCAGCACGTTGCTGGCGGGCAGGATGGCGGCGAGACGATTCATCCGGTCACAGCGCCGGGTTTTGCTTTGGGCTTGCCGGTCGCTTCACGAAAAGGCTCAAGTGCCAAATTATAGGAACGGGCCTGGGGCCACGCGGCCCGCCGCGTATGCCCAACCTGGCGGGGTTGCTTTGCGGCAACGCAACAAGGATGCGCGGCGGCGCTTGTTCGCCATACGACATCAACGGCCCAACGTCTCGCGAGGCGGACAGCAAAAAGGCGGCCTCTGGGGCCGCCTGGTCATGTCGCGCCGCAGCGGGCGCCGCAATCACTGCAACTCGCCGAGCGACTGACGCTTGGGCGAGGGGTGATGGTGGTCTTGCACGCGGTCTTTGTGACGGCAGACCTGGCGATCGAGCTTGTCCATCAGTTCGTCGATGGCGGCGTAGAGGTCATGGTGGGCGGACTCGACATAGATGTCCTTACCCTTGACGTGCAGGTTGACTTCGGCCTTTTGGCGTCGTTCCTTCTCCTTCAGCTTTTCCACGGTCAGCAGGACATTGACATCCACCACCTGGTCGAAATGACGTGTCACGCGATCCAGCTTTGTGAGCACGTACTCCCGCAATGCGGGAGTCACCTCAAGGTGATGGCCGCTGATCGTCAGGTTCATGGTTCCTCCTTTCGCGAGGCGTTGAAACGGCCCCAACGGGGGCCAGGGCGAAGGAAAAAAGGGGGGAAGAAAAGGAGGTGGGAGAACTCTTTGCAGTAAAGCCAGACTACGCGCCGCGGGCCGACATGACAAGCCGATGACCGTGCCGAACGCTCGGTCGGCAGGGGCCGGCCGGCGCAGTGCGATGCCATAATCCGCCGGTTCCTCTGCCGGAGCTTTCATTGGACGTCACCGCCCCTCGGTGACCGTCCCCTCCACGAGCGAGCGCAGCGCCTGAAAGGCCGCGCCCCGGGAGGCGAGACGGTCCCCATCCGCCCCCTTCCACCGGACTTGATCCGGGCTGCTCGTCGGAGCTCTTGCATGCTGAACGTGTTCACGCTGGCGAACGGCCGGCTGTTCCAGGAAGAAATCGACACCCTCGCGGCGCTCGACCATGTGACGCCGATCTGGGTCGATCTCGAAGCGCCCACCGAGGAAGAGAAGAGCTGGATCGCCCAGCGCTTCGAACTGTCGATTCCGGAGAACGTGGTCGACGAGGACCTCGAGGAGTCCGCGCGCTTCTACGAGGAAGACAACGGCGAGCTGCACATCCGCTCGGACTTCCTGATCGACGACGATGCCGAAGCCGGCGCGCGCAACGTGCGCGTGGCCTTCATCCTGTTTCGCAACGTGCTGTTCTCGGTCCATGCCGAGGACTTGCCGGTGTTCCGGCTGCTGCGCATGCGCGCGCGCCGCATCCCCGCGCTGATCGAGGACGCGAAGGACGTCCTGCTGAAGCTCTACGACGCCGACGCCGAGTACTCGGCCGACTCGCTCGAGGGCGTGTACGACGCGCTCGAGCAGGTCTCGCGCAGCGTGCTGCAGAACAAGGTCAACGACGAGGCCGCGGCCGGCGCGCTGGCCGCGATCGCGCGCGAGGAAGACCTGAACGGACGCATCCGCCGCAACGTGATGGACACGCGCCGCGCGGTCAGCTTCATGATGCGCTCGCGCCTGCTCAACGCGGAGCAGTTCGAGGAAGCGCGGCAGATCCTGCGCGACATCGATTCGCTCGACTCGCACACGGCGTTCCTGTTCGACAAGATCAACTTCCTGATGGACGCCACGGTCGGCTTCATCAACATCAACCAGAACAAGATCATCAAGATCTTCTCGGTGGCCTCGGTCGCCTTCCTGCCGCCGACCCTGATCGCGAGCATCTACGGCATGAACTTCGCGGCGATTCCCGAGCTGAACTGGTCGCTTGGCTACCCCTGGGCGCTGGCCCTGATGGTGGCGAGCGCCATCACGCCGTTCTGGTACTTCCGCCGGCGTGGCTGGCTCAACTGAGCCCGTGGAGCCGCCGCCCGCGGCGGCCGATGCCTTGAACCCCAGGGACGCCGCACGCGGCGTCGTGCGGGTCGGCGCGGCCGTCACGCTGGTGGTGTTGATGTTCAGCCTGCTGAACCCGGTGCTGGCGGTGCGGCTTCAGTCGGCCGGTCACGGGGCCTCGGCGATCGGGCTGTTCCTGATGCTGCCGTTCGCTGCGATCGCGCTTGCCGTGCCGATGCTGCCGCGCGTGTTCGCGCGCCTGGGTGTGCCGCCGGCGCTGCGTTGGGGCCTGTTGCTGGAGTTCAGCGCGACCCTGACCTATGGCTTGGTCGACGACTACGGCGCGTGGTGCGCAGCTGCCGCGATCAGCGGTCTTGGCGCGGCCGCGGCCTGGAACGGCACCGAGGCGCTCGTCGCGCAGCACGCGCCGCGCGAAGCGCGCGGCCGCTGGACGGGTCTTTACCAGACCGCGCTGGGCGTGGCCCTGGCGCTCGGGCCGTTCCTTCCGGGGCTGCTGGCGCTGACGCCGTTGTCGGCGACCTGGATCGCCTGCGGCGGGCTCGCGCTCGCCTTGCTGCTGCTGATGTCGCCGCGCGTGTCGCGCCTGGGTGGCGCGCTGAGCGGCCACCGCGCCGGCTGGTGGCGCGCGGCGTGCGAGCGTCCGCTGCTGGTCTGGGCCGCCTTCGTCGGCGGTGTGTTCGAGGCGGGCTTGGCGTCGATCACCGCCGCCTACGGCTTCGAACTCGGCTTCACGCTCGCGGCCTCGACGTCGATCGCCGGCGTGCTGGGCATTGGCAGCTTTGCGCTGCAGTACCCCACCGGCTGGCTGGCCGACCGCCACGGAACGCGGGCGCTGCTGATCGCCGCCGGCGTGCTGCTCGCGCTGGCCTCGCTGCCGCTGGCCAGGGCCGCGGACGCGCCGGCGTGGCTGTGGCCGGCGGCGCTGCTGTGGGGCGCGGTCGGCGGCGCGCTCTATACGCTGACGATGATCCGCGTCGCGCATGAATGGTCCGATGCCGTCGGGCCCGGCAACGTGGTGGCCGGCACGGCCGCCGTGATCACCGGCTACACGGCCGGCGGCGCACTGGGGCCGCTGGTCAGCGGTGTGCTGATCGAGCGCCTGGGCGTCGTTGCCCAGTCCGCCTGGCTGGTGCTGCTGGCGAGCTCGATCGTCTTCGGCTCCTGGCGCTCCTCGCGCTGAACCGCACAACGCAAGGCAAAAGGCAAGAAGCCGCCGATCGTCCAAGCGATCGGCGGCTTCTTGCCGCTTGAGAGAAACGCCGCGAAGCGCCCCGGAGCGAAGGAGGGAGGGAGGGAGGAGGAGGAGAAACGCTCCGAGATTGCAACCCGGGTTCGGGAAGGCTTCGCGACGGAAACGGGGTTCGGTCGATCGCGCTGCACTCCTCCATGCAGCGCGCTCAGGTTCTGAACTGCCGACGGCCGGATGGTTCCTCGAAAGGCCTGATTTTTCGCAGCGAATTGCATCCCTTGTGTAGAGATTCGTTTCTGTGCCGCCCGAAGCTGGCACTCACCGTGGCGATGCGTCGAGCATCCGCTCGATGTCGGCGACGAAGCCCTTGTCATCGGGCGTGACGCGGCTGCCGTAGCTGCGCACCGTTTCACCGTCGCGGCCGATCACGTACTTGTGGAAGTTCCAGCCCGGTGTCTGGCCCGTGCGTCGCCCGAGCTCCGCGTAAAGCGGGTCGGCGCCCGCGCCCTTGACGGCGGTCTTCGCGAACATCGGGAACTGCACGCCGAAGGTGTTCTCGCAAAACGCCGCGATGTCCTTGTTGCTGCCCGGCTCCTGCGCGCCGAAGTCGTTGGACGGAAAACCCAGCACGACCAGACCGCGCGGCTGGTAGCGGCGATACAGCGCCTCGAGCCCCTTGTACTGCGGCGTGAAGCCGCAGTAGCTGGCGGTGTTGACCACCACGACGACCTTGCCTGCGTACTGGCACAGGTCCTGCGGCTTCTCGTCCTGCAGCCGCGGCACGCGCCGATCCAGCAGTGCCGGACAGCTGCCGGCCAGCGCCGGCGGGCTGGCGATGGCGGCCACGAGCGCGATCAGACCCCCGGCCAGCCAGGCGCGGTTCACCAACGAAGAGGGCATGCGATTCCTGATGTTTGTCATGGGCAGGCGATGGCCGCCCACCTATATTAGGAACGATATGCGGTCGCTTCAATCCGTTGTCCTGGACACGGCCGTGCCGGGCGAGGTGAGGCTGTCGATCGCTGCCGTTGAGCGCGATACCGGCCTGTCGAAAGACACGCTGCGCGTCTGGGAGCGCCGCTATGGCTTCCCGCAACCGGGCCGCGACCCCTTCGGCGAGCGGGCCTATCCGCTCGAACAGGTCGAAAAGCTGCGCGTGATCAAGCGGTTGATGGACGCCGGCCACCGGCCCGGGCGCATCGTTGCGTTGCCGATCGAGGACCTGCGGCGCATCGGCGACGAGAGCCGTGCGGCCGCGCCGCGCTCGGCGCCTGGCGAGGCGGCCACGCAACTGAGGTTCTTCGCCGATCTGGTGCGCCAGCACGACGTCGACGGCCTGCGCCGCGCGCTGCGGCGAACCGCGATGCGCCTGGGGCTCGCGCGCTTCGTGGTCGACGTCGTGGCGCCGTTGAACGCGCTGATCGGCGACCAGTGGATGCGCGGCCACCTCGAGGTCTTCGAGGAGCACCTGTACACCGAGTCCATGCAGGTCGTGCTGCGCCAGGCCATCGCCGGCTTGCCGAGCGACGAATCCGCGCGGCCGTGCGTGCTGTTGACCACCTTCCCGAACGAGCCGCATGGCCTGGGCCTGCTGATGGCCGAGGCTTGTTTCGCGGTCGAAGGCGCGGTTTGCATCGGTTTGGGCACGCAGACGCCGATCTGGGACATCGTGCTCGCGGCGTCGGCTCAGCGTGCCGACATCGTGGCGCTGAGCTTCAGCCCGGTGCTGTCGCCGACCTCGGTGGCCGAGGGGTTGCGCGAGCTGCGCGAGAAGCTGCCGCGCCCGGTCGAGCTGTGGGCCGGCGGCACCGCGTCGGTGCTCAGGCGCCGTTCCAGCGCGGGCGTCGAGCTGCTCGCGTCGATGGAAGACATCGCGCCGAACCTGCGGCGATGGCGGGCCGCCAGGGGCTGAACGACCCGCCGCCACGGTGCCGTCACGTCCACTGCCTAAAATGGAGTCGGACAACAAGGGCCGACGCCATGCTTTACCCCGAACTCTTCAAGCAGCTCGAATCCGTGCGCTGGAACATGGACCAGGACATCCCCTGGGCCACGTTCGACGCGTCGCGGCTGACCGAAGAGCAGGCACAGACGATCAAGATGAACGCCATCACCGAGTGGTCGGCGCTGCCGGCCACGGAGATGTTCCTGCGCGACAACCGCGACGACAGCGACTTCTCGGCCTTCATGAGCGTCTGGTTCTTCGAGGAGCAGAAGCACTCGCTGGTGCTGATGGAGTACCTGCGGCGCTTCCGCCCTGACCTCGTGCCCACCGAGGCCGAGCTGCACGAGGTGCGCTTCGAGTTCGACCCGGCGCCCGCGCTGGAGACGCTGATGCTGCACTTCTGCGGCGAGATCCGGCTGAACCACTGGTACCGCCGCGCCGCCGAGTGGCACACCGAGCCGGTGATCAAGGCGATCTACGAGACGCTGGCGCGCGACGAGGCCCGCCACGGCGGCGCCTACCTGCGCTACATGAAGCGCGCCATGCAGAAGTTCGGCGACGAAGCGCGCGCCGCCTTCGCCAAGGTCGGGGTGTTGATGGCCAGTGCCCGCCGCACCGCGCAGGCGCTGCATCCGACCAACCTGCACGTCAATGCGGCCCTGTTCCCGCGCGACACGATCCAGTCGCGCCTGCCCAACCCCGAGTGGCTGGAGCAGTGGCTCGACAAGCAGATCCAGTTCGACGCCGTGTGGGAGAACAAGGTCGTCGAACGCATCCTGCACAACATGAGCCTGCTGATGGAGCGCAGCTTCGCCAGCGTCCAGGAGCTCAACCGCTTCCGCAAGGAGCTCACGCAGCGCCTCCAGCAAGGCGGCGCCGCGCCCCAGCCGGCCTGACCGGCTCGCAGGCTCAGGCCGTCGTCTTCGCCGCCTTGGCCTTCAGTTCGGCCGCCATCCTGGCGGTGCGCGCCTCGTCGGCCTTGCGGTCGGCCGCGACCTTCTGCGCGGCCGGGCGCTGCTCGATGAACTTCACGTAGGCCTTCCAGTCGACGCCGGCCTTCGCGAGCAGATCCTCGCCGATCACCAGCTTGCTGGCGATCGCCACCAGCGGCAGGTGGACGTAGGCCGCGCAGTCGGCCAGCGTGAAGGTGTCGCCGGCGACATAGGGCGCAAACTTGGCGAGCCGCTGGAACGCCGGGATGTTGCGCTCGAGCTGGCCACGCACCCGCGCGACGAACTTGTCCGGCAGCGGTTCGGCGCCAAAGAACGCCGGCCCGTAGAGCTGGCGCACGACCAGCTCCAGGTGCAGGTCGAGGAAGGTGCACAGCTCGCGCACCTTGGCGGCTTGGTAGGGGTCGGCCGGCAGCAGCGGCGGCGTCGGATAGGCCGCCTCGAGCCAGTCGCAGATCACCTGGCTCTCGGCCAGCGGGCCCTGCGGCGTCAGCATGAACGGCACCTTGGCCAGCGGCGAGGCGCACAGCACCTCCTCGTCGCTGCGGCCGGTGGCCACGATGCGTTCCTCGAACGCGATGCCCTTTTCGAGCAGCGCCAGCTTGACCTTGTTGTGATAGTTGGACAGCGGGATCCCGCACAACACCAGCGTCATCGTTGTCTCCTTTGACGTGCGCCAGTCTAGGCGTGGCTCAGGCGGGCGGCTTTCGCGCACGCGACACGGCCACCGCGAGCGCGGCGCAGGCGGCGCCTGCAATGGCGCCGGCCGCATGCGCGAGCGGCGCGACCGCGATGTCCCAGCCTTGGGGGTGCGACAGCGGGCCGTGCCACGGCGCCTCGAGCACGACCTTGAGCGCGAGGCCTGCGGCGATCGCCGCGCCCAGCAGGCGTTCGCGCGCGCTGGCGCGCAGCGCCAGCTCGAGCGCCACCACCGCGACGCCCGCATGCAGCACGCCCGACAGCCCGCCGTAGCGCGCGAGAGCCGGCTGCAGCAGCAGCGCCAGGTGCGTCAGCGGCCACGCGGCCAGCCAGGCCAGCGCCGCCCGGGCCGGCACCCGCGCCGCAGCGCCCAGCGCGACGACGAGCGCGCCGCCGGCGAGGTTGGCGACCAGATGCAGCGTGCTCAGGTGCACCCAGGCCGCGCTCCACCAGCGCCAGGCCTGCGCGACGCGCTCGGGCCGCCAGTCGAGCCATGCGGTCGCACCGGGCGCGGCGGCGACCAGCAAGGACGGCAGCAGCAATGCGGCGCCGGCCGCGGCCCAGGCTGCGGCGCCGCGCGCGATCACGCGCCGAACACGGCGCGCGTCAGCGCGCGCACGGCGTCGCGCTCGCTCGCGAAGGCCGCGCCGTCGATCTGCGTCGGCGCTTCGTCGAGGCGCGCGCGGTGCTGCGCCCGACGCAGCTCCCGGTAGGCGTTGGCGGCGGCAACGCCGATGCCCGCGGGCAGCAGGCCCAGGCGCTCGGCGCGCTCGAGCAGCGCGATGTTGCCGGCGTCGTCGCGCAGCGGCGGGTGCTCGCGGCCGTGCGCCAGCACCAGGGCCTGCACGGCGAACTCGACATCGACCATGCCGCCGTCGCCGTGCTTGAGGTCGAACCTGCCGGCTGCGCACGGATGCGCGCCGCGCAGGCGCTCGCGCATCGCGCGCACCTCGGTGCGCAGCGCCTCGGTGTCGCGCGGCGCGGCGATGACGTTGCGCCGTACCGCCTCGACGCGCGCGGCCATCGACGCGTCGCCGGCGCACCAGCGCGCGCGCGTGATCGCCTGGTGCTCCCAGGTCCACGCGGTGTTGCTGCCGCGCTGTTCCTGGTAGCGCTCGAACGCGCCGATCGACGTGACCAGCAGGCCCGAATTGCCGTTGGGGCGCAGCGCGGTATCGATGTCGAACAGCTCGCCGGCCGCGGTGCGCAGCGTCAGCCAGGTGATCAGCTTGCGCGTGAAGGCCGCGTAGACCTCGACCGCGCGGTCGGGGTCGGGCTCGGCCTCGTCGTCGAACAGGAACACGAGGTCGAGGTCGCTGCCGTAGCCCAGTTCCTTGCCGCCGAGCTTGCCGTAGGCGACGACCGCGAAGCTCGGTTCCTCGCGATGGCGCTGTTTCAGGTGCTGCCAGGCCCAGCGGATCGCGGTGTCGAGCACGGTGTCGGCCAGGGCGGAGAGGTCGTCGGCGACCTGCTCGACGGTGAGCTTGCCCTCGACGTCGCGCACCAGGGTGCGAAACACCTCGGCGTGGTGGGCGCGGCGCAGCGTGTCGAGCAGCGATTCCTCGTCGGCCTGGCCGCTGCGCACCCACGCGGCGTGGCGCTCGTGCAGGTCGCGCGCGAAGGCATCGCGCTCGAAGCGGCCGTACAGCAGGCGCGCATCGGCCAGCTCGTCAATCACGCCGGGATGCCGCTTGAGGTAGCGCATCGGCCAACGCGCCAGGCCCAAGAGGCGCAGCAGACGCAGCAGCACCTCGGGCCGCTCGGCCAGCAAGGCGAGGTAGCTGTCGCGGCGCAGCAGCGGTTCGAGCCAATCGATGAAGTGCAGCACCGCCTCTTCGCGCACCTGCTCGTGGTCGATCGACTGCGCGGCGCGGCCGATCAGCTTGGCCAGCCGCAGCTTGGTGTCGTCTTTGAGCATCGCGACCTTCGGCGACGCCGCGAAGCTGCGCACGCGCTCGGCCAGCGCGGCGGGCAGCCGCTCGACGAAGGCCTCGCTGTCGATCGGCGGTGCCGGCTGGCCGCAACTCTTGCAGCCGCCGCCGTTGACCGGCGCGCGGCCGTCGTGCAGCAGCGCGTCGAACTCGGTGGCGACGAACTCGCGGTGCGCACACAGCTGTTCGATCAGCTCGCAGCAATCGGTGCGGCAGGCCAGGCCGAGCGAGCGTGCGATCCAGCCGAGGTCGCCATCCTCGGTCGGCAGCACGTGGGTCTGCTGGTCGTCGAGGAACTGGATGCGGTGCTCGAGGCGGCGCAGGAAGACGTAGGCCTCGGCCAGCTTCTTCGCCGTGTCGGGCTTCATCAGGCCGACCGCGACCAGGCGCTCGAGCGCCGTCAACGTCGGGCGCGTGCGCAGTTCGGGGAACTGGCCGCCGCGCACCACCTGCAGCAGCTGGACGATGAACTCGATCTCGCGGATGCCGCCGCGCGAGAGCTTGACGTCGTTGGCGCGCTCGGGCCGCCCGGCGGCGCGGCGCGCGGCCTCGTCGCGGATCTTGCGGTGCAGCTGGCGCAGGCCTTCGAACACGCCGTAGTCGAGGTAGCGGCGGAACACGAAGGGCACGACCACGCCGCGCAGCGCCAGCGCTTCGCCGCTGTGCACCGCCGCGCGCGGCGCGACGACGCGGCTCTTGAGCCAGGCAAAGCGCTCCCACTCGCGGCCCTGCACGAGGAAGTACTCCTCCAGCATCGCCAGGCTCACGACCGGCGGCCCGGAGTTGCCGTTCGGCCGCAGCGCGAGGTCGACGCGGAACACGAAGCCGTCGTCAGTGACATCGCCGATCAGCGCGTACAGCCGCTTGGCGATCGTGCCGAAGTACTCGTGCAGGCTCACCGCGCCCGAGCCGTCGGAAAGGCCGGCGGTGTGGCCGTCTTCCTCGTAGACGTAGATCAGGTCGATGTCCGACGAGACGTTGAGCTCGCGCGCGCCGAGCTTGCCCATGCCGAGCACCCAGAAGCCGCAGCGCGTGCCGCAGGCCTTGAGCGGCGGGCCGTGGCGCGCGTCGGCCTCGGCGAACGCCGCCTCGAGCGCGCGCTCGAGCGTCACCTCGGCCAGCAGGGTCATCGTGCGCGTGACGTCGGCCAGCGGCGCATGGCGTTCGATGTCGAGCACCGCCAGGCGCTCGATCACCACGTGGCGCGCAACCCGCAGCGCGGCGGCCAGCGGGCGCCCGCCTTGCAGCAGGCGATCGATCAGCGATTCGATGGCGGCGCGGTCCGGCGCGCCGTCGGCAAGGTCGGCCAGCAGCGCGATTTCGGCGGCGTAGCGGCGGCGCACCCGCTGCACGAAGCGTGCATGGTCGGCGGGCGCGGCTGCTGGAGCGTTGTCTTGGAGCTTGCTTGCCGCTGCTGCGACGGACAATGGGCCCATGAGCCTTGGCGGGTGGTTAACTCGTCTGTGCTAGGGTCGGCGCGTCGCTGGTGATCAGCGTGGGCTTCGGGCGTCGGCCCCGGGCAAGCCGCCTGTCACGCTGCCCGTTGTTTGCATGTCTTCCATTTCGCCGACCCCCGTTTCTGCCGCGCTGCCGCCTGCCTGGCGGCCAAGCCTGCTGGCTGCATCGCGCGTGGCGCTGCGCTGGCTGCTCGGTGCATGTGCCTTCGCCGCGATTCTCATCGGCGGCGCTTGGCTGATCCTCCAGTGGGGCATTCTGCCGCGGATCGACGACTGGCGCGCCCCACTCGAAGCAAGGGCCAGCGCGGCGATCGGGCGGCCGGTGCGCATCGGCGTCGTCAGCGCCAGCGGCCACGGCGGCTGGTCGCAGGCCATCGACCTGTCCGACGTGCGCGTGCAGGCCGCCGACGGCAGCGACGCGCTGGTGCTCGCGCGCGTGCGCGCCGTCGTCTCGCCGGCCTCGCTGCTGCACTGGCCGCCGCGCTTCGACGCGCTGCAGGTCGACGGCGTCGCGCTCGACGTACGCCGGCGCGCCGATGGTCACCTCGTCGTCGCCGGCATCGACCTCGGCGGCACCGACGGCGGCGCCAGCGACGACAGTGCCGCGGCCGACTGGCTGTTCAGCCAGCCCAGCCTCGCGCTCGCCGGCGGCACCCTGGTCTGGACCGACGAGGCGCGCGGCGCCGCGCCCATCACGCTGACCGGCGTCGACATCGCGCTGCGCAACGGCGTGCGCAGCCACGCGCTGCGCATCGACGCGACGCCGCCCGAAGCCTGGGGCGCGCGCTTCAGCCTGCGCGGGCGCTTCACGCAGCCGCTGCTGGGCAGCTTCAGCGAACTCGGGGAGCACGGCGCGGCCGTGCTCGCGCGCCCGAGCGACTGGCGGCGCTGGCGCGGCATGCTCTACGCCGAGTTCCCGCAGGCCGACATCGAACGGCTTCGTTCCCTGCTCGACGTGCCCGGCGCGCTGGCCAGCGGGCGCGGCGCATTGCGCGGTTGGTTCGACTGGCGCGCGGGCCGTATCGGTGGGCTGACGCTGGACGTCGCGCTGGCCGACGCGAGCGCGCAGCTCGCGCCCGAGCTGCAGCCCTTGGCGGTCTCGCAGCTGTCGGGGCGGCTGTCGATGCGCTTTGAGCCGCAAGCCGGCGAGGTCGCGCTCGAGCGCCTGGCCTTCACGACCGATGACGGCCTCGCTTGGCCGGCGGGCGACCTGCGCCTCGCGTGGCGCGAACGCCCCGCCGGCCCGACCGGCCCGACCGGCGCGGCCAGCGCACCGCCCTGGGCGCAGCTGGCCGGCGGCCAACTGCAGGCGCAGCGGCTCGACCTGGCGCTGCTGGCGCGCATCGCCGAGCGCCTTCCGCTGCCGCCCGACTGGCGCGAGCGCCTGGCTGAACTGGCGCCCGGCGGCGTCGTCCAGGGCCTCGACTGGCGCTGGGACGGCCGGCTCGACGCGCCCGAGCGCTACCGCGTGAGCGGCAGCGTGCAGCAGCTGTCGCTGGCCGCGGCCGGCGAAGTGGCTGCCGCGGCGGCTTCAGCGGCGGCTTCGGCGGCGGGCCTGGATGCGGCGCTGCCGCCCGAGCCGGCAGCGTCGCACGCGTCACACCAGGCCGCACGCCCCGGGCTGAGCGGCGCCGACATTGCGTTCTCGGCCACCGAGGCCGGCGGCGAGGCGCGCGTCGTGCTGGGCGCGGCCGGGGCCGGCTCGCTGAGCTTTCCGGGCGTGTTCGAGCAGCCGCGGCTGGCGTTCACGCGCCTGTCGGGCCAGGTTGCATGGACGCTGTCGTCCGACCGCCAGGAGGTGCGCGTGCGCGGCCTGGCCTTCGCCAACGACGACACCGAAGGCAGCGCAGACGCCACCTGGAGCCGCGTGCCCGGCGCGCCGGCGGCCGGCGTGCTCGAGCTCGGCGGCCGGCTGCTGCGCGCGCGCGCCGCGAGCGTGCCGCGCTACCTGCCGACCGGCGTGCCGGCCGACGTGCGCCACTACCTCGAACGCGCGATCCGCGGCGGCCAGGTCGGCGCGACGAGCTTTCGACTGAAGGGGCCGCTGCACGAGTTTCCGTTCGCGCAACCCGCGTCCGACAACAAGCCCGGTGCCAAGCCCGCCGCGGCGCGCGGCGAGTTCCGTGTCGTTGCCAAGCTCGAGGACGTGAACTTCGCCTACCTGCCCGGCGACGCCGGCCAAGCGGCCTGGCCGGCGTTCGCGCGCGTGCGCGGCGAGCTGATCTTCGATCGCGGCTCGATGGAGCTGCGCAACCTGCAAGCCGCGCTGGCCGAGGTCGGCAGCGGACAGGTCCAGCTGGCGCGGGTGCGCGGCGTCATCGCGGACCTGTCGCACCAGCCGCTGCTGGCGATCGAGGGCCAGGCCGCCGGTCCGCTGGCCGACCTGCTGCGTTTCGTCAACGTGTCGCCGGTCGGCGGGTGGCTGCACGGCGCGCTGGCCGATGCCAGCGCCACCGGCAACGCCGACCTCAAGCTCGCGCTTCAGATACCGCTTTCCGACGGCCATGCCAGCACGGTGCGCGGCGAGCTCGTGCTCGGCGGCAACGACGTGCGCTTGCGCCCCGATGTGCCGCTGCTCGCCAACGCAAAGGCGCGCATCGGCTTCAGCGAGCGCGACTTTTCGCTCAACGCCGGCAGCGCGCGCGCGCTCGGCGGCGACGTCGCCTTCGACGGCGCGCGCGCGCCCGACGGCGCCTACCGCTTCAACCTGCAAGGCACGCTCAGCGCCGAAGGCCTGCGGCGCGCGAGCGAGCTGGGGCCATGGTCGCGCCTGGCCGGCCAGCTCGGTGGCCAGACCAGCTACCGCGGCACGCTCGGCTTCGTGCAGGGCTGGCCCGAATGGCAGTTCAGCAGCAACCTCGTGGGCCTGTCGTCCGAGCTGCCGGCGCCGCTGCGCAAGGCGGCGGCCGACACGCTGCCGCTGCGCGTCGGTGCGAGCCTGCAGCAAGACGGCTTGAGCGCTGCGGCCGCGCGCGACGTGCTGCGCCTCGATCTGGGCACCAGCGCGGCGCCGGTGGCACAGGCGGAGATCCAGCGCGACTGGCGCGCCGACGGTGCCCAGGTGCGCGCCGCGGCGATCGGCATCGGCGAGGCGCCGCCCGCCGCTGTGCCGGGCGGTGCGGCGCGCATCAACCTGGCGATGCTCGACCTCGACGCCTGGCAGCGCGTCGGCGACCTGCTGCAAGGCGGTGGCGGCGCGGCCGCGCCGGGCGCACCGGCGGGCGCGGGCGACGGCTACCTGCCGGCGTCGATCGCGCTGCGCGCGCAGTCGCTGCTGCTCAACGGCCGCCGGCTCAACCGCGTGGTCGCCGGCCTGTCGCGCGGCACCGGCGCCGACGCCGGCCTGTGGCGCGCCAATGTCGATGCCGCCGAACTCAACGGCTACGTCGAGTGGCGCGGCGCCGGCGCCGGCGCGGTGCGCGCGCGCCTGGCGCGCCTGGCGCTGCCGGCCAGCGAGACCGAGGCGGTCGCGCAGCTGCTCGACCAGGCGCCGGCCAGCGTGCCGGCACTGGACATCGTGATCGACGACTTCGAGCTGCGCGGCAAGCGCCTGGGCAAGCTCGAGGTCGACGCCGTCAACCGCGCCGACGCCGGGGGCGAGTGGCGGCTCAACAAGCTTGCCGTCACCACCCCGGAGGCGCAGTTCAGCGCCACCGGCCGCTGGGCGCCGGCCGCGAACGCGGCGCAAAAGCGCCGCACCGAGCTCGACTTCAAGCTCGACGTCGGCGACAGCGGCGCGCTGCTCGCGCGGCTCGGCCAGGGCCAGGCGCTGCGCGGCGGCAAGGGGCGGCTTTCCGGCAAGCTGAACTGGCTGGGCGCGCCGTTCTCGATCGACTACAAGAGTCTCGGCGGAGAGCTCGCGATCTCGCTCGAGTCGGGCCAGTTCCTGCAGGCCGAGCCCGGCGTTGCGCGCCTGCTGGGCGTGCTGAGCCTGCAGTCGCTGCCCAGGCGGCTGCTGCTCGACTTCCGCGACGTCTTCAACGAGGGCTTCGCGTTCGACGCCATCACCGGCGACGCGCTCATCGAGCGTGGCGTCGCGAGCACGCGCAACCTGCGCATGCGCGGCGTGCAGGCGGTGGTGCTGATGGAAGGCATGGCCGACCTCGAGCGCGAGACGCAGGACCTGCGCGTGTGGATCGTGCCCGAGATCAATGCCGGCGCGGCCTCGCTCGCCTACGCGGTGATCAACCCGGCCATCGGCCTGGGCTCGTTCATCGCGCAGTGGATGCTGCGCCGCCCGCTCACCGAAGCCGGCACGCGCGAATTCCACGTCACCGGCACCTGGGCCGATCCCAAGGTCGACAAGATCGAAAAGCCCGGCGCGGTCGCCGGTGCAGCGTCCGCGCCACGCAGTCCTCCGCCCTGATGCACGTGGACGCGCGTTTGCAGTACACCTGATCCATCGTCGCGCCGCACAGGAGAACGATCATGCAGGTCGCTGCGATCCAGATGGTTTCCACGCCCAGCGTGGAGCGCAACCTCGCGCAAGCCCGCGACCTCGTCGCGCAGGCCGCGCAGGCCGGGGCCGAGCTGGTGGCCCTGCCCGAGTACTTCTGCCTGATGGGCCACAGCGATGCCGACAAGCTCTCGCACGCCGAGCGCCTGCTCGACGGCCCGATCCAGCGCATGCTGTCCGACACCGCGCGCGAGCACGGACTGTGGCTGGTCGGCGGCACCCTGCCGCTGATCCCCGAGGACGGCCCGTACGAACGCGTGCGCAACTGCTGCCTCGCGTTCGCGCCCGACGGCGAGCTCGCGGCGCGCTACGACAAGATCCACCTGTTCCGCTTCCATGACGGCGAGCGCCGCTACGACGAGGCCGCAACGCTGGAGCCCGGCACGACGCCGGCCGCCTTCGACGCGACCGACCGCGCCGGCGAGCGCTGGCGCGTCGGCCTGTCGGTCTGCTACGACCTGCGCTTTCCCGAGCTGTACCGCGCGCTGATGCAGCCCAGGTCCTGCGATCTGCTGCTCGTGCCCTCGGCCTTCACCTACCCGACCGGCCAGGCGCACTGGGAACTGCTGCTGCGCGCCCGCGCGGTCGAGAACCAGGCCTACGTGCTGGCGCCGGCGCAAGGCGGACGGCACGAGAACGGCCGCCGTACCTGGGGCCACTCGATGCTGGTCGATCCCTGGGGCGAGGTGCTGGCGCAGCAGGCGGCCGAGGGCGAAGGCCTCGTCGCCGGCACGCTGGCGCGCGCGCGGCTGTCGCAGGTGCGGGCGCAGCTGCCGGCGCTGGAGCACCGGGTGCTGTAGCGCGGGCTGCTCGACCGGCGGGGCCTGGAAGTCCTTGATCGTCTCGACATCGACAAGGCCAAACGCATCGCGTTCGGCCGTCACGCCCACGAAGGCCGTGCCGGCGAGCTGGGACGCCTGCCAGTCGGGCAGCGCGTCGCCGAAGAAGACGGTCGCGGCGCTGCCGTGACGGCGCGCGAGCTGGCACAGGGCCTGCGCTTTCGGCATATCACCCGCGAAGACGGCGTCGAAGCAGCCGAGAAGGCCGTGGCGTTCCAGCTGGAACCGAATTTCCGCGGCGGGCGCCGACGAGCAGAGATAGCGCGCTTGCGTCGCCGCCAGGACGAACGACCGAGCGCCGGGAATCATCGGCGCCGCGTCCAACCGCTCGCGCAGCAGTTCGTCATAGCGGCTCAGCATCGCGTTCAGCTCGGGTGTCGAGAGTTCGCGTCCCGTCGCCTCGACGTGGACCTGCTGCAGCTTCGCTCGCCGCGGCACGCCCCCGCGCCGCAGGATCGCGCGGCTGACGGCCTCGCGGTCAGTCGTGACCGATTCAAAGAGCGCGACCATCGCGTCGTGCTTGGCCATCGTCGTGCGAAGCAGGACACCGTCCAGGTCGAACACCAGCGCGGCGGCCTGCACGCTACAGCCGCGTCCCGAACATCATCTGCCGCGCCACCAGCCGCTTCACCGGCCCGAGCGCCTGCAGCGCCGCGAGGCCGACGCCGCGCGCGGTGGTGAGGCCCGGCGCCTGCCAGGTGAAGCTGCGGGCAAGGAAGTCGGTCGCGGCGATCAGGCC
Organism: Caldimonas sp. KR1-144; assembly: GCF_049446155.1. NCBI lineage: Bacteria > Pseudomonadati > Pseudomonadota > Betaproteobacteria > Burkholderiales > Sphaerotilaceae > Caldimonas > Caldimonas sp. KR1-144. The sequence goes on from NZ_JBMSEE010000008.1 coordinate 145,220, forward strand.
CCAGCGGTCGGGTGCGCGCTGCCATTCGACGCGGCGCAGCGCGGCGGCGATGTCGTGCGGCCGGTCGCGCAGCGCGACGACCAGCGCGTGCGCATCGCGCAGGCCCAGGTTGAGGCCCTGGCCCGCGACCGGGTGCAGCGTTTGCGCGGCGTTGCCGATGCGCACCTGGCGGTGAGCGACCAGTGTGCGCTCGGCATTGAGGCCGAGCGCGAAGGATTTCAGCGGCGACAGCGCGGCGATCGGCCCGACGCGCTCGGGCAGCACGGTCGACAGCAGCGCCAGGCGCTGCGCGTCGTCGAGCTCGCGCACCGGATCGTCGTCGCTGGCGACGCACCACACCAGCGCCGCGCGCGGCGCGCCTTCGGCCGAGGCCGGCAGCGGCAGCAGCGCGACCGGGCCCTGCGGCGTGAAGCGCTCGACCGCCATGCCCTCGAGCGAGCGCGTCAGCGTGACCTGGCCGACCCAGGCGGTCTGGCCGTAGTCGTGCGTCACTGCCTTGCGCGCCTGCTCGGCGAACACGCCGCCCTCGCCGATCACCGCGAGGTCGAAGCGTTCGGCGATGCCGGCGTCGATCTCGACGCCGTCGTCCACGTCCTTGATCGCCGTCACCCTGCTGCCGAAGCGCGCGCCCAGGCGCTGCGGCTCGCGTGCCGCAGCGGCCAGCCACGCGGCCTGCAGCGGCGCGACGATGGCGCCATAGCTGGCCACGGCGCCGAGCTGCGCGACGCCCAGCTCGCTCGCCTGGATCAGCACCTCGGGCTCGGCGCTCGCGCCCGTGTCACCGGTCGCGCCGAAGCCGACGCGCCGGCGCACCGCGTCGATCAGGTCGGGCAGCAAGGCCGGCTGCTGCTGCGAGACGTGCACCGAGCGGATCGCTTCGGCGTCGCGCGCGATCGCGTCCCACACGCCCAGGCGCTCGAAGACCTGCAGGCTGCCGAGCGCGAGTGCCAGCGTGCGCGCGTCGCGCGAGACGTCGGCATCGGCGGCGCGCGCATCGAAGACGGTCAGTCGTGCGGTTGGCAGCGCCTGCGCGGCGTGCAGCGCGAGCGCCAGGCCGACAGGCCCGGCGCCGACGACGGCGATCGACAGCGACGGCGGCGGATCGGTGTGGCTGGCCATGGTCATGTTGTCGTCATCCCGAAGGGCGCGAGGCGTGCCGCGCCGGCCCTATGATGCGCCCGCATTGTGGCGCGCCGCGCCCGCATCGATCGCGAAAGGTGTCGACATGGCCCTGATGGATTTCATCAAGAAGCAGTTCATCGACGTCATCGAATGGACCGAGGACAGCGACGGCACGCTGGCGTGGCGATTCCCGATGGCCGACCGCGAAATCCAGAACGGCGCGATGCTGACCGTGCGCGAGTCGCAGATGGCGGTGTTCGTCAACGAGGGCCAGGTCGCGGACGTGTTCGGCCCCGGACTGCACAAGCTGACGACGCAGACGCTGCCGGTGCTGACCAACCTCAAGAACTGGGACAAGCTCTTCGCCAGCCCGTTCAAGAGCGACGTCTACTTCTTCAGCACGCGCCAGCAGGTCGACCAGCGCTGGGGCACCTCGCAGCCGGTGACGATCCGCGACGCCGAGTTCGGCGCGGTGCGCCTGCGCGCCTTCGGCAACTACGCGTTTCGCATCGCCGACCCGAAGCTGTTCCACACCGAGATCTCAGGCACGCGCGAGCGCTACACCGTGGCCGACCTCGACGGCCAACTGCGCGCGCTGATGCTGCAGCACATCAGCGACGCGGTCGCCTCGGCCGGCGTGCCCTTCCTCGACCTCGCGGCCAACCAGGTCGAGTTCGCTGCCAAGCTGCAAGGCGCCACCGCGCCGGCCTTCGCCAAGATCGGCCTCGCGCTCGACATGGTGACGGTGCAGAACCTGTCGCTGACCGAGGAGCTGCAGAAGATCCTCGACCAGAAGATCGGCATGGGCATGGTCGGCAACGACATGGGCAAGTTCATGCAGTACCAGACCGCGCAGGCGATCCCCAAGCTGGCCGAAGGCGCCGGCGCGGGCGGCGGCAGCGTGGCCGGCGATGCGATCGGCCTCGGTGCTGGCGTGGCGCTCGGCCAGGTGCTCGCGCAGAACCTGCAGCAGGGCCTGCAGGGGCAGCCGGCCGCAGCGCCTGCCGCACCCGCCGCCCCGGCCGCGCCGACGCACGACCAGATCATGGCGCTGATCGAGAAGCTGGGCGACCTCAAGGCCAAGGGCATCCTGACCGACCAGGAGTTCAGCGAGAAGAAGGCCGAGCTGCTCAAGAAACTGACCTAAGCCAAGCGCTTGGCCTCGCCTTCGTCATCGCCGCAGCGCGCCTGGCGCGCTGCGTGCCCCAATTGCGGCGCGCCGGTCGAGTTCCGCTCGGCCGCGTCGGCCAGCGCCGTCTGCGGCTTTTGCAAGAGCACGTTGCTGCGCGAGGGCGAGGCGCTGCGGCGCATCGGCCGCGTCGGCGAGCTGTTCGACGACCACTCGCCGCTCGCGCTCGGCACGCAGGGTCGCTTCCAGGGCGAGGGCTTCGTGCTGGTCGGCAGGCTCCAGTACCGCTACGACGGCGGCACCTGGAACGAGTGGCGCGCGCTGTTCGACAGCGGACGAAGCGGCTGGCTGTCGGAGGACAACGGCGCCTTCGTGTTCTCGTTCGACGCACCGCTCGACGAGCCGGCGCCGCCGGCGGACGAGCTGGTGGCCGGCGAGCGCCGGCTGGTGGCCGGCCAGGCCTGGGACGTCGCCTCGGTCACGCGCACCGCGCTGATCGCGGCCGAAGGCGAGCTCGCGAAGCCGCCGAACCAGCGCGAGCCCTTCGTCGTGGCCGACCTGCGCAATGCGCAGGGCGAGGTCGCCACGCTCGACTACGGCGATGCGAAGGCGGTCGGCTGGTCGGTCGGCCGGCCGGTCGAGCTGTCGGCGCTGTCGCTCGTGGGCCTGGCGGTGGCCAGCGACGGCGCAGAGGTCGCCGAGAAGACGCTCGCCGCGCGTGCGCTCGACTGCCCGAGCTGCGGCGCCGCGCTCGAGGTCACGCTCGCGAGCACGCAATCGATCGTCTGCCACCAGTGCAAGGCGGTGGTCGATGTCTCCCAAGGCGCCGGCGCCGACCTCGCCGCGGCGAACCGCAGCCACTACGGCCAGGACACGCCCGGCAGCGGCGGCGAGCCGCTGATCCCGCTCGGCGCGACCGGCTCGCTTGGGCTGGGCGGACCGACCCGGCGCTGGCAGGTGGTTGGCTACGTCGAGCGCCACACCGTGCCTGGCCCGGGCGACGACGGCGAGAGCTGGTTCTGGCGCGAATACCTGCTGTACCACCGCGGCGAAGGCTTCGCCTTCCTCGTCGATGCCGAGGACGGCTGGAGCTGGGTGCGCACGATCAGCGGCGCGCCGCAGCGCGTCGACGGCTCGCGCGTGAAGTGGCGCGGCGTCGAGTACCGGATGAAGGAGCGCTACATCGGCGAGATCGGCTACGTGCTCGGCGAGTTCTACTGGAAGCTCGAGCGCGGCGCGCGCACCGACAACACTGATTACACCGGCAGCGGCGCAAACGCGAAGAAGCGCCTCAACCGCGAGCAGACGGCCGCAGCCGGCACGCAGGAGGTCACCTGGTCGGCCGGCGAGACGCTCGACGCCGACGCGGTGCTGAGCGCCTTCGGCCTCGGGCCCGAGCGCAGCGCCGCGTTCGCGCGTGACGCGCAACCGGTGGCCGGCCGCAGCGGCGGCACGCTGGCCGGCCTGTTCGTGTTCCTGCTGCTCGTCGTGCTGGTGTTCGCGATGGTGCGCTGCAGCCGCGACGATTGCCGCGAACTCCGGCAGCTCTACGGCGAGGCCAGCAGCGAGTACCAGCAATGCCAGCGCAGCGCCGGCAGCAGCGGCGGCTCGCGCGGCTATGGCGGCTCGTTCGGCGGTTTCAGCAGCGGCGGCGGCGGACACAAGTAGCGCCGCGCCGCGTTTCCCCTTCAACCCATCAGTCCCACGGAGGTGCAAGCATGAACGGCATCGAATGGATCCGGCCCGTCGCGTTCTTCGGTTCGATCGCCTACGCGATCATCGGCGTGGCGGTGTTCTGGGCCAGCTTCGTCATCGTCGACCGGCTCACGCCCTACGACCTGTGGGCCGAGATCGTCGAGAAGAAGAACGTCGCGCTGGCCATCGTCGTCGGCGCGATGTGCCTGGGCATTTCGGTCATCGTGGCCGCGGCGATCCACGGCTAGGAGTCCGGGCGGCAGAAATCCGTGCCCGCGTTGCGCCTGCAAGGGGCCGCAGGCAAGGCGCGGTGCGCAGCCCGGACCGCCCGGGCAAGCGCCGCAACGCCGCATGCGGCCCCTTGCAGGCGCAACCCGAAGGGCCGGGGCGAGTCGCGGCGCGGGCACGGATTTCTGCCGCCCAGACTCCTAGGCGAGGCCGCTCAGCGCTGCAAGCCCTCGACCACGCGCGTGAGGCGGACCGCGCGCAGCGCCACCAGGCGCAGCAGCAGCGCATCGAGAAAGCGCGCCAGCTGCGGCTCTTCGTCGGCGAGCCGGTGCCAGGCCTCGCGGTCGAGCGATCGCACGACGCTGTCGCGGTCCGCCACGACGCTCGCGCTTCGCCGGGCGTCGAGCACGAAGCCGATCTCACCGATGAGACTGCCGGCGCGCATGGTCTCGAGGCGGACCGCCGCGCCCGCGCCGTCGCGCTCGAGCTGGGCCGTGAACTGGCCCGACTCGACGATGAAGATCGCGTCGGAAGGATCGCCTTCCCGGATGATGGTCTCGCCGGTGGCCACCTCGCGGCTCGCCATGCGCGCGAGCAGTGCATCGACGCGCGGCGCGTCCGGCACCAGCGCCAGCAGCTGATCGCGCAGCGGCGCGTCGGCCTGCGAATCGCCGAGACCGGCATCGTCGAGCAGGCGTTGTTCGCACCACTCGATGCCGTGGTCGAGGTCGGCAAAGCTGCGCGGACAGGCTGCGCCGTCGAGCTCTCGCCAACCGCGTTCGATGTGCGGCCTCAGCGCGGAGACGACCAGCTCGATGCCGTGGTGCTCGGCATGCTGACGCAGCTTGTCGAAGCACAGCAGCGCCGTCGAGTCGAGCCCGGTGACGTGCTCGAAATCGAGCAGCACGAATCGCAGGTCCGGCCCGAGCCGAAGCTGCAACCGGTCGACCAGCTGACTGGCGGTGCCGAAGAAGACGAAGCCTTGCAGCTTGAAGACCAGCAGTCGGCCGGCGTGCGCCTGCAGCCACTGCCGCTGCCGCGGGCCGAACTGCACGCGGCTGTGCACGCGATCGCCGGCCAGCTCGAAGCGCACCACGTCGATGCGGCTGTAGCTGATGACGAACAGCGCGGTGGCCGCGACCAGTCCGACCGCGACGCCCCACAGGAAATCGGTCGCGACGATGACGGCAAAGATCGCCACCACGACCGCATGGTCGCCACGCGGCATGGTGCGCCGCGCGCGCAGCAGCCACTCGAGCAGCAGCTCCGATCCGATGTACATGAGCAGGCCGCCCATCACGAGGCGCGGAGCGGCCGCCACGGCCGCAGTGCCGAGCAGCGCGGTCGACAGCAGCAGCACCGCGACCACCAGGCCGGGTAGCCGCCGGCCGCCGGCCAGCGTGTGACCCAGGCTGCTCAGGCTGATCGCCGTGTAGCCGATCAGGCCGCCGGCCAGCGCACTGCCGACGTTGGCGGCGCCATGAACCAGGAGCTCGCGGTCGAGCGACAGGTTGCGCTTGATGACGAGTTCGAGCGCGCTCGTGTTCAACAGCAGCGCGAGCGTGCCGATCAGGACCGCCGGGGCGCACGCCGGCAGGGCCGATGCCAGGGCACGCCAGTCGACCGCCGCCAGCGTGCGCGCATCGAGCGGCCAGCGCCAGGCCAGATCCTTCGGGAACGGGCCGAGCAGCCAGCCCTCGGCCTCGACGCCGCTGGGCGAGCGGCCGAGGGCGAGCATCACGCCGTAGAACCCGACCGTCGCCATCGCGCACACGGCGACCAGCACGGTGGGATGGGGCCATCGCCGCACCACCAGCAGCATGAGCGCGCCGACCGCTGCGGCCGGCAGCCACCTCGCCATCACGCCCGGTTCCAGCAACGCCGGCCCGAAGGACGCGTTGGCCGCCACGCCGATGCCGCCGATCACCAGCATCCCGCCCGTCCCGGCGAGGAAGCCGCCCATGACGGGCAGCGGCAGGTAGCGCGCCAAGGCGCCCAGCCGAAACACGCTGAACGCCATGTAGACGGCCCCCATGGCCAGCGTCACGATGAACATCAGCACCGTTGCGGTCGCCGCGCGGGCCTCCGGCGACGCCTGCGGCATGGCCGCCATCGCCGCCGCGGCACCGACGGCCAGGATCACGCCGGGCGCGTCCTGGGTGGTGCCGGTCGCGCCGCCGTACGAGCCCAGGAGGCTGATGACGGCCACGAGCAGCGCCACGCCGATCAGCATGCCCGACAGGGACTGCCCGAGCTGGGGCGCCAGCGGGCCGGCGTAGACCAGCGCCGCGATCGAGAGGGTCAGGATCGCCACCAGCGGGTACAGGATCACCGCTGCCGCAGCCGACGCGAGCAGGCTGCGCGGAGCCAGCTCGTCGGCGAGCCGCGTTCCGGGATGCGCTGCGATCGGCGAGGTGACGCTCATGGGCATCCTCCGTGCTGCGCACGCCGGCATGCGCCCCTTCGACTCGGCTCAGGGCAGGCTCGGGAGCGAGCCCGGCGCGCCATGCTAGCAGCGCGCTCCCGCCCGCCCGGCGCCGATCGGAGATGATCGCCGGCCATGGAGCTGCCTGCCAACACCGCACCGACGACCGCCGGCCGCGTTCGACCCGCCGAGCTGGCGCTGCTGGCCTCGGTCTTCGTCGTCGCGGCCTGCGGCCTGGTCTACGAGCTGGTCGCGGGCGCCTTGGCCAGCGTGCTGCTGGGCGACTCGGTGCTGCAGTTCTCGACCGTGATCGGCAGCTACCTGTTCGCGATGGGCGTGGGCTCCTGGCTGAGCAAGCTGGTCGAGCGCCAGCTGGTGGCGCAGTTCCTGCGCGTCGAGCTGCTGGTGGCGGTGGCCGGCGGCCTGCTGCCGGCGCTGCTGTACGCGGTGCACGGCTCGCTGCCGGCGTCGAGCGCGCTGCCGTTTCGGATCGCGCTGTACGGCCTGGTGCTGGTGGTCGGCATCCTCGTCGGTCTCGAGATCCCGCTGGTGATGCGCATCCTCAAGCGCCACTTCAGCGAACGCTACGCGCTCAAGGACCTGGTCGCGCAGGTGCTGACCTTCGACTACCTCGGCGCGCTGGCCGTCTCGATCGCGTTTCCGCTGCTGCTGGTGCCGCACCTGGGCCTGGTGCGCACCGCGGTGCTGTTCGGCCTGCTCAACGCCGCGGTCGCGGTCTGGGCGCTGCTGCTGTTTCGCGCCGAGCTGCGCGCCTGGGGGCGGCATGCGCTGGCCTGCGCCGGCGTGATCGCGCTGCTGGTCGGCGCGTTCGCGGCGGCCGACGTGCTCAGCCGCTGGGCCGAGGACCGCTTCTACGGCGAGCACATCGTGTTCGCGCGCCAGTCGAGCTACCAGCGCGTGGTCGTCACGTCGTCAGGCGCCGGCGTGCGGCTGTTCCTCAACGGCAACTTGCAGTTCCACTCGCGCGACGAGTACCGCTACCACGAGGCGCTGGTGCATCCGGCGATGCTCGCGCACGGCGCGCCCCAGCGCGTGCTGGTGCTCGGCGGCGGCGACGGCATGGCGGTGCGCGAGATCCTCAAGCACCCGAGCGTCGAGCGCATCACGCTGGTCGAACTCGACCCGCTGATGACGCAGCTGTTCGCGGGCGAGCCGATGCTGACGCGCCTCAACGCCGACGCGCTCGCATCGCCCAGGCTGCGCGTCGTCAACGAGGACGCCTGGACCTGGCTGGACCGTCACGACGAGATGTTCGACGTCGTCGTCATCGACTTCCCCGATCCGAGCAACCACGCGGTCGGCAAGCTCTACACGACGAGCTTCTACGCGCTCGTCGAGCGCCACCTGGCGGCCAGCGGCTACGTGGTCGTGCAGAGCACCTCGCCGCTGGTCGCGCGCAAGAGCTACTGGACGGTGGCGGCCACGCTCGAGGCCGTGGGCCTGAGCGTCACGCCCTACCACGCGCATGTGCCGAGCTTCGGCGAATGGGGCTTCGTGATCGCGAGCCGCCGGCCGTTCGACATCGGCGCGGTGCAGCGCCGCGAGAGCTGGCCGAGCGGGCTGCGCTTCCTCACGCCGCAGGGCTTGCCGGCGCTGTTCGACTTCCCGCCCGACATGGCGCGCGTCGCGGCCGAGCCGAACCGGCTGTCGACGCAGTCGCTGGTGCACACCTTCGAAGAGGAATGGGGACGGGTGCACGAATGATGCGCCGGCGCACGCTGCTGACGGCCGCGGCGGCGGCGCCGCTGTGGGCCGGCTGCGAACGAACGGACGCCCCGGCGTTCGATGGCGGCTGGGTCGGTGCGAACGCGGTGCGCGGCCATGCGTGGCGCGACGGCGCCGAGCGCATCACGCCCTCGACGACCAAGCGCACCGCGGTCGCGATCGTCGGCGCGGGCATCGCCGGCCTCGCGGCCGCGCGCGCATTGCGCCGGGCGGGCATCGACGACCTGCGCGTGTTCGAGCTCGAAGACCAGGCCGGCGGCAACGCGCGCGGCCACGAGATCGCCGGCATCGCCTGCCCGCTCGGCGCGCACTACCTGCCGCTGCCGGGGCGCGAGGCGCGCGAGGTGAGCGAGTGGCTGCACGAACTCGGCCTGGCGCGCAGCGAGCACGGCGGCACCGTCTGGGACGAGCGCCACCTGTGCCATGCGCCGCAGGAACGGCTGCTGCTGCGCGAGGGCGGCGCGGGGCGCTGGATCGACGGACTGCTGCCGCTGGCCGATCCGGGGGCGTCGACGCTCGCGGCGCTGCGGCGCTTTGCCGGCGCGGTGCGCGAGGTGCAGCGGCTGGGCTTCTCTCAGCCGACGCTGCGCAGCCGCTGGACGCCGACGCATGCGGCGCTCGACGCGGTGAGCTTTGCGGCGTGGCTCGACGCCAACGGCCACGCCGACCCCGCGCTGCGCTGGTACCTCGACTACTGCTGCCGCGACGACTACGGCGCCGGCAGCGCGCGCGTCTCGGCCTGGGCCGGCCTGCATTACTTCGCCAGCCGCCACGGCTTCCATGCGCCCGGCGAGGGCCGCGACGAGCCGCTCGATCCGGTGCTGACCTGGCCCGAGGGCAATGCCTGGCTGGCGCGGCGGCTCGCGGCCGGGCTCGACGACCGGCTCGCGACCGGCGCGGTGGTCGAGCGCATCGCGCCGTCGCGCCACGAGGTCGCACTCGACGTGCTGGATGCGCGCGGCGGGCGCACGCGCTGGATCGCGCAGCACGCGATCGTGTGCGTGCCCTTGTTCGTCGCGGCGCGCCTGGTCGAGAACGCGCCGCCCGTGCTGGCGCAGGCCGCGCGCGCGATGCACTACGCCCCGTGGCTGGTGAGCAATCTGCATGTGCGCGAGCCGCTCGCGCAGCGCGCCGGCGCGCCCGCGGCCTGGGACAACGTGCTGCACGAAAGCCCGGCGCTCGGCTACGTCGACGCGCGCCACCAGCTGCTCGATCCGCGGCCCGGCGCGACGGTGCTGACGCACTACTGGGCGCTCGGCGGCAACTCGGTGCAAGAGGCTGCGGGGCAGCGCCGCGCGCTGCTCGATCGACCGTGGCGCGACTGGGCGCAGGCGGTGCTCGACGACCTGGCGTTCGCGCACCCCGACCTCGCCGCCAAGACCGCGCGCATCGACCTGATGCGCTACGGCCACGCGATGGCGATCCCGGTGCCGGGGCTGCGCGGCCATGCGGCGCTGGCCGCGCTGGCGCGCGAAGGCGAGGGCGCGCAGCGGCGGCTGCACTTCGCGCATGCCGACCTGTCGGCGCAGTCGGTGTTCGAAGAAGCCTTCACGCGCGGCACGCTCGCCGGCGAGGCGGCGGCGCGGGCCCTTGCGTGACGTCGACCGGCCTCAGTTCTGCCGACCGCGCCGGTCGTGGTCGACGCTCTCGTAGTACGCGCGCTTGGACGCATACATCTGCTGGTCGGCGCGATGCACGGCGGTCTCGAGCCGTTCGCCCTGGTGGCAGGTGGCGTGGCCGAACGAGAAGCTCAGCAGCGGCGTGCCGTAGAACTGGTTGTTGACCTCGATCAGCTCGTCCACGCGCTCCATCAGCGCCGGCACCGCGCGCTCGTCGGTGCCCGGCAGCAGCAGTGCGAACTCGTCGCCGCCGATGCGCGCGGCGCAGGCCGGCTTGTCGATCGCCTTGGCCAGCACCTCGCCGGCGCGGCGCAGCAGCGCGTCGCCGCCGGCATGGCCGGTCTCGTCGTTGACGGCCTTCAGGCCGTTGAGGTCGGCCACCACCACGGTTACCGGCCACGGGCCCTTGCGCTCGAGGCGGTTGAGCTCGTCGGCGAAGAAGCTGCGGTTGCGCAGCTTGGTCAGCACGTCGTGCTTGCCGAGGTATTCAAGGTAGGCCTCGGCCTTCTTGCGCGCGGTGATGTCGGTCAGCGAGACCAGCACCAGATCCCAGTTCGCCTCGTGGCCGGGGAAGACCGAGAACTGCAGGTAGACGTGCACGGTCTCGCCGCCGAGCGCGTAGTTCACCGTCTCGCGCTGCTGGAACAGCTTGCCCTGCCACAGCTCGATCAGCTGCTCCTTGAAGTGCGCGGCCATCTCGTCGCGGAACACGCGCTCGAGCGATTTCAGCAGCGTCGGCTTGTCGGGTGCGCCGAACATCGTCAGGGTCTGGCGGTTGACGTCGATCACGCGGATCTCGGCCATGCAGCGCTCGACGAACTCGGGGTGCACGTCGGTGAAAGTGCGCAAGTCGCTGATGCCTTGCTCGCGCACCTCGTCGAGCAGGCGCTTGACGGCGCTGAAGTCCTCGACCCACAGCGACACCGGCGAATGCTCGAACAGGCCCATCGCGTAGGCGTGGTGGTGCGCGGCGGCGTGCTGCGCGCGCACGCGCTCGGTCACGTCCTCGATCGCCAGCAGCACGCGCGACCAGTCGGATTCGTGGCCCGGCAGCACGCTGGCGCTGAGCTGGATGTCCAGGCGCCGGCCGTCGAGCGCGTAGTTGACGGTCTGGCCGCCGAAGCGCAGCGCGCCGCCCCACAACTGCGCCATCTCCTCGACGTGCTGCTCGAACATGTCGTCGCGAAACACCTCGCCGAGGCGCTCGATCAGCTCGCCTTGCGAGCCGGCGCGAAACAGCGCGAGCGTCTGGCGGTTGACCTTGAGCACGCGGATCGCGCGGCTGCATTCGGCGATGCGGCTGCGATCGGCACGCAGGAAGGCGCGCAGGTCGCTCACGCCCTCGGCGCGCCAGCGTTCAAACAGCGCCTTCAGCGCGCTGTAGTCCTCGAGCCAGAGCGAGACCGGCGCGAGTTCGAACATCAGTTCATGGTCGTGGAAGGTCGAGGCATCGGTCATCGGGACAAGGCTCGTGGTCAGTGGCGCATCAGCGCTTCGATCTCGGCGCTGGCGACCGGTACGCCGCGCGTCAGCAGCTCGCAGCCGGTCTCGGTGACGAGCGCGTCGTCCTCGATGCGGATGCCGGTGTTCCAGTATTCGCGCGGCACGTCGTCGGCCGGGCGGACATACAACCCCGGCTCGATGGTCAGCACCATGCCGGGACGCAGCACGCGCGAGGGATGGCGCACGACGCGCCCGCCGGTGCCGTCGGGCTGTTCGACGGGCGCCTCGTCTCGCGCGTCGTAGTCGCCCACGTCGTGCACGTCCAGGCCCAGCCAGTGGCCGGTGCCGTGCATGTAGTAGCGACGGTAGGCGCCGCTGGCGACGGCGTCCTCGACGCTGCCGACCGCGTCGCGCTTGAGCAGCCCCAGTTCGATCAGGCCCGCGGTCAGCACGCGCACCGCGGCCCAGTGGCCGTCTTGCTTGCGCGCGCCGGGGCGCGTGACGGCGATCGCCGCTTCCTGCGATGCGACGACGAGGTCGTAGAGCCGCCGCTGTGCGGCCGTGAAGCGGCCGTCGACCGGAAAGCTGCGCGTGATGTCGCTCGCATAGCCCTCGACCTCGGCGCCGGCGTCGATCAGGCACAGCTCGCCGGCCTTGAGCTCGGCATGGCCGGCCGGGTAGTGCAGGATGCAGGCGTTGGCGCCGGTTGCGACGATGCTTTCGTACGAAGGCCCGCTCGCGCCGGCGTGGCGAAAGGCGTAGAGCAGCTCGGCCTCGAGCTGGTATTCGCGCAGGCCCGGGCGGCAGGCGCGCATCGCGCGCAGATGGCCTTCGGCGCCGATCTCGCCGGCGCGGCGCATCAGCCGTACTTCGTGCGCGTCCTTGACGAGGCGCATCTCGTCGACGATGGGCGCCAGGTCGCACAGGCGCGGCGGTGCGACCACGCCCATGTGCGAGCGTGCGCGCAGCGCATCGAGCGCGGCATGGACCGGCGCGCCCGCATGGCTCGCGTCGAACGGCCACCACACGGCCGGCTGGTTGGCCAGCCATTCGACCAGCGTGTCGTGCAGCGCCGTGTTGGGCCGCGCGGCATCGAGCGCCAGCGCGGCCGGCGCCGCCTCGGGGCCCAGGCGCACGCCGTCCCACAGTTCGCGCGTCTCGTCGCGCGGCGGGCACAGCAGCAGCGCGCGGCCGTTCGCGTCGACGAGCAGCCAGCTGTCGGGCTCGGTGAAGCCGGTGAGGTAGAGGAAGCGGCTGTCGGCGCGGAACACGTGGCTGTTGTCGCTGCCGTTGCGCAGCAGCGTCGGCGCGGTCGGCAGCACGGCGACGCCGCCGCCCGCGGCGGCCAGTGCCGCCGCCACCCGGGCGCGGCGTTCGGCATGGGGACGCGGGTCGAAGGTCATCGTCGGTTTGCCGCGTCGGTGGGGCGGCGATTGGCTACGCTAGCGGCCAAGTCTAGGCCCGCCGCAGGCGACGCCATCCTTGAAGGAGAACCCCTATGGAATACCGCCGCCTCGGCCGTGCCGGATTGCGCGTGAGCGCGTTGTCGCTGGGCTCGTGGGTCACGTATCACAACCAGGTCGATGTCGCCGCGGCGCGCGAGATGATGGCCGCCGCGCTCGACGCCGGCGTCAACTTCTTCGACAACGCCGAGGTCTACGCCAACGGCCGCAGCGAGACCATCATGGGCGAGGCGCTGCGCCAGCTGGCGCGACCGCGCATCGACATCGTCGTCTCGACCAAGTTCTTCTGGGGCCTGAACCGTGCCAAGCCGGGCGAGCCGCCGCGCGTGAACGCCCAGGACACGCTCAACCGCAAGTACCTGATGCAGGCGATCGACGGCTCGTTGTCGCGGCTGCAGCTGGACTTCATCGACCTCGTCTACTGCCATCGGCCCGATCCGCACACGCCGATCGAGGAGACGGTGCGCGCGATGAACGACATCATCGACGCCGGCAAGGCGCTGTACTGGGGCACCAGCGAATGGAGCGCCGACGAGATCCGCGCCGCCTGGCAGGCGGCCGACCGCCACGGCTGGCACAAGCCGGTGGTCGAGCAGCCGCAGTACCACCTGTTCCACCGCAAGCGCGTCGAGCAGGAGTACGCGCGGCTGTACGACGAGATCGGCCTGGGCCTCACGACCTGGAGCCCGCTGGCCTCGGGCCTTCTGACCGGCAAGTACCGCGACGGCATCCCCGAGGGCAGCCGCGGCGCGATGGACAGCATGGCGTTCTTGCGCGAGGGCCTGACCGATCCGCGCAAGAACGCCGCGGTGCTCGAACTCGAAGGCATCGCCGCCGAGCTGGGCGCGAGCGTTGCGCAGCTCGCGATCGCGTGGGTGATGCGCAGCCCGCGCGTGAGCAGCGTGATCCTCGGCGCGTCGCGGCTGTCGCAGCTGGAGGACAACCTGCGCGCGCTGCAGGTGTTGCCGCGGCTGACGCCCGAGCTGATGGCGCGCATCGATGCGATCAGTGCGCCGTTGGCGGGGTGATGGAGCCCCCACGCTCGCTTTGCTCGCTGCCCCTCGGGGGGGGGCCTTGCTGCGGACCGGCGGAGCCGGATCCGCGCAAGCGCTGGTATCTGGCCGGGATCCGCGCGGCCCTGCTGACCGGCCGGAATCGGCCGGTCACGCGGCTTTGGGCTCGCCGAGGCCGATCGGCGCGGGCGCGGTGTGGAGGATGCGCAGGAACAGCGGCCGGTAGCTGGTGTCGTGGTCGCTGACCAGCGGATCGCGGTTGGCGGCGAATGCGCGGGCGAGTTGCTGCCAGTCGTCCTCGCCCAGCAGGCGGCGCGCGAGCGGCAGCACATCTTCTTCCTCGCAACGCATGTGCTCAAGGTAGAAGCGCACGTAGTGCCGTGCCGCGCGCTCGAAGGCCGCGCGGCGCAGGCCGCCGTCCGGCGCGTCGTCCAGCATCTCCCAGCCGAGCAGCAGGTGCTGCAGCTCGCGGATCGACTGCTCGCCGCGCGCGTGGTCGTGGTCGAGCCGGTCGAGCACGGCGCGCGCTTCGGGCGCGCGCTCGCGCAGCTTCGCGAACAGCAGCTCGCTTTCCTTGGGGTGGTGCAGCCGCTCGGGAAACTCGTCGACGTAGAACAGCATCGCGCGCAGCAACGTGAAGTCGGTCGCCGCGCTCCCCGCTGCCGCGGCATCGAGCAGCAGCAGGATCGAACTCAGCACCGAGGCCAGGGCCCGATGCTCCTCGCGAATGATGCGTTCGGCGGTATGCAATGCGGCCATGGGTTCAACCTCGCAGGCCATGCCCGCCGCGCGCCGCGGCGATTCGGCATGGGGGTCTAAAGGTAGCGCCGGCGGCGCGTGCGGCGCTTGAGCCAGGTCAAGGCCCGCAGACCCGCAGGTTCTCAGGAGACCTGATCAACTGCCCTGCAGCGGGAATCGCTGCGGCCGTGCGGCCGGGTGCACCGGCCGCAGCGACTCCTGCACCGCGCGCTTGGCGGCGCGGCGCTTGTCGGCGGCCACGCGCTTGCGCGTGTCGCTCACGATGTCGATCTGCATGCGCACGAAGTTGGCGAGGTTCTCCACCCGCGTGAGACCGCCGAACCAGGTGCCGGTGCGCGGCAGCTTGACCGCGCTGCCGTCGCGCCGCACCAGCGCGACGTAGCAGGCGGTGGGCCGCAGCGACTGCGGCATCCAGGACCAGCCGCCGACCTTCTCGACGACGTGCACTTCCTTGATCTCGGTGACCGCCAGCCGGCGCGCCGAGCGCTGCCAGCCGCGCCGCCAGGCGACGAACTTGACGCTCGCGGCCGCGCGCTCCCAATGCCACATGTCCCAGCCGAGCGCGGCCATCCACAGCATCACCGCCAGCATCAGCCACGGCCACGCGCCGGCGAAGCCGAGCACGGCGGCCAGTCCCGCCGACGCCAGCAGCGCACCGAGCGTCAGCATCTGCGGCTCGTGCGGCGTGAGGAGCTGGCGGTGGTACAGGCGCGAGTCGAGGTGCTCGCCGGACAGCGGCTTTTGCGCGAGCAGCAGCGCGCGCAGCCCGGCGGCGGCGAGCTGTTCGGTGGCAGCGGCGGTGGCCATTGCCACCGGGACGCCGATGAGGGCGGCTTCGAGCGCCATGTCAGCAAACAAGGAAATCGGTCTGAGGACGGTCAGTGCAAAGGTCCGGCACGGCGGACCCGACCGACGCCCGGCGGCTCAAGCGGCCTGCAGCGACTGCCAGCGCTCGGGAGTGCCCACGTCGGCCCAGAAGCCGCGGTAGAGCGAGCCGCCGAGCTGCCCGCGTGCGATCGCCGCCTTGAAGCAGGGCAGCAGCGCGGCGCGCTCGCCCGGCCGCACGGTGGCGACTGCGGACGATTTGAACAACCCGATGGTCGAGTAGGTGTAACGGTTGGCTTCCGCACCCCCCGGTGCGCCGTGGGGTTCGTCACGCGAGGCGCGCTCGAGATGCACGCGCCCGCGTGCGTCGAGCCAGAAGTCGCCGTTCGGATGCTGCGGTGGGTTGGGCACGAACCAGAGGTGGGCGTCGTCGCGGCTCGCGATGAAATCGGCGGCGGCGCGCGCGTCGAAGCGGAAGTCGGGCGCGTAGACGTCGCCGGCCAGCACCCAGCACGCCGGCGGATCGCCCAGCAGCGGCCACGCGGTCGCCAGGCCGCCGGCCGTCTCCAGGGCGCCGCCGTGGTCGCGGCCTTCCATCGAGTAGCGGATCGAGAGACCGAAGCGCGAGCCGTCGCCCAGGGCGGCGGGGAACTGCTCCTCGAGCCAGGCGGTGTTGATCACCACCTCGCGGATGCCGTCGCGCGCCAGCGCCTCGAGGTGCCATTCGATCAGCGGCTTGCCGCGCACCGGCAGCAGCGGCTTGGGCGTGCGGTCGGTCAGCGGGCGCATGCGCTCGCCGCGGCCGGCGGCGAGGATCAGGGCGGGCAGCGTCATGCTGCAAGCTCCACGCCGCGCGCAAGCGCATGCCGCTCGACCGCGCCCGGCCCGAAGGCGGCGACCAGCGCGTCGATCAACGCGCGCGCCCGATCGCTGTTGTCGGCGCTGCGGTGGCAGACATAGACGTCCAGCGTCACGCGGCCCAGCTCGGGCCAGGTGTGCACGGCCAGGTGCGACTCGGCCAGCAGCACGACGCCGGTCACGCCGCGCGGCTCGCCGCGCTCGGGCGAAAAGCCGTGGAAGCGATCGCCGACGACCGTCAGGCCGGCCTCGCCGACGCGCGCGAGGCACAGCGCGCGCAGGGCGCCGGGGTCGGTCATCGCGGGCGTCGCGGCGGGGCAGCCGGCGAGGTCGGCGGTCAGGTGCAGGCCTTGCATAGGAAGCGGCAACGCGGCGCCAAAGCGGCCGCGGGAAGACAGTCTGGACCGGCGACGATACAGCGACGCGGTGGCAGTCTGGTCCAGTCCGGAGGGAAAAGCGGCCCCCCGTAAAATCACGGGTTCCTCCCTCCTGCCCGGCGTGCCGATGCCCAGGCTTCGGCGCTCAGCGGCTTTTCTTTCCCGCCAGACACCATGTCAGCCCTGTCCACCCCCGCCATCACGACCGCGACCCCGACCCAGATGGCCAATGCCATCCGCGCCCTGGCGATGGACGCGGTGCAAAAGGCCAACTCCGGCCACCCGGGCGCGCCGATGGGCATGGCCGAGATCGCGGTGGCGCTGTGGAGCCGCCATCTCAAGCACAACCCGGCCGACCCGAAGTGGGCCGACCGCGACCGCTTCGTGCTCAGCAACGGCCACGGCTCGATGCTGATCTATGCGCTGCTGCACCTGACCGGCTACGACCTGCCGGTCGCCGAGCTGGCGGCGTTTCGCCAGCTGCACAGCCAGACGCCGGGCCATCCGGAAGTGGGCGTCACGCCCGGCGTCGAGACGACCACCGGCCCGCTCGGCCAAGGCATCACCAATGCGGTCGGCATGGCGCTGGCCGAGAAGCTGCTGGCGGCCGAGTTCAACCGCCCGGGCCACAAGCTGGTCGACCACCACACCTACGCCTTTCTGGGCGACGGCTGCCTGATGGAAGGCATCAGCCACGAGGCCTGCGGCCTGGCCGCAGCCTGGAAGCTCGGCAAGCTGATCGCCTTCTACGACGACAACGGCATCTCGATCGACGGCGAAGTCACGCCCTGGTTCGTCGACGACACGCCCAAGCGCTTCGAGGCCTACGGCTGGCAGGTCATCGGCCCGATCGACGGCCATGACGTCGACGCGGTCGACGCCGCGATCGCCAAGGCCAAGCGCAGCACCGAGGCGCCCACGCTGATCGTCTGCAAGACGGCCATCGGCCAGGGCTCGCCCAACCGCGCCAACAGCGCCAAGGCGCACGGCGAGCCACTGGGCCACGAGGAGATCGCGCTGACGCGCCAGGCCATCGGCTGGAGCTCGGCGCCGTTCGAGATCCCGGCCGAGGTGCATGCCGCATGGGATGCCCGCGCGCGCGGCGCCCAGGCCCAGGCGAGCTGGGAGGCGACCTTCGCGAGCTATGCCGCGGCCCATCCCGAGCTGGCCGAGGAGTTCAAGCGCCGCATGGAAGGCAAGTTGCCCGCGCGCTTCGCGCAGGTGGCGGTGGACGCGGCCGTGGCGGCCCACACCAAGGCCGAGACCGTGGCCACGCGCAAGGCCAGCCAGCAGGCGCTCGAGGCGATGACCGCGGCGCTGCCGGAGCTGCTGGGCGGCTCGGCGGATCTCACCGGCTCCAACCTCACCAACACCAAGTACACGCCGGCGCTGCGCTTCGACGACGCCGGCGCGCCGGTCAAGGGCGAGGACGGCAAGCCCGGGCGCCACATCAACTACGGCGTGCGCGAATTCGGCATGGCCGCGGTGATGAACGGCATCGCGCTGCACGGCGGCTTCATTCCCTACGGCGGCACCTTCCTGACCTTCAGCGACTACAGCCGCAACGCGATCCGCATGGCCGCGCTGATGAAGCAGCGCGTGATCCACGTCTTCACGCACGACTCCATCGGCCTCGGCGAAGACGGCCCGACGCACCAGTCGGTCGAGCACGCCGCCGCGCTGCGCTTGATTCCGGGGCTGGACGTCTGGCGCCCGGCCGACACCGCCGAGACCGCGATCGCCTGGACGCGCGCGCTGCTCAACGAGTCGCGCCCGACGGCGCTCTTGCTGTCGCGCCAGAACCTGCCCTACCTGCCCAAGTCAGGCCTCGACGAGATCGCGCGCGGCGCCTACGTGCTGGCCGAGCCGGCCGAGGTCGGCTTGAACAAGAAGGCGCAGGCGGTGATCGTCGCGACCGGCTCCGAGGTGCAGCTCGCGCTGCATGCGCAGCAGCAGCTGGCCGTCGACGGCATCGCGGTGCGCGTGGTCTCGATGCCCTCGACCACCACCTTCGACCGCCAGGACGTGGCCTACAAGAGTGCCGTGCTGCCCGAAGGCCTGCCGCGCATCGCGGTGGAAGCGGGCGTGACCGACTTCTGGTGGAAGTACCGCTGCGCGGCCGTGGTCGGCATCGACACCTACGGCGAGTCGGCGCCCGCGGGCGTGCTGTTCAAGCACTTCGGCTTCACGGCGGAGAACGTCGCCGACACCGTGCGCAAGGTTCTTCTCGGCTGATTTCCTTCCTCCTCTTCTTCACTTCGCATTGGAGAGTCGTATGACCATCAAGATCGGCATCAACGGCTTCGGCCGCATCGGGCGCATGGTGTTCCGCGCGGCGGTGCAGAACTTCGCCAACGACATCGAGGTCGTGGCGATCAACGACCTGCTCGAGCCCGACTACCTGGCCTACATGCTCAAGTACGACTCGGTCCACGGCCGCTTCAAGGGCGAAGTCGCGGTCGACGGCAACACGCTCATCGTCAACGGCAAGAAGATCCGCCTGTCCGCGCTCAAGGATCCCGCCGAGCTGAACTGGGGCGCCGTCGGCGCCGACGTGGTGGTCGAGTCGACCGGCCTGTTCCTGACCAAGGAAACCGCCGAGAAGCACCTCAAGGCCGGTGCCAAGAAGGTCATCATGAGCGCGCCGTCGAAGGACGACACGCCGATGTTCGTCTACGGCGTCAACGACAAGAGCTACAAGGGCGAGGCCATCATCTCCAACGCCTCGTGCACGACCAACTGCCTGGCGCCCGTCGCCAAGGTGCTGCACGACAGCTTCGGCATCAAGCGCGGCCTGATGACGACGGTGCACGCCACCACTGCGACGCAGAAGACCGTCGACGGCCCGAGCAACAAGGACTGGCGCGGCGGCCGCGGCATCCTCGAGAACATCATCCCCAGCTCGACCGGCGCGGCCAAGGCGGTCGGCGTGGTGATCCCCGAGCTGAACAAGAAGCTCACCGGCATGTCGTTCCGCGTGCCGACCTCGGACGTCTCGGTGATCGACCTGACCGTCGAGCTCAACAAGGAAGCGAGCTACGAACAGATCTGCGACGCCATGAAGGCCGCCGCGGCCGGCCCGATGAAGGGCGTGCTGGCCTACACCGAGGACAAGGTCGTCGCGACCGACTTCCGCGGCGAGTCCTGCACCTCGGTGTTCGACGCCGAGGCCGGCATCGCGCTGGACTCGACCTTCGTGAAGGTCGTGGCCTGGTACGACAACGAGTGGGGCTACTCGAACAAGGTGCTCGAGATGGTGCGCGTCGTCGGTCGCTGACCCCCGTCGGCTCCTCGCCACGGAAGGCCCCGCGTCAGCGGGGCCTTCGTGCTTTTGGGGCTACCGTTGCAGGCGCAAACATCGGTGTCGGCATGTAAGTGATGCCGGTATTGCCATCTTTCTCATGGATGGTTTTGCCCGCCGGTTCCTAGACTCAACCTGCCCCCAAGTTGTCATGAAGATCCACCGCCTTCTCGCCCGCGCCCTGCTTGCCGCCGCCGCCCTGGCGGCCGGTGCGGGCGCGCTCGCACTGCCGCAGGACACCGGGCTGATCGTGAAGCTGCGCGACGACGACGCACCGCAGCGCGCCCAGGCCCGCCTCGAGCAACTGGCGGCGCGTCACGGCGTGCCGGTGCTGCGCGGCTCGCCGCGCGCGCTGGGCGGGCGCCTGCACGTGCTGCGCACCGCGCTCGGCAGCGACAACGCCGCGCTGGCCCGGCGCCTGGCGGCCGACCCGGAGGTCGTCTATGCGGTGCCCGACCGCCGCGCGCGCCGCGCCGCGGTGCCGAGCGACCCGCTGTTTGCGACCGGCGACGTGGTCAACGGCCCGGTCGCCGGCCAGTGGTACCTGAAGTCGCCGAACGCGACGCTCGTCAGCGCGATCGACGCCCAGGCCGCCTGGGACGTGACCCAGGGCAGCGCCTCGGTCGTCGTCGCCGTGCTCGACACCGGCGTGCGCACCGACCACCCCGATCTCGCCGGCAAGCTGCTGGCGGGCTACGACTTCGTCACCCAGGTCGGCCGCGCCAACGACGGCAACGGGCGCGACAGCGACCCGAGCGATCCGGGCGACTGGGTCACGCAAAACGACATCGACACCGGCGTCGTCGACAGCGACTGCGAGGTCTCCGACAGCTCCTGGCACGGCACCCAGGTCGCTGGCCTGGTCGGCGCGCTGACCAACAACGCCACCGGCATGGCCAGCGTGGGCTGGAACGTGCGCGTGCTGCCGGTGCGCGTGCTCGGCAAGTGCAACGGCGCGCAGTCGGACATCATCGCCGCGATGCGCTGGTCCGCCGGCCTCTCGGTGCCCGGCGTGCCGGCCAACCCCAACCCGGCCAAGGTGCTGAACCTGAGCCTGGGCTCCGACGGCGCCTGCGACGCGGCCTACGCCGACGCGATCGCCGCGGTGCGCGCCACCGGCGCCGTGGTCGTGGCCTCGGCCGGCAACAGCGAGGGCCATGCGGTCGGCTCGCCGGCCAACTGCGCCGGTGCGATCGGCGTCGGCGGCCTGCGCCACATCGGCACCAAGGTCGGCTTCTCGGACCTCGGCCCCGAGGTCACGATCTCGGCGCCGGCCGGCAACTGCGTCAACACCTTCGGCAGCTGCCTGTACCCGATCCTCACCACGTCGAACAGCGGCACGACCTCGCCCTCGGGCTCGATCTACACCGACGGCAGCAACATCACCGTCGGCACCAGCTTCTCGGCCCCGCTGGTGGCCGGCACCGCGGCGCTGATGCTGTCGGCGCGCCCGGCGCTCGCGCCCGACGACGTGCGCCGCTTCCTCATGGCCAGCGCGCGCGCGTTTCCGACCAGCGGCGCCGGCGCCGGCGTGCCGCAGTGCCAGGCGCCCAGCGGCACCGCGCAGGACGAGTGCTACTGCACCACCAGCACCTGCGGCGCCGGCATGCTCGACGCCGGCGCGGCGGTGCAGCTGGCCGCCGACGGCGTGCTGGCGCGCATCGACGTCGCGCCGTCCTCGCCGCGCGCCGGCGAGGCGGTCACGCTCGATGCCAGCGGCTCGCTGCTGGCCAGCGGCCGCTCGATCGCCAGCGTGCAATGGAGCCTGGTCGATGGCGGCGGCATCGTCACCGGCTTCGCCTCCGCGACCGACACCGTGACCGCCAGCCTGCTGCCGAGCGCGGCCGGCAGCGTCACCGTCAGCGTCACGGTCACCGACTCCGCCGGCGCCAGCGCCACCACCAGCCAGACGATCGCGATCGCGGCCGCGGCGCCGTCCACGGGCGGCGGTAGCGGCGGTGGTGGCGGTGGCGGTGCGATGAGCCCGGCCTGGCTGATTTTCCTGGCGCTGGCGGCTTGGGCCGCGGCCGCCGCCACTCGACCCCGCGCCGGGAAGCGGCGCCGACTGGAACCACGATGAACCCGCTGTCCTCGCTGCGCCGTGTGCTTGCTGCGCCTAGCCGAAACCTGTCCTGGCCGCTGCTGGCCGGGCTCGCCGCGCTGCCCTTGTCGGCCGGCGCACTGCAGCGCGAGGCACCGGTGCACCCGGCCGACGACACACGCCCGGCCCATGGCCTGATCGTGCGGCTCAGCGGGGACGACGCTCGCATCCAATCGGCGCCCAGCGCCCGCGCGGCCGCCGAAACTGCCCTGGCCGCGCGCCAGGAGGCCGCCACGGCGCTCGGGCGTGCCGGCCTGGCCGGCTGGAACGCTCGCGCGATGAGTGGCCGCACGCTGCTCGTGAGCCCGGCCCAGGTGTTGACGCCCGAGGCCGCCCGCGAGGCCTCGCAGCGCCTGGCCGCGACGCCCGGCGTCGCCTGGGTGGCGCCCAATGTGCGCGAACGCCGCCAGCAGGCGGGCGCGCCGCTGACGACGAACGACCCCTACTTCTCCCAGCAGTGGTGGCTGCAGGCCGTGGCCGGCAGCGACAGCGACGCGCTGGCCGAGCGCCGCCGCGGCGTGCCGGGCCTGCAGACGGCCTGGGCCGCCGGCACCGGCAGCGGCGGGGTGCGCATCGCCGTGCTCGACTCCGGCTACACCGACCATCCCGAGCTGCGCACGCGCGTTCGGCCCGGCTACGACTTCGTCTCCGAGGTCGAGTACGCCAACGACGGCAACGGCCGCGACGCCGATCCGCACGACCCGGGCGACTGGGTCAGCGACGCCGATCGCCGCAATCACCCCGCGCTGTTCGGCGATTGCGCCGTCACGCCGAGCTCCTGGCACGGCACCGCCATCCTCGGCCAGCTCGCGGCGCAGACCGGCAACGCCAGCGGCATGGCGGCGGCGCGCTGGAGCGGCGACGTGCTCGCGGTGCGCGTGGCCGGCAAGTGCGGCGCGACGGTGGCCGACATCGTCGACGGCATCCGCTGGGCGGCCGGCCTGCCGGTCGACGGCGTTCCGGACAACCCGACGCCGGCGCGCGTGATCAGCCTGAGCTTCGGCGGCGACGCCGCCTGCTCGCCGGCCTACCAGGAGGCGATCGACGACGTCGCGCGCGTCGGCGCCGTCGTCGTGGCCTCGGCCGGCAACGACAGCGGCGCCGTGTCGCGCCCGGCCAACTGCCGCGGCGTCGTCGCGGTGGCCGCGCTCAACCGCGACGGCTTCAAGGCCTACTACTCGAACTTCGGTCCCGAGGTCACCGTGTCCACGGTCGGCGGCGACTACCAGGAAGAGGGCCGCTGGGGCCCGATGCTCGGCGACGGCGGCCTGCTGAGCCTCTACAACGACGGCGCCCAAGGCCCCGGCGTCGCGCAGTACGCGCTGTTTGCCGGCACCAGCTTCGCGGCGCCGATCGTCTCGGCGACCGCGGCGCTGATGCTCGACGCCAATCCGCAGCTCAGCGCCGAACAGCTGATCGACGGCCTGCGGCGCAGCGCACGCCCGCATGTGGGCTCGACCGTGCTGCCGGTGTGCAGCGCCGACACGCCCACGCGCTGCATCTGCGCCGAAGGCCAGTGCGGCGACGGCATCCTCGATGCCACCGAGGCGCTGCGCTATGCGGCCAACCCCACCGCCTACGCGGTCCAGGCCTGGAACGTGCCGGTGCTCGACAACGCCGAGCTGCGCTCGGCGATCGCGCTGGGCAGCGACACCGAGCCGAGCGAGCAGAGCGCCGGGCTTGCCAGCACGGATGCCGGTGGCGGTGGCGCGATGAGCCTGGCGTGGCTGGCCGCGCTGTTGGCGGCGGTGCTGGCCGCGGCGCGCGTGGTGCGGCGTCCGCGCTAACCGTTGCCGCGCGGACTGCCGCGCCCTTCATCGGCGCGCGGGGCCGCGCTGCCGCAGGCCACGAAGGCCGGCGAGCCGGCCGGGCGCGACAGCGTCGCCAGGGCATCGAGCTGCTTTGCGTCGGCGCGCGGCACCTGCAAGAGCCACTGCGTGCGCTGCGTGTCGTTGACCGCGACGACGCGTGCGGTGCGCACGTCGCGTGCCGACAGCGAGTCGAGCTGGGCCTGCGCGGCGGCCGGTGTCGCGTGGCGGCCGAGCACCAGCAGCATCGCCGCGTTGGGTGCCGGGCGTTCTTCGGTGGGCTGCACGCCGCGGCGGCGCAACTCGTCGCGCTTGCGCGCGATTGCCTCGACGTCGGGATAAGGCCCCATGGCGACCCACCACAGCCGCTCGAGCGGCTGCCATTCCCAGGCCCCCTCGGGCAGCAGCGTCTTGAGCTGCTCGTCGAGCCGGGCGCGGTCGGCGGCGGCGATCGGCGCGCTTTCGAGGCAGCTGGTCGCGAGCGCACCGACCAGCGTGCCGCCTTGCGGTGCGGCCGAGGCCGGCGTGCCGGGGGCCGCAGGTGCGGCCGACGTCGCGGGCAGGCGGCCCACGCGCACCAGCTCGGGGTTGAGCTGCTGCCGCAGCCGCTGCGGCTCGCGGCCTTCCGACGGCGAGGGCAGCACGCCCCACGCGACCACCGGCGCGAGCCAGCCCTCGCGCCACGCGAAGAAGCCGGCGTTGGCCAGCAGCAGCGCCAGCACCAGTACCCGCATCAGCATGTCCGCACGCTCACGTCGCCGCTCATGATCCGCCGTGTCTCGCCTTGCGGACCAGTATGCACGAGCAGGGCGCCGTCGCTGTCGACGCCGCATGCGGTGCCTTCCTCGTCGCCAAGGCCGGCTCCCTGCAGCCGCACGCGGCGTCCGCGCAGCGCGTCGCGCGCGGCGAAGCGTGCCTGCAGCGTGGCATCGAAGCCCTGGGTTTCGAACACCGCCAGCGCCTCGAGCAGCGGCCTGGCGACGCGCGCGAGCGCGCCGGGCGCGTCGAGCGACGGGTCGAGTTCGGCCAGTCCGGCGCTGGCGTAGGCATCGCCCGGCTCGGCCGCCGGCGCATGGAGGTTGATGCCGATGCCGACGACGAGGAAGCGCTCGCCCGCACGGCCCGGGTTCGCGAGCCCCTGCGTCTCGATCAGCACGCCGCCGAGCTTGCGGTCGGGGGCCTTGCCCTCGCCCGGTAGCCACAGGTCGTTGGGCCACTTGAGCCGCAGCGCCGGGTGCAGCGCCTCGGCCAGCGCGACGCCGACCGCCAGCGACAAGCCCTCCCAGCGCGGCGGCGCGAACGGCAGCGCGAGCGAGAAGGTCAGCGAGTCGCCGAGCGACGATCGCCACTGCCGGCCCATGCGCCCGCGCCCGGCGGTCTGCCGTTCGGCGACCAGCAGGCACGGCGAGGGATCGCCGGCGCGCGCGCGCTCGAGCAGGCGCGTGCTGGTCGAGTCGCACTCGGCGCTGACCTCGACGCTCAGGCCCGGGCGCAGCGGCTCGAGGTCGAGCCACAGCGCCTCGGCGGGCCAGCGCAGCGCGGGCAGCGCCATGGCGCCTATCGCTTGGGCGAGAGCATGGTCTTGCGGCAGCGCTTGCTGCCGCAGCGGCACTCGTACTGCTTCTTCAGCTTGGGCGTGTAGCGCTCGTCGATCACCAGGCCGTAGTCGTAGAACAGCTCCTCGCCCGGCTCGATGTTGCGCAGCGCCTTGATGAAGACGCGGCCGTCGTCGGTCTCGTCGGCCTCGCAGTTGGGCTCGCAGGCGTGGTTGATCCAGCGCGCCGCGTTGCCGCCGTACTTCGCATCGATGACGTGGCCGTCGTTGATGTGGAAGTAGAAGGTGTGGTGCGGATCCTTCGGATCGTGCGGATGGCGGCGCAGCGCCTCGGGCCAGCTGATGATCTCGCCCTTGTATTCGATGACCACCTGGCCCTCGGCGATCGGCTGGGTCGCGTAGACGCCCTTGCCGTGCACGCCCGAGCGGCGTACCTGGATGCGGCGGCCGGATGCGGCTTGCGGCGCGGCGGTCTTCGGCTTCTTGGCGGGGTTCGGCGAGGCTTTCTTGGCGCGCGCTTGCGTCATCGGGCTCTTTCGGTACATTGAAAAAAGGCAGGCGCGCGTGCGCACGTATGCGTACGTGCGTGCGCGTGAGCGGCCCGGATTGTAGGAGCGCGGTATGCCGCACTCCTCGCCACGCCGAGCCAACCCATCGAATCCGAGACCATGAGCACAGCAAGCAAAGCCCTCGTCATTGCCGAGAAGCCCTCGGTCGCGCAGGACATCGTCCGTGCGCTGACGCCGGCGTCGGGCAAGTTCGACAAGCACGACGAGTACTTCGAGAACGAGCATTACGTCGTGACCTCGGCCGTCGGCCACCTGGTCGAGATCAAGGCGCCGGAAGAGTTCGACGTCAAGCGCGGCAAGTGGAGCTTCGCCAACCTGCCGGTCGTGCCGCCGCACTTCGACCTCGCGCCGATCGACAAGAGCAAGGGCAGGCTCAACGCCATCGTCAAGCTCGTCAAGCGCAAGGACGTGGGCGAACTGATCAACGCCTGCGACGCGGGCCGCGAGGGCGAGCTGATCTTCCGGCTGATCCAGCAGTACGCGAAGGCCAAGCAGCCGGTGCGCCGCCTGTGGCTGCAGAGCATGACGCCGCAGGCGATCCGCGACGGCTTCGACAAGCTGCGCAGCGACGCGCAGCTGCAAGGCCTGGCCGACGCCGCGCGCAGCCGCAGCGAGGCCGACTGGCTGGTCGGCATCAACGGCACGCGCGCGATGACCGCGTTCAACTCGCGCGACGGCGGCTTCTTCCTCACCACCGTGGGCCGGGTGCAGACGCCCACGCTGTCGATCGTGGTCGAGCGCGAGGAGAAGATCCGCAAGCACGTTGCGCGCGACTACTGGGAGATCAAGGCCGACTTCGGTGCGCAGGCGGGCCTGTACGAGGGCAAGTGGTTCGATCCCAAGTTCAAGAAGGACGAGGACGCCGATCGCCGCGCCGATCGCGTGTGGGACCAGCAGCAGGCCGACGCCATCGCCGAGGCCGTGCGCGGCCAGCCGGGCACGGTCAGCGAAGAGGCCAAGCCCAGCTCGCAGGCCAGCCCGCTGCTCTACGACCTCACCAGCTTGCAGCGCGAGGCGAACGGGCGTTTCGGCTTCTCGGCCAAGACCACGCTCTCGCTCGCGCAGGCGCTGTACGAGAAGCACAAGGCGCTGACCTATCCGCGAACCGACTCGCGCGCGCTGCCCGAGGACTACCTCGGCGTCGTCAAGCAGACCGTGAAGATGCTGGCCGAGGAAGACATGCCCGGCCCGCTGCGCGAGCTCTCGCAGCACGCGGCCAAGGCGATCAAGGAGGACTACATCCGCCCGACCAAGCGCGTGTTCGACAACGCCAAGGTCTCGGACCACTTCGCCATCATCCCGACGCTGCAGGCGCCCAAGTCGCTGACCGAGGCCGAGGCCAAGCTCTACGACCTGGTGGTCAAGCGCTTCCTCGCGGTGTTCTATCCGAGCGCCGAGTACCTGGTCACGACGCGCATCACCAAGGTCGCCACCAGTGCCGGCGAGCAGCACTTCCAGACCAACGGCAAGGTGCTGGTGAATCCGGGCTGGCTCGCGGTCTACGGCAAGGAGGCGCAGGACGAGGACGCCAACCTCGTGCCGGTGCAGGCGAACGAGGCGGTGACGACCGAGGCGGTGGTCGTCAACGGCCTGAAGACGCGTCCGCCCGCGCGCTACAGCGAAGCGACGCTGCTGACCGCGATGGAAGGTGCCGGCAAGCTGATCGAGGACGAGGAGCTGCGCGCCGCGATGCACGAGAAGGGCCTGGGCACCCCGGCCACGCGCGCGGCCATCATCGAAGGCCTGATCCTCGAGAAATACATGGTGCGCGAGGGCCGCGAGCTGATCCCCACCGCCAAGGCCTTCCAGCTGATGACGCTGCTGCGCGGGCTCGACGTCGAAGACCTCACCAAGCCCGAGCTGACCGGCGACTGGGAGTACCGCCTGGCCGAGATGGAGCACGGCCGGCTCTCGCGCGAGGCCTTCATGCGCGACGTCGCCGCGATGGCCGAGCGCATCGTCAAGAAGGCCAAGGGCTACGACCGCGACACCATTCCCGGCGACTACGCGACCCTGAAGACGCCCTGCCCCAACTGCGGCGGCGTCGTGAAGGAGAACTACCGCCGCTTCGCCTGCGAAAGCTGCGAGTTCTCGATCACCAAGATCCCCGGCGGGCGCAGCTTCGAGCTGCACGAGGCCGAGGCCTTTCTGCGCGACAAGAAGATCGGCCCGCTCGAAGGCTTTCGCTCCAAGGCCGGCTGGCCGTTCACCGCCGAGCTGCGCCTGGCCTATGACGACGAGATCAAGAACTGGAAGCTCGAGTTCGACTTCGGCGACGACGGCAAGGAAGGCGGCGCCGACGGCGAGCCGGTCGACTTCTCCGGACAGGAGAGCCTGGGACCTTGCCCCAAGTGCAAGGGCCGCGTGTTCGAGCACGGCAGCAACTACGTCTGCGAGCACAGCGTCGGCGCGCACGTGACCTGCGACTTCAAGACCGGCAAGATCATCCTGCAGCAGCCGATCGCGCGCGAGCAGGCGAGCAAGCTGCTGGCGACCGGCAAGACCGACCTGCTGGAGAACTTCGTCTCCAACAAGACCAAGCGCAAGTTCAAGGCTTTCCTGGCCTACGACGCCAAGGAAGGCAAGGTCGGTTTCGAGTTCGAGCCGCGCGAGGCGCGCGCGCCGGCCAAGAAGGCGGCGGCCAAGAAGACCGCGGCGGCGAAGAAGGCGGCGTGATGGGCGCGGGTGTGACCGCGCCGTCGATCACGGCCGCTTCCGATTGGCCGGCCGAGGCCTTGCTGGAGGCCTTCGACGACGCGTTCTCCGACTACATCGCCGGCGCACCCGACATCGCGCTGGCCGCATGGCCGGTCTTCCTGCGCCGCCAGGGCATCGACCTCGCGACCAGCCGCGTCGTTGCCGAGGCCGGGCGCATCCTGGCCTTCTCGCTCGTCGCGCCGCTGGCCGACGGCCGCACGCGGCTGGCGACGATGGGCGCACGCCGCGAGGCGCGCGGCAGCGGTGCGGCGCGCGCGCTGCTGGCGCGCTCGATCGCCGATTCGCGCGAGCGCGGCGACCGCTGGATCGAGCTCGAGGTCTTTGCGCAGAACCCGCGCGCGCTGGCGCTGTACCGGTCGCACGGCTTCGTCCCGGTGGCCGAGCTGTTCGGCTATGAGCGCGCGCCCGGCGCGACGCCGGCCGACCAAGACGCGGCGATCGAAACGGTCGACATCGAAGACGCGGTCCGCTGGTTGAACGACGCTGCGATCGACGCGCTGCCGTGGCAGGTGTCGGCGCAGGCCATCGCCCTGGCCGCGACGCCGCCTTCGGCCTGGCGGCGCGGGCGCGCGCAGTTGCTGTTCCACGCGCGCGGCGAGCAGCGCGTGGTCGTCGCCAGCCTGGTCGATCTCGGCGCGACGCAGCAAGACGCGCGGGTGCTGCTGCGCGCGCTGGCCAACGCTCACCCGAATGCCACGCTGGCCATGCCGCAGCTGCAGCGCGCCGACCTCGGCGGCGACGCGATGCAGGCCGAAGGCTGGCAGCGCCTGGCGCTGCACCAGCAGCTGATGCGCTGCCGCTTCGACAACTGACCGACGCATGCCCCCGATCCTCTTCTTGAAGCTGATCGCGATCTTCGTGACGATCGCGATCGGCTGGGCCGCCGGCCGCACGGCGGCGTTTCGCGGCGGCGATGCCGCGCGCATCCTGTCCAACGCCGCGTTCTACATCTTCGCGCCCGCGCTGCTGTTTCGCGCCACGGCGCGCATCGACTTCCACGCAATGCCGTGGCGCGCGCTGCTGGTGTTTTTCGTGCCGGTGGTGGCGTGGATGCTGCTCGTCTACGCCTGGCAGCGCCGCAGTCTGCGGCAGGAACCGGCGGCGTCGCCGGCGCGGCCCGCGGCGCGCGCGATCACGGCCGCGTTCGGCAACAACGCCCAGCTCGGCATCCCGATGGCCGCGGCGCTGTTCGCCGAGGCCGGCCTGCAGATCCACGTCGCGGTGGTCAGCCTGCATGCGCTGACGCTGCTGACGATCCTGACGCTGCTGGTCGAGCGCGACCTCGCGCATGCACAGGCGCAGGCCTCCGGCCAGCGCGCGCCGCTGGGCCGCACGCTCGCGCTGGTGGCGAAGAACACCATCGTTCATCCGATCGTGCTGCCGGTCCTGGCGGGCATGGGCTGGAATCTCACCGGCTGGCCGTTGCCGGGCCCGGTCGACGAGGTGCTGCAGATGCTGGGCACGGCGGTGGTGCCGCTGTGCCTGGTGGCGATCGGCCTGTCGCTCGGGCATTACGGCCTCAAGGGCGCGGCGGCGTCGGCGGTCGCGCTGTCGGCCGGCAAGTTGCTGGTGCAGCCGGCCCTGGTGCTGGCGGCCGGGCTCGCGGTCGGCGGACTGGCGGGCCTGCCACTGGCGGTGATCGTGATGGCGGCGTCCAACCCCACCGGCGCCAACGCGCTGATGTTCGCGCAGCGCTACCGCACGCAAGAGGGCGAGACCACCGCGGCGATCGTCGTCTCGACGCTGGCTTTCGTCGTCACCGCGCCGCTGTGGCTGGTGCTGCTCGGCCTGCTGCCGGGCGGGCTCGGGGTTCGCTAGACACGCGTGCGCTGCCCCTTGGCGTCGGTAGGGCGAACGGGCTGCGCGACAATCCGCCCACGATGGATGCCCAAGAAAACGTCGACACCCTGATGCGCCGCCTCGGCGAGGCCGCGCGCGGCGCGTCGACCGCGATGGCCGCCGCGAGCACCGCGGCCAAGAACGCCGCGCTGCTCGCGCTGGCGGCCGAGATCCGCGCCGAGTCGCTGGTGCTGCAGACCGAGAACGCGCGCGACGTCGCCGCCGCCGAGGCCGCGGGCCTGGCCGCGCCGATGGTCGACCGCCTGCGCCTGACCGACAAGGTGATCGCGCAGATGGCCGAAGGCTGCGAGCAGGTCGCCGCCCTGCCCGACCCGATCGGCGAGATGAACCACCTGCGCCGCCGCCCGAGCGGCATCACGGTCGGCCAGATGCGCGTGCCGCTGGGCGTGTTCGGCATGATCTACGAGAGCCGGCCGAACGTGACGATCGACGCCGCCTCGCTGGCCATCAAGAGCGGCAACGCGGCGATCCTGCGCGGCGGCTCGGAGGCCATCCACTCGAACACCGCGCTGATGACGCTGGTGACGCGCGCGCTGGGCACCAACGGCCTGCCGATCGATGCGGTGCAGCTCGTGCCGACCACCGACCGCGCCGCGGTCGGCCGCCTGCTGGCGATGCCCGAGTACGTCGACGTGATCATCCCGCGCGGCGGCAAGAGCCTGGTCGAGCGCGTCGCCAACGAGGCCAAGGTGCCGGTGATCAAGCACCTCGACGGCAACTGCCACGTCTATGTCGACGCGGCCGCGGACCTCGAGATGGCGGTCGCGGTGACCGACAACGCCAAGACGCAGAAGTACAGCCCCTGCAATGCCGCCGAGTCGCTGCTGGTGCACCGCGCGGTGGCCAACGACTTCCTCACGCGCATCGGCACCGTGTTCGCCGCCAAGGGCGTCGAGATGCGCTGCGATGCCGAGAGCCTGGCGCTGCTGAAGGCAGCGCTGTTCCACGTCGCCGGCGTCAAGCTCGTCGAGGCGAGCGAGGCCGACTGGTCCTGCGAGTACCTCGCGCCGGTCATCAGCATCAAGCTGGTCGACTCGCTCGACGAGGCGATCGCGCACATCAACCGCTACGGCTCGCACCACACCGACGCGATCGTCACGCGCGACCATCCCAACGCGATGCGCTTCCTGCGCGAGGTCGACTCGGCCAGCGTGATGGTCAACGCCAGCACGCGCTTCGCCGACGGCTTCGAGTTCGGCCTCGGCGCCGAGATCGGCATCTCGACCGACAAGTTCCACGCGCGCGGCCCGGTCGGGCTCGAAGGCCTGACCTCGATGAAGTGGATCGTGCTGGGCAACGGCGAGGGACGCAGTTGATGTCGAGCGTGGGGGCCCCAGATCCCCGCGGCGCGCTGGTGCTCTTTTCCGGCGGCCAGGATTCCACCGCCTGCCTCGCCTGGGCGCTCGAGCGCTACGCGCGCGTCGAGACCATCGGCTTCGACTACGGCCAGCGCCACCGCGTCGAGCTCGAGTGCCGCCCGCGCGTGATCGCGGCCTTGCGCGAGCGCTTCCCGCACTGGAGCGCCAAGCTCGGCGACGACCACCTGCTCGACCTCTCGCTGCTCGGCCAGATCAGCGACACCGCGCTGACCGATGCGCGCGCGATCGAGATGCAGGCCAACGGCCTGCCCAACACCTTCGTGCCGGGCCGCAATCTGCTGTTCCTCGGCTTCGCGGCGACGCTGGCGTATCGCCGCGGGCTGTCGGTCCTGGTCGGCGGCATGTGCGAGACCGACTACTCCGGCTACCCCGACTGTCGCGACAACACGCTCAAGGCGCTGCAGGTCGCGCTCTCGCTCGGCATGGACACCCCGATGACGATCGAGACGCCACTGATGTGGATCGACAAGGCGCAGACCTGGGCGCTGACCGAGCGGCTCGGCGGCCAGGCGCTCGTCGACCTGGCGGTCGAGCACACGCACAGCTGCTACCTCGGCGAGCGTTCGCAGCGGCACGACTGGGGCTACGGCTGCGGCCAGTGCCCCGCCTGTGCGTTGCGCGCGGCCGGCTGGCAGGCGTGGCGCGCGCGCCGCGCCGCGTGACGCCGTGCTCGCCGCGCGTGCATCGCGCGCATACAGTGGCCGCCCTGGAACGGCTCCTTCCGGAGGCAGGCGATGCCATCGACTTCGATGTTCTCGACGCGCGCGGTGCTGATCCTCGTCGCGGCCCTGCTGGTGTTCTGGGCCGTCGGCGCCTACAACCGGCTGGTGCGGCTGCGCAGCGCGATGGTCGCCGCGTGGGGGCCGCTGGATGCCCAGCTCAAGCGTCGGCATGGCCTCGCGCGCGAACTCGGCGAGATGCTTGGCGGCGCGCTGCCGGCCGACGCGCCGCTGGCCGAGCGGGCGGTGATCGAGGCGGTGGTCGCCGCGAGCCGGCAGGCCGACGCGGCCTGCGGCCACATCCATGGCCGGCCGGTCGATGCCGGCGGCGTGCAAAGCCTGGGCGTGGCCGAGCGCACGCTGGACCACGCGCTGCGCTCGCTGCGCCGCGTGTTCGACGCGCATGCCGGCTTGCTGAACGAGCCCTCGCTCGGCGAGCGCACCGAGTCGCTGATGCAGGCGCTGCAGCAGACCGAGGCGCAGATCGCTTTCGGGCGCCAGCAGCACGAGCAGTCGGTGCAGGCGCTCAACGCGGCGGTGACCGAATGGCCCACGCGCGTGATCGCCGCGCTGTTCAACGTGCGCAGGACGACCAGCCTGCCGCAGCCCGAGCCGCTGTCCGAGGTGCATGAGCCGTCCCGCCTCTGAAGCCGGCGCGAGCGCGCCGCTGGCCGTCTTGCTCACGCACGCCGCCGATGCGGTGGCAGCGGTGCGCGCCGGCCGCTCGCTGACCGATGCGCTGGCCGCCGTGCCGGCGGCCACGCGCGCCGGCACGCAGGCGCTGGCCTTCGATGCGCTGCGCGAGCTGGGCCGCGCGCAGGCGCTGCGCGCGGCGATGGTCACGAAGACGCCGCCGCCGTGGGTCGACGCGCTGCTGCTGGTGGCGCTGGGCTTCGTCACGCGCGAGGCCGATGCGGCCGGCTCCAGCTACGCGCCGCACACGCTGGTCAACCAGGCCGTCGAGGCCGCCAAGCGGCGCGCGAGCGCGCAGTCCGGCCTGGTCAATGCGGTGCTGCGCCGCGCGCTGCGCGAGCGCGACGCGCTGCTCGCGTCGGTGGCGGCCGATCCGGTGGCGCGCTGGAACCATCCGCGCTGGTGGATCGATCGCCTGCGTGCCGACTGGCCTGAACAGTGGCAAGCCGTGCTCGCGGCCAACAACGCGCGCGCGCCGATGACGCTGCGCGTCAATGCGCGGCGCGGCGACGCCGCGTCCTACGTCGCGCGGCTGGCCGAGGCCGGCCTCGCGGCGCGCCAGGTCGGGCCGCAGGCGGTCGAACTGCTGCGCCCGGCGCCGGTCGGTGCGCTGCCCGGCTTCGCCGACGGCGACGTCTCGGTGCAGGACCTCGCCGCGCAATGGGCCGCGCCACTGCTGCTCGGCCCGGCCTTCAATGGCGACACACCGCTGGCGGCCGGCGCGCGGGTGCTCGACGCCTGCGCGGCGCCCGGCGGCAAGACCGCCCACCTGCTCGAACTGGCCGAGCTCGACCTGCTGGCGCTCGACGCCGATGCGCAGCGCCTCGCGCGCGTCGACGAGACGCTGGCGCGCCTGCGCCTGGCCGCGCGCACCCGCGCGGCCGATGCGCGCGATGTCGCCGCCTGGTGGGACGGCCGCCCGTTCGACGCGATCTTGCTCGACGCGCCGTGCAGCGCCTCGGGCATCGTGCGCCGCCACCCCGATGTGCGCTGGCTGCGCCGCGAAAGCGACCTCGACGGGCTCCGCCGCACCCAATCTGGCCTGCTCGATGCACTGTGGCCGCTGCTGGCGCCGGGCGGGCGTCTGGTCTACGCCACGTGCTCCGTGTTTCGCGCCGAGGGCGCACAACAGATCGACGCTTTTTTGCAACGAGCCCCCGATGCCTGCCCGAGGCCATCCCCCGGTCACTGCCTGCCCCTGGTCGACAATGCCGACACGTCGGCGGCCCATGCCTCGGCCACCGACGGTTTCTTCTACGCACGCATCGACAAGCAGGGCCGCTGAAGCGACTCCCCGACCGGCTCCATGGGTCGCGGTACGTTCAATCGGCTAAGGGACGCCGTTGGAAGCACCCACCGCATCGACCGGCCCGCGCCTCGCGCGACGGGACTGCGCCACCGCCTTCGGCGGTTCGTCGGCGCTGCTGCAAAGTTCGCTGCGCACGCTGCTCGTTGCCGGCCTGTGTCTGCTACTGGCCCTGGGCGGCCTGCTGGGGCCCGGCAGCGCACGCGCCGAGGGGGCGCCCGTGCTGCAATCGTTCGAGCTCAGCCATGGCGAGGACGGCCTGATGCTCGGCTACGTGCTGGATTTCGATCTCTCGCGGCCGGTCGAGGACGCGCTGCTCAAGGGCGTGCCGCTGTACTTCGTCGCGCGCGCCGAGGTGCTGCGCAGCCGCTGGTACTGGCGCGACAAGCGCATCGGCGGCGCCGAGCGCAACTGGCGCCTGGCGTGGCAGCCGCTGACGCGGCGCTACCGGCTCAGCCAGGGCTCGCTGAGCCAGAGCTACGAGCGGCTCGACGACGCACTGGCCGCGATCCAGCGCGCCTCGCGCTGGAAGATCGCCGACGCCGCCGCGCTCGAGCCCGACACGCGGCAGTACGTCGAGTTCTCGTTCCGGCTCGACACCTCGCAGCTGCCGCGCCCGCTGCAGATCGGCATCGGCGGCCAGGCCGACTGGAGCCTGACGGTCGAGCGCCAAGCCGTGGTGCCGCCGCCCGACGCGCCGCCGGCGCTGCGTTGAGACCCAAGAGCGAAGAGGAGCGCGCCGAATGAACCGCCGCGATGCCCGCTGGGCGTGGCTGGCCGCGCTCGTCGCCGCCACCGGCGCGGGCCTGGTGCTGAGCTTCCTGCTCGCCATCTCGACCAACAACCAGCAGGTCTACGAGCGCCACTACCCGTGGCTGTTCTGGGTCAACGTGGTGATTGCCTGCGTGCTGCTGCTGGTGGTGGTCTCGGCCACGGTGCAGCTGATGGTGCGCGTGGTGCGCGGGCGCTTCGGCAGCCGGCTGCTGCTGCGCCTGGCGCTGATCCTCGGCCTGGTCGGCCTGCTGCCCGGCGTGCTGGTCTACACCGTGAGCTACCTGTTCGTCTCGCGCAGCATCGAGAGCTGGTTCGACGTGCAGGTTGAGGGTGCGCTCGATGCCGGCCTCAACCTCGGCCGCGGCACGCTCGACACGCTGGTCAACGACCTCGCCGGCAAGACGCGGCTGGCCGCCGAGCGCATCGCCGACGGCGCGGAGCGCGCGCAGCCGCTGGCGCTCGAGCGCCTTCGCGAGCAGCTCGCGGCGCAGGAAGTGGCGGTGCTCGGCCTCAACGGCCAACGAATTGCCTCGGCCGGCGCCGCCGGCAACCTGTTCGCCACCGAGCGCGTGACGCAGGCCCAGCTGCGCCAGGCACGCACGCAGCGCGTCGTCGCGCAGCTCGAGGGCCTGGATGACGACGGCGCGGGCGGCCAGGGCGCGGCCGGCGTCGCCGCGGCCAGCGCCGTCGCGGCGGCCGGCGGCAGCTCGCAGCCTCGCGTGCGGGCGCTGGCGCTGATTCCGACCGCCGGCTTCGCGCTGGCCGGCGGCGAGCGATTCCTGCTCGTCACGCAGCTGCTGCCCTCGTCGCTGGCGGCCAATGCGCTGGCCGTGCAGGCCGCGTACCGCGAGTACCAGCAGCGTTCGCTGGCGCGCGAGGGCCTGCGCAAGATGTACATCGGCACGCTGACGCTGACGTTGATCCTCGCGGTGTTCAGTGCAGTGGCGCTGGCGCTGGCGTTCGGCAACCGCGTCGCCAAGCCCTTGCTGCTGCTGGCCGACGGTGTGCGCGAGGTCGCGCGCGGCGACCTGCGTCCCAAGGCGGTGTTCACGTCGCGCGACGAACTGGGCGGCTTGACGCGCGACTTCGCCGAGATGACGCGCCAGCTGGCCGATGCGCACAGCTATGCCGAGCGCAGCGCCGCCGCGCTCGACGCCGCGCGCGCGAAGCTGCAGACCATCCTCGACAACATGAGCGCTGGCGTGATCGTGTTCGACCGCGACCACCGCATCGACACCGTGAACCCGGGCGCCACGCGCATCCTGCGCGCGCCGATGTCGGCCTATCTCGGCAGCGCGCTCGAGCTGGTGCCAGGGCTGGAGGCGTTCGCGCGGCAGGCCCATGAGCGCTTCGAGCAGGTCGAGTCGCAGCCTGAGGCGGGCGAGCGCATCGACCAATGGCAGCACAGCTTCTCGCTGCGTGCCGGCGACGAGGCGCTGACCCTGCTGGTGCGCGGTGCGCTGCTGCCCGACGGCGCGCGGCTGATCGTGTTCGACGACATCTCCGAGCTGGTCTCGGCGCAGCGCGTCGAAGCCTGGGCCGAGGTCGCGCGCCGGCTGGCGCACGAGATCAAGAACCCGCTGACGCCCATCCAGCTGTCGGCCGAGCGGCTGCAGCACAAGCTCGAGGCCAAGCTCGCCGAGCCGGCCGATCAGCAGATGCTCGCCAAGTCGGTTGCCACCATCGTCGCGCAGGTGCAGGCGATGAAGCAGCTGGTCAACGAGTTCCGCGACTACGCGCGCCTGCCGGCCGCGCAGCTCGCACCGCTGGATCTCAACGCCCTGGTCGGCGAGGTGCTGCAGCTCTACGCTGCGCAACAGGAGGCCGGGCGCGTGCGCGCCGAACTGGCCGAGGCGCTGCCGCGCATCGAGGGCGACGCGACCCAGCTGCGCCAGGTGGTGCACAACCTGGTGCAGAACGCGCTCGATGCGGTGGCCGACCGGCCCGACGGCGTGGTGAGCGTGCGCACCGAGGGCGCGCGCCACGACGACGGCCGCTGGCGCAGCGTGCGACTGGTCGTCGCCGACAACGGCCCGGGCTTCGCCGAGCGCGTGCTCAAGCGCGCGTTCGAGCCCTACGTCACCACCAAGAGCAAGGGAACGGGCCTGGGTCTTGCGGTGGTCAAGAAGATCGCCGACGAGCACGCCGCGCGGGTGCGCGTGGCCAACATTGCGGGGCCTGCAGGGCCCGAGGGCGAACCCGTGTCGGCGGGCGCGCAGGTTTCGATATCATTTTCGAAGTGGCTCGCGTGACCGTTGCGGGCCGCCAGCGCGCGCCGGTGCGCGCTGTTTCCGAGATTCCATGGCCAATATCCTCGTAGTCGACGACGAACTGGGCATCCGCGCGCTGCTGTCGGAAATCCTCAGTGACGAAGGGCACACCATCGAGCTTGCCGAGAACGCCGCGCAAGCGCGCGCCTCGCGCGAGCGCGAGCGTCCCGATCTGGTGCTGCTCGACATCTGGATGCCCGACGTCGACGGCGTGACCCTGCTCAAGGAGTGGGGCGCCAGCGGCCTGCTGACGATGCCCGTGATCATGATGAGCGGCCACGGCACGATCGACACCGCGGTCGAGGCGGTCAAGGTCGGCGCGATGGCCTTCCTCGAAAAGCCGATCACGCTGCAAAAGCTGCTGCGTGCCGTCGAGCAGGGCCTGGCCAAGCCGGCGGCCCGGCCGCAGGCCAATGCGCCGACGCCGCTGCGCGCCATCGACGGCCGCGAGCGCTTCAACGAAGTCGCCGCCCCGCTGGGCAGCGGCGCGCTGGCCGCAGCGCTGGGCCCGCAGGCCGAACAGAGCTTCGAACTCGACCGTCCGCTGCGCGAGGCGCGCGACGCTTTCGAGAAGGCCTACTTCGAGTTCCACCTCGCGCGCGAGAACGGCAGCATGACGCGCGTGGCCGAGAAGACCGGTCTCGAGCGCACCCACCTCTACCGCAAGCTCAAGCAGTTGGGCGTGGACCTGAGCCGCAACAAGAAAAGCCTGGTCGGCTGACGCCCAGAGGGTCAGCAGCAAAGACGCTGCTATACTCTCGGGCTCTTGGCTCGGTAGCTCAGTTGGTAGAGCAGCGGATTGAAAATCCGCGTGTCGGTGGTTCGATTCCGCCCCGAGCCACCAGATATTTCAAAGCCCCGCGAGGTCGTGCCTCTCGGGGCTTTTTGCATTTCGCTCGCGTCATTTCACAGCAGCCGCACGCCCGGCAGCGTCGCGATCGAGGTCTCGCGCATCAGCCGCAGGAACTCGACGATGTAGGGGCGCTCGCGCAGCCGTTCGGGCACCGCCGCGAACAGCCGTCCGCCAAGGCCGTCGCGGCCGATGCGATGGCTGGCGACGTAGCCGCGGTCGAGGTAGCTCTTCACCGCCCACAGCGGCAGCGCAGCCAGCCCGCGCCCGCTGGCGACGAGCTGCAGCATCGCGACCGTGAGCTCGGTCGTGCGGCGCGGCGGCGTCACACCGGCCGGCCGCAGCACGCGGCGCACGAGGTCGAGCATGTCGTCGGGCACCGGATAGGTGATCAAGGCCTCGTTGGCGAAATCGGCCGCCTCGAGCCAGGGCTTGGCCAGCAGCGCATGGCCGCGCGGCAGCACCGCGACGATCTCGAAGCCGAACAGCGGGTGCACGTCGATGCCGGCCTCGCCGTCGCTCGGCTCGGAGACGATCGCCAGCTCGGCGCGGTCCTGGTGCAGCAGGCCGACCGGGTCGGCGTGGAAGCCCGAGACGATGTCGAGCTCCACCGCCGGCCAGCGCTCGCGCAACGCGTCCATCGCCGGCATCAGCCAGTCGAAGCAGGTGTGGCACTCAACCGCGATGCGCAGCGTGCCGGCTGCGCCCTGCAGCAGGCGCGCGATGTCGCGCTCGGCATCGCTCACCTGCGGCAGCAAGGCGGCGGCCAGCGCGAGCAGGCGTTGGCCGGCCGGCGTGAAGGCGAGCGGGTTGGACTTGCGCTCGAACAGGGCCGCGCCGTAGTGCGACTCCAGCGCCTTGATCTGGTGAGACAGCGCCGACTGCGTCAGCGCAAGCCGCTCGGCCGCGCGCGACAGATTGCCGGCCTCGTGCAGGGCTTGCAGCGTCTTCAGGTGGCGCAGTTCGAGCGGTGAAGCAGGCATGGCTGCATGAAGAGGATTCAGGGTGATCGCCAGAAAGTTTCGCTTGAGCGCGCACGGCGACGTGGCCGATGATCTTAAGTGACATTCATCTTGTTATTCGATCATCATGATAAGAACTCATGTTCTCGGCTTTCCTCGCATTGGCGCCCAACGCGAGCTGAAGTTCGCGCTCGAGCGGCACTGGCGCGGCGAGATCGATGCGGAGGCCTTGGAGGCGGTTGGCCGCATGCTGCGCGAGCGGCACTGGGCGCTGCAGCGTGCCGCCGGGCTCGACGTGGTGACGGTCGGCGACTTCGCGTTCTACGACCACGTCGCGAACCACGTCCTGATGTTCGGCTGCGAGCCGGCGCGCTTCGGCTTCGACGGTGGTGAGCCCGAACTTGCGCGACTGTTCACGCTGGCGCGCGGCGTCGCCGCCGAGCCGGTGCACGAGGCGGGTTGCCGATGCGTTGGCGAGCACGGCGATGCGGGCCGCGCGGCGCTCGAGATGACGAAGTGGTTCGACACGAACTACCACTACCTCGTGCCCGAGTTCGGACCGCACACCGGCTTTCGGCTCGCGTCGCGGCGCCTGCTCGACGAGGTGGCGCAGGCGCGCGCGCTCGGCCACGAGGTCAAGCCGGTGCTGGTCGGTCCGCTGAGCTTTCTCTGGCTGGGCAAGTCGCAGGTCGAGGGCTTCGACCGCCTCGAGCTGCTCGAGGTGCTGCTGCCGGCCTATGTGGAACTGCTGGTCCAGCTGCGCGCCGCCGGCGTTGCCTGGGTTCAGATCGACGAGCCCATCCTCGGCCTCGACCTGCCCGGCGCCTGGCGCCTCGCGTTCGAGCGCGCCTACCACGCGCTGCATGGCGCCGGCGTGCCGCTGATGCTGGCGACGTACTTCTCTGCGCTGGAAGACCAGCTCGGCCTGGCCTGCAGGCTGCCGGTCGCCGGCCTGCACATCGACGCGGTGCGCGCGGGCCATGAGCTGCAGGCGGTGCTCGACTGGCTGCCGCAGCACAAGCAGCTGTCGATCGGCGTCGTCGATGGCCGCAACGTCTGGCGCTGCGACCTCGACCGCGCGCTGGCACAGGTGCGCGCCGCGCTCGAACGCCGGCGCGCCGACGTCTGGATCGCGCCCTCGTGTTCGCTGCTGCACGTGCCGATGAGCCTGGCCGGCGATGCCGCGCTCGACGACGAGCTGCGCGGCTGGCTGGCCGGCTCGGTGGAGAAGCTCGACGAGCTGGCCCTGCTCAAGCGCGCGCTGGTCGAAGGCAAGCAGGCCGTGGGTGCCGAGCTCGCAGCGGCGCGTCGCGCACGGGAACAGCGCCTGTCGAGCGCGCGCGTGCGGCGGCCCGCAGTGACGCAGCGGTTGGCCGAGCTGCCCGCCGACGCCGATCGGCGCGCCAGCCCTTTCGAGGCCCGGCGCGAGCGCCAGCGCGCGCGGCTCGCACTGCCGGCCTTTCCGACCACGACGATCGGTTCGTTCCCGCAGACCGCCGCGATCCGCGCCGCGCGCGCGGCCTTCAAGCGCGGCGAGCTTGCGGCCGACGCCTACCGCGACGCGATGCGCGAGGAGATCGCGCTGGCCGTGCGCGAACAGGAGGCGCTCGGGCTGGACGTGCTGGTGCACGGCGAGGCCGAGCGCAATGACATGGTGGAGTACTTCGGCGAGCAGCTCGATGGCTTTGCGTTCACCGCCAACGGCTGGGTGCAGTCCTACGGCTCGCGCTGCGTGAAGCCGCCGGTGCTTTACGGCGACGTCGCGCGGCCGCGGCCGATGACGGTCGAGTGGACGGCCTATGCGCAGCGCCTGACCGCGCGACCCATGAAGGGCATGCTGACGGGCCCGGTGACGATCCTGCAGTGGTCCTTCGTGCGCGACGACCAGCCGCGCGCCGACACCGCGCTGCAGATCGCGCTGGCGATCCGCGACGAGGTCGCGGATCTTCAGGACGCCGGCATCGGCGTGATCCAAATCGACGAGCCGGCGGTGCGCGAGGGCCTGCCGCTGCGGCGTGCGCAGTGGGGCGCCTACCTGGCGTGGGCGGCGCGGGCGTTTCGCGTCGCCGCCGGCGCGGCGCGCGACGAGACCCAGATCCACACCCACATGTGCTATGCCGAGTTCAACGACATCCTGCCCGAGATCGCGTCGATGGACGCCGACGTGATCACGATCGAGACGAGCCGTTCCGGCATGGAGCTGCTGCGCGGCTTCGGCGCGTTCCGCTATCCGAACGAGATCGGGCCCGGCGTCTACGACATCCATTCGCCGCGCGTGCCGTCGGTCGAGGAGATGCTGGTTCTGCTGCGTCGGGCGGCCGCCGTGATCCCGCCCGAGCGGCTATGGGTCAACCCGGACTGCGGCCTGAAGACGCGCGGCTGGCCGGAAACGCGCGCTGCCTTGCGGCACATGGTCGAGGCGGCGGCGCGGCTGCGCGCCGAAGCGCCGGCCGGCTGACCGAGCAGGAAGTCTTGGGGGGGGGCGAGCGGTGCGGCAGCCCGCGAGGGGTCCGGCCA
Source organism: Caldimonas sp. KR1-144 (assembly GCF_049446155.1). NCBI lineage: Bacteria > Pseudomonadati > Pseudomonadota > Betaproteobacteria > Burkholderiales > Sphaerotilaceae > Caldimonas > Caldimonas sp. KR1-144. Next base: position 187,304 of record NZ_JBMSEE010000008.1, read on the forward strand.
CTACAATCGACGGCTTACCTTACAGACCCCCCAAGGACCCACCGTGTTCTTCATCTCCGAAGCCTACGCCCAGGCCGCGCCGGCCGCCGGCGGCGCCGAGTCCAGCTTGCTGTCGATGCTGCCGCTGGTGCTGATGTTCGTCGTGCTTTACTTCGTGATGATCCGCCCCCAGATGAAGCGGCAGAAGGAGCACAAGGCGATGATCGAGGCGCTTGCCAAGGGCGACGAGATCGTCACCGCGGGCGGCGTGCTGGGCAAGGTCGCCAAGCTGGGCGACAACTACTTGTCGATCGAAGTGGCCACCGGCGTCGAACTGCAAGTGCAGCGCAGCGCCGTGGTGCAGGTGCTGCCCAAGGGCACGCTGAAGTAACCCGCTCGTGTTGCGCCGGGCCACGGGGCTCGGAACCATCGAGGCCGTGACGTCGTCAACCGCGACGCGCGGCCTTTCGCGCAACAGAGCGTCCATGCGCATGAAAGGACAGCGGCCATGAACCGCTACCCGTGGTGGAAGTACGCGATCATCGCTGTCGCGCTGCTGATCGGCCTGATCTATACCCTGCCCAACTTCTTTGGCGAGGCGCCGGCGGTGCAGGTCTCCAGCGGCAAGGCGACCCTCAAGCTCGACGCCAGTCTGGTGCCGCGCGTCGAGAAAGCGCTGGCCGACGCCGGCGTGACGGCCGACTTCGTGCAGTTCGACGGCAACTCGGTCAAGGCGCGCTTCGCCGACACCGACACGCAGATCAAGGCCAAGGACGCGATCGCGCGTGCGCTCAACCCGGATGCCGCCGATCCGAGCTACATCGTCGCGCTCAACCTGCTGAGCCGCTCGCCGACCTGGCTGGCCTCGCTGCACGCGCTGCCCATGTACCTGGGCCTGGACCTGCGCGGCGGCGTGCACTTCCTGATGCAGGTCGACATGAAGGGCGCGCTGACCAAGCGCGCCGACGCGATGGCGGGCGACATGCGCACGCTGCTGCGCGACAAGAGCATCCGCCACGCGGGCATCCAGCGCACGGGCGATGCCGTCGAAGTGCGCTTTCGCGACGCGGCCACGCGCAGTGCGGCACGCAACGTGTTGGCCGACGCGCTGCCTGACCTGGCGTGGACCGAGGGCGCGGAAGGCGCCGACCTCACGCTCGTCGGCGCACTCAAGCCCGAGGCCGCGCGCCGCGTGCAGGAGCAGGCGCTCAAGCAGAACATCACCACGCTGCACAACCGCATCAACGAGCTGGGCGTTGCCGAGCCGGTGATCCAGCAGCAGGGCCTTGATCGTGTCGTCGTGCAGTTGCCCGGCGTGCAGGACACCGCCAAGGCCAAGGACATCATCGGCCGCACGGCAACACTCGAAGTGCGCCTGGTCGACGACAGCGTCGAGGCCGCGGCCGGCGCGGCGGGCACCGGGCCGGTGCCCTTCGGCACCGAGCGCTACGTCGAGCGCGGCGGCGCGCCGCTGATCGTCAAGCGCCAGGTCATCCTGACCGGCGACAACCTGACCGACGCGCAGCCCGGCTTCGACGGCCAGACGCAAGAGCCGGCCGTGCACCTGACGCTCGACGCCAAGGGCGCGCGCATCTTCCGCGACATCACGCGCGAGAACGTCGGCAAGCGCATGGCGATCCTCTTGTTCGAGAAGGGCAAGGGCGAGGTCGTCACGGCGCCGGTGATCCGCAGCGAGATCGGCGGCGGTCGCGTGCAGATCTCGGGCCGCATGACCACGCAGGAGGCCAGCGACACCGCGCTGCTGCTGCGTGCCGGCTCGCTGGCCGCGCCCATGGAGATCATCGAGGAGCGCACGATCGGCCCGAGCCTGGGCGCCGAGAACATCGGCAAGGGCTTCGACAGCGTGAAATACGGCTTCGCCGCAATCGCGGTGTTCATGTGCCTGTACTACCTGCTGTTCGGTGTGTTCTCGACGCTGGCGCTGGCGCTGAACCTGGTGCTGCTGGTCGCGGTGCTGTCGATGCTGCAGGCCACGCTGACCCTGCCGGGCATCGCGGCCATCGCGCTGACGCTGGGCATGGCCATCGACGCCAACGTGCTGATCAACGAGCGCGTGCGAGAGGAGCTGCGCAACGGCCGTCCGCCGCAGCAGGCGATCAGCGCCGGCTACGAGCACGCCTGGGCCACCATCCTCGACTCCAACGTCACCACGCTGATCGCCGGTGTCGCGCTGCTGGCCTTCGGCTCCGGCCCGGTGCGCGGCTTCGCGGTCGTGCACTGCCTGGGCATCCTGACCTCGATGTTCTCGGCGGTGTTCTTCTCGCGCGGCCTCGTCAACCTCTGGTACGGCCGCAAGAAGAAGCTCAAGAGCGTGTCGATCGGCCAGGTCTGGCGACCCGACGGCGGCAACGGCGACGCGCCGGCGGCCAAGGCCTGAGCGAGGAACGAAAGCCATGGAATTCTTCCGCATCAAGCGCGACATCCCATTCATGAGGCACGCGTTGGTCTTCAACGCGATCTCGTTCATCACCTTCGCGCTGGCGGTGTTCTTCATCGCCACGCGCGGCTTGCACCTGTCGATCGAGTTCACCGGCGGCACCGTGCTCGAGGCCCAGTACACGCAGCCGGCTGACATCGGCAAGGTTCGCTCGGCGGTCGAGGCGCTGAATTTCGGCGAGGTGCAGGTGCAGAACTTCGGCACCTCGCGCGACGTGCTGATCCGCCTGCCGTTGCGCGGCGAGGTGAAGCAGCAGGAGGTGGTGGGCCGCGTCTTCGGCGCGCTGTGCGCGGCCGAACAGGGTCAGGTCAAGCAAAGCGAGGTCATCACCGACAAGGGCGAGCACATCAGCAAGCAGGTCTGCGAAGCGGCCGGCGGCGAGCCGGTCAAGCTGCAACGCAGCGAGTTCGTCGGCCCGACGGTCGGCGAGGAGCTCGCGCGCGACGGCGCCTACGCCCTGCTGGCCACGGTGGCCGGCATCATGCTCTACCTGTCGATCCGCTTCGAGTGGAAGTTCGCGGTCGCCGGCATCGTCGCGAACCTGCACGACGTGGTGATCATCCTGGGCTTCTTCGCCTTCTTCCAGTGGGAGTTCTCGCTGTCGGTGCTGGCGGCGGTGCTGGCGGTGCTGGGCTACTCGGTCAACGAGTCGGTCGTGATCTTCGACCGTATCCGCGAGGCCTTCCGCAAGTTCCGCAAGATGACCACGCCGCAGGTGATCGACCACGCGATCACCAGCACGATGAGTCGCACCATCATCACCCACGGCTCGACGCAGATGATGGTGGTCTCGATGCTGCTGTTCGGCGGCCCGACACTTCACTACTTCGCGCTCGCACTGACGATCGGCATCCTGTTCGGCATCTACTCGTCGGTGTTCGTCGCTGCGGCGATCGCGATGTGGCTGGGCGTCAAGCGAGAGGATCTCGTGAAGGCGCAGGCGCGCAACGAAGGGGATCCCGACGATCCGAACGCCGGGGCCGTGGTGTAGAGTTCCACGATCCCTTATCAGCATAGGACCGCCGCCTAGCCCCATGGCGACCGCTTCCCAGCCGTCGGCCCTTGCCGCGCAGGCCCGACGGGTCTTCGTGGAGTCGCTGGTTTGGGGCATTCCGTCGGCGGTCCAGCGCCTGCACGAGGGCGTCCACCGGTTGACCGAAGAGAAGGCTGCACCCGAGATCGCGCACAAGCGCCAGCACGCGCTGCTGGACCTTCAGGCGCCGCTGCCGCGCTTCCAGCACGTGCTCGTCGACCTGCTCAACGCCGGGCCGCAGTCGCTGGCCTGGCGCACGCGCACCGGCACGCTGTCGCAGCAACTGCCTGCCGGCGCGCCGTTGCCGGCCCTGGAACTGGTCGACGACGAAACCATCGAGATCGAGATCCTCGGCTCCCGGCTGGCGCTGGCGATCACCGACCAGGCCTCGTGGGAGTTCACCGACCTGCGCGCGCGCATGAGCAGCCTCGAGCACAACGAGGACCTGCCCTCCGACGACATCCTGCGTCCGCACGTGCTGGCGCGCATGGTGCTCGAAAGCTGGCGCGAGGCGGCTTTGACGCTCGAGCACTGGCGCATCTTCCAGGAAGTGATCCATCGGCATTTCGCCGAGCTCAGCGAAGAGGCCTACCACGAGACCAACCGCTGGCTGCTCGGCGAGGGCGTGCGCCCCGAGATCGACCTGAGGCCGTTCATCAAGGTCTCGCACGGATCGGGCGTCGCGCCGATTCCCATCACCTCGGGCTTCGGTGACCTGCAGCCCGGCGGCTCGGCTTCGGTCGTGCGGCGCGGCTCGGCGACGGTTGGCGTCGGGGCGCCGACCGGCGGCGTCCACGAAGAGACGCGCCTGATGACGCGCATGAGCGCCCTCGCCGCCGGCGGCGGCTCGAGCCATGCCGCGGCCGTGCTCGGGCGCCTCAACAAGCTGGTCGGCCGCTATGTGCCGGAGTTCGCGGCCACCGCGGTCGAGATGGCGTCTCCGGGGCTGGCCGCGGCGATCGCGGACCACCAGAGCATGATCCAGCGGCAGATGGCCACCACGGCGCGCGAGCGCGCGCTGATGTCGGCCCCCGCCATGCTCCAGGACCTGCAGCAGCGCAAGGAAGCGCTCAAGCAGGCGGCGGCCACGCCGGTCGAGCGCGCGACGATCGAGATCGTTGCGCTGCTGTTCCAGAGCATCCTGACCGAGGAGCGCATCCCTGCCGCCGTGCGCGTGTGGTTCGCGCGCCTGCAGATGCCGGTGCTGCGCGTCGCGGTCAGCGAGCCGGACTTCTTCGCCACCACCGATCACCCGGCGCGCAAGCTGATCGACCGCATGGGCGCGTGCGTGATGGGCTTCGACGCCACCTCGCGCGAGGTCGGCGACGCGCTCGACAAGGAGATCAAGCGCGTCGTTCAGGTCGTCGAGGCCTACCCCGACACCGGCCGGCGCGTGTTCCAGACCGTGCTGACCGAGTTCGAGCGCTTCCTCGAGCACTACTTCAAGAACGAGAACGAGCTCACACGCAAGGGCGTGTCGCTGGCGCAGCAGGTCGAGCAGCGCGAGACGCTGGCGATCCAGTACACGATCGAGCTGCGCAAGATGCTCAACGAGGTGCCTGTGCAAGAGGGCGTGCGCGCCTTCCTGTTCCACGTCTGGGCCGATGTGCTGGCGATGACTGCGCTGAAGTCCGATGCCCAGAGCGACCGCATCAAGGCGATGAAGCGCGCCGCGGCCGACCTGATCTGGTCGGCCAGCGCCAAGGTCTCGCGCGAGGAGCGCGCCGAGGTGATCAGCCGCTTGCCCGGACTCCTCAAGACGCTGCGCGAAGGCATGGCCGAGGCGGGTCTGCCGCCCGAGAAGCAGGACGAGCACGTCCAGGCCCTCAATGACTCGCTTGCGGCGGCCTTTACCGCGCGCGCCGCGGCCATCCCCGCCGAGCGGCTGGACGAGCTGATGGGCCGCCTCGAAACGCTCGAAGAGCTGCTGCCCGACGCCGATGACGTGCAGATCGATGAATCGATCGTCATGGACCTGTCGGGCCACGAGAGCACCGACTTGCAGGTCGTCACCGAAGGCGGCTCGATGCCCACGCCGGCGATGCTGGCCTGGGCGCGCGAGCTTCAGGTCGGCGGTTGGTACATGCTTGAGCACCGTGGCCGCATCGAGCCGGTGCAGCTGGCCTGGCAGGGCTTGCGCAAGCAGCTGAGCCTGTTCGTCTCGCAGGATGGCCGTGGCACGTTGTTCCAGCAGAACCGCCTGGCGGCCTTCCTCCAGGCCGGCCTGCTCGTACCGGCGCAGGACGAGTCGCTGACGGTCAAGGCCACGCGCAGCGCGCTGGCCAAGCTCGACGTCGATCCGGGCCGGCTGTTCAGCTGAGCCGCCGTCGGCTCGCCGCGGCGTGCAAACGAAACGGCCACCCGAAGGTGGCCGTGGTCAGGGGCGCCGAGGCTCAGTGGATCAGCCGCTCGTCGGCGTCGACGAAGAGCTCGTCGAGGATCAGCGCATCGGGCTCTTCGCCCAGGCTCCAGAACACCATCAGCACGATGACCTTGAGGTCTTCGAGGGGCAAGGGGCTGCCGGGGATGGCCATCGCGCGGTCGACCACCATCTCGCGCATGGCCGGCGCGAGCACGCCGGCCGATTCGAGGAAGCTGATGAAGCCGACCGAGGCGTCGCCGAGGCGCTCGCGTTCGCTGGCGGTGTAGATGCGCACGCCGGTGTCGGTCTGCGACTGCACGCCGGATTCGGCCGCTTCGGCCAAGCCCTCGAGCCAGGTCAAGGCGTCTTGGATTTCGTCGTTCTCGAACCCCACCGCGGAGAGCTTGCGGGAGAGCTGGCGCGGGTCGGGGCAGGCGTCCGGGCGCCAGTAGTTTTCGTACAGGTAGACCAGCACATCGAACATGGATTCACGATACCACAGCACACCGTCCGGACCCCTGACAAGGACAAGCGGCCGGCGGTGAGCTTTTCGCGGATTCCTCAGGCACGCGAGACGCGCTGGATGCGCTGGCCGGGCAGGCGCGCGACGTCCCCGGCGAGCTCGAATTCCAGCAGTCGGGCGCTCAGCTCCTGCGGGGCGATGCCCGTGCGTGTCGACAGCTCGTCGAGCGTGACGGCGTCGAAGCCGAGCGCCGCGAGCAGCGGATCTTCTGAGGCGGGCGGCGGCTCGGGATCTGGCGCGGCCGGTCGCGGCAGATGCAGTTCCTCGAGCACGTCGGCAGCGCTTTCGACCAGCTTCGCCCCCTGGCGGATCAGTGCATGGCAGCCGCGCGACTGCGGGCTGTGGATCGAACCGGGAATGGCGAACACCTCGCGCCCCATTTCGCTCGCCAGCCGCGCGGTGATCAGCGAGCCCGACTGGAGGGCGGCCTCGACGACCAGCGTGCCCAGGCTGAGGCCGGCGATCAGCCGATTGCGCTGCGGAAAGTGATGCGCCAGGGGCGGCGCACCAAGCGGGCACTCACTGATCAGCAGGCCCTCGCGCGCAATGCGGTGCGCCAGTTCGAGGTGACGCTTCGGATAGACCCGGTCGATGCCGGTGCCCAGCACCGCGACCGTCGAGCCGGGGCCGTCGAGCGCGCCTGCGTGAGCCGCGCCGTCGATGCCCAGCGCCATGCCGGAGACGACGGTCAGTCCGGCGCGGCTGAGCGCCTGCGAGAACGCGCGCGCGTTCTCGGCGCCTTGCGGCGTCGGATTGCGGCTTCCGACGACGCCGATCGATGCCGCGCTCAGGAGCTCGGTTCGGCCCAGCGCATGCAGCAGCAGCGGCGGATCGGCGGTCTGCAGCAGCGAGGCGGGGTAGAGGGGATCGCCCAGCGTGATGATCGTGCGGGCGGCTTCGGATGGCGCCTGCAACCATTGCCATGTGGCGTCGGCCAGGGCCGAGAGGCCTTCGGGCGGTTCCGATAGGCGCTTGGCGGCCGCCGGGCCCAGCGCCTGTGCCCAGGCGCTGCTGGGTGCGTCGAAGACGGCTTGCGGGCCGCCAAAGCTCGCGAGCAGCTGACGCTGCGCCCCCGGGCCGAGCTCAGGGGTCAACAGCAGGCGCAGCCAAGCGCCCAGCTCGTCGCGGTCGATCATCGGGCGCCGGCCCGCCGGCTCAGGGTTCGCTGAAACGGTCGCCGGGGCTGACCGGCTTTTGCACGTTCAGGATCAGCGCGTACGACATGTGCTGGAACGTGCGGAACACGAACAGCAAGCCGTGGCGCTCGTCGGGCAGGCGAATCTGCTGCGGCGCGCCGTAGGTCGTGTCGCGCGCCAGCTCGCCGGCGTGCCACAGGGCAAGCACGTGGCCGCGCTCGAGGCCGTCCTGAGAGCCGCGGTTGAGCGCGACGATCTGGTTCTGCCCGGCGGTCAGCGCGTCGCCGTAGATCGACACGATGCGCCCGCTGATGGGCTTCTCAGGGGCGCGCGGCACGTACTGCGGGTACTCGGGCGTCGGTGCCGGGGCGAGGCGATCGAACATGTTCGCCTCTTCCTTGGCTGCCGTGATCGTGAAGGTGGCCGGCACGATCTCGCCCTTGTCGTTGGTCGAGCCCTCGCGTACGAACTGCGCGGCACCGACGTAGCGAGCCTCGTAGCCCATGACCTTGTTGGTCTCGGGATCGACCAGCGCCTTGGGCTGGCGGAACACCCGCCATTCGCGCACGCCGCCCAGCTCCCCGCGCACGTAGGCGGTGTCTCCGCGACCCAGCAGCACGCGGCCTTCAGGCGTGGCGACGATGCGCGGCGCGCGCTCGAGGCTGTCGTCCTCGTAGATCACCGCGTCATTGAGAAAACCCTCGATGAACTTCAGCGGCACCGAAGCGATCGCGCCCATGCCGGGGCCGGCGTCGCGCACGCGCGGCGAGAGCTTGTCGGTCCCGCTGGGCGCGCCGGCCACGCGCAGGCGCGCGCGGTCGCCGGTGCGCTCGAGCACCAGCACCTGGCCGGGGAAGATCAGGTGCGGGTTGCGGATCTGCTCGAGGTTCATGCCCCACAGCTCGGGCCAGCGCCACGGGCTGCGCAGGAACAGCTTGGAGATGTCCCACAGCGTGTCGCCGCGCTTGACGGTGTAGCTGTCCGGCGCGTTGGGCGCGAGCTCCGACAGCGGCACGCCGGCCTGCGCGACTTGCTGGGCAGTAGCACGCTGCTGCTGCGTGATCGGGAAGTTGGGCTCTGCGGCCATCGCCGTGCTTCCGATAGCGGCCAGAGCAAGCGGCAGCGCGAGGGCGCGGTGCCAGGACATCCGGCGCAAGGCGGCGGTGGGTCGCTTCATGGACAGTCTCTCCGGCGGCGCCGGTGGTGTCCTCCCCGGCGACCTGTTGATCGTGGCGGGCCGGCCTTCCCTGCGTGGCACATGGCCTGCGCAGATCGGCGAAAATCCTCACCTCGTTTCGAAGATTCTGCCCACAAAGCATTGATGCCGCAATGAAACCGGCGCCGTGACGTCACCCGGATCGGGCACCGTTCACGACCCGTCGTTGCGTACGATCCACACTTGATGCCGGCCTTGTACGGCGCCCTTTGCGATGGCCCTGCTTCCGATCCTGCGCTACCCCGACCCCCGGTTGCACCTTGTTGCGAAGCCGGTGACGGAGGTCGACGAGCGCATTCGCCAACTGGTCGACGACATGTTCGAGACCATGTACGAATCGCAGGGCGTCGGGCTGGCCGCGACGCAGGTCGACGTGCACGAGCGCGTCATCGTCATCGACGTCTCCGACGAGCGCAACGAACCGCGCGTGCTGATCAATCCCGAGATCGTCTGGGCCAGCGAGGAAATGATGCTCGGCGACGAGGGTTGCCTCTCTGTGCCGCAGGTCTACGACAAGGTGCCGCGCCACGCCAAGGTGACGGTGCGCGCGCTGGACCGCGAAGGTCGGCAGCAGCAGTTCGACGCCGAAGGGCTGCTGGCCGTGTGCGTGCAGCACGAGATGGACCACCTGATGGGCAAGGTCTTCGTCGAATACCTCTCGCCGCTCAAGCGCAACCGCATCAAGAGCAAGATGCTCAAGAAGACGCGCGAGGAACAGCAGGCGAAAGCCGCCTGAGCGAGGCGGAGCGATGAGGATCGCCTTCGCCGGCACGCCGGAGTTTGCGCGCACCGCCCTCGAGCGATTGCACGCGGCGGGTTTCGAGATCGCCCTGGTGCTCACGCAGCCGGACCGTCCCGCCGGCCGGGGCATGCAGTTGCAGCCCTCGGCGGTCAAGCAGTTCGCGCTGGCGAACGCCTTGCCACTGGCGCAACCGCGCAGCCTGCGTCTGGACGGCAAGTTTCCCGACGACGCCTCGGCCGCGAAGCAGGCGCTGCAAGACGCGCGCATCGACGCCATCGTGGTGGCCGCCTACGGCCTGATCCTGCCACGCTGGGTGCTCGAACTGCCTCGCCTGGGCTGCCTGAACATCCACGCCTCGCTGCTGCCGCGCTGGCGCGGCGCCGCGCCGATCCATCGCGCGATCGAGGCCGGCGACGCCGAGACTGGCATCACCATCATGCAGATGGACGAGGGGCTGGACACCGGCGACATGCTGTTGGTCGAGCGCGAGGCCATCCGTGCGACGGACACGACGGCAACGCTGCACGATCGTCTGGCGGTGCTCGGCGGGCGGCTGGTCGTCGAGGCGCTCGAGCTCGCCGCCTGCGGCGGACTGTCGCGCACGCCGCAGCCGGCCGGAGGCGTGACCTATGCGCACAAGATCGAGAAGGCGGAAGCGGCGATCGACTGGTCCGCGCCGGCCGACGCGATCGAGCGCCGCGTGCGCGCCTTCGATCCGTTTCCCGGCGCGAACTTCCGCCACGCCGGCGAAGTCGTCAAGCTCTGGCGCGCGCAAGCCGTCGACGGCACCGGCGCGCCCGGCACGGTGCTGCGCAGCGAGCCGCTGACCGTGGCATGCGGCGATCGGGCACTCGCCTTGCTGGAACTCCAGCGGCCCGGCGGGCGCCGCATCAGCGCGCGCGAGTTCCTGCACGCGCGTCCGATCGCGCCCGGCGTTCGCCTCGGCGATTGAACTCGCGGCGACGGCCCGCATCTACGCTGGGTCGGCATTGCACGCAACAAGGACACACGATGTTCAACCTGATGAAGACGGCCATCCTGATGGCCGCGATCACCGCCCTGTTCATGGCCATCGGATCGCTGCTCGGCGGACGGCAGGGCATGATGCTCGCGCTGATCGTGGCACTGGGGATGAACTTCTTCAGCTACTGGTTCAGCGACAAGCTGGTCCTGCGCATGTACAACGCGCAGGAGGTCGACGAGGCCTCCGCGCCGCAGTTCTACGGCATGGTCCGCGAGCTTGCGCAGCGCGCCGGCCTGCCGATGCCGCGCGTCTACCTGATCGACGAAGCCGCGCCCAACGCGTTCGCGACCGGCCGCAATCCGCAAAATGCCGCGGTGGCTGCGACCACCGGCATCCTGCGCGTGCTCAGCGAGCGCGAGCTGCGCGGCGTGATGGCGCACGAACTGGCGCACGTGAAGCACCGCGACATCCTGATCTCGACCATCAGCGCGACGATGGCCGGCGCGATCTCGATGCTGGCGAATTTCGCAATGCTGTTCGGCGGCCGCGATCAAGAGGGCCGCCCGGCCAACCCGGTCGTGGGCCTGCTGGTGATGCTGCTGGCGCCGCTGGCCGCCAGCCTGATCCAGATGGCGATCAGCCGCGCGCGCGAGTTCGAGGCCGACCGCGGCGGCGCCGAGATCTCCGGCGATCCGCAGGCACTGGCCGGTGCGCTGCAGAAGATCCACCGCTACGCCCACGGCCAGGTGCCGATGGAAGCGGCCGAACGCCACCCCGAGACGGCGCAGATGATGATCATGAACCCGCTGTCCGGCGGCGGTCTGCGCGGGCTGTTCAGCACCCACCCGTCGACCGAGGAGCGCGTCGAGCGGCTGTTGGCGATGGCCGCCGGCCGCTGATCGGCCTCAAGTCCGCGCGCGGGCGTCCGATAAGACGCCCATGCGTGTCCTGACCCTCTTCGCCGTCCTGCCCCTCGCCGCCGCGCTCGCGGGCTGCGAGCTGCTGGGCATCGATTCGCCGGAGAAGGTCGCCGCCCTCAAGGAAGCCGACGGCAAGGCCATCGGCAGCGCGTGCCGCCACGCCGGCCGGGCGATCGAGGACTGCTACGTCCTCAATCCCAAGGCGCAGCGCGCGGCGGTGTTCGCCGGCTGGCGCGAGATGGACGAGTACATGCGCGAGAACAAGATCGACGCGGTGGCGCCGGTCGTGCCGCGGCCGGGCGAGCGCGGCGCCGAGACGGCACGCGGCGACGGCGAGGCGCAGCGCAAGTCGCGCGCGTCTTGAGCCGGTCTGCATTTCGTCGGCGGCGCCTGCGGTCCGTGCCGGTGCCGGCGCAAACGGTCGCCCGGCGCGTGAACGGGTGCGCGCATCGGCGCATGCTGCGGTCATCGCAGCCTTGCCGATGAGCCAGACCGCCATGAATACCGCTTCTTCTCCTCGCCGGCGCAGCTTGCTGCTGGCCGGATTCGCCTTCACCGTGGCCGGCTCGGCCCATGCCGGGTGGCTCGACGGCGGTCCCGCCGGCTCGGGCCAGCGCGCCAGCGAGTCGCGCCATGTCACCGGCTTCGATGCCATCAAGCTGCGCGCGCCGTTCAAGGTGCGCGTGCGCCAGACCGGCCGCGAAGCGGTCACGGTGCAGGCCGACGACAACCTGCTGCCGCTGCTCGAGACCGTGGTGCGCGACGACCGCGCGCTCGAGATCGGCTGGAAGCGCGGCAGCGAGCCCCGCGCCAAGGTCGAGCCGATCATCACCGTCGAGGTCGCCAGCCTGCGCGCCGTGGCGATCGCCGGCGACGGTGATCTGGTGGTCGAGTCTCTGCAGTCCCCGGCGCTGTCCGGCAGCGTGTCCGGTTCCGGCGACCTCGTGCTTGACGGCTTGCAGCTCGACTCGCTGACGCTGTCGGTGGCCGGCAGCGGCGATGTCCGCGCGGCCGGCAAGACCGCCAAGCTCGCGATCACCATCGCCGGCAGCGGCGACGTCAAGGCCGACGCCTTGGAGGCCGACGAGGTCGGCGTGCGGGTGGCCGGCAGCGGCGACGCCCAGGTGCACGCGAAGAAGCGACTCGACGTCTCGATCGCCGGCAGCGGCGACGTCAGCTACCGCGGCGATGCGCAGCTGCGCTCGTCGGTGGCCGGATCGGGGCGCGTGACCCGCCGCTGATCCCCCCGCCGGCGCACGGGTGTGCCGGGCGAGGATGGGAGAATGCCGCCATGCAGTCTTCCCCCGCGCCCGACTGGCGCGCCACCACCCGACATCCCGCTTTCCGCGCCGGTGCACGCGAGATGGCCGGCCCCTCGCTCGGCATCGCCGCCTGGGGACTGGTGACCGGCGTCGCGATGGTCAAAGGGGGACTCGGTGTGCCGCTCGCGCTGCTGATGACCTTCACGGTCTTCGCCGGCAGTGCCCAGCTCGCCACCGTGCCGCTGATCGCCTCCGGAGCGCCGGTGTGGGTGATCTGGGCGACGGCGTTCTGCGTCAACCTGCGTTTCGTCATCTTCAGCGCGCAGTGGCGACCGTACTTCATGCGCTACCGCCTCCCGACGCGGCTCGCGCTGGGCTATTTCGCAGGCGACATCAACTACGTGCTGTTCATGAAGCGCTTCGGGCCGGGCGGTGCAGACGACACTGCGCGGGACGGCAATGGCGACGCGCAGTGGGCCTACTTCTGGGGCACCTCGGGCACCAATTACGTCGCCTGGCAGGCCTCGTCGGTCATCGGCATCGTGCTGGCCGACGCGATCCCCACGCAATGGGGCCTGGGCTTTGCCGGCACGCTGGCGCTGCTGGGCCTGCTGTATTCGCTGATCTCCGACCGTGCGACGCTGCTGTCGGCCGTGGTGGCCGGTGCGGCCGCGGTGGCGGCGTTCGCGCTGCCGTTCAAGCTGCACATCGTCGTGGCGATCGCCGCGGCGGTCGTGATCGGGCTGATGATCGACGGCGGCGGCGATGCCGGCCGTCGCGTGCGCAACCTGCTCGCCGCGTCGCGCGAAGGTAAGTCGGCCGGCAAGCCGATGGAGCGCGCCGCATGAGCCTCGAATCGATGTCGCTCGGCGAAGTGCTGCTGGTGATCTTCGGCCTGACGGTGATCACGGTCGTCACGCGCGCCTTCTTCTTCATCCCCGAGCGCGAATTGGCGATGCCCGACTGGCTCAAGCGCGGCCTGCGCTACGCGCCGCTGGCCGCGCTCGCCGCGGTGGTCGTTCCCGAGGTGCTGCTGGTCCAAGGCCGCGTGTCCGCGACGCCGTGGCTCGATGCGCGCCTGTACGCCGCCGCAGCGGCGACGCTGTACTTCTTCTTCTGGCGGCGCGACATCCTGGGCACCATCGTGACCGGCATGGCCGTGCTGCTGCCGCTGCGCATCGGGCTGGGCTGGTAGCGCTGGTCTGCGCCGCGGGGCAACGATTTGCTTCAACGAAACGAGGAGACCTGGTCGTGAACGTGCTTCGCTTTTCGGATCTGGTGCAACAAGGGCGCGCGCAAGGCAAGCGCGTCTTCATCCGCGCCGACCTCAACGTGCCTCAGGACGAGGCCGGGCGCATCACAGAGGACACGCGCATTCGCGCCTCGGTGCCGTGCATCGAGATGGCGCTCAAGGCCGGCGCCGCGGTGATGGTGACCTCGCACCTCGGCCGCCCGACCGAAGGCGAGTTCCGGCCGGAGGACTCGCTGGCGCCGGTGGCCGAGCGCCTGGCGGAGCTGCTGGGCCGCCCGGTGGCGCTGAAGGCCGACTGGGTGGATGGCGTCGAGGTGCGGCCCGGCGAGGTGGTGCTGCTCGAGAACTGCCGCCTCAACAAGGGCGAGAAGAAGAACGACCCGGCGCTGGCGAAGAAGCTCGCGGCGCTGTGCGACATCTTCGTGCACGACGCCTTCGGCACCGCGCATCGCGCCGAGGCCAGCACCTACGGCATTGCGCAGTTCGCGCCCGTCGCATGCGCCGGCCCGCTGCTCGCTGCCGAGATCGACGCGATCTCCAAGGCGCTGGCCAACCCGAAGCGCCCGCTGGTGGCCATCGTCGCGGGCTCCAAGGTCTCGACCAAGCTGACGATCCTGCAGGCGCTGGCGAGCAAGGTCGACGGCCTGATCGTCGGCGGCGGCATTGCCAACACCTTCATGCTGGCCGCCGGCTTGCCGATCGGCCGCTCGCTGGCCGAGCCGGATCTCGTGAGCGACGCCAAGGCGGTGATCGCCGCGATGGCCGCGCGCGGCGCCGAGGTGCCGATTCCGGTCGACGTGGTCGTCGCCAAGGACTTCAAGCCCGACGCGCCGGCCACCGTGAAGGCCGCGGCCGACGTCGCGGCCGACGACCTGATCCTCGACATCGGGCCCAAGACCGCGGCGATCCTCGCCGACAAGCTGCGCTCGGCCGGCACCATCGTCTGGAACGGCCCGGTCGGCGTGTTCGAGTTCGACGCATTCAGCCATGGCACCGAGGTGGTGGCGCGTGCGGTCGCCCAGTCCGACGCGTTCTCGATCGCCGGCGGCGGCGACACGCTGGCCGCGATCGCCAAGTACGGCATCGAGAAGGACGTCGGCTACATCTCGACCGGCGGCGGCGCCTTCCTCGAGGTGTTGGAGGGCAAGACCCTGCCGGCCTTCGAGATCCTCGAGAAGCGCGCGGCCGCCTGAGCCGCTCGACACCGCGGGGCGCTAGGTGCGCCCCTCTTTCATTTCAACCCGCTCACGCCATGCATCGCGCCACCAAGATCGTTGCCACCCTCGGCCCCGCGTCCTCGTCGCCCGACGTGCTCGGTCGCATGATTCGCGCCGGCGTCGACGTCGTGCGGCTCAACTTCTCGCACGGCAGCGCCAAGGACCACGTCGACCGCGCCGCGCTGGTGCGCGAGGTGGCCCATGCGGCCGGCCGCGAGGTCGCGATCATGGCCGACCTTCAGGGGCCGAAGATCCGCGTCGGCAAGTTCGCGCAGGGCAAGGTCCAGCTCGAGGCCGGTAAGCCCTTCGTGCTCGACGCCGCGCGCAGCGAGCTCGGCGACGAGGGCGGCGTGGGCCTCGACTACAAGGCACTGCCGCGCGACGTGCGCGCCGGCGACACGCTGCTGCTCAACGACGGCCTGATCGTGCTGACCGTCGAGTCGGTGCGTGGCGACCAGATCCACACCGTGGTGCGCATCGGCGGTGAACTCGGCAACAACAAGGGCATCAACAAGCAAGGCGGTGGCCTGTCGGCGCCGGCGCTGACCGCCAAGGACATGGAAGACATCAAGACCGCGATGAGCTTCCAGTGCGACTACCTGGCGGTGAGCTTCCCGAAGAACGCGACCGACATGGAGATGGCGCGCCAGCTCGCCAACGTGGCCGGCGAGCCCTTCGGCCACAAGCCGGCGCTGATCGCCAAGATCGAGCGCAGCGAGGCGATCCCGCAGCTCGACGCGATCCTGGCCGCCAGCGACGGCATCATGGTCGCGCGCGGCGACCTGGCGGTCGAGGTCGGCAACGCCGCGGTGCCGGCGCTGCAAAAGCGCATGATCCGGCGCGCGCGGGAGATGGACAAGGTCGTCATCACCGCGACGCAGATGATGGAGTCGATGATCGTCAACCCGGTGCCCACGCGCGCCGAGGTCAGCGACGTCGCCAACGCCGTGCTCGACGGCACCGACGCGGTCATGCTCAGCGCCGAGACGGCGGCCGGCAAGTACCCTGTCGAGACCATCGAGCAGATGGCCGCGATCGCGCTCGAAGCCGAGCGCGCCGAGGAAGTCGCGCTCGACGCCGACTTCACCAACAAGAACTTCGCTCGCATCGACCAGACCATCGCGATGGGCGCGCTGTTCACCGCCCACCACCTCGGCTGCAAGACGATCATCGCGTTGACGGAATCCGGCTCGACCGCGCTGTGGATGAGCCGCTACAAGATCCACGTGCCGATCCACGGCCTGACTTCGCAGCTCATCAGCCAGCGCAAGATGGCGCTGTACCGCAATGTGCGCCCGCTGCTGATGCCCAGCTACACCGACCGCGACGAGGCGCTGCGCGAGGCCGAGGGCCTGCTGGTGTCGCAAGGCGTGCTGAGGTCGGGCGACACCTACGCCATCACCTGCGGCGAGCCGATGGGGCACCCCGGCGGCACCAACATGCTGAAGGTCTGCCGGGTGGCCTGACGGGCCCGAGGTTTGCCCTGCGGCAGCGCAACCTCGTTTGCGTGGTCGGCATGAGCGCCGGCGCTGCCTAAAATCAAGGCATCGGCGGCCCTGACGCCGCCCCACGGTTTCCTCGACTCTTCCATTTCAGGGGGCAACATGCCACTCGTTTCGATGCGCCAGCTGCTCGATCACGCCGCCGAGCAGGGCTATGGCATCCCGGCGTTCAACGTCAACAACCTCGAGCAGGTGCAGGCCGTGATGTCGGCCGCCGCCGAGGTCGGCGCGCCGGTCATCCTGCAGGCCAGCGCGGGCGCCCGCAAGTACGCCGGCGAGCCCTTCATCAAGCACCTGATCGAGGCGTCCCTCGAGTCCTGGCCGCAGGTGCCGCTGGTCATGCACCAGGACCACGGCCAGAGCCCCGACGTCTGCAAGGGCGCGATCGACCTCGGCTTCTCGTCGGTGATGATGGACGGCTCGCTCGAGGCCGACGGCAAGACCATCGCCAGCTACGACTACAACGTCGACGTGACCCGCAAGGTCGTCGACATGGCGCACCGCCTGGGCGTCACGGTCGAAGGCGAGCTGGGCTGCCTGGGCTCGCTCGAGACCATGAAGGGCGACAAGGAAGACGGCCACGGCACCGAGGCCACGATGACGCGCGAGCAGCTGCTCACCGACCCCGAGCAGGCTGCCGATTTCGTCAAGAAGACCCAGCTCGACGCGCTGGCGATTGCCATCGGCACCAGCCACGGCGCCTACAAGTTCACCCGCAAGCCCACCGGCGACATCCTGGCGATCGACCGCATCAAGGAGATCCATCGCCGCATCCCCAACACCCACCTGGTGATGCACGGCTCGTCGAGCGTGCCGCAGGACCTGCTCGCCGAGATCCGCAAGTACGGCGGCGACATGAAGGAGACCTACGGCGTGCCGGTCTCAGAGATCCAGGAAGCCATCAAGTACGGCGTGCGCAAGATCAACATCGACACCGACATCCGCCTGGCGATGACGGCGGCGATCCGCAAGTTCATGTTCGAGAACCCGAGCAAGTTCGACCCGCGCGAATACCTCAAGCCCGCGCGCGAGGCGGCCAAGGCGATCTGCAAGCAGCGCTACCTCGAGTTCGGCTGCGAGGGCCAGGCGAGCAAGATCAAGCCGCTGGGCCTGGCTGACGTGGCTCAGCGCTACGCGCGCGGCGAGCTGGCGCAGGTCGTGAACTGAAGCGGCGGCTGCGTCGTCGAAAGCCGGCCTTCGTCGCCGGCTTTTTTCATGCCCGCGAGGCGATGCAAGCGTTTCCTAGAATCCCTGTTTTCCCGTCCCGACCGAGCGCGCCGCCATGTCCAAGCCCCTGCTGACATCGAATCTCCGTTCCCTGCCGCTGCTCGCGCGCGGCAAGGTGCGCGACAACTACGCCGTCGGCGACGACCGCATCCTGATGGTCGCGAGCGACCGCCTGAGCGCTTTCGACGTCGTGATGGGCGAGCCCATTCCCGGCAAGGGCGAGCTGCTGACGACGATGGCACTGTTCTGGTTCGAGCGCCTGAAGGACGTGGTGCCCAACCACCTGACCGGCGCCGATCCGGCGGGCGTCGTCGCGCCCGACGAGGTCGAGCAGGTGCGCGGCCGCTCGATGCTCGTCAAGCGGCTCAAGCCGCTGCCGGTGGAGGCGGTCGTGCGCGGCTACCTGGCCGGTTCGGGCTGGAAGGAGTACCAGGAGTCGGGCACCGTGTGCGGCGTCGCGCTGCCGGCCGGCCTGCGCAACGCGCAGCAGCTGCCCGAGCCGATCTTCACGCCGGCCACCAAGGCCGAGATGGGCGACCACGACGAGAACATCTCGTTCGCACGCATGAGCGAGATCGTCGGCGCCGAGCTGGCCGAACGGGTGCGCAGCGTGTCGATCGAGCTCTACCGCCGTGCGGCCGCGTTCGCGCTCGAGCGCGGCATCATCATCGCCGACACCAAGTTCGAGTTCGGCCTCGACGCGAACGGCACGCTGACGCTGATGGACGAGGTGCTGACGCCGGACTCGTCACGTTACTGGCCGGTTGAGAGCTACCAGGCCGCTTTCGAGCGTGGCGAGAATCCGCCCAGCTACGACAAGCAGTTCGTACGCGACTGGCTCGAGCAGGCCACGGTGGACGGCCGGCCCTGGGCCAAGAAGGCGCCGGCCCCTGCCTTGCCGGCGGACGTGATCGAGAAAACCGCGGCCAAGTACCGCGAAGCGCTGCAACGTCTGACCGGCTGAGCGGCGCTCCCCGAGGAGGGTTCCGCATGCCGACGCCCACGCCGTCGCGTTTGCTGGCGCGCCTGGACGCGTCGATCGCGCAGTCCGTGAGTCCCTTCGAGCAGGCCTGCCTGCAGGCCGAGCGCGCCGCGCTGCGCGCTCGCCAGGGCCACCTCGACGAAGCGCGCGAGATCGTGCGCTCGCTCCAGCCGGCCGTCACCGGCGCGCGGCGGCGCAATCCGGCGCCGGCCTTGTCGGCCTGGCTGCTGGTGGCCGAGGGCCTGATCGAGCACTACAGCGCCTTGCTGCCGGCCGCGCGCGACAAGCTCGCGCGCGCCCACGAGATCGCCACGCTGGCGCAGATCGCGCGCCTGCAATCGCTCACCGCGGCGTGGCTGGCGCACATGGACTACGTGCGCAACGACATGGGCTCGATGCTGGTCCACCTGCGGCGCGCCCTCACGTTGGCCGAGCCTGACCATCACGGCGCGCGCGCCCGCGCCAACCTAGTGGCCGCGCAGGCCTACCACTTCACCGGCCAGTACGAGCGCGCCCAGCCCTGGTACCAGCGTGCGCGCCACCACGCCAACGCCGACGGCGACGAAACCACGCTCTCGGCGCTGATGCACAACATGGCCTGGCTGCACGGCACGCAGGCCCGCGAGGCGCAGCTGTTCGGCAACGGCGACGAGCTGCGCCTGCGGCTCGCCGCGATGGGCGCCGACTCCACCGGCCACTTCGACGCCGGCATCGGCACCGCCTCGCTCGCGTCCCTGGTGCCGATGCTGCGCGCGCTGTTGATGGTGCTGCGCGGCGAGCACGCCAGCGCGCTGGCGCTCTACGAAGCCCACCTCGACGAGGCGCGCCGAGACGGCCTCACGCGCATGGAGCCGTGCTTCCTGGCCGACATGGCGTGGTGCCAATGGCAGCTGGGCCGCTCCGACGATGCGCTGGCATCGGCGCGGGCGGCGCTGGCGGCCGTCGAGGCGCATTGCGACATCGACGACCGCGCCGTCGCGCTGCAGCGCGTGGCGCGCGTGTTCGAAGCGCTGGGCCTGGCGCCCGATGCCGAGCGTGCACGCAGCCGCGCCGCGGCCGATTGGCGGACTCACCGCAACGCGCAGGCGCAGCTGCTGCGCGCGCTCGACGACGCGCTCGCGCCGCTGCAGCCGGCCTGAGCGGCCGGCCGGCGTGCGGCTCAGCTCAGAACAGCGCCATGCTGAGCTTGCGGCGGTACTGGTCGACCACCGGATCGCTCGGCGCAACCTGCGAGCGGCCGGTCACCTCGAGCGCTCCCTTGGCTGCTTCCGGCGTGCCGGCCTTGGGCGCCGGGCGCGTCATCAGCTCGAGGAGCGCGACATAGGTCTTGCGCGCGAGTTCGCCGTTCCAGGCCTTGTCGCGCATCAGGATCTCGAGCAGCTCGTCCATCGCCTCGGTGAAGTGGCCGCCCGCGAAATGGATCTGCGCCAGTTCGTAGCGCGCCTCGAAGTCGCGCTTGTTGGCAGCGATGACCGCGTGCAGCGCGTCGGGTGCGCGGGCCTGCGCCGCGGCCTCGCAGGCCGCGAGGTACAGGCCCAGCGCGGCCGCGCGCGCGTCGAGCATGGCCTTGGCGGCCAGCGGCTCATAGGCGCGGCGCGCGTCGGCGGTGCGCCCGCCCTCAAGCAGCCGCTTGACGTAATCGGCGCGCAGCGCGTCGTTGGCCGGATCGATCGCCAGCGCCTCGCCGAGCTTGGCCAGCGCCGCATCGGTGTCGCCGTCGGCCGCCAGCAGGTCGGCCACGTCGGCTTCCTCTTCGGCCGCCAGCGCGTCGGCGCTGGGCACGTGCTTGTCGAGGAAGGCGCGGATCTGCGGCTCGGGCAGTGCGCCGACGAAACCATCGACCGGCTGACCGCCGACGAACATCACGCAAAACGGAATCGAGCGCACGCCGAAGGCCTGGCTCAGCTGGCCGGCGATCTCGGGCTGGTCGTCGCTGTTGAGCTTGGCCAGCGTGAAGCGCCCGGCGTACTCGGTCTCGAGCTTTTCCAGCATCGGGCCCAGCGTGCGGCAGGGGCCGCACCACGGCGCCCAGATGTCGAGCAGTACGGGCTGCTCGACCGAGGCCTGGATCAGCTCGGTTTCGAAGTTCTGTAGGGTGATGTCGATCATGGGGTTCCAGATGGAGGCGATGCGGCCGGATGCCAGCCCCC
This sequence comes from Caldimonas sp. KR1-144, assembly GCF_049446155.1. NCBI lineage: Bacteria > Pseudomonadati > Pseudomonadota > Betaproteobacteria > Burkholderiales > Sphaerotilaceae > Caldimonas > Caldimonas sp. KR1-144. The sequence continues at coordinate 208,229 of NZ_JBMSEE010000008.1, forward strand.
ACCTACAATCCAAGGTTTTGCGACGAGGAGCGTGCTGTGGCCACAGCGCAGACCCCCCTGATCGGCGTGGTGATGGGTTCCAGCAGCGACTGGGAGGTCATGCGCCACGCCGCGGAGATTCTCGCCGAGTTCGGCGTGCCGCATGAGGCGCAGGTCGTCTCGGCACATCGCATGCCCGACGAGATGTTCCGCTACGCCGAGGCGGCCCAGGGCCGCGGGCTGCGCGCGATCATCGCGGGCGCCGGCGGCGCCGCACACCTGCCCGGCATGCTGGCCGCCAAGACCATGGTGCCGGTGCTGGGTGTGCCGGTGCCGAGCAAGCATCTGCAGGGCGTCGACTCGCTGCATTCGATCGTGCAGATGCCCAAGGGCGTGCCGGTCGCCACCTTCGCGATCGGCACCGCCGGCGCCGCCAATGCCGCGCTGTTCGCGGTGGCGATGCTGGCCGCCGGCGATGCGGCGCTGCGCGAACGCCTCGAGGCGTTTCGCGCGCGACAGACCGAGGCCGCACGCGCGATGAGCGCCGAGCTGAAGCGATGACGAATCCGACCGTGCTGCCTGGCGCGACGCTGGGCGTGTTGGGTGGCGGCCAGCTCGGCCGCATGTTCGTGCATGCCGCGCAGTCGCTGGGCTATCGCACCGCGGTGCTCGACCCCGATGCCGACAGTCCGGCCGGCCTGGTCTCGCACCTGCACGTGCGTTGCGGCTATCTCGATGCCGACGGCCTGGCGCAGATGGGCGCCTGCGCGGCGATCACGACCGAATTCGAGAACGTGCCGGCACAGGCGCTGACCGCGCTCGGCGAGAAGCTGCCGTGCGCGCCCGAAGGCGCAAGCGTCGCGGTGTGCCAGGACCGCGCGGCCGAGAAGGCGCACTTCGTCGCCTGTGGCGTGCCGTGCGCTCCGCATGCGGTGATCGAGACGCCCGAGCAGCTCGCCGCGGTGGCCGACGCTTTGCTGCCCGGCATCCTGAAGACCGCGCGCCTGGGCTACGACGGCAAGGGCCAGGTGCGCGTGGCCACGCGTGCCGAGCTGGCGCGTGCCTGGGACGAGCTCCAGCGCGTGCCCTGCGTGCTCGAGAAGATGCTGCCGCTCGCCTTCGAGGTCAGCGTCATCGTCGCGCGCGGTCGCGACGGCGCCGTGGTTGCGCTGCCGGTGCAGCGCAACCTGCACCGCGACGGCATCCTGGCCGTGACCGAGGCGCCGGCGCCCGGCGTGACCGACGCCCTGGCCGCGCAGGCGCTCGCCAACGCGCAACGCATCGCCGAGGGCCTGGGCTACGTCGGCGTGCTGTGCGTCGAGTTCTTTGTGCTGCAAGACTGCAGCCTGGTCGCCAACGAGATGGCGCCGCGCCCGCACAACTCCGGCCACTACAGCATCGACGCCTGCGACGTCTCGCAGTTCGAGCTGCAGGTGCGTTGCATGGCGGGCTTGCCGCTGGTCGCGCCGCGCCTGCATTCGAGCGCGGTGATGCTCAACATCCTCGGCGACCTGTGGTTCGACGAGCGGGGCTGCGAGCGCACGCCGGCCTGGGACCGCGTGCTGGCGCTGCCCGGCGCGCACCTGCACCTTTACGGCAAGACCAGCGCGCGGCGCGGGCGCAAGATGGGCCACCTGACAATCACCGCGGCGACGCCGCAGGCCGCGCGCGAGACGGCGCTGGCCGCCTGCGCGGTGCTCGGCCTGCCCGCCTATTGACGCGGCCTTCATGCCCATCCTCGCCGGATCCGATCCCGCCGCGCTCGACGCGGCCGCCGAGGCGCTCGCGCGCGGCGAGCTGGTCGCGCTGCCGACCGAAACCGTCTACGGCCTCGGCGCGCGCGCCGACGACGACGCGGCGGTCGCGGCGATCTTCGCGGCCAAGGGTCGGCCGAGCGATCACCCGCTGATCGTCCACGTGAGCGACGCGGCGCAGGCCGAGCGCTTCGCCGCCGGGCTGCCGCCGGTCGCGCGGCGGCTGATGGAGGCCTTCTGGCCCGGACCGCTCACCGTCATCGTGCCGCGGCGCGAAGGCATCGGCACCGCTGCGGCCGGCGGCCAGGACACGATCGGCCTGCGCTGCCCTTCGCATCCGGTCGCGCGCGCGCTGCTGGCCCGCGCGCAGGCGCTGGGCGTTGCCGGCGTCGCGGCGCCGAGCGCGAACCGCTTCGGGCGCGTGAGCCCGACGCGCGCGAGCCATGTGGCCGACGAATTCGGCGCGCAGCTGCTGGTGCTCGACGGCGGCGACTGCGACGTCGGCATCGAGTCGGCCATCGTCGACTGCTCGCGCGGTCGCCCGGTGCTGCTGCGCCCCGGCGTGCTGACCAGCGCGCAGATCGAGGCCGCCGCGGGCGAGCCCTTGCACGCGCCTGACGGCAGCGCGCCGCGCGCCTCCGGCACGCTGGAGCAGCACTACGCGCCGCATGCGACGGTGCGGCTGATGCCGCTGGCGCAGTTGCGCACCGCGCTCGACGTGCTGCCGGCCGACGCGCTGCGCGCTTCGAAGGGCAGCAACAAGCTGGCGGTATATTCCCGCAGCCTCGCGAGCGTGCCGCGCGGATTGCGCCTGGCACGCATGCCCGCCGATGCACAGGCCGCCGCGCAGGAACTGTTCGCCACGCTGCGCGATCTCGATGCCGAGGGCGTGACGCTGATCTGGGTCGAAGACCCTCCCGACGAGCCGGCCTGGGCCGGCGTGCGCGATCGGCTGCGGCGCGCCGCCGCGGCCGGACGCTGAATCCGCTGCTGTCGAATGACCGACCTGAAGATGACCAACAAGCGACTTTCAACTGTGTGGATGCGCCGCCTCGGCGCGGCGTTGACGGCCGGCCTGACGCTGGCGGCGCTCAACGGCTGCGGTGGCGGCGACCTGGTCGAATCGTTCCAGCCCTCGCGCATCCTCGTTTTCGGCGACGAAGCCAGCGTGATCACCAGCACCGGCGCGAAGTACTCGGTCAATGCGCTGACGGCAGACACCTCGACCGCCTCGATGGACTGCCTGTCCAACGCGATCTGGGTGCAGGCGCTTGCGTCCCACTACCGCATGGGCTTTCCGCAGTGCCCGATCTCGTCAGAGGTCGAGGCCACGCCGCGCGCGCGCAACTACGCGACGGCCGGCAGCGGCGTCGACGGCATCGCCGCGCAGATCGCGCGCCACGAGACGACCAGCGGCTTCGTCGACACCGACCTCGTCACCTTGCTGACCGGGCAGAACGACATCATCGCGGCGTACAACAACATCACCACCGTCGACGACATGCAGACCGCGATCGATGCGGTCGAGGCGGCCGGCACGCGGCTGGGCCTGCAGGTCAACGCTTTCGCCGACACCGGCGCGCGCGTGCTGATCGCGACCGTGCCGAACCAGGGCCTCACGCCGTTCGGCGTCGCCGAGAAGGCCGCGCATGACGACTTCGACCGCGCCGACGCGCTCGCGACGCTGACCGAGCGCTTCAACGCCAAGTTGCGCTCGACCATGCTCAACGACGGCACCAAGATCGGCCTCGTTCAGCTCGACGAGCTGGCCTCGCGCGTGATCAAGTTCGCCGGCAGCTACGGCTACACCAACGTCACCGAGGCCGCGTGCGACGTCACGCTGCCCAACTGCACGACGCGCACGCTGGTTTCGGGCGCCGAGGAAGACGGTGCGCGCTACTTCTGGGCCGACGATCTGCGCTTCGGTCCCAACTTCCACGGCCAGGTGGGCACGCTGGCGATCCAGCGCGCGACGAACAACCCCTTCTGACCGCGACGGGCCTGCGCGGCCCGGCTTGTCACGCGGCGCATGTCGCCGCGCTGTCATCGCGGGTTTCCCCGCTGCGGAGCGGCGCGAACGCGCCTCTACAGTCTGCGGCTGGAAAATAGAACGACCGTGCTAAAAAGTCGCGCCTTCGATGCGCGGCGGCGCGGCGCCACTGCTGAAGGGTCCCCACCGATGAAATTCCAAGGTTCTCGCGGCCTCGCGGCCGCGCTGACGGCGCTTGCCCTGGCCGCGTGCGGCGGCAGCGACGACGACGCGCCGCCGGCACGCGGCACGGTCGTCACCGGCCAGCTCGCCGGCCACGCCACGCGCGCGCAGATCGACGCCGGCACCGCGACCAGCGGCCTGCAGCCGCTGTCCGGCTTGGCGGCGTGCGATGTCGACGTGCGCTACGTGCTCTACGTCACCCGCGACGCGCAAGGCCAGCCGCAGACCGCGTCGGCCGGCGTGCTGGTGCCCTCGGGCACCGATGCCGCCTGCACCGGCGATCGACCGGTGGTGCTCTACGCGCACGGCACCACCACCACGAAGTCCAAGAACATGGCCGACGTGGTCAACGACAACGAAGCCAAGCTGGTCATGGCGATGTACGCCGCGCAAGGCTTCATCGTGGTGGCGCCGAACTACCTCGGTTACGACCAGTCCAGCCTCAACTACCACCCCTATCTCGACGCCGAGACCCAGGCCGGAGACATGATCGACGGCCTGCGCGCGGCCAAGGCGCACCTCGCCGCCGCGAGCACGGTCAAGCCTTCGGCCAAGCTGCTGATCACCGGCTATTCGCAAGGCGGCCACGTCGCGATGGCCACGCACAAGGTGATCGAGCGCGACCACGCGAGCGAGTTCACCGTCAGCGCATCGGGTCCGATGTCCGGCCCCTACAACCTGGTGAGCTTCAACGACATCGTCACCGGCCCGGGGCCGATCAACGGCGGCGCGACGATCTTCGCGCCGCTGCTGCTGACCTCGTACCAGCGCGCCTACGGCAACATCTACGCGGCGCCCTCCGACGTCTACCAGTCGCCCTACGACACGACCGCCCCGACCCTGTTCCCGACCGACACGCCAGTGTCGCAACTGCTGGCCGAGAACAAGCTGCCGCAGGATCCGACCTTCACGCTGCTGTTCGGCACCGGCGGCCTGCTCAAGGACAGCTTCCGCGCCGGCTACGCGACCAGCAACTTCCGCGCGGCCCTGAAGACCAACACGCTCGCCGGCACCGACGGCCCCGGCGGCAGCGCGATCGGCTGGAAGCCGGCGCACCCGGTGGCGCTGTGCGGCGGCGCGCAGGATCCGACGGTCTACTGGTCGATCAACGCCCCGGTCGCGCAAGGCGTGTTCGCTGCACAGGGCGTTGCAGTGCCGGCCTTCGACCTCGAAACGCGCGCCAGCCTGCCGGCCGGCGCCGTCGGCGACGCGATCTACGGTGGCTTCCAGCAGTCCAAAGCGGCCGCCGGCACCAACGCCCAGGCTCAGTACCACGGCACGCTGGTGCCGCCGTTCTGCTCGGCGCTCGTGCGCGGCTTCTTCCAGCAAGTTCTGGCGGCCGGCGGCTGAGGCATCGACGCCTGAGCCAAGCCTGTCCTTCGAGCGCGGCCGGCGCGAGTCGGCCGCCGATCCCGGATTCATCCTCGACATGAAGCACCTTCTCGCTCGCGGCGCAGCCGCCCTCGCCCTGATCGCCGCCGGTGCCGTTGCGCCGGCAGCGGCCCAGACCCACACCTTCAGCCTCGGCGGCGCCTACATCGACCTTCACTCGAAGGCGCCGCCCTTGTCCAGCAACCCGCCGACGCTGCCCACCGGCTTCGAGGCGGGCGTCAAGGTCGACGACGCCTCGACGGTCATCTTCGGCTACATCTACCGCGTCAACGAGCGCTGGAGTCTCGAAGCGGCGTTGGGCATCCCGCCCGAGCACAAGACCTACGGCACCGACTTCATCGAGCCGTTCGGCCAGGTTTCGTCGATGAAGCAGGTGGCCCCGACGGTGTTCGTGAACTGGCACTTCGAGCCGATCGGCAACTCGGGCGTCGAGCCCTTCGTGGGCCTGGGGCTCAACTACACCAAATTCATCGACGGCCGTAGCACGCCGTCGGGCAACGCGGCCAGCGGCGGCCCGACCAAGATCAAGCTCTCCAGCTCGTGGGGCCTGGCCGCGCACGCCGGCCTGGCCTACAAGCTGGACCAGAACTGGTCGATCCTGGGCACGATCGCCTATGCCGACGTCGAGAGCGACGTGACGGCGACCACGACCACCGGCACCGGCCAGGTCGTGCGCCGCACGACCATCGACTTCCGCCCGGTGGTCTACACGCTGTGCATCGGCTACAGCTTCTGAGCCTCCGCGCTTGCGGCTTCTGCGCTGTGCTGCCCGCCAGCGGGACTTGACGCGAGGCGCGCCCCATCAAGGGCGCGTCGTCGCCATCGCGCCGCAGCAGCCCGCGGCCGCTTCGTCCGCGGCCGTCCACTGCACCAGCGCGTCGAGCACCGGCCGCCCCGCCTGGGCGTTGTCGTGCTGGATCACGGCGGCAATGAGATAGCGCCGCCCCGACGCGCCCAGCACCTCGCCGGCGATCGCGACCACGTCGCGCAGCGAGCCGGTCTTCAGGTGCGCACGCCCCAAGGCCGGGCCCCAGTCGCGGCCCGGCCGGCGCGTCGTGCCGTCGTGGCCGGGCACCGGCAGCGAGGCCAGCAGCTCGGGCATGGCCGGCGAAACCCATTGCGCCTGAAGCCACGCCGCGAGGCAGTGCGCGCTCGAGCGCGACAGGCGCGACAGGCCCGAGCCGTTGTCGATCACCAGTTCCGCGGCGCCGCAGCCGATGCGCTGGCTCACCGTGCCCGCCACCAGCGCGCGCGCCGCGTCGAGATCGGATGTCGCGCCGCCGTTCGCGGCCTCGGCGGTCGCCAGCGGCAGCGTGTAGAACAGCTGCTGCGCCATCACGTTGTTGCTGAACTTGTTGATGTCGCGCACCACCTGCGCCAGCGGCACCGATGCGAACTCGGTCAGCAGCTGGGCGGCGGTGTCGTCGAGCTTGCCCTCGCGCACGCGGCCGTCGAGGCCGCCGCCGAGTTCGCGCCACAGCGACTCGATCAGCCGCGCGTTGTAGCTGCGCGCGTCGGCAAACGCGATCGGCCAGCTCTTGTCGCCGCAGGCGCTCGGGAAGCTGCCGCCGAAGCGCACCCGCTGCGGGTTGCTGACGTCGATCTTCAGGGCGTCGCGCCAGTCGCCGCAGGCGCGGCCCGGACGCCCGAGCGGCACGCTGGCGTCGACCTCGACGCCGGCCAGCGGCGGCTCCACCGAGACCGACGCGACGCCGCGCGCCGCGTCGGGCACGAAGCTCAGCATCAGCGACTTCTGGTTCAGCAGCAGCGCGTCGGGCAGCACGTTGTAGGGGCGCAGGCGCTCGCCGTCGAAATCGCCGGCGTCGCCGCCGGGCACCGCGAACGCGCTGCTGTCGAGCACGATGTCGCCGCGCACCTCGCGCACGCCGCGCGCACGCACCTGGCGCAACAGCAGCCACACGCGCTCGATTGTCAGGCTCGGGTCGCCGCGCCCGACGATCACCAGATCGCCGTGGAGCACGCCGCGCTCGACCGGCCCCGAGACGTAGACCGGCGTCTGCCAGGTCCAGGCCGGGCCGAGCCGCTCGAGCGCGACGCCGGTCGTGTAGAGCTTCATCAGCGACGCCGGGTTGACCGGCTCGCGCTCGCGCCAGGCCAGTCGCGGCTTCGCGACGCCGACCTCCAGCACTTCGACGGCCAGCGCGCCGGGCGGCAGGCGAGCGTCGTGCAGCGCGGCAAGCACCGGCAGCGGCAGCGTGTCGGTGGCGCCTGACAAGGCGCCGGACGCAGCGGGCGCGGCCGGGGGGGCGGCCGCTGTCGTGGCATGCATGCCGCCGGTCAGCCAGGCGGCGACCAGCCAGCTACACAGACGTGGAAGGGCTCGAGGCATCGGCCGATCATAGGAGGGGCGCCGCTACACTCGAATGTCTCGTGAATCCCAACGCGTCCGCCCTTTCTTCGCTGCTGGTGCTCGACACCGCGACCGAGACCCTGCATCTCGGCCTGGGCCTGCGCGGACGGCGCTTCACGCGCGCGCTGCCGGGCGGCGCGCGTGCCTCGGAACATCTGCTGCCCGCGCTCGCCGGCCTGCTCGACGAAGCCGGCATCGCCTGGCGCGATCTCGACGCGATCGGCTTCGGCCGCGGCCCCGGCGCCTTCACCGGCGTGCGCGGTGCCTGCGCGGTCGCGCAGGGGCTCGCGTTCGGCCTGGGCTTGCCGGTGATCGCGATCGACACCCTGCTCGCGGTGGCCGAGGACGCGCGCGCCAGCGGCGCCGGCGACGCGGTGCAGGTGGCCGTCGACGCACGCATGGGCGAGGTCTATGCCGCGACCTATCGGCATGTCGGGGGCACCTGGCGGACGGTTGAGGCGCCCGCGCTCGCCGACCCGGCCGCGCTGGCCGCGCGGCTGGCGGCGGAGGATCGCGGCGCCTGGGCCGTGGCCGGCAACTCGCTGAGCGTGCACGCCGGCGCCTGGGCTGCCTGGTCCGGCGGCCGCTGGCCGGATGCGGCGCCGCGGGCCGACGCGCTGCTCGCGCTGGCCGAGGCCGCGTGGCGGCGCGGCGAGCGGCTCGACGCCGCACAGGCGCTGCCGCTGTACGTGCGCGACAAGGTCGCCCAGACCACGGCCGAGCGCGAGCGGTCGCGTGCGGCCACGGGGGCGCCGTCATGAGCGCCTTGCCGCGCGAGCGCGACTTGCCCGAGCGCCGCTTCGAGCCGGTCGATGCCGAGCGCCTCGACGCGGTGCTCGCGATCGAGGTGCAGGCCTACGACTTTCCGTGGACGCGCGGCAACTTCCTGGACTCGCAGCGCGCGGGCTATCTGGTGCGCGCCGCGATGGCCGGCGACACGCTCGTGGGCTACTGCGTCGCGATGCAAGGCGTCGACGAGATGCACCTGCTGAACCTGACCGTGGCGCCCGCCGAACAGGGGCGCGGCCATGCGCGCTGGATGCTCGACGCCTTGCGCGCCGAGGCGGCGGCGCGGCGCCTGACGCAGCTGTGGCTCGAGGTGCGGCTGTCCAACGAGCGCGCGCGCCGGCTCTACGAGCAGTACGGCTTCCGCTCGGTGGGCCTGCGGCGCGGCTACTACCCGGCGCGCGCTCGTGCGCGCGAGGATGCGGTGGTGATGAGCCTCGCGATCCCCGAAGCCATTCACGGGCTGGGCTGATGAGCTGGACCGCCAGGCAGCGCGCGATGCTGCAGGAGATGGGCGTCGGCGGCTGGCTGCGCCACGTGGCGCCGGCGACGGTGGCCGTGGCCGTCGAGGCGCCGCCCGAGGTCGCCGTGCTTCATGCCGAGCCGGCGCCCGTCGCACCGCCCGCCGAGCCAACCGGCCCGGCGCCGCAGGGCCCGCGCCCGAGCGGCGTCGAGACGATGGACTGGCCGGCGCTGCGCGAGGCCGTGGCCGGCTGCACCGCCTGCGGGCTGTGCCGCACGCGCACGCAGACGGTGTTCGGCGTCGGCCACGAGCGCGCGCACTGGATGATCGTCGGCGAGGCGCCGGGCGAGCAGGAAGATCGCCAGGGCGAGCCCTTCGTCGGCAAGGCCGGCCAGCTGCTCGACAACATGCTGCGAGCCGTCGGCCTGTCGCGCGGCGAGGGCGATGCCGAGCGGCAGGTGTTCATCTGCAACGTGCTCAAGTGCCGCCCGCCCGGCAACCGCAATCCCGACCCCGCCGAAGTGGCGCAGTGCGAGCCCTTCCTGCTGCGCCAGGTGCAGCTGGTGCGCCCGCGCATCATCCTGGCGATGGGGCGTTTCGCGGTGCAGTCGCTGCTGCGCACCGACGAGGCGATCGGCCGCCTGCGCGGCCGGGTGCACCGCTACGCCGGCGTGCCGACGATCGTGACTTACCACCCGGCCTACCTGCTGCGCAACCTGCCGGACAAGGCCAAGGCCTGGGACGACCTGTGCTTGGCCGTGGAGACGCTGCGCGCGGCCGAGCGCGCCGACTGATCAGGCCGATCGGCGTTGCGGCAGCAGCACCGAGGCGATCGCCACCATGATCAGCGCGACCGCGGTCCAGTCCTGCCAGTGCAGCGTCTCGCCCAGCCACCACGCGCCGCTGATCACGCCCAGCACCGGGATCATCATCACCGACAGCGTCGAGGCGATCGGCGGCAGCGTGCGCGCCAGCCACAGCCACACCGGCTGCGCGAACGCGAAGATCAGGAGCGCGTTGTAGACGATCGCGGCCCACGCGGTGGCGTCGGGCGCATGCCATTGCGAGGACTCGCGCAGCGCGGCGACGACCGTCATCACGATCGCGGTCGCGAGCGTCATCCAGAACACCAGCGCCAGCGTCGGCTCGGGCAGCCGCGTGCGGCGCATGCGCTGCGTGCCGTAGGCCCAGGCGGCCGCGGCGACCAGCATGGCCAGTACCGCCCAGGGCCGCCCGGCCATCGCGCCGATCTCGTGCCACAGCAGCAGCACGACGCCGAGCGCCGCGGCCGCGACGCCGACCGCCTGGCGCCAGTGGATGCGTTCGCCGAACAGTGCGGCGCCGAGCAGCGCCGAGAAGATCGGCATCGTGTAGCCCAGGATGGCCGCGCGCCCCGAGCTCAGCGCCTGCACCGCCAGAATGGCCAGCACGTGCCACACCAGCATGTTGAAGAAGGTCAGCGCGCCCAGTTCGCGCCAGCCCGAGCGGGCCACTGCGAACGGCACGCCCTGCACGCGCAGCACCAGCCACAGCGCGGGCAGGCCCAGCCACATCGACAGCGCGCGAAAGCTCAGCGGCGGGTAGTGCGTGACGCCGAGCTTCATCACCGGCCAGTTCAGGCCCCAGCACAGCGTCAGCCCGACGAGCAGCAGCGCATGACGCGCGGTGAAGTGCGAGCCCAAGATCGTCAGTGACGGTGGTCCGCGAGGTAGCGCTTGCGCCGGAAGTACACGACCAGCAGCACCGCCAGCACGGTCATCGTCACCAGCACGACCCACAGGCCGGACGTGCTGTGGACCAGCGGCAGGAAGTCGAAGTTCATGCCGAAGATGCCGGTGATCAGGTTCAGCGGCATGAAGATCGCGGTGAGCACGGTCAGCGTGCGCATGATGTCGTTGGTGCGGTTGCTCTGCGCCGAGAAGTGCATCTGCACCGCGCCCTCGGCCGAGTTCTCGAGCCGGCGCACATGGCCGAGCACGCGCTCGATGTGCTCGAGCACGTCTTTCGAGCGCACGCGCAGCACCTCGCGTTCGCGCGCCGCCCCGGCTTCGGCAGGCACCGGCCAGTCGTCGAGCGCGTCGATCCACTCCTGGATCGCGCTGCGCTGGTCCTCGCAGATGTCTTCGAGCTGGTGCAACGCGTTGCGGCTCTCGAGCAGGGCTTGCCAGTCGTCGAAGTGGCTGCGCGCGCGCAGCAGCTCCTGCTGCAGGTAGCCGAGCTGGCGCGTGAGCAGCCGGCGCAGGTCGAGGTAGCCGTCGACCATGTGGTTGACGACGCGCAGCATCAGGTCGGCCGGGCTGGGCGGCAGGCGCGGGCCGAGCGGCTTGCCTTCGCTGCCGCTCGGCGCCTGCGCGCCGGCGGTGGCCTGCTGCGTGAGGCGGGCGATGAAATAGTCGCGCACCTGGCACTCGGCCGGATGCACCGTGATCAGCAGCCGGTCGTAGACCGCGAAGCCGACCGGCGAGGTGTCGATCGCCGCCAGAGCCTGGCGCGCGCTTTGCGCCGTGCCGTGCGCGTCATCGACGAACATGCCGGTGCTGCCCGCGCCGGCAGCCAGGCGGCGGAAGACCAGCAGGTCGTACCACGACGTGTAGTCGTAGTGCGAGGGCAGCTGGTTGTTGAGCAGGTCGGAGACGTGGAGGTCGACGAGCTGGCCCAGGCCCAGGCGCGTGAGCATTGCCTGCAGCTCGCCGGCGCCGACCTCGAACTCGCGACGGCCGCTGGCGACCCACACGAAGCCGGTGGGCGGCAGTTCGGCCGGCAGTTCCGCGAGCTCGTTGAAGCCGTCGCAGACGTGGAAGATGCGCATCCCGGCAGGCGCTTCAGCGCTGCTTGGCGAGCCAGCGCGCCGCGTCGAGCGCGAAGTAGCTCAGCACGCCGTCGGCGCCCGCGCGCTTGAATGCCAGCAGCGACTCCATCATCACCGCGTCGTGGTCGAGCCAGCCGTTGAGCGCGGCGGCCTTGAGCATCGCGTACTCGCCGCTGACCTGGTAGGCGAAGGTCGGCACGCGGAACTCGTCTTTCACGCGCCGCACGATGTCGAGGTAAGGCATGCCGGGCTTGACCATCACCATGTCGGCGCCTTCGGCGATGTCCATCGCCACCTCGCGCAACGCCTCGTCGCTGTTGCCCGGATCCATCTGGTAGACCTTCTTGTCCGCCTTGCCGAGGTTCTTGGCAGAGCCGACCGCGTCGCGGAACGGGCCGTAGAAGGCGCTCGCGTACTTGGCGCTGTAGGCCATGATGCGGGTGTGGATCAGGCCGCGCTCCTCGAGCGCGCTGCGGATCGCGCCGATGCGCCCGTCCATCATGTCCGACGGCGCGACGATGTCGACGCCGGCCTCGGCCTGCACCAGCGCCTGCTGCGTCAGCACTTCGACCGTCGGGTCGTTGACGATGTAGCCGGTGGCGTCGAGCAGGCCGTCCTGGCCGTGGCTGGTGAAGGGGTCGAGCGCGACATCGGTCAGCAGCGCCAGCTCCGGAAAGCGCCGCTTGAGTTCGCGGACGACGCTCGGCACCAGGCCCTCGGGGTTGGTGGCCTCGCGGCCGTCCTCGGTCTTCCTGGCCGCGTCGATCACGGGAAACAGCGCCATCACCGGCACGCCCAGCGACAGGCATTGCTCGGCCACGCGCAGCAGAGGCTCGAGGCCCATGCGCTGCACGCCGGGCATCGAGGGCACGTCCTGCACGGCGCGGGCGTCCTCGAGCACGAACACGGGAAGGATCAGGTCCTCGGGTGCGAGGCGGTGTTCGCGCACCAGCGCGCGGGTGGCGGCATCGCGGCGCAGACGGCGCGCGCGCACGGCGGGAAAGCGTTGGGGGTAGTGACTCAATCGAGGCTCACGACAGACGGTGTCGCGCCGCGGCCGAACAGACAACCCGGCGCAAGCTGGACTTGCTAAAGTGTGCGGCGAATGATACGTCTCGCGATGTGTCATTCCCTGCTTTTCCTCCCTGAGCAGGAGCTTGGTCGCCTCACGGCGATCGGCTTTGTGCCCCGGCGCTTGCGCCGGGGTTTTTCTTTTGTACGCGCGAAGCGCGGCGCGCTCGACGTGGCCGGGATAATGCCGCGATGCTCTGGGTCAAGGCCTTCCACATCGTCTTCGTCGCGAGCTGGTTCGCGGCGCTGTTCTACCTGCCGCGCATCTTCGTGAACCTCGCGATGGTGCCGGCCGACAGCCACGCCGAGCGCGAGCGGCTGCTGCTGATGGCGCACAAGCTGCAGCGCTTCGCGACGCTGCTGATGGTGCCGGCGCTGCTACTGGGGCTGTGGCTGTGGCTGGGCTTCGGCATCGGCCGCGGCGCGGGCAACGGCTGGCTGCATGCCAAGCTGGTGTTCGTGCTCGGCGCGATCGGCCTGCACCACTACAACCGGCGCCTGCTGCGCGGCTTCGAGCAGCCGCAGGGCCCGGGCCCGCGCCGCACGCACCGGTGGTTCCGCGTCTACAACGAGAGCGCGGTGCTGCTGTTCATCGCGATCGTCGTGCTGGTCGTCGTCAAGCCGTTCTGATGGCGCCGGTTCGCAGTTCCGCCTGGGCGTTCGCCTTGGGCTTCTTCGCGCTGATCGTCTATGCCAGCCTGCATCCGTTCGAGTGGCGCTGGCAGGAGCCGCCCAACGGCTGGCTCGAGCTCTTCACCCTGCCGCTGCCGCGGCTCATCAGCCGCTTCGACGTGGTCTCGAACGTCGTCGCCTATCTGCCGCTGGGGGCGCTGCTGACCGCTGCGCAGCTGCGCGAAGGCCGCCCCGTGACGCGCAGCGCCGTGTTGGCGTTCGGCGTCGGTGCATTGCTGAGCTACTCGATGGAAGTGCTGCAGCACGGCATGCCCACGCGCGTGCCGTCGATGCTGGACTGGATCGCCAATGCCGGCGGCACGGCCGCCGGCGTGCTGCTGACCTGCTATGTCGAGCGCGTTGGCGGCTGGGTGCGCTGGGAACGCCTGCGCGAGCGCTGGGTGCCGCATGGCCAGGGCGTGGGCATGATGCTGCTGCTGCTGTGGCCCGTGGGCCTGCTGTTTCCGCCTTCGCTGCCGTTCGGGCTGGGGCAGTCGGTGCTGCGCTTGCGCTCGGCGTTCGCCCAGTGGCTCGAAGGCACGGCCTGGGACGGCTGGCTGCCCGCCGATCCGCTGCCGCCGATGCGCGCGCTGGCGCCTGGCGTCGAACTGCTGGGCATTGCTTGCGGGCTGTTGGCGCCGTGCCTGCTGGCTTTCGCGCTGACGCGTCCTGGCCCGCGCCGGCTGGTGCTGCTGGTCGGCGCGCTGCTGCTCGCGCTGGCCGCGACCACGCTGTCGACGGCCTTGAACTTCGGCCCCGAGCACGCGCTGGCCTGGTGGACGCCGCCGGTCGCGCCCGGCATGGCGCTGGCAGCCGTGGTCGCGGCGGCGCTGGCCTGGCTGCCGGGGCGCGCGGCCGCGGCAGTTGCGCTGCCGGTCATCGCGACCGGCGTGGCGCTGGTCAACCTGGCGCCGGCCGACCCGTACTACGCCGCCAGCCTGCTCGGCTGGGAGCAGGGGCGCTTCATCCGTTTTCACGGCCTGTCGCAGTGGGTCGGCTGGATCTGGCCGTATGCGGCCATCGTTTACCTGCTGACACGACTGGCCTCGCGTCCCAGGCCCGCGCCCGCAGGTTGAACCCAGGGCCGCTTCTACAATCCATCGGATGCTGCCCGCCGCCCTGGCGGGCCCGACGAGGCGCCGCACCGAAGCGTCGCGAGCGCCCACTGCGATGAGCTACTACCAGCGACACATCTTCTTCTGCCTGAATCAGCGCGAGCCCGGCGAGGCCGCCTGCTCGGACCACGATGCCGAGTCCGCCTTCGGCCACTGCAAGCAGCGCGCGAAGGCGCTTGGCCTGACGGGGCCCGGCAAGGTGCGCGTCAACCGGGCCGGCTGCCTGGACCGCTGCGCCGGCGGGCCGGTGGCGGTGGTCTACCCCGAGGGCACCTGGTACACCTACGTCGACAAGAGCGACATCGACGAGATCGTCGAGTCGCACCTGCGCGACGGTAAGGTCGTCGAGCGCCTGCTGCTTGCGCCTGACGTGGGCCGATGAACGCGCAGACTGAACGCTTCACGATCGAGGGCCCGGCCGGCACGCTCGCCTGCGCGCTCGACCGTCCCGACGGCGAGCCGCGCGGTTGGCTGGTCGCGTGCCATCCGCATCCGCTGCATGGCGGCACGATGGACAACAAGGTCGTGCAGACGGTGGCGCGCGCCGGCCTGGCGCTGGGCATGGCCGTGCTGCGCTTCAACTTCCGCGGCGTCGGCGGCTCGGCCGGCGCCTGGGACGAGGGCCGTGGCGAAGTCGACGACGCGCTGGCCGTCATTGCGGCCGGCCGCGAGCGCGTCGGCGCCGCAGGCCCGTTCGCGCTGGCCGGCTTCTCGTTTGGCGGCTACGTGGCCGCCGCGGCGGCCGACCGGCTCGCCCCCGAACTCAAGCCGCAGCGCCTCGCGCTCGTAGCGCCCTCGACGCGCAATCACCAGGCGCCGGCGGTGGCCGACGTCGACGCCACGCTGCTGGTGCATGGCGAGACCGACGACGTCGTGCCGCTGGCCGCCTCGCTCGACTGGGCGCGGCCGCAGGGCCTGCCGGTCGTTGTGGTGCCGGGCGTCGGCCACTTCTTCCATGGTGCATTGCCGCAGCTGAAAGCCATCGTGCTGCGCGCCTGGCGCCCCTGACTTCTTCCCGTTGCTGATCTTCTTTCGCCGATGAAACGACTGTTCTTCCGCTTGCTGGCCGCCGTCGGCGCCGCCGCCCTGATGTTCGGTACCGCGCAGGCGCAGATGCCGCAGCCGCCCGAGGTTGCTGCGCGCTCGTGGCTGCTGCTGGACGTCACGACCGGCCAGGTGCTGGGTGCCAAGGAGCCGGACGCCTCCATCGAGCCTGCTTCGTTGACCAAGCTGATGAGCGCCTACGTGGTGTTCCAGGCCCTCAAGGACGGCAAGCTCAAGCTCGACCAGACCCTGCCGGTCAGCGAGCGTGCCTGGCGCACCGGCATGACCGGCGCCTCGCGCACCTTCTTGCCGCTCAACAGCCAGGTCACGGTCGACGACCTGCTCAAGGGCGAGATCGTGCAAAGCGGCAACGACGCGACCGTCGTGCTGGCCGAGGGCGTGGCCGGCACCGTCGACAACTTCGTCGCGATGATGAACCGCCAGGCCCAGGCCTTCGGCCTGAAGTCGACCACGTTCAAGAACCCCGAGGGCCTGACGGCGCCCGGCCATGTCAGCACGGCGCGCGAGCTCGGCGTCATCGCCACGCGCCTGGTGCAGGACTTTCCGGACTACCTGCGCTACTCGGCGATGAAGGAGTTCACCTTCAACAAGATCAAGCAGCCGAACCGCAACCTGCTGCTGTATCGCGACCCGTCGGTCGATGGGCTCAAGACCGGCTTCACCGACAACGCGGGCTACTGCCTGATCGCCACCGCGCGGCGCGACTTCCCCAACGGCCAGCGCCGGCTGCTCAGCGTCGTGCTGGGCGCCTCGTCGACGGAAGCGCGCGCGGTCGAGAGCCAGAAGCTGCTGAACTGGGGCTTCTCGGCCTTCGACGCCGTCAAGCTGTTCGATGCCAACCAGGCCGTCGTCTCGCCGCAGATCTGGAAGGGCAAGACCGCCACCGCCAAGCTCGGCAGCGCGCAGGCCGTCTACATCAACGTGCCCAAGGGCACCGGCGACAAGCTCGCCACCAAGGTCGAGCGCACCGACCCGCTGGTCGCGCCGCTGGCCAAGGGCCAGGCGGTCGGCAAGATCGTCGTCACCGCCGCCGGCCAGCCGGTGACCGAGCTTCCCCTGGTGGCGCTGGAGGAGGTCCCGACGGCCGGCCTGCTCGGCCGCGCATGGGACTCGCTGCGCCTGTGGATCAAGTGACAGCCCCGCGCGGCCGGAGTACGCTCGACCGACCATGAGTAGCAGCAACGGCGACTGGTCCGCACGCCCCTGTCTGGTCAACGGCGAGCTGATGCCGCTGGGGGCCGCGCGCGTGTCGCCCCTGGACCGCGGCTTCCTGTTCGGCGACGGGGTCTACGAGGCGCTGCCGGTCTACGACCGCAAGCTGTTTCGCATCGACGACCACCTGGCACGGCTGGAGCGCAACCTCGCCAAGCTGCGCATCGACAACCCGCACACGCGCGCCGAATGGGTGGCGCTGGTGCGCAAGCTGGTGGCCGGACTGGCGGTGGCCGAAGGCGCGGGCGACCAACTCGTCTACCTGCAGGTCACGCGCGGCACGCCGCTGCCATCGATGTCCGCGCGCGACCACGTCATGACCCAAGGCATCGCGCCCACCGTGTTCATGATGGTCCACCCGCTGAAGGCCCCGACGGCGCAGCAGCGCCATGAGGGCGTCGCCTGCGTGAGCGCGCGCGATTTCCGCTGGGAACGCGGCGACCTCAAGACCACGGCCCTGCTCGGCAACGTGCTCGCGCGCCAGATTTCGGCCGACGAAGGCGCTGTCGAGACCATCTTGCTGCGCGACGGGCCCGGCGGCGGCAAGTACCTCACCGAGGCCTCGGCCTCCAACGTCTGGATCGTCAAGGATGGTGCGCTGATCGGTCCGCCCAAGAGCGAGCACCTGCTCGAGGGCATCCGCGTCGAGCTGTTGCGCGAGCTGTGCGAGGAGGAGGGCATCGCCTATGCGCTGCGTCCGGTGCCCGAGAGCGATCTGCGCACCGCCGACGAGGTGCTGCTGAGCTCGGCCACCAAGGAGGTGCTGCCGGTCACGCGCCTGGACGGAGAGCCTGTCGGTCACGGTGCGCGGCGCGGCAAGCCCGGGCCGGTCGGCCTGCGTCTGCTCGCCGCCTACCAGCGCGCCAAGGCCGAGCAGAGCGTCTGAGCCCGGCTTGCAATGGGCAGCACTGCCCTCAGATGGCTTCGATGGATGCCGCGACCATGACCCTGCCCGAAGAACGTTCGCTGATCGAGTACCCCAGCGCCTTTCCGATCAAGGTGATGGGCGCCAACGTCGACGGCTTCGCCGACGCGATCGCCGCGCTGGCGCTCGAGCATGACCCGAGCTTCGACCCCGCGACGATGGAGATGCGCCCGAGCAAGGGCGGCAACTACCTCGGCCTCACGATCACGATCACCGCCACCAGCCGCGAGCAGCTCGACGCGATCTATCGCGCGCTGACCTCGCACGCGATGGTCAAGGTCGTTCTTTGAGCCAGGCGATGCGCGTGCGCGCCCTCGGGCGCGCGCCCTACGAGGCCACGGTGGCGCGCATGCGCGCCTTCACCGAGACGCGCGGCGCCGACACGCCCGACGAACTCTGGCTGTGCGAGCACGACCCGGTGTTCACGCTCGGCCAGGCCGGCGACGCGGCCCACGTGCTCGATGCTGCCGGCGTGCCGGTCGTGCCCACCAATCGCGGCGGCCAAGTCACCTACCACGGCCCGGGCCAAGTGGTGGCCTATCCGCTGGTCGACCTGCGTCGACTGGGCATCTACGTCAAGGAGTACGTGTTCCGGCTCGAGCAGGCGGTGATCAAGACCCTGGAGGCCCATGGCGTCACCGGTCAGCGCGTTGCCGGCGCGCCGGGCATCTACATCAACCTGGCCGATCCCTTCGGCCATGCGGCGCTGCCGGGGCCGCCGGATCCGCGCGATCCGTGGCGCGGCATCGGCAAGATCGCCGCGCTGGGCATCAAGGTGTCGCGCCACTGCACCTACCACGGCGTGGCGCTGAACGTCGCGATGGACCTGGCGCCGTATGGGCGCATCAATCCCTGCGGCTACCCGGGGCTGGCGACGGTCGACCTGGCGTCGCTGGGCGTCAGCGTCGCGTCGGACCAGGTGGCCGACGCGCTTGCGCAGCGGCTGCAAAGCTACCTGGGCGGCTGAGCCGCCTTGCCCCTGCGGGCGGGCGGTGCGAAGGGCGCCGCCTAAAATCGCGGCATTCCGACGGCCCGCGCGGGCCGATCGCTCCCGGAGCACTGCATGACCTCTCCCGACGTGGCCGACGCCACGGCCTCGACGGCCCCCTACGATCCGAGCGCCAAGCAGAAGGCGCAGGCCAAGACCGCGCGCATTCCGATCAAGGTCGTGCAGGCCGAGGTGCTGAAGAAGCCGGAGTGGATCCGCGTCAAGGCCGGCAGCCCGACCACGCGCTTCTACGAAATCAAGCAGATCCTGCGCGAGCACAAGCTGCACACGGTGTGCGAGGAAGCCTCGTGCCCCAACATCGGCGAGTGCTTCGGCAAGGGCACGGCGACCTTCATGATCATGGGCGACAAGTGCACGCGGCGCTGCCCGTTCTGCGATGTCGGCCACGGCCGGCCCGATCCGCTGGACGTCGACGAGCCGCTCAACCTTGCCAAGACCATCGCCGCGTTGAAGCTGAAGTACGTGGTGATCACCAGCGTCGACCGCGACGACCTGCGCGACGGCGGCGCGGCGCACTTCGTGGAGTGCATCCAGCGCGTGCGCGAGCTGTCGCCGCAAACGCAGATCGAGATCCTCACGCCGGACTTCCGCGGCCGCATGGACCGCGCGCTCGAGATCCTGAAGGCTGCGCCGCCGGACGTGATGAACCACAACCTCGAGACCGCGCCGCGCCTCTACAAGGAAGCCCGTCCCGGCTCGGACTACGCCTACTCGTTGAACCTGCTAAAGCGCTTCAAGGAGTTCGCGCCGCACGTGCCGACCAAGAGCGGCCTGATGGTGGGCCTGGGCGAAACCGACGAGGAGATCCTGGAGGTCATGCGCGACATGCGCGCGCACGACATCGACATGCTCACGATCGGCCAGTACCTCGCGCCCAGCGGCCACCACCTGCCGGTGCGTCGCTACGTGCACCCGGACACCTTCAAGATGTTCGAGCAGGAGGCCTACAAGATGGGCTTCTCGCATGCAGCGGTCGGCGCGATGGTGCGTTCGAGCTACCACGCCGACCAGCAGGCTCACGCCGCAGGCGTCTGACGCCGAGGGGCTGGCCGGTCTTGGGGCCGGCCCGGCCGGCGCGCTGTTTCGCCGGACTTTCGACCGCGCTCAGCTTTCCGCGAGCAGCTTCTCGACTTGCGCGTGCAGTTCGGCGAAGTCGGGCTCGCCGACGTAGCGCTTGACGATCTCGCCGCGCTTGTTGAGCAGGAAGGTCGTCGGCGTGAGCTGCACGTCGCCGAAGCGCTTGGCGATCTCGCCGGTGTTGTCGATCGCCACCTTGAACGGCAGCTTGCGGCTCTCGGCGAAGTTGGCCACGTAGGCCGGCGGGTCGTAGCTCATCGCCACGGCCAGCGTCTCGTAGCCGCGCGCGGCGTACTTCTGGTGGGTCGCGACGATCTGCGGCATTTCCTTCACGCAGGTCGTGCAACTCGTGGCCCAGAAGTTCACCAGCACCACCTGCCCGCGCAGCTGGGCGCTCTGGTGCGTGGAGCCGTCGAGCAGGGTGTAGCGCACGTCGGGTGCGACATCGCGGGCGCATCCGGCCAGCCACAGGCTGGCGGCCAGCGCGGCGATGGTGGACAGGCGGGCGACAGCGGTCGCAAGATGGCGCGTCATGTCGAAGCAGAGGAGCTGACGATGCGGAAGTTCAAAACCTCCAGGCGCAAGTGTATGGCGCAGCTCGCGGCCGGCGCTGGCGTGGGGTGGTGGCTGCTGGCCGCGCATCGGCAGGCCTGGGCGCTGTCGTTCAGCGATGCCGATGCCTCGGCCGGCGTGCGCGAGGCGCTGTCGCGCGGCGCCGAGTCGGCGGTTGCGCTGCTCGGCCGGCAGGACGGCTTTCTCGGCAACCCCAAGGTGCGCATCCCGCTGCCCAAGGGGCTGGACAGCGCGGCCAGGCTGCTCAAGAGCACCGGCCAGGGCGAACAGGTCGAGCAACTGGAGACCGCGATGAACCGCGCCGCCGAAGCGGCGGTGCCCGAGGCCGGCCCGCTGCTGAGCCAGGCGGTCAAGCAGATGACGGTCACCGACGCGAGGAAGATCGTCACCGGCGGCGACACGTCGGTGACGCAGTTCTTCGCGAGCAAGACGCGCGCGCCCCTGACCGAGCGCTTCCTGCCGATCGTCACGCGCGCGACGGAGAAGGTGTCGCTGGCCGCGAAGTACAACGCGGTGGCCGGCACCGCCTCGGGCTTCGGGTTGATCAAGAAGAAGGACGCGAACATCCAGCAGTACGTCACCGGCAAGTCGCTGGACGGCCTTTACTTCATGATCGGCGAGGAGGAACGCAAGATCCGCCGCGATCCGATCGGCACCGGCAGCGAGATCCTGAAGAAGGTGTTCGGCTGACGACCGGGGGCGCCGTCGCCGGGGGCTCAGAAGCTCTTGCTGAGCTCGAACACCAGCGCCGACGGCAGCGTCTGCGCCAGGCCCTGCGGACCGACGCGCGCGTAGGTCTGGCCGTTGAAGCCGGAGATCTCGAAGGCGTTGCCTTCCTCGGCCAGTTCGATGAACGCGAAGCCGGGTGCCTCGGTGCGGATCTCGCCAGCGAGCTGGTCGAGGCGCTCGCAGCGCAACGCGGCCTCGAACACCACCGCATGCGGCAGCGCGTCGGCGCAGAAGTCGATCGCCTCGTCGACCGAGCCGACGAAATCGATCAGCAGGCCCATGTCGGCGATCGCATTGCGCACCTGCATGCGCGTGTCGCGGCGCGCCGCGACCACCAGGATGTGGCTGCCGGCCAGTGGCTTGGAGTTGATGCTGGAGCCGAAGCCGTCCTCGAGTTCGATCGCGGTGACGCCGTCGATCGACTCGTTGACGGTGCGCGGGAACTCCAGCGTCGTGCGCACATGTTCGGCGTCCACTTCGCGATGCAGCACCAGGCCCATGGTCGCGGCGCTTTGCGCCAGCAGATGCCAGCTCAGCGAATCGAGTATCGGCGGCTCGGCGTCGTCGGCCTGGCGGTGGCGCGGCTCGTGGCCGAAGCTGCAGACGATGGTGCCGTGCACCGGAAACTTCATGACCTCGACGCGAAAGTCGATCGCCGAGCGGGCCGCCTCGATGGCCCAGTCGACCAGTGCGTTGATCAGCCCGAACAACAGCGCCGGATCGACCAGCACCTCGATCGCACGCGTGCTCTGCCGCACATGGATGCCGCGCGAGGCCACCTCTCGCGCACGCTGGGCCAGCACCGACTGCAGCGTGTGGGCGAGGTTCAGGCGCTCGTGCGACTGCCGCAGGCGCTTGGACGCATAGCGCGCGAGCTGCTGGCTGATCATGCCGGCGCGGCGCGCCCGCTCGATTTCGCTGCGCAGCGCGCGCAGGCCGGCGCGGTCGATGCGGCCGGTGGTGGTCAGATGGATGACGCGCTCCAGCGCGGCGGAAAGCGGGCCGGCGACCTCGCGCCCGATCTGGGCGGTCAGTTCGCGCCACGGCTCGGTGCGGTCCGGTTCAGCGGGGGCGAGCGGTAGCGCCGGGGGCAGCGCAGGGCGGG
This sequence comes from Caldimonas sp. KR1-144, assembly GCF_049446155.1. Lineage (NCBI taxonomy): Bacteria > Pseudomonadati > Pseudomonadota > Betaproteobacteria > Burkholderiales > Sphaerotilaceae > Caldimonas > Caldimonas sp. KR1-144. The sequence goes on from NZ_JBMSEE010000008.1 coordinate 230,548, forward strand.
CAGTGACGTCCATCGGCACGGGATCTGCCGCGCTTCGGTGGTGCGCCCTGCGGTCTGGACGAGGGCGCTGAAAGGCGACGACCGGATGTTTCATTTTGTAATCCGTGATGGTCGTCACGTCTTGAGCGCCGGTCAAGGCGTGCAAGCCCTTCGAGCCGGGGGCCGGCGGGCCCCGATGTCAGCTGGCGGGACCGAAAGCGCCCGCAGCCCGCGCTTCGGCGAAGCGCTCGGCGTCCCAGGCCAGCCAGTCGGCCAGGACCTCGGCGCCGTGCTGGTCGAGCAGCGGCGGCGCGCGGCGCGTGCGCGGCGGCGTGCGCGACAGCTTCATCGGGCTGGCGACCAGGCGCAGCTCGGGCGCCAGCGGATGGTTCTGCGTCTGGACCATCTCGCGTGCCGCCACCTGCGGATCCGCGAACACCTGGTCGAGCCGGTTGATCGGCCCGCACGGCACACCGGCGGCCTCGAGCGCGGCGAGCCAGTCGTCGCGGCGGCGTTCGCGCATCCACTCGGCGAGCTGTGGCACCAACTCGTCGCGCCGGCGCACGCGCTCCGCGTTGGTGGCGTAGCGCGCGTCGCGCGCGACCTCCGGTCGGCCGGCGATCTCGCAGAACTTGGCGAACTGGCCGTCGTTGCCGACCGCCAGGATGATGTGGCCGTCGGCCGTCTCGAAGGTCTGGTAGGGCACGATGTTCTGGTGAGCATTGCCCGCGCGGCCCGGCACCTGGCCGCTGACCAGGTAGTTGGCGCCGAGGTTGGCCAGCATCGCGACCTGGGTGTCGAGCAGGGCCATGTCGATGTGCTGGCCCTCGCCGCTTGCGTCGCGGTGGCGCAGCGCCGCGAGGATCGCAACCGTCGAGTACAGGCCTGTGAAGAGGTCCGCGACGGCCACGCCGACTTTCTGCGGTCCGCCGCCGGGGCGGTCGTCGCGTTCGCCGGTGATGCTCATCAGCCCGCCCATGCCCTGGATGGCGTAGTCATAGCCGGCGCGCTCGCGGTAGGGGCCGGTCTGGCCGAAGCCCGTGATCGAGCAGTAGACCAGGCGCGGATTGGCGGCCGAGAGGCTCGCGAAGTCCAGGCCGTAGCGAGCCATGTCGCCGACCTTGTAGTTCTCGACCAGCACATCGGCCTGCGCGGCGAGCGCACGCACCACCGCTTGGCCGGCCGGATGCGCGAGATCGATCGCGACCGAGCGCTTGTTGCGGTTGGCGCCAAGGTAGTAGGCGCTTTCGGCGGTCTCCTGGCCGCTGGCGTCCTTCAGGAACGGTGGTCCCCAGCCGCGCGTGTCGTCGCCGCGGCCGGGCCGCTCGACCTTCACGACATCGGCGCCGAGATCGCCCAAGGTCTGCGTGCACCAGGGGCCGGCGAGCACGCGGGAGAGGTCGAGCACGCGCACGCCCTGCAAGGCGCCGGGCAGTTCGGGGTGGCGTTGGGAGGCGGCGGTCATGCAGCCATTCTGCCGCCCGACTCGATAATTGCCGGATGTCGCACCGTCGGGCCCGTCGCCTTGCCGCGGCCCTGTGCGGGCCGCTGATGCTGTTCGGCGCCTGCTCTCCGGTGCACGACTGGCGCGAGGTGCGCGTTGCCGACGGCGTGCTCGTGGCCTTGTTCCCGTGCAAGCCGCAGCGCCTGACGCGCAGCGTCCCGCTGGCCGGGGCCCCGGTCGAGCTCGAGCTCGTCTCGTGCAGCGCCGGCGGCACGACATGGTCCATCGCCAGCGGCGATGTCGGCGATCCAGGGCGCGTCGGCGCGGCCTTGGCGGCGCTGCACGATGCACGCCTGGCGGCGCTGGGCGGGCGCGAGACCGATCGCTCGCCCTCGATGCCGGTCGGCGCGACGCCTCATGTGCAGTCGCTGCGCTTCACCGTCGAAGGCAAGCGATCCAGCGGCGAGGCGGTCAGGGAGGTTTCGCTCGTCTTCGCGCGCGGCAACCGCGTGTTTCACGCAGGCGCGCTGGGGGCGGAGCCGGCGCCCGAGGCGATCGAGACCTGGGTCGATGGTCTCAAGCTGACACCCTAGCGGGGGTCCGGCACGAAAGGACGAGGCCAGCCGGCCGATAATGCGGCGACATGGCCGGGCTCCTGATCATTGCTCATGCACCGCTTGCCTCCGCGTTGAAGGCTGCGGGCGGCCATGCCTTTCCGGAAGCGGCGCAAGCGGTCGAGGCGCTCGACGTCGACGCCCAGCTGCCGCTCGAGGAAGTCGAGGCGCAGGCGCGCATCCTCCTGCAGCGCGCCCTCGGCGCGCCGGGCCGGCCCGAGGCGCTGATCCTGACCGACGTGTTCGGTGCCACGCCGGCCAACGTGGCGCAGCGCCTGGCCGACGGGCAGAAGGTCAAGGTGGTCACCGGCGTCAACGTGCCGATGCTCTGGCGCGCCCTCAACTATGCGCACGAGCCGCTCGACACGCTGGTTGCGCGCGCGGTGGCCGGCGCGATGCAAGGCGTCATGCAGGTGGCGACCGCCCGGCCGCAGAACCAGACCCAATCCGTCGGCCCGAAAACAGGCGATGATCTCAACGCGTATCACCATCAGCAATAAGCTCGGCCTGCACGCGCGTGCCTCGGCCAAGCTCACCAAGCTCGCCGGCAGCTATCCGTGCGAGGTCCACCTCAGCCGCGGCACCCGCCGCGTGAATGCCAAGAGCATCATGGGCGTGATGATGCTGGCCGCCGGCATCGGTGTCGAAATCACCGTCGAGACCGACGGCGAGCGCGAGCAGGAGGCGATGGACGCGCTGCTCGCGCTGATCAACGACAAGTTCGGCGAAGGCGAGTAGCCGCGGGCGGAGCCTTGTCGCTCACGCTGCCGCGAGGAAGTGGCGGCGGTAGCGCTCGGGCAGATCGGCCACGCGCATCAGCAGCGGCAGGTCGGCCGTGTTGAAGTCTGGGTCCCAGGCCGGCGCGCCGAGCAGCTTGGCGCCGCAGCGCAGATAGCCCTTGATCAGCGGCGGCGGCTCGACCTGCAGGTCGCGTCGCAGGTCGTCCACAGGTAGCGCCAGGCGAGGACGCACCTGCCATTCGATCGGCGCTAGATGCGTCTGGCGCAGCTGTTCCCACAGGCTCGCGGCGACGTGGCCGCCGTCGCGCATGCTGACGCTGGCGCAGCCGACCATGGTTTCAAGGCCGTTGCGCTGCATGAACTCGGCAAGCGCGCCCCACAGGGCCAGGATCACACCGCCCTGGCGATGGTCGGCGTGCACGCACGAGCGACCCAGCTCCACCATCGTCGCCCGCAACGGGCGCAGGCGTGTCAGGTCGAACTCGGTCTCGCTGTACAGGCCGCCGACGCGGCGAGCCGCGGCCGGCGTCATGACGCGATACGTGCCGATCACCGGGCGGTTGCCTTCGTCGCCGTCGAGCACGCGCACCAGCAGGTGTTCGCAATAGGGATCGAAGACATCCACGTCCAGCCCCGGCGGCGTGCCGGCCGGCGGAGACAGGCGCGCGCCCATCTCCTCGGCGAAAACCTGGTATCTCAGCTGCTGCGCTTCGCGAACCTCGGCTTCATCACGCGCCCAAGCCACGACCAGCCGCGCGCCGGCCTCGGCGACGTCGGCGCGTCGAAGTGACCTCCGCTGCGCGCGCAGGTCGCGCACGCCGAGATCCTGGATCGGCAAGGTGGGCAGCGGGAGTTCCCTCATCGATGTGCTCCGTCAACGCGGTTGTCGTCGTTCGGGTCGCAACGATGAGACTTGGTGATGACGCCATGGTGTCTGCCGGATGAATCGGCCGTGACAGCGAGAGGACGCTGGGACAACCCCGGCGCGAGCGTCGCGAAGGCGCTGCTAGGATCGATTCATGAGCTTTCAGGTCTTCGGTCTGCCGGTATCTCGGGGCGTCGCGATCGGGCGTGCGGTGCTCGTGGCATCGAGCCGCGTCGACATCGCGCACTACTTCATCGACGAGAGCCGCATTGCCGAGGAAGTCGATCGCCTGCGTCGTGCCCGCAACACGGTGGCCGACGAGCTCTCGGCGCTCCAGCGCGACTTGCCGGCCGACGCGCCGCACGAACTGTCGGCTCTGCTCGACGTGCACTTGATGCTGCTGCACGACGAGACGCTCACCGGCGCGACTCGGCATTGGATCGAGGAGCGGCACTACAACGCCGAATGGGCGCTGTCGGCGCAGCTCGAGGTGCTGGCGCGGCAGTTCGACGAGATGGAAGACGAGTACCTGCGCGAGCGCAAGGCCGATCTCGAGCAGGTCGTGGAGCGCCTGCTGCGCGCGCTCGCCCACGGCAACGGAGCGGCACCGCCCGTAGGGTCGCACGTGGGCGCGCGCGACTTCGCTGGCGAGGACCCGCTGGTTCTCATCGCCAACGACATCGCCCCGGCCGACATGCTTCAGTTCAAGCAAAGCGTGTTCACCGGCTTCGTGACCGACGTCGGCGGGCGCACTTCGCACACTGCGATCGTCGCCCGCAGTCTCGACATCCCGGCGGTGGTCGGCGCGCGCGAGGCGAGCCGCATCATTCGTCAGGACGACTGGGTCGTGATCGACGGCGATGCCGGCGTCGTGATCGTCGACCCGTCGCCGCTGCTGCTCGAGGAGTACCGCTTCAGGCAACGACAAAGCGAACTCGAGCGCGAGCGCTTGGCGCGTCTGCGCCACACGCCGGCCGTCACGCTCGATGGCGAGCGCATCGAGCTGCTCGCCAACATCGAGCTGCCCGGCGACACGTTGGCGGCCGTCGAGGCA
>NZ_JBMSEE010000008.1:237743-277365 GCF_049446155.1 Caldimonas sp. KR1-144
ACGTCATACAATGGCCGGTACAGAGGGTTGCCAACCCGCGAGGGGGAGCCAATCCCAGAAAACCGGTCGTAGTCCGGATCGCAGTCTGCAACTCGACTGCGTGAAGTCGGAATCGCTAGTAATCGCGGATCAGCTTGCCGCGGTGAATACGTTCCCGGGTCTTGTACACACCGCCCGTCACACCATGGGAGCGGGTTCTGCCAGAAGTAGTTAGCCTAACCGCAAGGAGGGCGATTACCACGGCAGGGTTCGTGACTGGGGTGAAGTCGTAACAAGGTAGCCGTATCGGAAGGTGCGGCTGGATCACCTCCTTTCTGGAAATGCACTCAATTTCTTGCGCCCACACTTATCGGCTGTTTTGTTGGCAACAGTGAGTGGAGCGTCAATCGGCTGAGCGACAGCGCTTGCGAGGCGAGCGATTGACGCAAGGCGGCCCCGAGGCTTCACAAGGTATTGGGGTCTGTAGCTCAGTCGGTTAGAGCACCGTCTTGATAAGGCGGGGGTCGTTGGTTCGAATCCAACCAGACCCACCATCTTTGATGGGGGATTAGCTCAGCTGGGAGAGCACCTGCTTTGCAAGCAGGGGGTCGTCGGTTCGATCCCGTCATCCTCCACCATCCGGTCGTCGCACAGTTCAGATCATGTTGTGATCTGAACTGTGCGGCCGATTTTCGGCTGTTGTTCTTTAACAATTCGTAGAGTCGAATCAGCGTTGTCGGCGGAAACCGCGTCATGGCGGACCGTGCCGCCGGCAACATTTTGATTGCGTCACCAGATCCAGGCGAAAGTCTGGATACGGCATGAACATTACTCTGAGACGGTCCTTGGCGCTAAGAATATAGGGTCAAGTGACTAAGTGCATGTGGTGGATGCCTTGGCGATTACAGGCGATGAAGGACGTGATAGCCTGCGATAAGCTTCGGGGAGCTGGCAAATAAGCTTTGATCCGGAGATTTCCGAATGGGGAAACCCACCCGCAAGGGTATCGGCATCTGAATACATAGGGTGTCGAGGCAAACCGAGTGAACTGAAACATCTCAGTAGCTCGAGGAAAAGACATCAACCGAGATTCCGAAAGTAGTGGCGAGCGAAATCGGATCAGCCTGCGCGTTTTAGCAGTCGACTTATCAGAACAGTCTGGAAAGGCTGGCCACAGCGGGTGATAGCCCCGTATGAAAAAAGTCGGTTGTGGAACTAGGCGTGCGATAAGTAGGGCGGGACACGTGTAATCCTGTCTGAAGATGGGGGGACCATCCTCCAAGGCTAAATACTCGTAATCGACCGATAGCGAACTAGTACCGTGAGGGAAAGGCGAAAAGAACCCCGGGAGGGGAGTGAAATAGATCCTGAAACCGCATGCATACAAAAAGTCGGAGCCCGCAAGGGTGACGGCGTACCTTTTGTATAATGGGTCAGCGACTTACATTCAGTGGCAAGCTTAACCGAATAGGGAAGGCGCAGGGAAACCGAGTCCGAATAGGGCGTTCAGTCGCTGGGTGTAGACCCGAAACCAGGTGATCTATCCATGGCCAGGATGAAGGTGAGGTAACACTTACTGGAGGTCCGAACCGACTAGTGTTGCAAAACTAGCGGATGAGCTGTGGATAGGGGTGAAAGGCTAAACAAACCTGGAGATAGCTGGTTCTCTCCGAAAACTATTTAGGTAGTGCCTCGCGTATTACCTTCGGGGGTAGAGCACTGTTATGGCTAGGGGGTCATGGCGACTTACCAAACCATTGCAAACTCCGAATACCGAAGAGTACAGCGCGGGAGACAGTGCACCGGGTGCTAACGTCCGGACACAAGAGGGAAACAACCCAGACCGCCAGCTAAGGTCCCTAATATTGGCTAAGTGGGAAACGAAGTGGGAAGGCTAAAACAGTCAGGATGTTGGCTTAGAAGCAGCCACCATTTAAAGAAAGCGTAATAGCTCACTGATCGAGTCGTCCTGCGCGGAAGATGTAACGGGGCTAAGCCAGTAACCGAAGCTGCGGATGCACAGCAATGTGCGTGGTAGGAGAGCGTTCTGTAAGCCTGTGAAGGTGGGTTGAGAAGCCTGCTGGAGGTATCAGAAGTGCGAATGCTGACATGAGTAGCGTTAAAGGGGGTGAAAAGCCCCCTCGCCGTAAGCGCAAGGTTTTCTACGCAACGTTCATCGGCGTAGAGTGAGTCGGCCCCTAAGGCGAGGCAGAGATGCGTAGCTGATGGGAAACAGGTCAATATTCCTGTACCGATGTGTAGTGCGATGTGGGGACGGAGAAGGTTAGCTCAGCCGGGTGTTGGATGTCCCGGTTCAAGCGTGTAGTCGTGCTGCCTAGGCAAATCCGGGCGGCTTAGATGAGGCGTGATAACGAGGCGGCTTGCCGCTGAAGTGAGTGATACCCTGCTTCCAGGAAAAGCCACTAAGCTCCAGCTACACACGACCGTACCGCAAACCGACACTGGTGCGCGTGATGAGTATTCTCAGGCGCTTGAGAGAACTCTGGAGAAGGAACTCGGCAAATTGACACCGTAACTTCGGAAGAAGGTGTGCCCTTAGTAGGTGAACCTGTACAAGGGGAGCCCAACGGGGTCGCAGAGAATCGGTGGCTGCGACTGTTTAATAAAAACACAGCACTCTGCAAAGACGAAAGTCGACGTATAGGGTGTGACGCCTGCCCGGTGCCGGAAGATTAAATGATGGGGTGCAAGCTCTTGATTGAAGTCCCGGTAAACGGCGGCCGTAACTATAACGGTCCTAAGGTAGCGAAATTCCTTGTCGGGTAAGTTCCGACCTGCACGAATGGCGTAACGATGGCCACACTGTCTCCTCCAGAGACTCAGCGAAGTTGAAATGTTTGTGATGATGCAATCTCCCCGCGGAAAGACGGAAAGACCCCATGAACCTTTACTGTAGCTTTGTATTGGACTTTGAACAGATCTGTGTAGGATAGGTGGGAGGCTTTGAAGTGCGGTCGCTAGATCGCATGGAGCCAACGTTGAAATACCACCCTGGTGTGTTTGAGGTTCTAACCTTGACCCGTTATCCGGGTTGGGGACAGTGCATGGTAGGCAGTTTGACTGGGGCGGTCTCCTCCCAAAGCGTAACGGAGGAGTTCGAAGGTACGCTAGGCACGGTCGGAAATCGTGCTGATAGTGCATAGGCATAAGCGTGCTTGACTGCGAGACTGACAAGTCGAGCAGGTACGAAAGTAGGACTAAGTGATCCGGTGGTTCTGTATGGAAGGGCCATCGCTCAACGGATAAAAGGTACTCTGGGGATAACAGGCTGATACCGCCCAAGAGTTCATATCGACGGCGGTGTTTGGCACCTCGATGTCGGCTCATCTCATCCTGGGGCTGTAGCCGGTCCCAAGGGTATGGCTGTTCGCCATTTAAAGAGGTACGTGAGCTGGGTTTAAAACGTCGTGAGACAGTTTGGTCCCTATCTTCCGTGGGCGCTGCAGATTTGAGGAAGCCTGCTCCTAGTACGAGAGGACCGGAGTGGACGCACCTCTGGTGTATCGGTTGTCACGCCAGTGGCATTGCCGAGTAGCTAAGTGCGGAAGAGATAACCGCTGAAAGCATCTAAGCGGGAAACTCGTTCCAAGATGAGATCTGCCGGGGCCTTGAGCCCCCTGAAGAGTCGTTCGAGACCAGGACGTTGATAGGCTGGGTGTGGAAGCGCAGTAATGCGTTAAGCTAACCAGTACTAATTGCTCGTGAGGCTTGACCCTATATTCTTGACGCAGCAAGGTCTGTCGTCAGAGTAAATGCCGACTGGGTCGCAATCGAAATATCGCTGACAAGACTCTACGAATTGGCTGTATTGCAGTGTTTGCTGCAGTACGGTGACCGGTTAAGCCTGATGACCATAGCGAGGTGGTCCCACTCCTTCCCATCCCGAACAGGACAGTGAAACGCCTCAGCGCCGATGATAGTGCGGATTCCCGTGTGAAAGTAGGACATTGTCAGGCTAATAACGAGAAACGCCCGACCAGAAATGGTCGGGCGTTTTGCTTTTCAAGGTGCGAGTTTCGATCCGAAATTTCGATCATCGATTCCCGTGGCCGGTCCCTGAATGGACCGGCCCTTGCAGCCCTCAAGCAGCGCTGCGCAGTTCCCTTCGCAGGATCTTGCCGACATTCGACTTCGGCAGTTCGTCACGGAACTCGATGTACTTCGGGCGCTTGTACGCGGTGAAGTTCTGTTTGCAGTACTCGGCCAAATCTTCCTCGGCGAGCGCCGGATCCTTCTTCACGACGTAGAGCTTGACCGCCTCGCCCGAGCGAGCGTCGGGAACACCAACCGCCGCGCATTCGAGTACGCCGGGATGCAGCGTGATGACCTGCTCGATCTCTGTCGGATAGACGTTGAATCCCGACACCAGGATCATGTCCTTCTTGCGGTCGACGATCTTCACGTAGCCGCGCTCGTCCATCACGCCGATATCGCCCGACTTGAAGTAGCCGTCTTCGGTCATGACCTTGGCCGTCTCGTCCGGGCGATTCCAGTAGCCCGCCATCACTTGCGGGCCGCGGATACAGATCTCGCCGGGTTCGCCGAAGGGCAGGTCGCGCCCCTCGTCATCGCGGATCGCGATCTCGGTCGAAGGGATCGGCATGCCGATCGTGCCGCTGAACTCATGCACATCGAGGCGATTGCTGGTCGCCACGGGCGAGGTTTCCGACAGTCCATAGCCCTCGACCACCGGGCAGCCGGTGATCTTGAGCCACTTCTCCGCCGTGGCCTGCTGAACCGCCATCCCACCGCCGTTGGACACTACCAGCTCGGAGAAGTCGAGCCGCGCGAAGTCGGGGTCGTTTGCCAGCGCATTGAACAGCGTGTTGACGGCCGGGAACATGTTGATCTTGTGCTTGCCGAGCGTCTTGATGAGCCCGGGCAGGTCGCGCGGATTGGGGATCAGCAGGTTCGTCGCACCCAGGCGCGCGCCCATCATGTAGCAGATGGTCAGCGCAAAGATGTGATACAGGGGTAGCGCGCAGACGATCGTCAACGGTTTGCTGCCGAGCGTGTCGAGCTTCGGCTTGAACCACGCTTCCGTCTGCAAGATGTTCGCGACGACGTTGCGATGCAGCAGCGTCGCACCCTTCGACACACCCGTCGTGCCCCCGGTGTACTGCAGGAAGGCAACGTCGTTCGGACTGATCTGCGGCCGCGCCAAAGGCAGTCGCGTACCTTCCGCAATCGCCATGTTGAACCGCACGACGGTTCGTCCATCGCCTAGCGGCAGCTTGAACGGCGGCACCATCTTGCGCACATGGCGCACGACGAAGTTGACCAACTGGCCCTTCCAGAACCCAAGCTGGTCGCCCATCGAGGCAAGGATCACATGCTTGATGGGCGTGCGATCAATCACTTCCTCGAGCGTGCCGGCAAAGTTCTCGAGGATCACGATCGCTTCCGCGCCGGAGTCCCTGAGCTGATGCTCGAGCTCGCGAGGCGTGTACAAGGGATTCACGTTGACCACCGTGCAGCCGGCTCGCAGCACCGCGGGAATGGCGATCATGTACTGCGGCAGGTTGGGCATCATCAGTGCGACACGTGCGCCACGCTTGATACCGCGCGCCTGCAGCCACGCTGCCAACGCCGACGAAAGCTCGTCAACCTCGCGGAAGCTTAGCGGTGCGTCAAGGCAGATGGCGGCCGTTCGACTGGCGTGCTGGCTGAAGGCGCGCTCGAGCAGATCGACCAGGTTGCCTGCAGACGAGAGATCAAGCTCGGCCGGAACGTTGGGCGGATAGTTCTTCAACCAGGGCTTGACGACCTGCATGTCCATGACGGCTCCGAAGCAAGATGCACTCGAAAGGCATCTTGGTGTGCCCCCTTGAGGAGAGCTACGGTAATTGCACCAACGCGGGGTGTCGCCCAGGTGCCAGCGGCGCGGGATCGAACAGTGCTGCAACCATCGCGCTCTCGCGCTCGCCGATCAGGTCGAGGAAGACCTGCGCGCCGTGCATCGACTTGAAGGTGTCGAAGCCTGATTCGAGGAAGTGCTGCAACGAGCTGAGCCCGGCCACGCGTGCCGGCCCGCGCATCATCCGCAGGCTCGCGAACAGCATCGGCATCCGCGTATAGCGGTCGAGCGCGAATCCGATCTCGCGCACCAGAGAAATCTGAGCCTCGCGATCCGTCCGGCGCCCGACGGCCTGCCATGCGCGCACGTAGTCGATCGCATCCAGCGCGCCGGCCTCTGTCGACCGCGGCAAGGCGAGCGCCATGGCGCCATCGAGCTCCTCCGAGAGCGCATGCAGGCGCGTCAACGCCTTGACGGTCGCGACAATCTCGCCCGGAAACAGCCGCACGAGCGCCGGGACGACGCGCTCAAACTGATGATCGCGTTCGGTGAAGTCCTGGGGCCCGTAGAGTTGGTCGAGGAAGAAGTGCGTCGCCGGGCCGAACCGCGTCGACGCCAGCAGGTCGGCATAGGTATGCCGAAAGCGCGCTTGCTGGAAATGCTTGATCTCGAGGACGCGACTGGCAAGGCGCGCATCGCTCGCGCGCGCGTCGCGCTCCTGTGCCACGCGGGCCAACTCATCGAGGATCTCGTTCACCGCGGCGGCTGTCGAGGACGGTGGCGGCATGCTGTGGCGTGTCGGGCGTCGTGTGGGGGTATGCCAGGAGGCCAAATAGAGGCACTCGCCGAATGCCTTCCTGGCGAATGATGCAACACTCGCCCGCCATGCCGAATCTTCGTGAACCCGCCATGCCTGCACCCGCGGTGCCGGCTGCCCGCGGCGTCCCGCAGCCCACCCGTCGTCGTCTACTGCAGCTAGGCGCCGGTGCCGCCGTCGCGCTCGCCCTGGCGGGCACTGGCGCCGCGCTGTGGTCGCCAGGATGGCGCGAGGGGCGCTTGAGCCCGACGGCCCGGGCGCTGTTCGCCAGTGTCGGCGGCGTTGTTCTCGAGGGCAGCCTGCCCGCCGATCCCGTCGACCGCGAGCGGGCGCTATCCGGGATGGTCGAGCGGCTCGAAGCCGCCCTCGCCGGCCTGCCGCACGCTACGCGCGCGCAGCTCTCGCAGTTGCTGGGCCTGCTGCAGATCGGTCCTGCGCGACGCTGGCTGTGCGGCCTCGACAAGCCTTGGACCGATGCCGCCCCGCACGACGTCGAGCGAGCCCTCGTGCGCATGCGCACGGCCGACGATGCGCTGCGTCAGCAGGTCTATCAGGCGCTGCGCAGCCTCGTCAGTGCCAGCTACTTCAGCGCTCCGGAAACCTGGGCCCAACTCGGCTACCTCGGGCCGGTCGCGCTGTGAGCCGCCTGCCCGATCCGATCCGCGAAGGCCTCGACCGCGGCTGGAAGGTCTTCGGCGGCTCGCACGCCGGCGCGCGTGCGTGGCCGTCGACGGCCATGAGCTGCGACGTGGCCATCATCGGCAGCGGCGCCGGCGCAGGTATCACCGCCGAGCTGCTCACGCAGGCAGGCCTGGACGTGGTGCTGGTGGAGGAAGGGCCGCTCAAGTCGAGCAGCGACTTCCGCCAGCTCGAAAGCGACGCCTACCCGACGCTCTACCAGGACAGCGCCGCCCGCAAGACCGCCGACCAGGCGATCAACATCCTGCAGGGGCGCTGCGTCGGTGGCTCGACCACCGTCAACTGGACCAGTTCGTTCCGCACGCCCGAGGCCACGCTGGCGTACTGGCAATCCGAGTTCGGCGCCGGTGACGATTACCGCGCCGAGGCGCTTGCACCGTGGTTCGAGCAAGCCGAACGCCGCCTGAACATCGGGCCCTGGCTGGCGCCGCCGAACGAGAACAACGACCTTCTGCGCCGCGGCGCCGCTGCGCTCGGCATCCCGGCCGCCGCGATACGGCGCAACGTGCGCGGCTGCTGGAATCTCGGCTCGTGCGGCATGGGCTGCCCGACCAACGCCAAGCAGTCGATGCTGGTGACCACGATCCCGGCCGCGCTCGATCGCGGCGCTCGACTGTTGGTCGAAACCCGTGCCGAGCGGCTGGAGCTGCGCGGTGATCGCATCGAGGCGCTGCAGTGCGTCGCGGTCGAGCCTGACGGCCAGGCGCGTGACGGTCCCCGACTGCGCATCGTCGCGAAGCACTTCGTCGTCGCGGGCGGCGCGATCAACTCGCCGGCGCTGCTGATGCGTTCCGAGCTGCCCGATCCGCACCAGCGGCTGGGGCGACGCACGTTCTTGCATCCTGTCGTGATCTCGGCCGCTCACTTCGACCAGAAGGTCGAGGGCTGGGCGGGCGCCCCCCAGACGATCTACTCCGACCACTTCCTCGAGACGCAGCCGATCGACGGGCCGATCGGTTACAAGCTCGAGGCGCCGCCCATCCATCCGGTGATCTTCGCGTCGACCTTGCCCGGCATCGGGCCGGAGATGGCGGAGCAGCTCGCGGCGCTGCCGCGTACGCACGTGCTGCTCGCCTTGCTGCGCGACGGCTTTCATCGCGAGTCGCCCGGCGGCCAGGTACGGCTTCGCGGTGACGGCAGCCCCGTACTCGACTATCCGCTGACCGACTTCGTGATGGAAGGCGCGCGCCGCGCGCTGCTGTCGATGGCCGAGATCCAGTTCGCGGCCGGTGCGCGCGAGGTCCAACCGGTGCACGAGCGCGCTCATGCCTACCGCAGCTGGGCCGAAGCGCGGCAGGCGATCGCGAGCCTGCCGATGAAGCCCTTGATGACGCGCGTCGTCAGCGCCCACGTGATGGGTGGCTGTGGCTTGGCCGGCGACGCCAGCCGAGGCGTCGTCCGCCCGGACGGCCGCCATTGGCAGCTCGAGAACCTGTCGGTGCACGACGGCTCGGTGTTCCCGACGAGCATTGGCGCCAATCCGCAGCTGTCGATCTACGGCATCGTCAACCGCATGGCCACGCTGCTCGCGCGAAGTCTCGCGGGCCGTGCCGTGCAGCTTGCCTGAGCGGCGCAGCGATGCTGGCGCGGTTGCAACGCTTCACCCAGCTGGTGCTGTTGCTGCTGGCGGCCGCGTGGGCCGGCGCGGCGCTGTCGCGCGGCCACCCCTGGATCGCCGCGATCGGCGCGGCGCTGATCCTCGGCAGCTTCGTCATGGTCCTGGCGTTCGAGTTCGTGCTCGTCGCGCTCGTGCATGGAGACGATCCGGCGCCGCGGCCGTCACCGTGGGCGCTGCTGCGTGCCTGGCTGACGGAGTGCATCACATCGGCACGCGTGTTCGGCTGGTGGCAGCCGTGGCGTGCGGCGCGCTGGCCGGATCTCGATCACTCGGCGGCCGCAACCGGCCTCGTGTTCGTGCATGGCTATGTCTGCAACCGTGGCTTCTGGACGCCGTGGATGGAGCGCTGCCATCGCGAAGGCCGACCCTTCGTGGCGGTGAGCCTCGAGCCCGTGTTCGGCAGCATCGACGCGATGACGCCATCGATCGACGCCGCGGTCAGGCGGCTTCAACACGCGACCGGACGCGCGCCGATCATCGTTGCGCACAGCATGGGCGGGCTCGCGGTGAGGGCGTGGCTGGCCGACATGGCCGGAGCCGCGCAGCGCGTCGCCCATATCGTGACGATCGGGACGCCCCATGCCGGCACCTGGCTCGCGCGCTGGGGCCTCACGCACAACGCGCGGCAGATGCGTCCGGGTTCCGACTGGCTACGAGCCCTCGCGGCCAAGGAAGAGCGCCGGGGCCTGACGCGCGAGCGCAGGCGCTTCACGTGCTTTCATGGGCATGCCGACAACATCGTGTTCCCGCCGCGCCGCGCGGTGATCGACGGCGCCGCGGTTCACCACCTGCCGGCGACGCCCCACGTCGCGATGGCCTATCACCCTGCCGTGGTGGCCGAGGTCGAGCGGCTGCTGCACTCGGCCGATGCGCTGACCGACAAGGGCGCTATCGCTTCGGCAACGGGCTGATCGGCCGGCTGCGTGCTCCGCGCCGCGGCATGCGCGAGCCAGCCGATGCAGGCGCCCAGCATGACATGGCTTAGCGCCATGCCGCCGAACCAACCGGCGGTGGCGTGCCAGATCGCTGCGTCGGCCACCCCGGCGCACTCTGCCAGCGCGTAGAGCCCCAGCGCGACCAGCCACTGCCGACCCGCCAGGCCGCGGCTCGGCAGGCCCCAGACGACCAGCGGCATCAGCACCACGGGCAGGCACTGGAGCGCCAGCATCCAGCGCAAATCGTCCACGCCGGCGCCCAGCGTCCATGCGGCCGGCCCGGCCAGCGCGGCGATGGCCAACGGCGCCGTGCGCGCCGCCATCGGCCCCAGCCGCTCGGCCACGAAGATGAGCGACAGCACGCAGCTGGCACTGCCGATCAGCGCGTGCACGAACATGAAGCGCCGGTCATCGGGCTGGGCGTGGTAGCTCGCGCCAGCCACGGCGGCCATGGCCACCAGCGAAAAGAACAGCGCCCACGCGCCCATCAGCGCCCCGAGATGGCGCCGGCGAGCACAGGCCGCGCTGCCGAACACCGCTGCCGCCAGCAGAGGCAGGTGGCTCCAGACATTGGCGGCGCCGGACTGACCCAGCGCATCGGCTTGCCGGTGGGCATCGGCCGCCAGCGGAACCGCACCATGCGCAAGCAGGCCCGCCGTCCCAGCGAGAAGCGTCGCGCCCATCATCACCTTCGCGGCGAGCCGCGACATCTGCTGTGCAGGCTTCGCGCGGCCATCGATGACGGGACTGCTTTCGTTCATGCAGACCAGTGTCGGCCGCACGAATCCGCCCGACATCACCCATTGGGTGGCACCCCGAAGGGGGATGGCTTCGCGCCGATCAGCGCTCGGTCTTGTCGGCGCCCTTGTCCGCGCTCTGATCGGCCGTCAACACGCCGCGGCGCATCTGGTCGAGCTCGATGCTCTCGAACAGCGCCTTGAAATTGCCCTCGCCGAAGCCCTGGTCGCCCTTGCGCTGGATGAACTCGAAGAAGATCGGCCCGAGCTGGTTCTCGCTGAAGATCTGCAGCAGCAGCGCACCGGCCTTGCCGTCGATCAGGATCTTGCGCTTGTGCAGCTCGGCGACGTTCTCGCCGTGACCCGGAATGCGCTTGTCGACCAGCTCGTAGTAGGTGTCGATCGTGTCCAGCAGCTTGACGCCGTTGGCGCGCAGCGCGTCCACGGTGCGCAGCAGGTCGCGCGAGCCGAGCGCGATGTGCTGGATGCCCTCGCCGCGATAGAGGTCCAGGTACTCCTGGATCTGGCCGGCCTTCTCGTTGCCCTCTTCGTTGATCGGGATGCGGATCTTGCCGCAGGGGCTGGTCATGGCCTTGCTCTTCACGCCGGTGACCTGGCCTTCGATGTCGAAGTAGCGGATCTCGCGGAAGTTGAACAGGCGCTCGTAGAAGTCGGCCCACTCGGCCATGCGCCCGCGGTGCACGTTGTGCGTGAGGTGGTCGATGTACGTGAGTCCGTGGCCGGGCGGATCGAGTTCGGCATCGGGCAGCGGCTCGAAGTCGACGTCGTAGAAGCCGATGTTTCCGATGTCGCCTTCCTTCGCGCCGTTCTTGCCGCGCCACTTGTCGACCAGATAGATCAGCGAGTCGCCGATGCCCTTGATCGCCGGGATGTTGAGCTCGCCCGGCGCGGCCGTGCCGGCATAGCCCCAGGCACCGAGCGAAACCGCGCGCTCGTAGGCCGCCTTGGCGTCGCGCACGCGAAACGCGATGGCGCAGATGCTCGGACCATGCAGCCGCGCGAAGCGCTGCGCAAACGAATCCGGCTCGGCGTTGACGATGAAGTTGATCTGGCCTTGCCGGTACAGCGTCACGTCCTTGTGGCGATGCTTCGCGATCGGCTTGAAGCCCATGCGCTCGAACAGCGCGCCCATCGCCTTGGGATCCGGCGCGGCGTACTCGATGAACTCGAAGCCGTCGGTGCCCATCGGGTTGTCCCAGGTCGTGGTTTGCATTTGCTGCCTCGCTGTACCGGTGCGGTGAAGCCAATCACTGTATAGGCGCGCGAATGCAGTTTTTCTCCGATTCCAGCCTCCTCATGGTCTTGTGGCGCAGGAATCATGCAAAATCTACCAGATGGACGCTGTCATCGATCTCGACGCCGTGGATCGGCGCATCCTTCGCGCGCTGCAGACCAATGGCCGCGCCACCTACGACCAGCTCGCCGCCGAGGTGCAGCTGTCGGCCTCGGCGACGCTGCGGCGCGTGAAGCGCCTGGAGGAGATCGGCGCGATCGCCGGCTATGCGGCGGTGGTGCCGCCCGAGCGCGTCGGGCTCGGGCTCACCGCCTACATCAACGTGCGCCTGGCCAAGCACACCGATTCGCCGCGGCGCAATCCGCGCGAACTGTTTCGCGCCGCGGTGCAGGCCTGGCCCGAGGTGGTGGAGTGCGTCGCGCTGACCGGCGAGATGGACTACCTGCTGCGCGTGGTCGTGCAGGACATGGCGCACTACTCGCGCTTCATCATGGAAACGCTGCTCGCGCATCCGAGCGTGCAGGACTGCAAGACCAGCTTCGTGATGGAGCGCATCAAGACCGTCAGCGCGACGCCGGTCTGAGCAGCGACCCCCACGCTCGCATGGCTCGCTGCCCCCCGAGGGGGCGGGCCGGGCTTGGGGCGGCCCGGCGCCCGGCCGGCTTAGAAGACCTGCAGCAGCCGCAGGTTGACGCGGTTGTTCTCCTTCAAGCCCTCTCGCACGGAGAGATCGCGCCCCCAGGTCACGAGCAGTTGCGTCGTCGGCCCGACGAACCACCCCGAGCCGAGCGCGACCTTCGAGGTAGACAGCCGGTTGTCCTGATCGACGCCGTCGATCCTGATCTCGCCGCCCGAGACCTGCGACAGGCCCAGGCGCAGGTCCAGCGTCGGCGAGACGTGGTAGCGCAGCCAGGCCTGCGCCTGGTAGAGCGGCTTTTGCTTGAGCGTCTGGCTCGCGGGGCCGAAGTCGTCGTTCTTGCCGTACAGCGTCGCGTCGGCCGCAAGGTCGAGCGTGACGCTGCGGCTCAGCGGCGTGATGTAGCCGAGCTGCAGTGCGAACTTCCAGCGGTTCTCGCCCAGGTTGAGCGGCGAGTTGCGGTCGTACTTGCCGGTCGGTGCATAGATGAAGGGCGTGATGCCGAAATAGGTCCCGGCCTTGGCGTCGTTGATCAGCCAGGCGGTGGCGGCGAGGATCAGGTCGGCAGCGCCGCTGGCGTCGCCGAGCGCGGGCTCGAGATCGTCCTTGGCCTCGAGCTTGCCGAAGGGCAGCAGGAACTGCGGGTCGACCGTGATGCCGCCGATCTCGGTGAAATAGACGCCGCGCAGGATGCCGATGGTCGAGTCCAGGCCGGCATTGATCGGCACCCGATCGCCTCCTGCGTAGAGCGCGTCGCGCTTGGCGAACTGCGCATAGGCGATGCCGAGCTTGGTGCCGGCCGGCAGGGCCGTGTAGTCGCCGGCATCGATGTCGATGGCATGGGCCGGCGCGGTCGCGACGAGCGCGGCCGCGGCGGCGGCAAGGGCGGTGCGTTGCATGGGTGGTCTCCTGGCGCGCGGCGGCGCCGGTTTCGTGGGACGAGCCGGCCCGCGGGCGGGCCGTGCGGCCCGTCCGAGACATCGGCATGGGAAACGGATGCGGGCGCGTCGGCCCGCGGCGTGTCAGCTGCGGCCGCGATCGGCGGCCGCGTCAGTTCAGGAGCCGCCGCCGGCGCTGACGTACAGCCACAGCGACTCCAGCTCCTGCGGCTTGAGGGTCGAGCCCCAGGCCGGCATTGCGCGCACGCCCTGGGTCACAGAGCGTTCGAAGCGGTCTTTCTGGTCCTTGGGAAAGGTGCGCAGGTCGAAGCTCACGCCGGTGTTGACCATGTTCACGCCGTGGCAGCGCGCGCAGTAGCTCATGTACAGCGAGCGGCCCTTGGCCGCGCTGGGTTCGGGCGCGTCCTGCGCGTATGTCGGCAGTGCGCACGCCAGCGAGGCGGCCAGCGCGAGCTTCGAAGCGATGAATCGAATCAAGCCTGGCTCCTCGCTCAATCGATCAGCTTGAAGGTCCACACCGACGAGCCCGCCGGGACGTTGCCCAGCGCCGGGTCGCCGGCCAGGAAGCCGTAGACGTGCGCGGCGCCGCTGGTGACGGTGACGTACTGCTGGCCGTCGAGCTCCCAGGTGATCGGCAGGCCCGAGATCCCCGAGCCGGTCTGGAACTGCCACAGCTTCGCGCCGGTGTCGGCGTCGTAGGCGAGGAACTCGCCGGTCTGCGCGCCGGTGAACACCAGGCCGCCCGCGGTCGAGAGCACGCCGGCCCACTGCGGCGACTTCAGCGCGACGCGCCAAAGCGGCTTGCCGGCCACTGGGTCCCAGGCCACGAGGCCGCCGCGCATGCCGTCGTCCGGGCCGACGAAGCCGCCCAGATCGAGGCCCAGGTACCACGCGCCCTGCTTGTATTCGGGCTTGGCGTACTTGACCTTCATGCCGACTTCCACGGTATTGAAGAAGGCGCGCTTCTTCGCCGGGTCGAAGCTCATCGGCATCCAGTTCTTGCCGCCGAAGGCGCTCGGCCACACCTCGACCTCGGGCGACTCGACGTTGGCGCGCACCGTCTTCGTCATCTCGGTGTCGATCGGCCGGCCGCTCTTCGGATCGATGCCGCTGGCCCAGTTGATCTTCTTCGCGAACGGGCTCGCGCTGAGCAGCTGGCCGTTGGTGCGGTCGAGCACGTAGAAGAAGCCGTTGCGGTTGGCCTGCATCAGCACCTTGCGCGAGCTGCCGCCGATCGGCAGCTCGGCGAGCACGAGCTCGTTGGTCGCGTCGTAGTCGTAGGGGTCGCCGGGCGAGGTCTGGTAGTGCCAGGTGATCTTGCCGGTGGCCGGGTCGATCGCGAGGATCGAGCAGATGTACAGCGCGTCCTTGCCGCGCCAGGCCGGGTTCCACGGCCCGCCGTTGCCGGTGCCCCAGTAGACGAGCTTGAGCTCGGGGTCGTAGGTGCCGGTCAGCCAGGTCGGCGCGCCGCCCTTGTCGAAGCGGTCTGCGTTCCAGGTCTCGCTGCCCTTCTCGCCCGGCGCGGGGATCGTGTAGGTGCGCCACTTCTTCGCGCCGGTCTTCAGGTCCCAGCCGTCGAGGAAGCCGCGCGTGCCGTATTCGCCGCCGCTGATGCCGGTGATCAGCGTGTCGCCGGCCACGAGCGGCGCATGGGTCATGCTGTAGCCCTGCTTGTAGTCGGCCACCTGCTGCTTCCACAGCGTCTTGCCGCTGGCCATGTCGATGGCGAGCAGGTGAGCGTCGATCGTCGTGCGATAGAGCACGCCGTCGAGCGCCGCCATGCCGCGGCTGTGGATGCCGCAGCACAGGTAGCCCGCGATGTCGGCGGGCAGCTCGATCGGCGCCTTCCACTTCTGGCGGCCGGTGGCGGCGTCGATCGCGACCGTCGCGTTGTGCATCGCGACGTACATCGTCTTGCCGATCAGCAAGGGCTGCGTCGACGCGTTGGTCGAGTTGTCCAGGCTCAGATTCCAGGCCGGCACCAGGCGCTTGATGTTGGCCTTGTTGATCTTGTCGAGCGCCGAGTAGCGCTGCTGGCTCCAGCCCATGCCATAGGTGGTCACGTCGCCCGGGCTCGCGGCATCGCGCTTCAGGTCGTCGAGCGACTGGGCGCGCGCGGCGGTCGCGGCGAGCGCGAGCGACAGCGCCAATGACAACGCCAACGACGGCTTGGTGGTGAGCCGCGTGAATGGGGAATGCATGTTGGTCTCCTCGACTGCTTATCGGAATCTCGGCTGCGTGCCGGCGCGAGCGCGGCATCGCAGGCTGTACCTTAAGCAGCGGCTTGCATAGAGCCAACTTGGGTAGTTTCCCTAGCGCTCAACTGTTCCGCTTCAAGACAGATTGGCGGCCGAAAGGCGCAGCCATGACCTCGTCGTCCAGCCACGCAGCATCGCCTGCCGGCCCCTTCTTCGCCACGCGCGCACAGCGCATCGCACTCGCGCGCGAGCGTTTCTTCGAGGACGGCGTGCGGCCCTCGGGCCTGGTCTCCGAGGCGGTGATCCAGTCGTGGTCGCGCTGCCTGGGCGCGCGCATGCGCCCGAGCGAGCCGATCGGCTTCGAGATGGTCACGCGCGCGCGGGCGCACAGCGCCATCACGCGCAGCCGCGCGCTGCTGCAGGCCGCCGACGGCGAGCTGGCGCAGCTCGAGGCGGTGCTCGCCGGCACCGGCTGCCGCGCGCTGCTGACCGACCGCGACGGCGTGGTGGTGCACGTGACCCGCTGCGCCGACGCCGATCCGCACAGCGCGCTCTCGGTGGCCAGCCGCGTCGGCGTCGATCTCGGCGAAGCGCGGCTGGGCACCAACGCGCCCGGCCTCGTCGCGCGCAGCGGCGAAGCGGTCACCGTGCTCGGTGCCGAGCACTTCTTCAGCAGCGTGACGCCGTTCTTCTGTGCCGCCGCGCCGATCCGCAACGTGAGCGGCGAGGTGGTCGGCGTGCTCGACGTGACCCGCGAGGGCGAGCCCTTTCGCTTCGATGCCGCGTCGCTGATTGCCACCCACGCCGCCGGCATCGAGAACCGGCTGCTGATCGCGCAGACGCGCGACGCGGTGCTGCTGCGCTTTTCGACCGTGGCGCCGCTGCTGCACACGCCGTACGAGGGCCTGGCGGCCATCGGCGCCGACGGCCACATCGCGTGGGTCAACGCGGCCGGCGCGGCGCTGGTGGGCAACGCGCGCCAGTCGCCGATCGGCCGTTGCGTCGAAGAGGTGTTCGGGCTCGACCTCGGCCGCGTACTTGCGCTGGCCGGCTCGCCCGCGTCGCCGCACCGCCTGCCCAGCGGGTTGGGCCTGTGGCTCGAATCCCAGCCGACCGGTGAGGCGGCGCCGCGCCGCGTGGCCGTCACGATGGGCCTGCCCGCGCCTGCGCCAACGGCCGAGCCGGTGGCGCAGGCGCCCGAGCCGGAGCGCCCTGCCGCGTCGCTGCACGACGCCAACCGCGTGCTGATCGAGCGCACGCTCGCCGCCTGCGGCGGCAACGTGTCGCGCGCTGCGCGCCAGCTCGGTGTTTCGCGCGGGCTGCTTTACCGGCGCCTGCGGCAGAGCTTCGACGCCAACGAGGCTTAGCGCCGGCGCAGACCCTAGACGCCCAGGTGCCGGTGCAGTGCCGCGTCGTCGGCCGCCAGCGCGTCGCTCCTGCCTTCGAGCACCATGCGACCCTTCTCCAGCACGACGCAGCGGTCGGTGTGCGCCAGCACCGCGCGGTAGTTGCGGTCGACCACCAACGAGGCGATGCCGGTGGCGCGGATGCGCCCGAGGATGCGCCAGATCTCGGCCACGATCAGCGGCGCGAGCCCTTCGGTCGCCTCGTCGAGGATCAGCACGTCGGGGTTGGTCATCAGCGCGCGGCCGATCGACAGCATCTGCTGCTCGCCGCCCGAGAGCTGCTGGCCGCCGTGGTCGAGCCGCTCGGCAAGGCGCGGAAAGGTCTCGAGCACGCGCTCGTAAGTCCAGTCGCGCTGGCCGCGCACGCCGGCGCGCGCGGCCATCACCAGGTTCTCGCGTACCGAGAGGTTGGGGAAGATGCCGCGCCCTTCGGGCACGTAGCCGATGCCGCGCGCGGTGATGCGGTCGGCGCGCAGCGTGCGCGCGTCGCGCGTGGCATCGGTTCCGCGCACGCGGACCGTGCCGGCACTCGACCGCACCAGGCCCAGCATCGAGCGGATCAGCGTGGTCTTGCCCATGCCGTTGCGCCCCAGCAGGCCGACCGACTCGCCCGGCGCGATCGAGAGATCGACGCCGTGCAGGATGTGGCTCGCGCCGTAGTGCGTGTGCAGGCCCTGCACCTCGATCAACGCTGCGCCGCTCATGCGTGCTCTCCGAGATACGCCGTTTGAACTTCCGGGTTCGCGCGTACCGCGGCCGGCGTGTCGCTCGCGATCACGCGGCCGTTGACCATCACCGTGATGCGATCGGCGATGCGGAACACCGCATCCATGTCGTGCTCGACCAGCAGGATCGCGTGCCCGCCCTTCAGCTGCGCGAGCAGCGCCAGCATGCGGTCGGTCTCCTCCGCGCCCATGCCGGCCAGCGGCTCGTCGAGCAGCAGCACCTTCGGCGCGGTCGCCAGGCACATCGCGATCTCGAGCTGGCGCTTCTGGCCGTGCGACAGCGCGCCGGCGACCGCATGCGCGAAGGGCGCGAGGCCGGTCTGCTCGAGCGCGCGCTCGGCGGCCCCGGTGCTGGTGCGGCAGCCGCGCGCGGCGCTCCACCAGTCCCAGGGGCGCTGCAGGCGCGACTGCGCGCACAGCCGGCAGTTCTCGAGCACGGTGAACGACGGGAAGATCGTGTTGCGCTGGTAGCTGCGACCGAGGCCCGCCTGCGCGCGGCGCGGCTGGCTGAGCGAGGTGACGTCGTCGCCGAGCAGCTTGACGCTGCCGCTCGTCGGCGCGATCTCGCCCGACAGCACGTTGATCAGCGTCGACTTGCCGGCGCCGTTGGTGCCGATCACCGCGTGCACCGTGCCGCGCTCGATCTCGAGCGAGACGCGGTCCACCGCGACCAGGCCGCCGAAGCGGCGCGTGAGCTCGTGCGCGACGAGCCAGGGAGTGGCGCTCATGCGTGGGCCTCCGGAGCCGGTGCGGAAGCGGTTGCTGCCGTCGACGAACGCGGCGCGCCCGGTGTCCTTCTCAGTCGTTCACCGAGCCCCATCAGTCCGCGCGGCAGCGCCGCGACCGCGACGATGATCGTGAGCCCCAGCATCAGCTGCCAGTGCTTCGAGAAGCTGCCGAACACCGCCTGCGACTGGTAGAGCTCCTGCAGCAGCGTGAAGACGATGGCGCCCAGCACCGCGCCGCGCAGATGGCCCAGGCCGCCGAGGATGATCATCATCAGCACCGCGCCGCTCTGGTGCCAGCTCAGGATCTCGGGGTTCACGAAGCCGTCCTTGAGCGCGTAGAGAAAGCCTGCGAGTCCCGCGACCATCGCCGCGAGCACGAAGGCCGCGAGCTTGTACGGGTAGGTCGCGAAACCGGCGGCGCGCATGCGCTGCTCGTTGACGCGGATGCCCGCGAGCGCGCGGCCGAAGCGGCTGCGCAGCAGCAGCGCGAGCGCGACGAAGCACGCCACCAGGCACGCGAGCACCACGTAATAGAACGTGGCGCGGTTCTCCAGATCCAGCGGCTGCCAGCCGAAGATCGCCGTGCTCGGCTTGAAGTACAGGTAGATGCCGTCGCTGCCCTTGCCGACCGGCGTGTCGTGGAACACGTAGTAGGCCATCTGCGCGAAGGCCAGCGTGGCCATGATGAAGTAGATGCCGCGCGTGCGTAGCGTCAGCGCACCGACGATCGCCGCATAGGCGCCGGCCGCCAGCAGCGAGGCTGGCAGCACCAGCCACAGCGACGCCGCCTCGCTTTGCGGCGACATCAGCGCAACCACGTAGGCACCCAGCCCGAAGAAGGCCGCATGACCCAGGCACACCAGTCCGACCTGGCCGACCAGCAGCTCCAGGCTCAGCGCGAAGATCGCCAGCACCATGATCTTGACCGCGAGGTCGGTGTAGAAGCTGCTGCCCAGCATGGGCACCAGCGCGAACAGCAGTACGCCGACCACGACCGGCAGCAGCTGCGACAGCGTCAGGTTCTTCAGCATCTCGTCCTCACGCCGCCTTGAACAAGCCCTCGGGCTTCCACAGAAGAATGGCGGCCATCAACACGTAGACCAGCACGCCCGCCGCCTCGGGAAAGAACACCTTGCCGAAGGTGTCGACGAAGCCGACCAGCAAGGCCGCGAGCAGCGCGCCGCGCACCGAGCCGATGCCGCCGATCACCACCACGACGAAGCAGATGATCAGCACCTGGCCGCCCATGCCCGGATACACCGAGCTCACCGGCGCCGCGATCATCCCGGCCAGCGCCGCGAGCGCCACGCCCACCGCGAACACGATGCGATAGAGCAAGCGGATGTTGAGGCCGAGCGCCTGCACCATTTCGCGGTTGCTCGCACCGGCGCGCACGCGCATGCCCAGCCGGGTGCGCGCGATCACGAAGTACATGCCGGCCGCGACCGCGATGCACACCGCCGAGATGAAGAGCCGGTAGACCGGATAGGTCATCAGGTCACCAAGTGGCACGCTGCCGGCGAGCAGCGCCGGCGGCGCGACGCCGTGCACGTCGTCGCCGAGCAGGATGCTGCGCAGTTCCTCGAATACGAGGATGAGGCCGTAGGTCATCAGCACCTGCTGCAGGTGGTCGCGCTCGTAGAGGTAGCTGAAGAACACCCACTCGAGCACATAGCCCAGCAGCACCGCGAGCGGGATGCCGACCAGGAGCGTGACGAAGAAGCCGCCGCCCAGCCAGCGCTCGACCAGCGGCGCGAGCGCGTAGGCCATGTAGGCGCCGATCATGTAGAAGCTGCCATGGGCGAGGTTGATCACGCCCATGATCCCGAAGATCAGCGTCAGGCCGCTGGCGACCAGGAACAGCAGCAGCCCGTACTGAACCGCGTTCAGGCACTGGATCAAGAAGGTGGCGAGGTCCATCACATCGGGTCAAAAAAGGCGCGCTGCGACAGCGCGCCTTCGTTCATGAGCGCAAGCCGCCTTACATGCGGCAGCCGCGGGCCGGGTCGGCGAGACCCTTGACCGCGACGCCGCTGACCTGGTTGACCTTGCCGTCGACCTTGCGCAGGTAGATGTCCTGCACCGGGTTGTGGGCCTTGCTGATCGTGAACGCGCCGCGCGGGCTGTCGATCTTGGCCTTCTCGATCGCGGCGGCGAACTCGGCCTTCTTGCTCACGTCGCCCTTCACCGCGCCCAGGCCGATGCCCAGCATCTGCGCGGCGTCGTAGCCCTGCACCGCGTAGACGTCGGGCTGCAGCTTGTAGGCCTTGGCGTAGGCGAGGCGGAAGGCGTTGTCGCGCGGCGTGTTCAGGCCGTCGGCATAGTGCAGCGTGGTCAGCATGCCTTGCGCCGCATCGCCTTGCGCCTCGAGCGTGCCGTCGGTCAGGAAGCCGGGGCCGTAGAGTGGGATGTTCTTGTTGAGGCCGGCGCCGGCGTAGTCCTTGACGAACTTGACCGCGCCGCCGCCCGCGAAGAACGAGTACACCGCATCGGGCTTGGCGGCCGCGATCTCGGTCAGCAGCGCCTGGAACTCGACGTTGGGGAAGGGCAGCGTGAGCTGCTTGACGACCTGGCCGCCGTTCTTCTCGAAGGCCTCCTTGAAGCCGTTGACGGATTCGTCGCCGGCGGCGTATTTCCAGGTGATCGTGATCGCCTTCTTGTGGCCGCGCTTGGCGGCCACTTCGCCCATCGCGTAGGCCGGCTGCCAGTTCGAGAACGAGCTGCGGAAGATGTTCGGCGCGCACATCGGGCCGGTCACCGCGTCGGCGCCGGCGTTGGGCACGATGAGCAGGGTGCCGCTGTCCTTGGCGGCCTTGGCCATCGCCATCGCGACGCCCGAGTGCACGGTGCCGACGATCACGTCCACGCTGTCGCGCTTGATCAGCTTGTTGACGTTGTCGGTGGCCTTGGCGGGATCGGACTCGTCATCGACCTTCACGAACTCGATCTCGCGGCCGCCGAGCTTGCCGCCTTGCTCCTGCACGTAGAGGCGAAAGCCGTTCTCGATCGCGTTGCCCAGCGCGGCGTAGGTGCCGGTGTAGGGCAGCATGAAGCCGACCTTGACCTTGGCGCCTTGCGCATGCGCGCCGGTGGCGCCGATGGCGAACAGGGCCGCGGCGGCCAGAGTGGCGAAGGCGTGGCGTCGTTGCATGTTTGTCTCCTGGTGTGTTGTCGCTCGAGGGGGTGTCGTTCGATCGGCTCAGCGGGCCGCGCGAATGAAGCTCTTCGCGGCTTCGATCACCGCGTCGGGCTGGTCCCGGTGCGGCGAGTGTCCGCAGCGAGGCAGCTTCAACAATTGGCACTGACCCGCAGGCAATGCGGCGGCGATGCCGTCGATCTGCGCCATCGTGCCGTACTGGTCGTCCTCGCCTTGCACCGCGAGGATCGGGCAGGTGATCGAAGGCAGTTCGGCGCGGATGTTCCAGTTGCGAAACGCCGGGTCGAGCCAGATGTCGTTCCAGCCCCAGAACGCGGAGTCGACGTCGGCGTGATGGCGCGCGAGCTTGTCGCGCAGGTCGGTCTCGAGATAGGCCGTGCGCGCTTGCGCGATGCTCTCGACCGACAAGTCCTCGACGAGGACGTGCGGCGCCGCGACGACGAGCCCGGCCACGCGCTCGGGGAACGCGGCGGCGTGCAATAGCGCGATCGAGCCGCCGTCGCTGTGGCCGAAAAACCAGGGCTTGTCGACGGCGGTGTCGTGGCCGAGCGCCGCGAAGAACGCCGGCAGGAACTTGCGCGCCTGGCGGTGCATGAAGTCGACCGGCCAGTGCTCGTTCGCATCGCGCGGCGTCGAGCGGCCGTAACCCCAGCGCGAGAACACCAGGCCACGGCAGCCCAGCGCGTCGCACAAGCGCCGCGGGAAGTCGCGCCACATCGAGACCGAGCCCAGCCCTTCGTGCAGGAACACGACCAGCGGCGCACTCGTTCTCTGCGGCGCGATCCACTCGTGCTCGATGCGGTCGCGCCGGCCGCCCCACGCGACCTCGACGAAGCGCAGGCCTTCGGCGAGCGTGGCCTGCGTCATGCGCCGGCTCCGCCCGCGCTGCGCTCGCGCAGCCGGAAGCGCTGGATCTTGCCGGTCGCCGTCTTCGGCAGGTCGGCGGCGAACTCGATCACGCGCGGGTACTTGTGCGGCGCGAGCTTGTCCTTCACGAAGGCCTTGAGCTCCTGCTCCAGCGCGGGCGTCGGCGTGCCGCCCGGCTTGAGCACGACGTAGGCCTTGGTCTTCGTGAGGCCGGCCTCGTCGG
Source organism: Caldimonas sp. KR1-144 (assembly GCF_049446155.1). Lineage (NCBI taxonomy): Bacteria > Pseudomonadati > Pseudomonadota > Betaproteobacteria > Burkholderiales > Sphaerotilaceae > Caldimonas > Caldimonas sp. KR1-144. The sequence continues at coordinate 260,442 of NZ_JBMSEE010000008.1, forward strand.
CGACGCCGATCACTGCGGCCTCGAGCACCGCGGGGTGCTGCACCAGCGTGGCCTCCACCTCGAACGGCGAGACGTACTGGCCGCTGACCTTGAGCATGTCGTCGCTGCGCCCGGCGTAGGTGTAGTAGCCCTCGGCGTCGCGCACGTACTTGTCGCCGCTCTTGGTCCAGCCGCCGAGGAAGGTGGACTGCGACTTCTCGCGGTTGGTCCAGTACATCAGCGCGGCGCTGGGGCCGTGGATGAAGAGGTCGCCGATCTCGCCGTCGGGCACGGCGCGGCCGTCCTCGCCGCGCAGCTCGACCTCGTAGCCCGGCACCGGCTTGCCGGTGGTGCCGTAGCGCACGTCGCCGGGGCGGTTGGACAGGAAGATGTGCAACATCTCGGTCGAGCCGATGCCGTCGATGATCTGCGCACCGAAGTGCGCGGTGAAGCGCTCGCCGAGGTCGCGCGGCAGCGCCTCGCCGGCCGACGAGCACATGCGCACCGCCACGCTCTTGCGCGCGGGCAGGTTCGCCGAGGCCAGCATCGCGGCGAACAGCGTCGGCGAGCCGAAGAAGACCGTCGGCCGCTGCTCGACCAGGCGCTTGAACACCGCGTCGGGCGTCGGCCGCTCGGCCATCAGCACGACGGTCGCGCCGACCGCGAGCGGGAAGGTCAGCGCATTGCCCAGGCCGTAGGCGAAGAACAGCTTGGCGGCCGAGAAGCAGATGTCGTCCTCGCGCAGGCCGAGGATGGGCTTGCCGTAGAGCTCGGCGGTCCAGTAGGGATTGGCGTGCGTGTGCACCGTGCCCTTGGGCCGGCCGGTCGAGCCGGACGAATAGAGCCAGAACGCGGCGTCGTCGGCATGGGTGTTCGCGGCCTCGGCCGGCGCGCTGGCGGCGACCAGCGAAGCGAAGTCGTGCGCGCCTGCCGGCAGCGCGCCGCTGGCGCGCGAGACGACGATCTCGCGCACCTCGTGGCCGCCGGCTTCCATCGCGGCTTGCAGCGTCGGCAGCAGCGCGGCCGAGACGACGGCGGCCTGCGCGCGGCTGTGCGCCAGCATGTAGGCGATGTCCGCAGCCGGCAGCAGCGTGTTCACGCACACCGGCACGACGCCGGCGCACAGGCTGCCGAGAAAGGCCACCGGCCAGTCGCTGCAGTCGTGCATCAGCAGCAGCACGCGCTCCTCGCGGCGCAGGCCGAGCGAGAGCAGCGCGCCGGCGAACTGGCGCGATTGCGCCTCGAGCTCGGCATAGCTGGTCGTGCCGGCGTCGTCGATGTAGGCGGTCTTGGCACCGCGCTTCGCATTGGTCGCGAACACATGGGCCGCGAAGTTGAAGCGCTCGGGCGGCGGCGGGGGCAGGTGGGGCATCGTTGTCTCCTCGTTCTCGTCTTGCGCCGCGGACTCAGGCCCAGGGCGCGGCGGCCAGGCGGTCGAGCACGCCCGCCGCGGCCTGCACCGCCGCGCGGCGGTGATAGAAGTTCAGTGCGCGCAGGCCGCCGAGCTCCTCGCCGCCGCCGGCGCGGCCGGGGCCGCCGTGCAGCGACTGCGGCATCACGTTGCCGTGGCCGGTGTGAGTCTTGGCCACGGCCGGCGAGATCGCATGCACGCGGCCATGCGTGTCGGCCAGCGCCAGCGCGGCTGTCGCCAGCGCGGCGTCGTCGCTGCCGTAGAGCGAGGCGACCAGCGAGCCCTCGCCGCGGCGGATCAATGCGAGTGCATGGTCGAGGTCGCGGTAGGGCACGAGCGTGGACACCGGGCCGAACACCTCGGTGTCGTGCACGCGCGCGGCGGCGTCCGCATCGCGCGTGCCGAGCAGCACCGGGCCCAGGCAGGCGGCGACCGCGGGGTCGGCATCGATCAGCGGCGCGCGCGTGCCGTCGAACAGGCGCTCGGTCTGCGCGCCCAGCGCTTCCAGTCCGGCGAGCACGTGGTCGAACTGCTCGCGGCTGACCAGCGAGCCCATCTTCACCGCGGCGTTGCGCGGGTTGCCGACCGTGATGCCGGAAAGCCGTGCGCCGATCGCCTGCGCGGTCGCGTTGTAGAGCTGCTCGGGCACCAGCACGCGGCGGATCGCGGTGCACTTCTGGCCGGACTTGGCCGTCATCTCGCGCGCCACTTCGCGCACCAGCAGCTCGAAAGTCTCGCTGCCGGCGGCCTCGCCTGGCAGCAGCAGCGCGCTGTTGAGGCTGTCGGCCTCGATGTTCACGCGCACCGAGCGGCGCGCGATCGCCTCGTGCGTGCGGATGAGCGCGGCGGTCTCGGCCGAGCCGGTGAAGCTCAGCACGTCGAAAGGCTGCAGCCGATCCAGCAGGCCCGCGCTCGAGCCGCAGATCACCGACAGCGCGCCCTCGGGCAGCAGCCTGGCATCGACAACGTCGGCGACCATGCGCTGCGTGAGCCACGCGGTCGCGGTGGCCGGCTTCACGATCACCGGCACGCCGGCCAGCAGCGCCGGCGCGGCCTTCTCCCACAGGCCCCAGGCCGGGAAGTTGAACGCGTTGATGAAGAGCGCCACGCCGCGGGTGGGCTGCAGCACGTGCTGGCTCGCGAACACGCCGTCCTTGGCAAGCGAGGCGCGCGGGCCGTCGAGCAGGGCGCGCGCGTCGCCGAGCGCCGCGCCCCACTTGGCGTACTGCGACAGCGTGTAGATCGCGCCATCGATGTCGATCGCGGAGTCGGCCTGCACCGTGCCCGAGTTCGCGGTGGCGATCTCGAAGTAGGCATCGCGGTTCGCTTGCAGGATCTTGGCGATCTCGCCGAGCAGCGCGGCGCGCTGGCCGTAGCTGACGGCGCGCAGCGCGGGGCCGGCGACATCGCGTGCCTGCGCGAACGCGGAGTCGAGGTCCAGGCCTTCGCGCGAGACGCGCACGAGTTCGGCGGCGGTCACGGGATCGCGCAGCACGGTGCCGGTACCGGTACCGAGGACGCGCCGGCCGGCGACGATGTTGGGGAGCAGTTCGGTCATGGTGGATGGATCAGGCTTGTGCAGCGGCCCGCTCACCCCAGCCCTCTCCCCCGTGCCGGGGGCGAGGAAGTGGTTTGCTCCCTCTCCCGCGTGCGGGAGAGGGCGGGGGTGAGGGCGAAGTTCATTCGCGCCCGGTGAATCGGATGGCGCCTTCGGGCAGGAGGTAGAGCACCAGTGCGCGCCCCTGGCGCACCGTGGGGCGATGCGCGCTGCCGGGGCCGTAGACGATCCAGCCGGCCGGCTGGCCGTCGAACGTGGCCTCGCCTTCGAGCGGCATCAGCAGGTCGATCTCGCCGTTCGGGTGCTCGTGGTGCGGGCCGGCGATGTCTTGCATGTCGACCACGTCGACCGAGAAGCCGTGCAGCGCTGGCGTGGGTTTGATCACGCGGCCGTAGCGGATGCCCCCGCCTTCGCGTTCGCACATCCAGCCTTCGGCCACCGCGGCGCGGCAGGCCTCGAAAACCTGGCGGTAGGTCTCGCTGCCGGCGCCGTGACGGGCGTTGAGATCGGCCGCCAGCGCCGCGTCGAGCGGGCGGTCGGCGATCTCGGCCGTGATGCCGGCGATCAATTGCTGGAAGGATTCGCGCGCGGCGGCACTCATGGGCGGTCTCTCGAAGCTGGCGGACCTGTCGGCCCGGCTGGCCGCGGCCGCCGAGCCGGCGCCGCGTAAGGGTTGCTGACAGCCGAGGAAATTTGCCTTTCCCCGGAAGCGGGATGAAAATTAGCGCACGAGTTGATCTCGGTCAAGCACTATAGTGCATGTATCGGGTAAACCCCCGTTTGATCGCCGTCCCCGTTTCCGCCGCCCTTATGTCCGATTCCGACAGCTCCAATGTCGTCCCGCTGCCGGGCGTCGTGCCCGCGGCCGGTCGCGACGAAGCCGAGGCGGCCCGGGTATCGGAGCGCGATCCCTTCCTCGGCGCCCTGGGCGAACGCGTGCGCCTGCTGCGCGCCCGCAAGGGGCTGACGCGTCGCGCGCTGGCGCAAGGCGCCGGTGTCTCCGAGCGGCACCTGGCCAACCTCGAGCTGGGCGTCGGCAACGCCTCGATCCTGATCCTGCGTCAGGTGGCGCAGGCGCTGTCGTGCTCGCTGGCCGAGCTGCTCGGCGACGAAACCACCGCCTCGCCCGAATGGCTGCTGATCCGCGACCTGCTGCACGGGCGCAGCGAGGCGGAGCTGCAGCGCGCGCGGATCGCACTCAACCAGCTCTTCGGCAGCGCGCCGCGCGACGCGGCTCGGCTGCGGCGCATCGCACTGGTTGGGCTTCGCGGCGCAGGTAAGTCCACACTTGGGCAGATGCTCGCGGACGACCTGGATGTGCCCTTCGTGGAGCTGAACCGCGAGATCGAGCGCGTGGCCGGCTGCTCGCTGAGCGAGATCCACAACCTCTACGGCCCCAGCGCCTACCGCCGCTACGAGCGTCGCGCGCTGGAAGAGACCATCGAGCTCTACCCCGACGCAGTGATCGCGACACCGGGCGGCATCATTTCCGATGCGGCCACGTTCGGCCTGCTGCTGCAGCACTGCTTCACGGTCTGGCTGCAAGCCTCGCCCGAGGAGCACATGCAGCGCGTCGTCGCGCAGGGCGACCTGCGCCCGATGTCGGGCAACCAGGAGGCGATGGAGGACCTCAAGCGCATCCTCGCCGGGCGCGCCGCCTTCTACGCCAAGGCCGATCTCAGCTTCTCGACCAGCGGCCAGGACCTCGCCGCCGCCTTCGGCGGACTGCGCGAGGCGGTGCGCCGCGCCACGGGCCAAGCGCTGCGCTGAGTCAAACGTAACGGCATTCCGCCGCGGCTTGACATGGATCAATGCATGCACTATCGTGCAGTTCATTGATTCACGTGCAGCATCGTGCATTCGGTGCTGAAGCCCAGGAGACCCGCATGAACGCCACCAGCCCTGCCGAATCGGCCGCTCTCGCCGCCCCGCCGGTCGACTACCGAACCGAGCCGAGCCGCTACCGGCACTGGGCCTACACCGTCGACGGCGCGGTCGCGACGCTGACGATGACGGTCGCCGAAGACGCCGGCATCCGCCCCGGCTACAAGCTCAAGCTCAACAGCTACGACCTGGGCGTCGACATCGAGCTGCACGACGCGGTGAACCGCCTGCGCTTCGAGCACCCCGAGGTGCAGACCGTGGTGCTGACCAGCGGGCGCGACCGCATCTTCTGCTCGGGCGCCAACATCTTCATGCTGGGCCTGTCGAGCCACGCCTGGAAGGTGAACTTCTGCAAGTTCACCAACGAGACGCGCAACGGCCTCGAGGACTCCAGCCGCTCGGGCAGCCTCAAGTTCCTGGCCGCGGTGAACGGCGCCTGCGCCGGCGGCGGCTATGAGGTGGCACTGGCCTGCGACGAGATCCTGCTGGTCGACGACCGCAGCTCGGCGGTCTCGCTGCCCGAAGTGCCGCTGCTCGGCGTGCTGCCCGGCACCGGCGGCCTGACCCGCGTGACCGACAAGCGCAAGGTCCGCCACGACCTGGCCGACATCTTCTGCACCAGCGTCGAAGGCGTGCGCGGCCAGAAGGCCGTGGACTGGAAGCTGGTCGACGCGATCGCCAAGCCGGCGGTGTTCCAGCAGGCGGTCAAGGACCGCGCGCTCGCGCTCGCCGCGCAGACCAAGCGCCCCGGCCCGGCGGCCGGCGAGAAGGGCGTGAAGCTCACGCCGATCGAGCGCACGGTCGATGCGGCCGGCGTGCACTACGCGACCGTCGACGTGCAGATCGATCGCGCCAAGCGTGCCGTGTCGATCATCGCCAAGGCGCCGACGAAGCCGCTGCCGACCGACGTGGCCGGCATCGTCGCGGCCGGCGCCTCGTGGTGGCCGCTGCAGTTCGCGCGCGAGCTCGACGACGCGATCCTGCACCTGCGCACCAACGAGCCGGACCTGGGTACCTGGCTGCTCAAGACCGAGGGCGACTCTGAAGCCGTGCTGGCCGCCGACCGCTCGCTGATCGTCCACCAGGAGCACTGGTTCGTGCGCGAGACCATCGGTCTGCTGCGCCGCACCTTCGAGCGCTTGGACGTCTCCTCGCGCACGCTGTTCGCGCTGATCGAGCCGGGCTCGTGCTTCGCGGGCAGCTTCCTCGAGCTGGCGCTCGCGGCCGACCGCGCCTATGCGCTCGCGCTGCCGGACGACGAGGCGCACGCGCCCAGGCTCACCGTCGGCGAGGCCAACTTCGGCCTGCTGCCGATGATCACCGGCCAGTCGCGCCTGGCGCGCCGCTTCTACGACGACGCGGCCGCGATCGACGCGGTGCGCGCGAAGCAGGGCGAGCCGCTCGATGCCGACGCCGCGCTCGCGCTCGGCCTCGTGACCGCCGCGCCGGACGACATCGACTGGGCTGACGAGATCCGCCTCGCGGTGGAAGAGCGCGCCGCGATGTCGCCCGACGCGCTGACCGGCCTGGAAGCCAACCTGCGCTTCAACGGCCCCGAGAACATGCTCACGCGCATCTTCGGGCGCCTGTCGGCCTGGCAGAACTGGATCTTCATCCGCCCCAACGCCGTCGGCGAGAAGGGCGCGCTGAAGGTCTACGGCAAGGGCGAGAAGGCCCAGTTCGATGTGAATCGCGTTTAGAGAGCGAAGCGAAGGGCGAGGGGCCCCGTTCCCGGGGATCGACCAGCGCAGCGATCGGCGAAGGAGCGGGCTCGAAGCCCGCGACTGAGTTCAACGAAGGAACCACAATGTCCGGCATCAACTACAGCGAGAAGATCCCCAACAACGTCAACCTCGCCGAGGACCGCACGCTGCAGCGCGCGCTCGAGCAGTGGCAGCCCAACTTCCTCAACTGGTGGGGCGACATGGGGCCCGAGGGCTCGCACAACTTCGACGTCTACCTGCGCACCGCGATCAGCGTCGACCCGCAGGGCTGGGCTCAGTTCGGCCACGTCAAGATGCCCGACTACCGCTGGGGCATATTCCTGAACCCGCAGGAGGCCGACCGCAAGGTCAACTTCGGCGAGCACAAGGGCGAGGCCGCCTGGCAGGACGTGCCCGGCGAGCACCGCGCCAACCTGCGCCGCATCATCGTCACGCAAGGCGACACCGAGCCGGCCTCGGTCGAGCAGCAGCGCCACCTGGGCCTGACCGCGCCGTCGATGTACGACCTGCGCAATCTGTTCCAGGTCAACGTCGAGGAAGGCCGCCACCTGTGGGCGATGGTCTACCTGCTGCACAAGTACTTCGGCCGCGACGGCCGCGAGGAGGCCGAGGCGCTGCTGCAGCGCAACTCGGGCGATGCCGACAACCCGCGCATCCTCGGCGCGTTCAACGAGAAGACGCCCGACTGGCTCTCGTTCTACATGTTCACCTACTTCACCGACCGCGACGGCAAGTTCCAGCTGTGCGCGCTCGCGGAGTCGGGCTTCGATCCGCTCGCGCGGACCACGAAGTTCATGCTGACCGAGGAAGCCCACCACATGTTCGTCGGCGAGAGCGGCGTCTCGCGCGTGATCCAGCGCACCTGCGAGGTGATGAACCAGCTCAAGACCGACGACCCGGCCAAGATCCGTGCCGCCGGCGTGATCGACCTGCCGACGATCCAGCGCTACCTGAACTTCCACTTCTCGGTGACGATCGACCTGTTCGGCGCCGATGAATCGAGCAACGCCGCGATCTTCTACAACTCGGGCCTCAAGGGTCGCTACGAGGAGACCAAGCGCGACGACGACCACAAGCTGCACGGGCGCACCTACCCCGTCCTCGCCGTGCAGGACGGCCAGCTGGTCGAGAAGCAGGTGCCGATGCTCAACGCGCTCAACGAAGTGCTGCGCGACGACTACATCAAGGACTCCATCGCCGGCGTCGCGCGCTGGAACAAGGTGATCGAGAAGGCCGGCCTGCCGTTCAAGCTGGTCGCGCCGCACAAGGCCTTCAACCGCCGCATCGGCACGCTGGCCGGCGTGAAGGTCTCGCCGGAAGGTCGCGTCGTGAGCGAGGCCGATTGGGCGGGCAAGGAGCGCGAATGGCTGCCCAGCGCGGAGGACCGCGCCTTCGTCGCCTCGCTGATGGGCCGCGTGGTCGATCCTGGCAAGTTCGCCAACTGGATCGCGCCGCCGGTGATGGGCATCAACCGCCAGCCGATCGATTTCGAGTACGTCCGATTCAATTGACCGATGAACTCCCTCTCCCCCGCGGGGGAGAGGGCGGGGGTGAGGGCCGGTGCCGCGCTGTACCCTCACCCCAACCCTCTCCCGGAGGGAGAGGGAGCAAATGCAAGGTGCTCTCTTCGGGAGAGAGCACCAGAGGAGACCGCCATGGACATGGCCACTGACATCAAGGTGATCAAGCAGCACCTGATCGACCCCGAGATCTGCATCCGCTGCAACACCTGCGAGGCCACCTGCCCCGTCAACGCGATCACGCACGACGACCGCAACTACGTCGTCAATGCCGAGATCTGCAACCTGTGCATGGCCTGCATCTCGCCGTGCCCCACGGGATCGATCGACAACTGGCGCACGATGCCCAAGCTGCGCGCCTATTCGATCGAGGAGCAGCTCGGCTGGGACACGCTGCCGCCCGAGCTGACGCCGGAGCAGCTGGCGGCCGAAGGCGTCGCTGAATCGGCCCTGGCCGAGGTCGAAACGCCCGCGGCACCGTCGCTGCCCGCCGCGGTGAGCGGCGAGGTGCCGTTCAACTCGTCGAGCTACGGCGCGACGCTGCCGCCGTGGTCGGCCGCGCATGCCTACACCAACCTCTACGGCCCCAAGAACCCCACCACGGCCACCGTGGTCGGCAACTTCCGCGTCAACGAGTCGGGCACCGAGAACGAGACCCACCACATCGTGCTGGACTTCGGCGCGATGCCCTTTCCGGTGCTCGAAGGCCAGTCGATCGCGATCGTGCCGCCGGGCACCGATGCCTCGGGCCGGCCGCACCATGCGCGCCAGTACTCGATCGCCAGCCCGCGCAACGGCGAGCGCCCGGGCTACAACAACCTCTCGCTCACCGTGAAGCGCGTGGTCGCGGACCACCAGGGCAAACCGGTGCGCGGCGTGGCCTCCAACTACCTGTGCGACCTCAAGGTCGGCGAGACGGTGCAGGTGATCGGGCCGTTCGGCTCGAGCTTCCTGATGCCCAACCACCCGCGCTCGAACATCGTGATGATCTGCACCGGCACGGGCAGCGCGCCGATGCGCGCGATGACCGAGTGGCGCCGGCGCCTGCGCCAAAGCGGCAAGTTCGAAGGCGGCAAGCTGATGCTGTTCTTCGGCGCGCGCACCAAGGAGGAGCTGCCCTACTTCGGGCCGCTGCAGAACCTGCCCAAGGACTTCATCGACATCAACCTCGCGTTCTCGCGCACGCAAGGCGCCCCCAAGCGCTACGTGCAGGACCTGATGCGCGAGCGCGCGGCCGATCTCGCCGAGCTGCTCAAGAGCCCCGACACCTACCTCTACGTCTGCGGCTTGAAGAGCATGGAAGAAGGCGTGGTGATCGCGCTGCGCGACGTGGCGCAGCAGCATGGGCTCGGGTGGGAAACGCTGGCCGCGGCGCTCAAGCGTGAGGGGCGCCTGCACCTAGAGACCTATTGACATGAGCGATTTCAAGACGATCGCCGTCGACCGGTCGGCCGACGGCGTCGCGCGCGTGACGATGTCGCGCGCCGACGTGTTCAACGCCTTCGACGAGACCATGATCGCCGAGCTCGGCCAGGCCTTCGACGCGCTGGCCGCCGACGAGGCCGTGCGCGCGATCGTGCTCGCAGGCGTTGGCAAGGCCTTCTCGGCCGGCGCCGACCTGCAGTGGATGCAGCGCGCGAGCCAGGCCTCGTTCGAATGGAACCTCGAAGACGCGCGCGGCTTTGCCGGCATGCTCGATCGCATCGCGAGCTGTCCCAAGCCGACCATCGCGCGCGTGCAAGGCGTGGCCCTTGGCGGCGGTGTCGGCCTGGTGTGCGCCTGCGACTTCGCGGTCGCGGCCGACAACGCGCGCTTCGCGGTCAGCGAGGCCCGGTTCGGCATCCTGCCGGCGGTGATCGGGCCCTACGTGATCAATGCGGTCGGCAAGCGCCACGCGAAGCGCCTTGCGCTGACGGCCGCGCAGATCCCGGCCGCCGAGGCGCTGGCGATCGGCCTGGTGCATGCCGTCGTGCCGGTCGAGGCGCTCGACGAGGCGGTCGACGGCCTGCTGCTTCAGCTCGGCCAGAATGGCCCCCGCGCCCTGGGCGAGATCAAGCAGCTGTTCGCGCAGCTTGGCGAAGGCCCGGTCACGCCGCAGGTGCGCGAACTCACCGCCCAAACCATTGCCCGCGTGCGGGGCACCGAAGAGGCGCGCGAAGGCTTTGCCGCCTTCCTCGCCAAGCGGCCCGCCGCCTGGATCCGCAGCAGCAAATGAGCAGCACATCTCTTTCCGGCGCAACCGTCGCCGTCATCGGGGCCGGCACCATGGGCACCGGCATTGCCCAGATCGCCGCCCAGGCCGGCCACCGCGTGCGCCTGCACGACGCGCGCGAGGGCGCCGCGGCCGATGCCAAGGCCAAGCTCGCCGCCACGCTCGACGGCCTGGTGGCCAAGGGCAAGCTCGATGCCGCCGCCGCCAGCGCGACGCTCGCGCGCATCGAGCCCGCGCGGGCCATCGCCGAACTGGCTGACGCGAAGCTGGTGGTCGAGGCCATCGTCGAGAACCTCGAGGTGAAGCGAAAGCTGTTTGCCGAGCTCGAGGGCATCGTCGCGCCCGACGCGGTGCTTGCGACCAACACCTCCTCCATCTCGGTCACCGCGATCGCTCGCGACCTCAAGGCGCCGCAGCGCCTGGTCGGCATGCACTTCTTCAACCCGGTGCCGCTGATGAAGCTGGTCGAGGTGGTTTCGGGCCTGCGCACCGAGCGTGGGGTGGCCGACGCGATCTTCGAGCTCTCCAAGGCCTGGGGCAAGGTGCCGGTGCACACGAAGTCGACGCCGGGCTTCATCGTCAACCGCATCGCGCGGCCCTACTACGCCGAGACGCTGGCGCTGCTGCATGAGGGCTATGTCACGCCCGAGCAGGCCGACGCGGCGCTGCGCGCGGCGGGTTTTCGCATGGGCCCGTGCGAGCTCATGGACCTGATCGGCCACGACGTCAACTACGCGGTGACCGAGTCGGTCTACGCGGCCAACTACTTCGACAAGCGCTACGTGCCCTCCCTGGTGCAGCGCGAGCTGGTCGACGGCGGTCTGTTCGGCCGCAAATCGGGCCGCGGCTTCTACGACTACGCGAACGGCGCGCCGGCCGCGAAGCCCGCCGCCTCGCGCCGCGGCGACGTGGCGGCGAGCGCGCAGCTCGTGCTCACCGATGGCCGCACCGCGCAGCAGGTCGCGGCCGAGACGCGGCAGCGCGACGTGGCCGTGTTCGACTGGGCCATCGGCCCCGGCGGTGCGCTTGCCTACGCGGTCGCCGAAGGCGCGAGCGAGGCCTTTGCGCAGGAGGTCGCGCAAGCGATCGCCGCGGCCGGCTTCGAGCCGCTGCGCATCGGCGACGCGCCGGGCCTGGTGGTCGCGCGCACGGTCGCGATGCTGGTCAACGAGGCGGCCGACGCGGTCCAGCAGGGCGTGTGCGACCCGGCCGCGGCCGACACCGCGATGAAGCTCGGCGTCAACTACCCGGCCGGTCCGTTCGAGTGGCTGAACCAGGTCGGCACCGCGCGCGTCGTCGAGCTGCTGGGCGCGCTCGCGGCGCATTACGGCGGCGAGCGCTACCGCACCAGCCCGTGGCTCGCGTGCCGCCGCCTGCAGGAGCGCACGGCATGACGGCGCCGTTTGCGGTCGACACCACGGACTTTCGCGTCGAGATCGGCGACGACGGCCTCGCCGAGGTGATCCTCGGCGCGCCCGGCACGATGCCGGTCACCGACGCGCGCGGCCATGCCGAGATCGCGCGCATCTGGTCGCGGCTCGATGCGCATCCCGGCGTGCGCGCCATCCTCGTTCGCAGCGAGGGCAAGGGCTTTTGCGCCGGCGGCCACACGGATCTGGTCGAGGACCTGCTCGCCAGCGAGGCGACGCGCTGGCGCGTGCTGCGCGAAGCGCGCGAACTGGTGCAAGGCATGATCGACTGCGACAAGCCCATCGTCAGCGCGATCCACGGCGCGGCGGTCGGCGCGGGCGCCGCGGTCGCGCTGCTCGCTGACGTGTCGGTCGCGGCCACCACCGCCAAGATCATCGACGGCCACACCAAGCTCGGCGTCGCCGCCGGCGACCACGCCGCGGTGATCTGGCCGTTTCTCTGCGGCGTTGCCAAGGCCAAGTACCACCTGCTGCTGTGCGAGACGGTCAGCGGCGCCGAGGCCGAGCGCATCGGCCTCGTGAGCCTGGCGGTCGAGCCCGATGCGCTGCAAGCCACCGCGCGCGACATCGCGCAGCGCCTGGCCGCCGGCAGCCAGACCGCGCTGGCGGCGACCAAGCGCACGATCAACCACAGCCTGCGCCTCCTGATCCCCGCGTTCGAAGCCTCGCTCGCGCACGAGATCCTCGGCTTTGCCGGCGCCGATGCGCGCGAGGGCCTGCAAGCGGTGAAGGACAAGCGCGCGGCGGCCTTCCCCGGCGCCGCGACGCGATGAAGTTCGCCGAGTTCCACGCCGGCCAGGTGATCGAGGCCGGCCCCTACGAGATCAGCGAGCGCGACATCCTCGACTTCGCGAACCGCTGGGACCCGCAGTGGTTCCACACCGACGTCGAGCGCGCCGCGAAGGGCCGCTTCGAGGGCCTGATCGCCAGCGGTTGGCAGACCTGCGGCATCGCGATGCGCCTGGTCGCGATGGCCGCCCTCGAAGGCTCGGAGTCCTTCGCATCACCCGGCCTGCAGTACGTGAAGTGGCCGCACCCGGTGCGCCCCGGCGATGCGCTGCGCCTGAAGGCCACCGTGGTCGAGGCGCGCCGCGGCAGCAAGGACCCGAGCCTGGGCATCCTGCGCTGGCGCTGGCAGCTCTTCAACCAGCGCGGCGCCGAGGTGCTGGATCTCGAGGCGACGAGCCTGTTCCAGCTCTGAGCGCGCCGGGCGGGGAGCGTCGAATCGCAGGTCCGAAAGCGACCGGCAATGGCCTTTGAGCCAGCGTGAAATCGGCAGCGTCTTTGCAACGCAGGAGCGCCGATGAAGCTGCTAGTCCGAGGGATTCCGACTGATCATGTGGATGCCATCCGCGCCGGTGGCGCCGACGCCAATGGCCAGCCCGCGCTGCTGCGCGTGGCCGAGGGGCAGGGCAATCCCTGCCGCCATTGCCTGCAGCGCATCGATGAGGGCGACGGCAAGCTGGTGCTGTCCTATCGCCCGTTCGACGGCCTGCAGCCATACGCCGAAAGCGGTCCGATCTTCCTGCACCAGCGGCATTGCGAGCGCTACGAGGCCGACCGCCTGCCGTCGTGGTTCGCCTTCCTGCGGCCGGCCATCGTGCGCGGCTACGACTGCAACGACTGGATCCGCTACGAGACGGCCAATGTCGTGCCGGGGCGCGAACTCGAGGCCGAGTGCCTGAAGATCCTGGCGAACGAAGACGTCGCCTACGTGCACATCCGCTCGAGGTTCAATTGCTTCCAGTGCCGCGTGGAGCGCGGCTGACGAGTGGCGCGCGGCGCTCGCGCGCCGTCAGCGCTCGAACGCTTCGCGCACCGTCAGCACGCGCCCCGTCTCGCCGGCCTCGTAGCCGGCCAATGCCGCGACCGCGCTGCGGTAGCCGGGGCTGCGCAGCAGCGCGACCACCTCGCGCAGCGGCGAGGCCTCCAGCGCCTGGGCGTTCACCGCGAAGAAGTAGCGCTCGCGCAGCAGCGGCAAGAAGGTGAGCCCGAAGCGCTGCGCCGCGGTCTGCACGCCGACGCCCACGTCGGCCATGCCGCTGGCGATGTAGGCGGCCACCGCGGCGTGCGTGAACTCGGCCGAGTCCCAGCCGCGCACCGCGCTGCGCGCGAGCTGCTGCCGGTCGAGCAAGAGCTCGGTCAGCATGCGCGTGCCCGAGCCTTCGGGCCGGTTGACGAAGCGCACGTCGGGGCGCCCCAGGTCGGCCAGCGAGCGGATGTTCTTCGGGTTGCCGGGCGCGACGAACAGGCCTTGCGCGCGCACCGCGAGGTGCACCACGCGGTGCTCGTCGTCGCGCAGCCAGCGCCGGTAGCGCTGCGCCGCGGCGGCTTCGAACTCGCCGATCGGCACGTGAAAGCCCGCCATGTCGCATTCGCCGCGCGCCAGTGCCGCCACCGACTCGAAGCTGTTGCGGTAGCGCAGCTCGACCGGTACCTTGCCCGCCTCCAGGTGCTCCAGCAGCGCGGCGACCGCGAAGCCGTGGCTCGCGTGCAGCCGCAGCGCCGAGGGCGCGCGCGGCAGCGTGCGCTCGATCTCGTTTTCCAGCTCCGAGGCCAGCGACTCCAGCATCGGCGACAGCCGCGCGCTGACGCGCCGCTGGGCCCAGATCAGCTTCTCGGCCAGCGGGCTCAGCGTCGAGCCGCGGCCGCGGCCGGCGACCACCAGCGGATGACCGAACAGCGCCTCGGCCGCCTTGATCTGGCCCCAGGCGTGCCGGTACGACTGGCCGAGCGATCGCGCCGCCTGCGCGATCGCGCCCGTTTCCTGCACGGCGGCCAGCAGCGTGATCAGGGCGGTGGTGTCGACGCCGCTGCCGGCGTCGTCGCCGGCGGCACCGATATGCCATTGCGGCCGGATCCGGATGTGCCACATATATGCAGATGCTGACATATTGAGCTGCGCAGGGAGCACTATCGTAGGCCGCATTGATCGAGAGCAAGGGTCGCATGTCGATCCGCGGTGAATATGTTTTCCCCAGCACAGATCGGCCTTGTCCGTGGCCGGCCAGCCAGGAGCGCTGCATGAATGCGCCGGTGAAACCCATCCATCTGGTGCGCCAGCGCGCGCGCCAAAGCGGGCCCGAACCGGTCGGCGCGCAGACGCTGGCCGACGTGCGCGAAGCGCTCGGCCGCAACGTCGACCTGTCGCGGCGCGACCTGCTGATCGAGCACCTGCACGTGCTCAACGACCGCTTCGGCCAGCTGCGCACCGACCATCTCGCCGGGCTGGCGCAGCTGATGCGCCTGTCGGTGGCCGAGGTGCACGAGGTCGCGAGCTTCTATCACCACTTCGAGATCGTGCGCCCGGCCGCCGACGGTCGCTACGCCGCCGCGCCCGCACTGACCGTGCGCGTGTGCGACGGCATCGCCTGCGAGCTGGCCGGTGCGCGCGAGCTGCTCGCGAAGCTGCCGCAGATCCTCGGCGCCGAGGTGCGCGTGATCGCAGCGCCCTGCATCGGCCGCTGCGAACAGGCGCCCGCCGCGGTGGTGCACCAGTGCCCGGTGCCGAACGCGACGCCGGCTTCGGTGAAGGCGGTGGTCGACAGCGGCACGCGCCGCCACGAGCCCGAGCCCTACCTGGACTTCGAAGCCGCCAAGGCGCGCGGCGCCTATCACGTGCTGCGGCAATGCGTGGCCGGCGAGCGCGACGTCGAGTCGGTGATCAAGACGATGGAAGCCTCGGGCCTGCGCGGCCTGGGCGGCGCAGGCTTTCCGGCCGGGCGCAAGTGGCGCATCGTGCGCAGCGAGCCCGGGCCGCGGCTGATGGCCGTCAACATCGACGAAGGCGAGCCCGGCACCTTCAAGGACCGCCACTACCTCGAGCGCAACCCGCACCAGTTCCTCGAAGGCCTGCTGATCGCCGCATGGGCGGTGGGCATCGACCGGGTCTTCGTCTACCTGCGCGACGAGTACCACGGCTGCCGCGCGATCCTCGAGCGCGAGCTGGCGGCGCTGAAGGCGCAGCCGCCGATGCGCGACGTGCCGGTGATCGAGCTGCGCCGCGGCGCCGGCGCCTACATCTGCGGCGAGGAGTCCGCGATGATCGAGTCGATCGAAGGCAAGCGCGGCATGCCGCGCCTGCGTCCGCCCTACGTTGCGCAGGTCGGCCTGTTCGGGCGTCCGACGCTGGAGCACAACTTCGAGACGCTGTACTGGGTGCCCGAGATCCTCGCCAAGGGCGCCGACTGGTTCGCCGGCTACGGCCGCCACGACCGCAAGGGCCTGCGCTCGTTCTCGGTCTCGGGCCGCGTGCGCGATCCGGGCGTCAAGCTCGCGCCGGCCGGCATCACGCTGCGCGAGCTGATCGAGGAGCACTGCGGCGGCATGCTGGAAGGCCACTCGCTCTACGGCTACCTGCCGGGCGGCGCCTCGGGCGGCATCCTGCCCGCGAGCCTGGCCGACGTGCCGCTCGATTTCGACACGCTGCAGCCGCATGGCTGCTTCATCGGCTCGGCCGCGGTGGTGGTGCTGTCCGACCGCGACCGTGCGACCGACGTTGCGCGCAACCTGATGGCCTTCTTCGAGCACGAGAGCTGCGGGCAGTGCACGCCGTGTCGCGCGGGCACGGCGAAGGTGCGGGAGCTGATCGCCTCGGATCGCTGGGATCGTGCGTTGTTGGCCGACTTGTCGCAGGTGATGCGGGATGCGTCGATCTGCGGGTTGGGGCAGGCGGCGCCGAATCCGGTGGATTGTGTGGTGAGGTATTTCCCGCAGGAGCTGGGGTGAGTGCCTCTGCTCGTGTTGAAGCCACCCTGCGGGTGGCGTTGCCCCTGCGGGGCAAGTGCCGGGGTTTCGTCCCGGCGGCCGACCTACTTTCTTTTGCTTCGCCAAAAGAAAGTAGGCAAAGAAAAGGCGACCCCCGCTCAGGCGCCCGGCTGCGCCGGGTGCCCTGCGGTGCTCGGGAGCGGGAGGTGGCTGCGGAACTCGCCCTCGCTGCGCTCGGAGCTCAAACAGTCCTCGCCATCCCCGCGCTGTGCGCGGGGCAACCTCCCGCCCCCTGCGCTCCTCGGCGCCATCGAGGGGGCCCCAGCCAGACGGTCGCAACCCCGCCCAGGGGTGTATTGAAGTTGCAGTTGCCGTTGGGCCCCCTCGAAGGCGCCGAGGAGCGCAGCGAAGCGGGCGGCGCGCGCAGCGCGCATCGTGAACTGACTCGACGCGTCTGTTCGAGCGCAGCGCCCGCAGGGCGCGTAGCGAGTTACGCGGC
>NZ_JBMSEE010000009.1:0-250705 GCF_049446155.1 Caldimonas sp. KR1-144
GGCCCCCGCGTGCGTCTTGCATCAGGGTCCGCAGCGATGAAGCTGCATCGATGACCGCTTGTAGTTGCGCCAGTCCGCACCTTGCTCAAACGCAGCGCGACCGAGACACCGGCGAGTGGATCAAGACGTCGAAATGCAAACGAGCCGCTGGCGCAGCTCGTTGAGGTCAGTCGTTGCTTGACTGCGGGGGAAGCCCTTGTAGTTTGACATGAGGGGCATGACGCAGACGGCGAAGCCGGCTGTGGCATGTCCCCTCGATGGAAGGGTTAGGTGCCTGGTGTTGAAGCAAGCCCGTTGATTGCATACGGAATGGCATAGCCGATTGCGAAAGCACACGTGGCAAACAGGACTTGCCGCTGCGAAACGGAAGTGTGACTGAGCTTTGCTGCGAGCGGGGACAGCAGCGAGGGCGAAAGAAAGAGCACGATGAGCGCGACGATAGGCGAGCCGGCAGCCGCCTCGACCAAGCTGCCCCAAAGGCCACCAACTGCAGCTAAGCCGAGGAATGCAACAACGCGAGACATCGGCGGATGCCGAGTGGCTGCGCTGCAAGTGGAGCTGACGACGGCCTGCCAGACAACGCCAGACGCGATACCCAAGAACACGATGGTGAAGCCCGCTGCAGCATTGAAGCTAGGGAATGCTGCCGCCAAGGCGAATGCAAGCAACGCACCGACAAGCGCGCCCGCGACTACACGCCACAGCACGATTGCGAGGATTGCGGAGAGCAGTTCCTCCATGGTCTTCAGGCACCTAACGAATGAGTTCAGCGGCCGCCGCAGGCGGTCCGCTGCGACGGCGGGTTAGCAGTCTGTTCATCGCTTGACTTGCCATGCGCCGGCTGCCACCAGCCAGAACACTGGAATAGCGAAGAAGGACTGAAACCAGTAGCTTATGTTGGCGTCGCCGCGGCTAGCGCACAGATGCATTGCTTCAACGCACAGGCTGTGCAGCGCAGACTGAGCGAAGGTTAAGGCGATACCAAGGAAGAGTGCCATCACAAAGGCTCTACCCCAGAACGACTCTCGTTGATCAGCCGCACCACGTGCGCCGTAGAGGGCAGAGAACCCGATGCCAGCGAGTGGCACCAACCAAGCGATCGCGGGCGAAAGGTCCATGGCTGCTAACTCAAATTAGACCGAACGCGCCCTCGCGCCCGGTTCTTGATAAGACGCATTGTCGCCACCCTCCCTGAACACGAGCCTCCCCCGCATTCAGGAGGACCAGGCGGCACCATGATCCCCTCCGAGGGGCGATGCGTCTGCATCTTGGGCCGCCTAATTTTTGGCGGATGAATCAGATCCGTCCCGTCGGCCCCGTGGCCACCGCCGAGCCCCCGCCGGGCGAGCCGCCGCCGCGGCGCCTGCTCGATCGCTTGCGCGACGTGCTGCGGCGGCATCACTACGCCATTCGCACCGAGAGCGCCTATGTCGATTGGGCGCGCCGCTTCATCCTGTTCCATCACAAGCGCCATCCGCAGGACATGGGCGCTGCCGAGGTCGAGGCCTTTCTGACGCACCTGGCCGTGGATCGCAATGTGGCCGCCTCCACGCAGAACCAGGCTCGCGCCGCGCTGCTGTTTCTCTACAAGGAGGTGCTCGGCATCCAGCTGCCGTGGCTGGACGGCATCGTCGCGGCCAAGGAGCGCCGGCGCCTGCCGGTGGTGCTCACGCCGTCCGAGGTGCGGGCGCTGCTCGATGGCCTGCAGTCCACGCCGTGGCTGGTGGCGGCGCTCCTGTATGGCACGGGCATGCGCCTGCTCGAAGGTCTGCGCCTGCGCGTCAAGGACGTGGACTTCACGCGCCGCGAGCTCGTCGTGCGCAGCGGCAAGGGCGGCAAGGACCGCGTGACCGTCTTGCCGGAGAACCTGGTCCTGCCGCTGCAGGCGCAGCTGGCACGCGCCAAGCTGCGCCATGACCGCGACGTCGCCGACGGCTTCGGCGCTGTCTGGCTGCCCGACGCGCTGGCGCTCAAGGTCCCGTCGGCCGCGCGCAGTTGGGGATGGCAGTGGGTGTTCCCGAGTTCGATGCGCTCGATCGATCCGCGCAGCGGCGCCGAGCGCCGCCACCATGTGCACGAGGGCTCGATCCAGAAGGCCGTCTCGCTGGCCGCGCGGCGCGCCGGCATCGTCAAGCCTTGCTCGCCTCACGTGCTGCGCCACTCGTTTGCCACGCACATGCTGCAGGCCGGCTACGACATCCGCACCGTGCAGGAGCTGCTGGGCCACAGCGACGTGCGCACGACCATGGTCTACACGCATGTGCTCAATCGGGGTGGGCGTGGCGTGCGCAGTCCGCTGGATGCGGTGTAGGACGCTGGGGCTTATTCGGCAGCCGAGCCTGGCCCCTCACCCCTGCCCTCTCCCCGCAGGCGGGGCGAGGGAGCTTCGGCACAAGCGGGGCGAGGGAGCCTGAGGGCGCGGCGACCGAGATCGGGCTACTTGCCGATCGCGCGCATCCGCTCGCGTTCGCTGGCAATCACCAGCAGGCCGTCGAAGATCAGGCTCTCGACCAGCTCGTGCTCCACCGCCAGCCACGGCGCCACCTTCCAGCCCGCGCCGCCGGTCACCAGCGTCAGCGGCGTGCGGCCGCAGCGTTCGGTCAGGTGGCGGTGCATGCGCTCGATCGCGCCGGTGATCGCGTAGGTGCCGCCGCTGGTGAGCGCGTCGCTGGTGTTGGTGGGAAAGTCGACCACCTCGCCGGTCGGCACGCGCAGGCCGGCGGTGCCGCCTTCCAGCGCGCGCAGCATGATGCCGTGGCCGGGCAGGATCAGGCCGCCGAGAAAGTTGCCGTGGTCGTCGACCGCGTCCACGGTGACCGCGGTGCCGGCCATCACGACCAGCAGCGGTTGCGTCGCGTTGCCGCGCGCCAGCAGGTGGTGGCGCGCGCCGATCACGGCGACCCAGCGGTCGCTGCCCAGGCGCATCGGGTGGTCGTAGCCGTTGGTGACGCCGGCCTCGCTGCTGCTGGGCACCACCCAGCTTGGCGCGAGGTGGTCCCACAGCTCGAGCTGCTCTTCCACCCGGTGGCGGATCGCGTCGCCGGCGACGCAGCAGCCGAGCACCTGGCTCGGCGTCTCAAGGCCGGCCCAGTCGCCCTCGGCCAGGGTCTCCACCTGCTCGAGGAACACCGCGCCGTGCGCCACCGGCGTGGCACCGGGGCGCAGGTCGCGGTACTGCGCCCATTTCAGGCGCGTGTTGCCGATGTCGATGGCGAGCAGCATGGCGGCGGCGGAAAAACCGCCGCGATCATGCCATCGCCTGCGCGGGAACGGCCTCGGGGTTCGCGAGCGCTGCGCCCACCCGCACCACGTCGCCGATCACCAGGATCGCCGGGCTGGCGATCGCCTCGGCCGCCAGCGTCTCGGCCAGCGTGCCGAGCGTGCAGGCCACGCTGCGCTGGCGCGGCGTGTGCGCCGCGCTGATCGCGGCCGCCGGCGTGGAGGCGGCCAGGCCGCCTTCCACGAGCGCCTGCGCGATGCCGCCCGCGCGGCTCACGCCCATGTAGACCACCAGCGTCAGGCCGCTCTTGGCGAGCGCGGCCCAGTCGGCGCCGGCGCCGCCGTCTTGCGCATGGCCGGTCACGAACGCCACGCCGGGCGCATGGCGCCGGTCGGTGACGGGGATGCCCACCGCCGCCGGCGCCGCGATGCCCGAGGTGATGCCGGGCACCACCTCGACCGCGATGCCGGCCGCGCGCAGCGCGTCGCACTCCTCGCCGCCGCGACCGAAGACGAAGGGGTCGCCACCCTTGAGCCGCACCACCTGCGCGCCGGCCTTGGCCTCGCGGATCATCAATTGATGGATGAAGGCCTGCTCGGTCGAGACGCAGCCGCCGCGCTTGCCGACGGCGAGCACGCGGGTGGTCGGCGATGCGAGTTCGAGCACGCGGCGGTCGACCAGGTCGTCGACCAGGAGCACGTCGGCGCCTTGGATCAGGCGCGCGGCGCGCAGCGTCAGCAGTTCCGGGTCGCCGGGGCCGGCACCGACGAGCCAGACGGTGGGCGTGGTGTTCATGCGTGGGCCTCCTGGGTAGCGGTCGGGGTGGGCGCCGGCACCGCGGCGACCAGGCGTCGAAGTTCGGGCAGGCAGGAGCCGCACTGCGTGCCGCAGCGCAGCGCGCCTTGCAGCGCAGCCAGGCGCTCGGGCGCCTCGCCGGGCAGCCCGGCCAGCGCCTCGCGGATGCGCGGCTCGGAAACGTCGAAGCAGTTGCAAACCTGGCGCCCGCGCGGCTGGGCCGGCGCGCCGCTGGGCGCCGCGGGGTCGGGAGAAAGCAGCGATCGCGCCTGCGCGCCGATCGGCAACTGCTCGCCCCACCAGCGCGCCAGCCATGCCGCGGCGTCGGCCGCGCCGGCCAGCAGCAGCGCCTCGACGCGGCCCTCGGCGCCCTCGCCGGCGAGCTTGACGCTGCGGCGCTGGCCGCGGCGCGCATCGGCATAGCGCAGCACGAAGGCGCCGGACAAGCCTAGCAGCTGCTCGATGCGAGCGACCACATTAGCGGCCGGCGCCTGCGCAGCCGCGGCCTGCAGCATCAGGCCGCTGCGCCCGGCCAGCGGCGCGACGGCATCGGCGGGCGCCGGCACCGGCACGCAGCTCGCGTAGGCGAACTCGCCCATCAGCGCGCGCAGCGCTTCGCGCGTGGTGGCGAGCGCATCGTCTTGCAACCACACGGCTGCGGTGAGCCGCCACGGCAGCTCGGCCGGCGCGACGGCAATCGCCGCGTGCTTGAGCTCGGGCTGCTTGGATTGCGCGCAGATCTTGCCGTGCATCAGCGTGTTGACGCCCAGTCGCGCGCGGCCTTGCGCATCGCGCCCGCCGACGAACTCGGGCCCCCAGTGCATCGGCACGAAGGCCTGCATCGGCGCGATGCGCGTATCGGCCGCCACCGGCAGCACGATCGAGCCGCGCTTGCTCTTCAGCTCGGCGAGCTGGCCCTCGCGCAGGCCGCGCCGCGCGAGGTCTTGCGGATGCAGGTGCACGGCCGGCATCGGCGTGTGCGCAAAGAGCTTGGGCACGGTGCCGCTGCGGCTCATCGCGTGCCACTGGTCGCGCAGCCGCCCGGTGGTCAGCGCAAAGGGATGGCGCGCGTCGCAGGGCTCGGCGACCGCCTTGACGGGCGCGGCGATGAAGCGCGCGCGGCCGTCGGGCGTGACGAAGCGGCCGTCTTGATAGAGCCGCGCGCGGCCGGCGGATTCGCCTTGCGGCAGCGGCCATTGCTGCGGGCCTTGCGACTCCAGCATCGCCCAGCTGAGGCCGGTGATGTCGAGGTCGCGCCCGCGCGTGAGCTCGCGGTGCTCGTTCCAGATCGCCTCGGGGCCGGCGTAGTCGAACAGGTCGCGCGCGCCGGGGCGCAGTGCGCGTTCGAGGCGCTGCGCGATGTCGCGCGCAATGCGCCAGTCGTCGCGCGCCTCGCCGGGCGCGGGCACCGCGGCGCGCACGCGGCTGATGCGCCGCTCGCTGTTGGTGACCGTGCCCTCCTTCTCGCCCCAGGTGGTGGCGGGCAGCAGCAGGTCGGCCGCGCGCGCGGTCTCGGTGTGCGCAAACGCTTCCTGCACGATCACGAACGGGCAGCGTTCCAGCGCCTGGTGCACCAGCGCCTGGTCGGGCAGCGACTGCGCCGGGTTGGTGCAGACGATCCACAGCAGCTGGATCTCGCCGCGCGCCGCGGCCTCGAACATCTCGATCGCCGGCTTGCCGGGCGCGGCCGGCAGCGCCTCCACGCCCCACAGCGCGGCCACCTCGGCGCGGTGCGCCGGATCGCCGGGGTCGCGGTGGCCGGGCAGCACGGTCGCCAGGCCGCCGACCTCGCGCCCGCCCATCGCATTGGGCTGGCCGGTCAGCGACAGCGGGCCGGCGCCTTCGCGGCCGATCTGGCCGCTGGCCAGGTGCAGGTTGATCAGCGAGGAGTTCTTGGCGGTGCCGCTCGTGCTCTGGTTCAGGCCCTGGCAGTACAGCGAGAGCGTCGCGGCGCGCTGCGATGCGTCGTGCCGGTCGCCGCCGAGCGCGAACCAGCGCGCCGCGGTGACGATGTCCTCCGCCTTCACGCCGCACACGCGCGCCGCGTCGCGCGGCGACCAGTTCGCGACCAGCGCCTTCAGCTCGGCAAAGCCGTTGGTGTGCGCCGCGATGTAGGCCGGGTCGACCCAGCCCTCCCAGATCATCGCGTGCAGCATCGCGTGGAACAGCGCGACGTCGGTGCCCGGCTGGATCTGCAGGAACAGGTCGGCCTCGTCGGCCGTCTCGGTGCGGCGCGGATCGACGACGATCAGCTTCTGCTCGGGGTTGGCACGGCGCGCGTCCTCGATGCGGCGAAACAGGATCGGGTGCGCCCAGGCGGTGTTGGAGCCGGCGATGAACAGGCAGCCGGCTTGCGCGAGGTCGTCGTAGCAGGCCGGCGGGGCGTCGGCGCCCAGGCTTTGCTTGTAGCCGGCAACCGCGCTGCTCATGCACAGGCGCGAATTGGTGTCGACGTTGTTGGTGCCGACCAGCGCGCGCGCGAGCTTGTTGAAGATCGCGTAGTCCTCGGTCAGCAGCTGGCCCGAGAGATAAAAGCCCACCGCGTTGGGCCCGTGCGTGCGCACGACCTCGGCGATGCGCTCGGCTGCGAGATCGACCGCGGCGTCCCACGCGATCGGCTGCGCGGCCTCGCCGCGCGCGACGCGCTGCATCGGCTGGCGCAGTCGCTCATGCAGCAGCACCGGTTGCGTGGCCGTGAGGTGCAGGTTCTGGCCCTTGGTGCACAGGCGACCGAAGTTGGCCGGGTGATCCGGATCGCCGCGCACGCCGGTGATCTGCGCGCCGTCGCTTTCGATGATGACGCCGCAACCGACGCCGCAGTAGGGGCAGGTGGAGCGGGTTTCGCGCATGTCAGTTCACCGTTCGATGGGCTCGGCGCAACCCTCACCCCAGCCCTCTCCCGCCCGCGGGAGAGGGAGTGGCTTGCCAATGCCGGGCCGCTGGGCTCCCTCTCCCGCGGGCGGGAGAGGGCGGGGGGTGAGGGGCCGGCGCGGCATCACATCAAGCCTCTTCCTGCATCAAGCGTGCTCGCAGCCGCCGGCGCACGCCGCCACCGGCTCGGTCGCCACGCTGTTGAGCTCGTCGAGATCGAGAAACACCCGCCCGCCTTCGACCTTCACCGCGAAGCGCGGCGTCGTGCCGACATCGGGCGCGACCGCCGCGCCGTCGGCCAGGCCGATGGTCCAGTTGTGCAGCGGGCAGGCGACGCGATCGCCGAACACGATGCCCTGGCTCAGCGGGCCGGCCTTGTGCGGGCAGCGGTCGAGCAGCGCGAACACGCGATCGTCGGCGGTGCGAAACACCGCGACGTCGGCGCCGCTTTGGCGCTGCACGCGGCGCGCGCCGAGCTTGGGGATGTCGTCAACGCTGCAAAGAGGCTTCCAGTCGCTCATTGCGTTCTCCTCTGGATCTTGCTCAGGCCAGGCGCGCGAACAGGCCGGTCACCTGGTCCATCACCTGAAGAATGTTTTCGCTGGTGCGGAACACGTCGGTGGCGCGGCGCGCGGCTGCGCCGGATTCGCCCGCGCGCTGCAGCGCGTTGTCGAAGAACACCCACTGGTTCTGCGCCAGCGCGAGCCGCTCGCGGATGTCGGACGTGGCCTGCGGCGCCTCGTCGAGCAGGGCATGCGCGCTGACGAACTCGCGCCGCGCCTTGTCGAGCTCGGCGGCCGCGCCGGGCAGCTCGGGCTGCCAGGCCAGGGCCAGGTAGAACTTGGCGGTGCGCTGCGACAGCATGCGCTGGCGGCCGGCCACGTTGACCAGCTTGCCGACCGCGCGGCCGGACGCCACCTCGTACTGCTGCGTGCCCTGGTGGGCCAGCGCGAGCACGCTGGCGTCGAGATTCACGAGGCGCGCGGTCTTGTCGCGTGCCGGCGCGGCGCCGACCAGCAGGCTCTTGTATTCGCTCCAGGCGGCGTCGAGCGCCTGGTAGGTCTCGCGGATCGCGGCGTTCGGCGCGTACGCGCGCAGCTCGACCAGCTGGCGATCGAAGGTCGCGAGCGACTGGTCCAGCACGCGGCGCGCCGCGTCGGGCTCGATGCCCTGCCCGAGCGCGAGGTAGGCCTTGGCCAGGCGCTGCGACAGCATGCGCTGGCGACCGGCCTTGTTGATCGCGTCGTTGAGGTCCTGCACCTGGGCGCGCGCGGGCAGCGCGGCCGCGCAGGCACTTGCGACCAGCAGCGAGCGGCGTCGAACGCAGGTCACGGCGGTCATGCTCATCGTGCCTCGACTCAAGCCAGCGTCAGCGGCGCGAACTGCCGCACGTCGACCTGCGCCTTGTTGAACTCGAACCACGGGTCGGGCTCGCCGTCGAGCGCGAACTGCAGCCGCGCCCACAGCGCCTTGCGGTTCTCGGCGTCGTCGAGGATCTTCTTCTTCACGACGTCCAGGCCGACGCGGTTGATGTAATGCACGGTGCGCTCGAGGTACCAGCCCTCCTCACGGTAGAGCTGCAAGAAGGCGCCGCTGTACTCCAGCACCTCCTCGGCCGTCTTGACCTTGCAGAAGAACTGCGCCACTTCGGTCTTGATGCCGCCGTTGCCGCCGACATAGAGCTCCCAGCCGGAGTCGACGCCGATCACGCCCACGTCCTTGATGCCGCTTTCGGCGCAGTTGCGCGGGCAGCCGCTGACCGCGAGCTTGACCTTGTGCGGTGCGTACATGCGCCACAGCGCGCGCTCGAGGTCCTTGCCCATCTGCGTGCTGTCTTGCGTGCCGAAGCGGCACCACTCGCTGCCGACGCAGGTCTTCACGGTGCGCAGCGCCTTCGCGTAGGCATGGCCGCTGGGCATGTCGAGGTCTTTCCAGACCTGCGGCAGGTCTTCCTTCTTGACGCCCAGCAGGTCGATGCGCTGGCCGCCGGTGACCTTGACGGTGGGAATCTTGTACTTGTCGGCCACGTCGGCAATGCGGCGCAGTTCGGCCGCCGTGGTCTCGCCGCCCCACATGCGCGGGATCACGCTGTAGGTGCCGTCCTTCTGGATGTTGGCGTGGCTGCGCTCGTTGATGAAGCGGCTTTGCGGATCGTCGACCGCCTCCTTGGGCCAGGTCGACAGCAGGTAGTAGTTGATCGCCGGGCGGCAGCTCGAGCAGCCGTTGGGCGTGCGCCAGGCCAGGGCCTTGTAGACGCCGTCCACGCTCGTGAGGTGCTGCTCGCGGATGGCGTCGCGCACCGCCTGGTGGCCGAGGTCGGTGCAGCCGCACACGGCCTTGGTCTTGGGCGCGGCCGAGTAGTCACCGCCGGCGGTGGCCATCAGCAGCTGTTCCACCAGACCGGTGCAGGAGCCGCAGCTCGCGCTCGCCTTGGTGCACTTGCGCACCTCGTCGAGCGTGAACAGGCCCTGCATCTTGATCGCCTTGACGATCTGGCCCTTGGTGATGCCGTTGCAGCCGCAGACCTCGTCGGTGTCGGCCATCGCGACCGCGCGGTTCTGGCCCTCGTGGCCGGTGTCGCCGAGGTTCGATTCGCCGAACATCAGGCGGTCGCGGATGTCGTGGATCTTGCGGCCCTCGCGCACCAGCTTGAAGTACCAGCTGCCGTCGACCGTGTCGCCGTAGAGGCAGGCGCCGACCAGCTTGTCGTCCTTGACCACCAGCTTCTTGTAGACGCCGGCATAGGGATCGCTCATCACGATCTCCTCGCAGCCCTCGCCGCCCATGAAGTCGCCGGCGGAATAGAGATCGATGCCGGTGACCTTGAGCTTGGTGCTGACCTGCGAGCCGACGTAGCGGCCGATCCCGAACTGCGCCAGGTGCGTCGCGCAGACCTTGGCCTGCTCGAACAGCGGCGCCACGAGACCGTAGGCCACGCCGCGGTGCGCGGCGCATTCGCCCATCGCGTAGATGCGCGGGTCGGTCACGGTCTGCAGCGTGTCGCTGACGACGATGCCGCGGTTGCAGTGGATGCCGGCCTTCTCGGCCAGCGCGGTGTTGGGGCGGATGCCGGCGGCCATGACCACCAGGTCGGCGGGCAGCTCGCGGCCGTCCTTGAACTGCACCGCCATCACGCGGCCGTCCTTGTCGCCGATCAGCGCCGCGGTCTGCGCGCCGATCTCGAACTTCAGGCCGCGCTGCTCCAGCGAGCGCTGCAGCAGCTGGCCCGCGGTCTCGTCGAGCTGGCGCTCCATCAGCCACGGCGCGATGTGCACCACGGTGACCTGCATGCCGCGCAGCATCAGGCCGTTGGCCGCCTCGAGGCCGAGCAGGCCGCCGCCGATCACGATCGCGTGCTTGTACTTGGCGGCCGCGTCGATCATCGCCTGCGTGTCGGCGATGTCGCGGTAGCTGATCACGCCCTGCAGATCCTTGCCGGGCACCGGCAGGATGAAGGGATTGGAGCCGGTGGCGATCAGCAGGCGGTCATAGGGCGCCTCGGTGACGTTTCCATCCCCGTCGGAGGCGCGCACGACGCGCCGCACGCGGTCGATCTCGGTCACGGTCTTGCCGAGGTGCAGCGTGATGCCGTTCTCGGCGTACCAGTCGAGCGGGTTGAGGATGATCTCGTCGATCGTCTGCTCGCCGGCCAGCACCGGCGACAGCAGGATGCGGTTGTAGTTGGGGTGCGGCTCGGCGCCGAACACCGTGATGTCGTAGAGGTCCGGCGCCATCTTCAGCAGCTCCTCGAGCGTGCGAACGCCGGCCATGCCGTTACCGATGAGCACGAGCCTGGACTTCTTCATCGGACACCTTCCTTTCCTTGCGACGAGACGGCCACGCGGCCCCGCGCGGTAACAATCGAGCGATGAGCTTCGAGGTGGAGATCGGCTACACGAGCCGCCGCGGCCCGCGCGCCGCGAACGAGGATTTCGGGGGCGCCGCGCAGACCGAGGACCGCAGCCGCGGACTGATCGCCGCGGTGGCCGACGGCGTGTCGACCGGCGGGCACGGCCTCGAGGCCGCGCAGACCACGGTGATGGGCCTGCTCGCGGACTTCTTCGCGACGCCGGAGACCTGGGAGACCACGGTCGCGCTCGATCGGCTGATCGGCGCGCAGAACGCCTGGCTGTGCGACCACAACCGCCGCCGCCAGACGAGCGACGGCGGCATGGCGATGACCACGCTCACCGCCCTTGCCTTGCGCGGCCAGACCTGGACGCTGGCCCACGTGGGCGACTCGCGCGCCTGGCTGTGCCGCAAGCGCGCGGCCGACGACGGCGCGGCGGTACTCGACGTGCTGCAGCTCAGCCACGACCATGCCTTCGAGCAGCTCGACCAGCGCAGCCGGCTGACGCGCGCGATCGGCCTCGACGACGCGGTGCGCGTCGACTACGCGCAAGGCGAGGTGCGCCTCGGCGACTGTTTCGTGCTCACGAGCGACGGCGTGCATGGCGCGCTCAAGCCGACCAGGCTGGGCGTGCTCGCGCACGGCGGCAGCGCGCAGGCGGCGAGCGATGCGCTCGTCGACGCGGCGCTGGCCGCGGGCAGCCAGGACAACGCGACCGCGCTGGTGATCCGCGTGACCGGCCTCGACGAGCGCCAGCTGCACGACGAGCTGGCCGACACGCGCCGCCTGCCCGCCGTGGGCTCGCTGCGCGTCGGCGACAAGCTCGACGGCTTCACGATCACCGCGCTGATCGCCGACAGCGGCGTGCACCGGCTCTACCAGGCGCGCGACGAGGCCACGCGCGAGCTCGTCGCGCTGAAGACGCTGCACCCGGCGCGCGCCTCCGACCAGGAGGAGCGCGCGATGCTCGCGCACGAGGCCTGGCTGGGCCAGCGCGTCACGGCCGGCGGCGAGCCGGGTTTCGTGCGCGTGCGCGAGCGCGCGGCCGACGCCAGCGCGCTGTACGTCGTGTTCGACTGGCACGGCGGGCGCACGATGGAACAGATGATCGGCGCCGGCACGCTGCCGCAGGTCGACGAGGCGCTGCGCGCGGCGATCGCGCTGGTGCGCGCGCTCGGCCGCCTGCACCGCCAGGGCGTCGTGCACCGCGACATCAAGCCCGGCAACCTGCACCTCGGCGACGACGGCCAGTGGCGCATCCTCGACCTCGGCGGCGCCTTGAGCGGGCGCGAGAGCGGCGCGCAGCGCGAGCTGCACGCCGGCACGCCGAGCTACATGAACCCCGAGCAGTGGGAGGGCGCGAACGCCGACGCCGGCAGCGACCTGTTCGCGCTCGGCGTCACGCTGTACCGCTGGCTCACCGGCCGCCTGCCCTACGGCGAGATCGAGCCCTACCAGAGCGGGCGCTTCCGGCGCGACCCGGTGCCCGCGTCGCGGCTGCGCCCCGACGTGCCGATCTGGCTCGACCACCTGCTGGCCAAGTCCTTCGCGCTCGATGCGAAGCTGCGCTTCGAGACCGCCGAGGAGATGCTGCTCGCGCTCGAGCGCGGCGCCTCGCGCCCGGTCAGCGCACCGCCCGCGACGCCGCTGCTGCAGCGCGACCCGATGGCGCTGTGGCAGATCGGCCTGGCGGTCTCGCTGCTGTTCAACGTGCTGCTCGTCGTGTGGCTGCTGTTCCTGCCGCGCTGACGAGGACGAGGGGCGCGGCTTCATGATGCGTTGCCCGCGTCGAGCTTGACGCTCGTGATCTGCGCCGCCTGCGCGGGCGACTCGTGCACCGCGGCCGCCGGCTTCGCGCGCCCGCCCTTCTCGGCCCAGGTGCGCGTCCAGCGGATCTGCACCACGCGCAGCATGCCGAGCATCAGCAGCGCCAGCGCGGCGAACGACAGGAAGCCGAACAGGTAGCTGCCGCTGAACTGCTTGGACAGGCCCATCGCATTGGGCAGGAAGCCGCCGCCGAGCGCACCGACCTCGCCGATCATCGAGCCGGCGACCGCGGTGGTCAGCGGCCAGCGCAGCGGCACCAGCTGGAACAGCGCGCCGTTGCCGGCGCCCAGCGCGGCGAAGCACAGCATGAACAGCAGCGTCGTCGCGGCCAGCGAATGGCCGAGCACGCCGCACATCGTGAGCGTCAGCGCCACCAGCAGCAGCACGCCGGTCAGCGTGTTGATGCCGCCGACGCGGTCGGACACGTAGCCGCCGAGCACGCGCACCGCCGAGCCCATCAGCGTCGCGAGCATCGTGAGCTGGCCCGCCTCGATCTTGCTGACCTTGAACTGGTCGTAGAAATAGGTCGGCAGGAAGCTCGCCAGGCCGATGAAGCCGCCGAAGGTGACGATGTAGATCAGGCTGAAGGCCCAGCCGTCCTTCTCGAACAGGCAGGCGACGTGCTCGCGCAAGCTCTGCTGCTCGCGGTCGGGCGGCTCCTTGGCGGCAAGCCACATCACGGCCATCGGCAGCAGCATCGTCAGCGCGGCCAGGCCGTAGACCGTCTGCCAGCCGAAGTGCTGCGCCAGCGGCGGCGCGAACAGCACCGCCAGCACGGTGCCCGAGTTGCCGGCGCCGGCGATGCCCATCGCCAGGCCCTTGTACTTGGGCGGGTACCAGCCCGAGCCGAGCGACAGCGCGACGCCGAAGCTCGCGCCGGCGATGCCCAGCAGCACGCCCATCGCGAGCACGCGGTCGTAGCTGTCGACGAAGAAGAAGCCGAAGCCCAGCGCCGCGACGATCAGCGACATCTCGACCATCGCGGCGTTCTTGCGGCCGATGTACTGCGACAGCACGCCGAGCGGGAAGCGCATCAGCGCGCCGGCCAGGATGGGCACCGAGAGCATGAAGCCCTTTTGCGCCGCGTCGAGGCCGAAGCTCTCGCTGATGAACGGTCCCATCGCGCCGTTGAGCACCCAGACCGCGAAGCAGAAGTCGAAATAGAGGAACGAAGCCGCCAGCGTCGGCCAGTGGCCGGAGCGGATGAAGGTCTTGAACGAAGACATGGCGGCGTTCGAGTCGGATGACCAGCGGGGCCGAAGCGAGCTACGGCCGGGACAGCAGGTGTTGATCGATTGGCCAGGACAGCGCGGACGGCGCCCCGGCGTTGCGTGAGACAGGCGCCAGCGGTGGCGCTTCACGATGGCGGTGCGTCGTTACACCGCAGGCCGCTTCTCGCAAGCACCGTGCCAAATGCTGCAGCGCCGCACCGTTATCCTCGGACGCATGAGCCCCCCTCCCCGCCAAGCCGCGCCAGTGCTCGCGATCACCGAAACGCCTGGCGACGCGCAGGCGCTGCGCGCGGCGCTCGAAGCCGCCGGCGCCGGCGCGCCGATCGAAGGCAGCCGCCTCACGATGGTGCAGCTGGCCGCCGCCCATGCACCGTCGCTGATCGTCTGCTGGCTGCCGCAGGGCGCGGCCGATGTGCTGCCGGCGCTCGCCGCCTGGCGCGGCGCGCCGCCGTGCGCGCTGTGCGTGATCGGCCCGCTCGACGACCCTGGTCAGGCGCGCGCGCTGGCCGAGGCCGGCGTCGCCGGCTGGGACGCCACGCTCGACGCGCCGCGGCTCGCCGTGCGCATCGCGCACGCGCAGGCGCTGCACGAACGCGAGGCCGGCGCGCGCGCCCAGCTCGACGAGCGCAAGTGGGTCGACCGCGCCAAGGGGCTGCTGATGTCGGCGCGCGCGATCGCCGAGGACGATGCCTTCAAGCTGCTGCGCAGCACCGCGATGCACGCCAACCTCAAGCTCACCGAGGTGTCGCGCTCGGTGATCGACGCGGCGCGCTGGGCCGAGGCGGTCAACCGCGCCGGGCAGCTGCGCATGCTCTCGCAGCGCCTGGTCTCGCTGGCGGCGCAGCGGCTCGCGCGCGTCGACGCGCAAGGCGCGCGCGAACGCCAGGCGCAGGCCGCGAAGCGCGCGCAGGCCAATCTCGACCACCTCGCGACGCTCGGCCTCGACGGCGAAGCCGCCCAGGCCCTCGCGGCGGCCACCGCGGTCTGGAAGGCGCTGCAGCAGGCGCTGGCCGTGCGGCTCACGCCCCAGAGCCTGGTCCAGGCCGACGAGTGCGCCGACGCGCTGCTGGCCGCCGCCGATGCGCTCACCGCGGCGCTGGAGGCACACGGCGCGCGGCGCGCGCTGGGCATCGTCAACCTTTGCGGGCGCCAGCGCATGCGCACGCAGCGCCTGGCCAAGGAGGCGCTGCTGGCGGCCTTGGCGCCGCTGCCTCAGCGCGGCGAGCGGCTGCAGGCCGGCATGGACGAGTTCGAGCAGGCGCTGCGCGAGATCGAGGCGACGCCGCTGTCCTCGCCCGAGATCCGCGCGGCGCTGGCCGCGTCGCGCGAAGGCTGGCGCGTGCTGCTGCGCGCCCTGCATTCGAGCGACCCGGCCGCGGTGGCGCATGCGGCCGAGGCGCTGCTGGAGCAGCTGGACCGCCTGACGGACAGCTGCGAGCACAGCCTGCAGGTGTTGTTGTCCTGAGTTCGCGCGTGCCGGCAGGCACGAGCCCCTCAGGCCGCCTGCACCTCCAGGTGCGCCTGCTTGCGGTACAGGAACTCGAGCACGCGCTCGCGCGTTTGCAGGTAGGCGCTGTCGTGCGCCAGCTCGAGGCGCGAGCGCGGCCCTTCGCTCAGCGGCGGCAGGGGCACCTCGACCACCTCGCCGATCGTCGCCGCGGGGCCGTTGGTCATCATCACGATGCGGTCCGAGAGCAGCACCGCCTCGTCGACGTCGTGCGTGACCATCACGACGGTCGAGCCGGTGGCCTTGACGATCTTCATCAGCTCGTCTTGCAGCCGCGCGCGGGTCAGCGCGTCGAGCGCGCCGAAGGGCTCGTCCATCAGCAGGACCTTGGGCTCCATCGCCAGCGCGCGCGCAATGCCCACGCGCTGCTTCATGCCGCCGGAGATCTCGTGCGGGCGCTTGGACGCCGCGTGCGAAAGGCCCACCAGGTCGAGCGCGGCCTGCGCGCGCGCCTTGAGCTGGGCCTTCTTCTCGCTCGCGCCGAACACGCGCTCGACCGCCAGCAGCACGTTGTCCAGGCACGAGAGCCAGGGCAGCAGCGAGTGGTTCTGGAACACCACCGCGCGCTCGGGGCCGGGCGCGGCGATC
Organism: Caldimonas sp. KR1-144; assembly: GCF_049446155.1. NCBI lineage: Bacteria > Pseudomonadati > Pseudomonadota > Betaproteobacteria > Burkholderiales > Sphaerotilaceae > Caldimonas > Caldimonas sp. KR1-144. Next base: position 15,891 of record NZ_JBMSEE010000009.1, read on the forward strand.
TCGCGGCCGTCGCAGATCAGCGCGCCCCCGGTCGGGCGCGTCAGGCCGGCGATGAGGTTGAGCAGCGTGCTCTTGCCGCAGCCCGAGTGTCCGATCAGCGTGACGAACTGGCCGCGCTGGACCTGCAGGTTGATCTCGCGCAGCGCGTGGAAGCGGCCCTTGCGGGTCGAGAAGACCATCTCGACGTTTTCGATCTGGAGGTAGGAAGCCATCTCGGAACTCCGTCAGTCGTCGAACGAGAAGCGCCGCGCGACGAGCATCAGCGCCTGCTCGAGCAGCAGGCCGACGACGCCGATCACGACGATCGCGATCAGGATGTGCGGGACGTTGAGGTTGTTCCACTCGTCCCAGACCCAGAAGCCGATGCCCACGCCGCCGGTCAGCATCTCGGCCGCGACGATCACCAGCCAGGCCGTGCCCACCGACAGGCGCACGCCGGTCAGCATGTAGGGCAGCACCGCCGGGAAGAGGATCTTGGTCATCACCTTCCACTCGCTGAGGTTGAGCACGCGCGCGACGTTGAGGTAGTCCTGCGGCACGCGCTGCACGCCCTGGGCGGTGTTGAGGATCATCGGCCAGATCGAGCAGATGAAGATGGTCCAGATCGCCGCCGGATTGGCGCTCTTGAGCACCAGGAGACCGATCGGCAGCCACGCCAGCGGCGAGACCGGGCGCAGCAGGCTGATCAAGGGCGCGACCATGCGGTTGAGCACCGCGAAGCGCCCCAGCGCGAAGCCCAGCGGAATGCCCACCAGCGCCGCGAGCCCGAAGCCGATGCCCACGCGCTGCAGCGAGTTCAGGATGTTCCAGCCGATGCCCTGGTCATTCGGTCCGTTGCGGTAGAACGGATCCGAAAAGAGCTTGACGGCGGCATCGAAGGTGGCTGCCGGTGTGGGAAAGGAGCCGCCTTTCATCGTCAGCAGCGCCCAGATGCCGACCAAAAGCGCGAGGCCGGCGATCGGCGGGATCACGGCGAAGCCGAGCGCGCGCCAGTCGACGAGCGGCTCGCGGGCCGCGCGCGTCGGTTGAGCCTGAGGCTCGTTGGCCGCAACGGCCGCACGCGGCGCCGGCACGGCGGTCGAAGAGACCTGGCTCACCGAGCCGGCCTCGAGCGGTGAATGGAACACGGCACTGACCATGGCGGACTCCTTTCGCGGGCGAACTCAGGCGCGGACCTTGAAGCTGTCGGCGTACTTGGCCGGGTCCTTGCCGTCCCACAGCGTGCCGTCGATCAGCTTGCTGCTGCGCATGGGGCTGGCCGGCACGCTGATCTTGAGTTGCGAGGCGGCCTGCTTGTAGAGCTCGACCTGATTGACCTGCTTGGCCACGGCCAGGTAATCGGGGTGGTCCTTGAGCAGGCCCCAGCGCTTGTGCTGGGTGAGGAACCACATGCCGTCGGACAGGTAGGGGAAGTTGACCGACCCGTCGTTGAAGAACTTCATGTAGTTCGGGTCGTCCCAGGTCTTGCCCAGGCCGTTCTGGTAGCGGCCCAGGATGCGCTGGTTGATCGCGTCGACGCTGGTGTTGACGTAGGACTTCTCGGCGATGGTCTCGGCCATCTTGTTCTTGTTCTGCAAGCCGGCGTCGATCCAGCGGCTGGCCTCGAGCACGGCCATGATCACCGCGCGCGCGGTGTTGGGGTTCTGCTTGACGAAGTCGGACGTGGTGCCGAGAACCTTCTCGGGGTGGTCCTTCCAGATGTCTTGCGTCGTGACGCCGGTGATGCCGATGCCGTCGATGATGGCGCGGTGGCCCCAGGGCTCGCCGACGCAGTAGCCGTCCATGTTGCCCACGCGCATGTTGGCGACCATCTGCGGCGGCGGCACGGTGATGATCTTGGCGTCCTTCATCGGGTTGACGCCGTAGGTCGCGAGCCAGTAGTACAGCCACATCGCGTGGGTGCCGGTGGGGAAGGTCTGCGCAAAGGTGTATTCGCGCTTGTCGGTGCCCATCAGCTTGGCGAGGCTGGTGCCGTCGACCGCGCCCTTTTCGGCCAGCTTCTTCGACAGCGTGATCGCCTGGCCGTTGTGGTTGAGCGTCATCAGCAGCGCCATGTCCTTCTTGGGACCGCCGATGCCCAGGTGCACGCCGTAGATCAGGCCGTAGAGCACGTGCGCCATGTCGAGCTCGCCGTTGACGAGCTTGTCGCGCACGCCGGCCCAGGAGGCTTCCTTGGTCGGGATGATCTTGATGCCGTACTTCTCGTCGAACTTGAGCACCGAGGCCATCACCACCGAGGCGCAGTCGGTCAGCGGGATGAAGCCGATGCGCACTTCCTTTTTCTCGGGCGCGTCGGAGCCGGCGGCCCACACGCGCGGCGTCATGCCGGCACCCACGCTCGCAGTCAGCGCCGCGGCGGCCGTGCCCTTGATGAAGTGGCGTCGCTCTTCGCTCATCAGACCCTCTCGCGGTTGTTGGGGCGGTTGTTGGGCCGGTCGTTGCGGCTTGCTCGTCATCGTTTCCACCTCGAAGAAAAAACAAAAAGGCGTCGCGATCGAACCACTGCGGTGCAGCGGAAACGACCGGACGCCTGTGTCCGAACCTGTTTGGGGCGAGGGCCGCGCCGTTGCGGCTCTCGGGGGTGGGTTATGCAGCTAGCGTGCCAGGCTTGTGTCGGGCAGGTTGCAAGGGGACGGGCAGGCCGCCGGGGGCGCTTCGGTGCAGCGGTCGCGCTGCGCGCGACTGCCCTGCGGTGCTCGCCTCGGGGGCGCGCCGCTCAACTCGCTTCGCTCACTGCGTTCGCTGCGCTCGAACAGTCGCGGCGAGTCAGCTGTCGAAGCGCGCACTGCGTGCGCGCCGCCCCCGAAGCTGTGCTCCTCGGCGCCGCACAGGCGCGCCCCCGGCGGCCTGCCCATCCCCTTGCAAGGCACCACTGTTTCTCTTGGCGGAGTCAACACGGCAGCCAGGACAGGCTGTGCGCGGCCCCGGCAAGGCACGGCCCAAGGCACGCCCCTCAGCCCGCCAACAAGTCGTGCGCCTCGATCACCTTGGCCGCCACCTCGTGCAGCTTCAACCCGCGGTCCATCGCCATGCGCCGCAGCCGCTGGTAGGCCGCGTCCTCGTCGACGCCGGCGCTTTTCATCAGCAGGCCCTTGGCGCGCTCGATCGTCTTGCGCTGGGCCAGCTGCGCCTGCGCGTCGTCGAGCCGGGCGCGCAGCTCGGCCTCCTGCTCGTAGCGCGCGATCGCGACCTTGAGCACCGGCGTGAGGCGCTCGGCCTGCAGGCCGGAGACCACGTAGGCGCTGACGCCGGCCTTGAGGGCCAGGCGCATCGGATCCTCGGCGTCGTCCTCGGAGAACACCACGACAGGGCGCGGATTGCGCGAGGACAGCACCGCCAGGTGCTCGAGCGTGTCGCGCGTGGGCGACTCGCTGTCGACGATGACCACATCCGGTGCGAGCCGCAGCACGCAGTCGTGCACCAAAGTGGCTTGTTCGATCACGCCGACGACGTCGCAGCCCTGGCGCGCCAGCTCGTCGCGGATCTGCCCGACGCGGTGCGCGCCGTCGTCGATCAGCAGCACGCGCAGCGCGCGCGCCGAGGGCTGGGGCGTTGAGCTGCTCATGAGAGGTGGCGGTTCAGGTGTTGCGGCGCAGCAAGACCCGTGCCCCGCGGCGCTTGTCCTGGGCAGGCGTACGTCGAGCCGACGAACGGTGGCGGTCAGGCTGGGCCATGGCGGAATGACGTTTACGTAAACGTCAACAACGCGCCGAATTCCCTTAGGATTGGCGCCTGCTGCAGACAAGACGCGCCGGAGACACGCATGACCGACCTCGCCGCCGACTTCAAGGCTCTCGCCGAATACCGTCCGACCCAGAAGCTGCGCTTCGTGACCGCGGCTTCGCTGTTCGACGGCCACGACGCGTCGATCAACATCATGCGCCGCATCCTGATGAGTATGGGCGCCGAGGTGATCCACCTGGGGCACAACCGCTCGGTCGACGAGGTGGTCACCGCCGCGCTGCAGGAAGACGCGCACGGGATCGCGGTCAGCAGCTACCAGGGCGGCCACGTCGAGTACTTCAAGTACATGGTGCAGCTGCTGCGCGAGCGCGGCGGCGAGACGATCCAGGTGTTCGGCGGCGGCGGCGGCGTGATCGTGCCGGCCGAGATCCGCGACCTGCACGAGCACGGCGTGCGCATCTTCAGCCCCGAGGACGGCCAGCGCATGGGCCTGCAGGGGATGATCGGCGAGATGCTGATGCGCGCCGACCAGGGCGCGCTCTTCGGCGCGCCGAAGAGCGCAAAGGCACTGGCCGGCCACAGCGAGGCCGCGTGGCGCGCCCTGGCCCAGGCGATCAGCGCGCTCGAGGCCGGCACCGCCGACGACAAGCTCAAGGCCGCGATCCACGACGCCGCCAAGGCCGCCAAGGCCCCCGTGCTCGGCATCACCGGCACCGGCGGCGCCGGCAAGTCCAGCCTCACCGACGAGCTGATCCGCCGCCTGCGGCTGGACCAGGACGACGCGCTGCGCATCGCGGTGATCTCGATCGACCCCTCGCGCCGCAAGAGCGGCGGCGCGCTGCTGGGCGACCGCATCCGCATGAACGCGATCGGCCCGTGGTCGAAAGGCCCGCGCGTGTACATGCGCTCGCTCGCCACGCGCGAGGCCGGCAGCGAGATCAGCCAGGCGCTGCCCGACGTGATCGCCGCGTGCAAGGCGGCCGGCTTCGACCTCGTGATCGTCGAGACCTCGGGCATCGGCCAGGGCGACGCGGCCATCGTGCCCCACGTCGACGTGCCGATGTACGTGATGACGCCGGAGTTCGGCGCCGCGAGCCAGCTCGAGAAGATCGACATGCTCGACTTCGCCGAGTTCGTGGCGATCAACAAGTTCGACCGCAAGGGCGCGGCCGACGCGCTGCGCGACGTGAGCAAGCAGGTCCAGCGCAACAAGGAGGCCTTCACGAAGAAGCCCGAGCAGATGCCGGTGTTCGGCACGATGGCCAGCCGCTTCAACGACGACGGCGTCACCGCGCTGTACCAGGCGCTCGGCGCGCGCCTGGCCGAACTGGGCCTGCCGCTCAAGGAGGGCCGCCTGCCCAAGGTGGCGACGCGCCACAGCACGCACCAGACGCCGATCGTGCCGCCGGCGCGCGTGCGCTACCTGGCCGAGATCTCGGAGACCGTGCGCGGCTACAAGCAGCATGCGCGCGCCCAGGCCGTGCTGGCGCGCGAGATCCAGCAGCTGCGCGCCGCCGCCGCGATGCTCAACCACGGCAAACCCGACAAGCCGCGCGCCGCCGAGGCCGCGCTCAACCTCGCCGCGGAGCGCGAGTCGCGCCTGGACGGCGCGGCCAGGAAGCTGCTCGCGCAATGGCCCGAGATGCAGCGCGCCTACGCCGGCGACGAGTACGTCGTGAAGATCCGCGACAAGGAGATCCGCACGTCGCTGGTCACGACGTCGCTGTCGGGTACCAAGATCCGCAAGGTCGTGCTGCCGAGCTGGGAAGACCACGGCGAGCTGCTCAAGTGGCTGATGCTGGAAAACGTGCCGGGCAGCTTCCCCTACACCGCCGGCGTGTTCGCGTTCAAGCGCGAGGGCGAGGATCCGACCCGCATGTTCGCCGGCGAGGGCGACGCCTTTCGCACCAACCGCCGCTTCAAGGTCGTGAGCGAGGGCATGCCGGCCAAGCGGCTGTCCACCGCGTTCGATTCGGTCACGCTCTACGGCGCCGACCCGGCGCCGCGGCCCGACATCTACGGCAAGGTCGGCAACTCGGGCGTGAGCATCGCGACGCTCGACGACATGAAGGTGCTGTACTCCGGCTTCGACCTCACGAACCCGAGCACCTCGGTCAGCATGACGATCAACGGCCCCGCGCCGACGATCCTCGCGATGTTCATGAACACCGCGATCGACCAGAACCTCGAGAAGTTCAAGGCCGAGAACGGCCGCGAGCCGACCGACACCGAGGCCGCCAAGATCCGCGCCTGGGTGCTGGCCAACGTGCGCGGTACGGTGCAGGCCGACATCCTCAAGGAAGACCAGGGTCAGAACACCTGCATCTTCTCGACCGAGTTCTCGCTGAAGGTGATGGGCGACATCGCCGAGTACTTCGTGCACCACGACGTGCGCAACTTCTACTCGGTGTCGATCTCCGGCTACCACATCGCCGAGGCCGGCGCGAACCCGATCTCGCAGCTCGCGATGACGCTGTCGAACGGCTTCACCTTCGTGGAGGCCTATCTCGCGCGCGGCATGCACATCGACGACTTCGCGCCCAACCTGAGCTTCTTCTTCAGCAACGGCATGGACCCGGAGTACACCGTGCTCGGCCGCGTCGCGCGGCGCATCTGGGCGGTGGCGATGAAGGAGAAGTACGGCGCCAACGAGCGCAGCCAGAAGCTCAAGTACCACGTGCAGACCTCGGGGCGCAGCCTGCACGCGCAGGAGATCGCGTTCAACGACATCCGCACCACGCTGCAGGCGCTGATCGCGATCTACGACAACTGCAACTCGCTGCACACCAACGCCTACGACGAGGCGATCACCACGCCGACCGAGGAGTCGGTTCGCCGCGCGATGGCGATCCAGCTCATCATCAACCGCGAGTGGGGCCTGGCGAAGAACGAGAACCCGAACCAGGGCGCGTTCGTGATCGACGAGCTGACCGAGCTGGTGGAAGAGGCCGTGCTGGCCGAGTTCGAGCGCATCAGCGAGCGCGGCGGCGTGCTCGGCGCGATGGAGACCGGCTACCAGCGCGGGCGCATCCAGGACGAGTCGATGCACTACGAGATGCTCAAGCACACCGGCGAGCTGCCCATCATCGGCGTCAACACCTTCCGCAACCCGCACGGCGACGCGATCCCGCAGGAGCTCGAGCTCGCCCGCTCGACCGAGGAAGAAAAGCAAAGCCAGCTCAAGCGGCTGGCCGACTTCCATGCCCGCAACGCGGGCACGTCGCCTGCCATGCTCAAGCGGCTGCAGCAGGCGGTGATCGACAACCGCAACGTGTTCGAGGTGCTGATGGACGCGGTGCGGGTGTGCTCGCTGGGCCAGATCACGAATGCGCTGTTCGAGGTCGGCGGACAGTACCGGCGCAGCATGTAGGCATTCGACACGGGGGCCGGCGATGCCCGTTCACTACGACATCACCCACACCACCGTCTATCGCTACGCGCAGCCGGTGCGCTTCGGCGAGCACCGGGTGATGTTCCGCCCGCGCGACAGCCACGACCTTCGCGTGCTGGCGACCGACCTGCAGGTCACGCCCGAGGCCACGGTGCGCATGATCCAGGACCCGTACTCGAACTCGATCGCGCTGGTGCAGCCCCAGTCCGAGGCGAGCGAGCTGCGCTTCGTGTGCACCTTCCGCATCGAGCACGCGCACACGCAGAACCTCGAGCTGCCGCTGGCGCCTTCGGCCGAGCAGTTTCCGTTCTCGTACACGGTCGACGAGTACCTCGACCTCGAGCACTACCTTCGCCCGCTGCACGACGATCCCGACGGCAAGCTGATGCAATGGGCGCGGCAGTTCATCCGCACCGACGGCCCGACCGGCACGCGCGAGATGCTGGTGCAGATGAACCAGCACATCCGCGATCACTTCAGCTACGCCGCGCGCGAGGAGGAAGGCACGCAGTCGCCGCTCAAGACGCTCGAGCTCGGCAGCGGCAGCTGCCGCGACTTCGCGCTCCTGATGATGGAAGCGGCGCGCCGGCTCGGCATCGCGACGCGCTTCGTCTCCGGCTACCTCTACGACCAGGCGCTCGACGACGCCAAGGCCGACAACGGCGGGGGCGTGGTCGGCGCCGGCAGCACCCATGCCTGGCTGCAGGCCTATCTGCCGGGCGCCGGCTGGGTGCCGTTCGACCCGACCAACAACCTGCTGGGCGGCACGCAGCTGATCCGCGTCGGCGTCGCACGCGACCCGCGCCAGGCCCCGCCGATCTCGGGCAGCTGGGTCGGGCCGCCCAACGCCTACCTCGGCATGGAGGTCACGGTGCAGGTGAGCCGGGTCGACTTGAACCTCAACCCAGCGAGCTGACGAAGCGCTCGACCGCGGCAAGCACCGCCTCGGCATCGCCGTGCCACCACCAGTGGTCCTCTCCGGGCAGCATCACGAGTTGCGCACCGGGGATCGCGCCGGCGAGGTAACGGCCCGCGCCTTCTCGCACGATGCGATCGCCCGCGCGCTGGATCACCAGCGTCGGAGTCTTCAGCGATGCCAGCCGATCGCGCACGTCCATCTGGTGGAAGGCGCGCAGGATCGCCGCCATGCCGTTCTGAGATACGCCGGTGCGCAGCATGCGCGCCCACCACTGCCGCATCTGCGGCTCCTCGGCGACCGACGGCGCGAAGGCCTCCAGGCTGGTCGCCGCGCCCCACTCGGCATGCAGCACTTCGAGCCAGCGCTGCATCTGCTCGGTCGTCATCGCCCAGGGATAGTCGCAGGCCCAGCTGCCGCGCGCGTTGCAGCCGTAGAGCACCAGTCCCGAGACGCGCTCGGGCATCGAGGCCGCGCAGTCGATCGCGATCGTGCCGCCGACCGACGCGCCGAACAGGATGGCGCGGCGCTCGCCCAGTCGGTCGAGCGCGGCGACGATGTCCTCCACCGCCGCGGCCGTGGTCGGCTCCACGCCGACGCGCTCCGACAGCCCGGTGCCGCGGCGATCGAGCAGCACCACGCGGCTGAACTCGGCCAGGCGCTCGAGCGCGCGGCGCAGCCGCGGCTCGTCGAGCGCGACCTCGATGTGCGAGAGCAGGCCCGGTACCAGCACCATCGTCGGCCCGCTGCCGCCGAGCACCGTGTAGGCAACCGCGCCCTCGCGCGTCTGCGCGAACTCGATGCGCGCGGCAGCCTCGAGCGCCGGCGCCTGCGCGACCGCCGCCGCGTACGCCCGCTCGACCACCGCTGAAGGCCGCACGCCCAGCTCGGCGCGCAAGACCTCGGCGCAGCGGAAGTAGGCCTGCTCGACGGCGGCCGCGTCGCCCTGGCGTGCCCGCGCGGTGATCAGCGCGGCGTAGGCACGTTCGGCGCAGGCGTCCAGCGCGATCAGCCGCTCGGCCGCCTCGACGGCGAGCGCCGCGTCGCCTTCGGCCGCTTCGCGCTCGGCCAGGCGTTGCCACGCGCGCGCCAGCAATCGCACGTGCTCGGCGCGGCGCTGGGCGAGCCATGCCTCGAACAGGTCGGAATCGACCTCGAAGCCGTCGAGCAGCGCGTGCGACCGCGCGGCAAGCACGCATTGCACGTGACCGGGGCCGTGGCCGGCATCGCCCAGCAGCGCCTGCGCGGCCGCGCGCGTTTGCAGCAGGTCGACCCGCGGCGCGACCGCGAACCACAGCTCGTGCGCGTCGCCGCAGACCAGTTCGACGCCGCAGGCCGCGTTGAGGTTGTAGACCAGCCGCCGCAGCCGGCTGCGGCCCAGGGCTTCGTCGGCGTCGGGCCACAGCCGCGCGGCCAGCGGGCCGCGCGGCAGGCGCTGTCCGGGCGATTCGGCAAGGCAGGCCAGCAGCGCGAGCGCGCGCGTGAGCTTGAGCGCCGGCTCGACGCCGTCGATCGATAGCCGGGGCCAGCCGTGCAGCGACAGCTCGACGCGCCGAGGGACGTTCGCGGGACGGGCGCCCGGAAGACTGCGATCCGTGGACATCGAGACCGGTGTTCGACGAAGAGGAGTCACCAGATGCAACCCTACCTCAACGACATCGCAGTGCGCTCGCCCGTGCCGCACGAGCCGGCCCCCGGCCGTGCGCAGACGGCATGGACGCCGCGCGGCAGCGAGATGTCGCTGCGCCTGCGCGTGGGCGGGCGGCTGCGTTCGGCGCGGCTGTACCGCGGCGCGGCCGACATCGGCTGCGGGCCGCTGTTCGTGCTGCTGCAGGACGCGCCCTGCGGCGGCAGCGCCGTGCAGGCGCAAGCGGCGCGCGCCTTCGAGCGCTGGGCCGATGTCCACGGCGCCTGCGTCGTCCACCCGGCTGGCCTCGCCGGCCGCTGGAACGACGGACGCCTGCACGCACCGTCGCCGGCGCGCCGGCTCGATGTCGACGACGTCGGCTTCGTGCACGCGCTGGTTGCGCACCTCGGGCCCCAGCGGCGCAGCTATGCGGTGGGCTTCGGCGCGGGCGGCCACTTCGTCTGGCGGCTGGCCGCCCAGCCCGATGCGCCGTTCGCCGGCTTCGTGTCGGTCGGGGCGAACCTGGCTCGCCCCGGCGACTGCGCGTTCTCGATCGTGCGCCTGGGCGCGCCGGTGCTGCTGCTGGACGACGGCTCGGCGCGCCCGCGCCTTCACGAACGCCCGACCGCCGAGACGCTCGCCGCGCTGCGCGCCGCGGCCGCACCCGGCATCGCGGTGCGTCGCGGCATCGCGGCCGAAGGCATCGACCTGGCCGCGCAGATCGCCGGCGTGTTCGGCGAGCAGGCCGGCGCGTCCTTCGTCGGCAGCCTGCTGTGAAGGAGCGTGCGATGGACAACGCCTATTCCTCGGCCGGGCCGGCCTTCATCCACCACGGTCCCGACACGCGTCTTGCCGGTGCGCCCGTCGTGCTGGGCCTGCCGGCCATGGGCACGCCGGCGCGCTACTACGAGCCGTTCGCGCGGCGGCTGGCCGAACTCGCCGGCGCCAGCGTGGCCTGGGCCGAGCTGCGCGGCCAGGGCGAGAGCCGTCCGCGCGCCCGCGACGGCGCCGATTTCGGTTACCGCGAGATCGTCGAGGACGACATCCCGCGGCTCGCCGGCCGCCTGCTGCGGCAGCACCCGAGACGTCCGCTGGTGCTGCTGGGCCACAGCCTCGGCGGCCAGCTCGCGACGTTGGCCGCGCACCAGCTCGGCGAGCACCTCGCCGGCCTCGTGCTCGTGGCCGCCGGCACCGCGCACCACCGCGCCTGGCCGCGCGGCGCGCGCTGGCGCGCGGCACTGGCCGTGCACGGCATTCGCGCCACGGCCGCGATGCTGCCGTGGTACCCGGGCCATCGGCTCGGCTTCGGCGGCGAGCAGCCGCGGCGCTTCATGCGCGACTGGTCGCGTAACGCGACGACCGGCCGCTATCGCATCGAAGGCAGCGAGATCGACCACGAGGACGCCGCCGGCCGCCTCGCGCTGCCCGTGCTGTCGCTGGCGATCCGGCAGGACCCGGTCGCGCCGCCCGGCGCGGTCGAGGAGCTGCTCGCCAAGCTGGCCCGCGCCCGCATCGAGCGGCGCTGGCTGATGGGCGTCGTGCGCGACCCGCCGTGGAAGCGCCACTTCAGCTGGGCTCGCGAGCCGGCCGGCGAGATGGCGGCGGCGGTCGCGCGCTGGCTGCACGCGCTGCCCGCTGCGGCCGCACTTTCGTTTCAACCCGCCCCCGCCCCCGCCCCCGAAGGAGAACGCCATGTCCTGGTATGAAATCGTCGCGCTGGCCGCATTGCCGGCGTTCCTTTTGCTCGACCTCGTGCACCGGGGCCACGACGAGCGCCGCAGCCGCTGGTGGCGCACCCGGGCGTTGGCCGTCACGGCGCTGAACTTCGCGCTGTCGATGCTGGTCGGCAGCGCCTGGGTCCAGGCCTTCGACGGCAAAAGCCTGCTGCAGCTCGGCTCGCTCGGCAGCGCCGGCGGCGCGGCGACCGGCGTGCTGGCCTACGAGCTCGTGCACTACGGGTACCACCGCGGCGCGCACCGCTTCCACTGGCTGTGGCGGCTGGGCCACCAGATGCACCACAGCGCCGAGAGCCTGGACGCCTGGGGCGCCTACTACCTGCACCCGATCGACGCGGCGCTGTTCGTCACCTGGTCGAGCCTGGTGCTCTATCCGGTGCTGGGCCTGTCGCCGGAGGCGGGCGCACTGGCCTCGGCGGTGCTGACGGTGCTGGCGGTGTTCCAGCACGCCAACCTGCGCACGCCGCGCTGGCTGGGCTGGATCGTCCAGCGGCCCGAGAGCCACCGCATCCACCACGCGCGCGGTGTCCATGCCCACAACTACGCCGACCTGCCGCTGTGGGACTGGGTCTTCGGCACGCTCGACAACCCGCCGTCGACGCCGCGCACGCCGGCCCAGGGCTTCTACGACGGCGCCTCGACCAGGATCGTGGACATGCTGCTGTTTCGCGACGTCTCGCGTCCGCGCGGCGGGCGCTGACTCCTAGGCGACTGTGCGCGCCGGGCCGCGGCGCTAGCGTGGGGCCGTGCATCCGTCCACGACACGAGGAGACAGCCCATGAACACCAACGACCTGTTCTCGCTGCGCGGCCGCGTCGCGCTGGTGACCGGCGGCTCGCGCGGCATCGGCCGCATGATCGCCGCCGGCTTCCTGGCGCAAGGCGCGCGCGTCTACATCAGCGCCCGCAAGGCCGAGGCCTGCGACGCCGCGGCGCGCGAGCTCTCGGAGCTCGGACCCTGCGTCTCGCTGCCGGCCGACGTATCGACGGTCGAGGGCGCGCGCGCGCTGGCCGCGCAGCTCGCCGCGCGCGAGGAGCGGCTGGACATCCTGGTCAACAACGCCGGCGCCGCCTGGGGCGCGCCGTTCGACGAGTTCCCCGAAAGCGGCTGGGACAAGGTGGTCGACCTCAACCTCAAGTCGCCGTTCTTCCTGACGCAGGCGCTGCACGGGCTGCTGCAGCGCGCCGCCGAGACGCGCCCGGCCAAGGTGATCAACATCGCCTCGATCGACGGCATCTCGGTCAATCCGCTCGAAACCTATTCATACGCGGCCAGCAAGGCCGGCCTGATCCAGCTGACGCGGCGCATGGCGCTGCGGCTGATCGAGAACAACATCGTCGTCAGCGCGATCGCGCCGGGCGCCTTCGCCTCCGAGATGAACCGCGCCGCGCGCGACGAGGCCGAGGCAGTGGCCCGGCGCGTGCCGGCCGGGCGCATCGGCCGCGACGAGGACATGGCCGGCGCCGCGATCTACCTCGCCTCGCGCGCCGGCGACTACGTGGTCGGCTCGACCCTGGTGGTCGACGGCGGCGTGACGCACGCCCGCTGAACGCCGCGCGGCGCCTTGCAGCGCCGTGCGGGGGCCCGCACGGTTCACCTACCATCGCGGCTTTTCGCGCGGGCCGTCACGAGCGGCCACGCACCGTCGTTCAACCCCGCACCGCGGGCCCTGCCGCCACACGATGACGCTCCACCGACTGCGCACGCTGCTGTGCGCCCTCGCGCTGGCCCCGTTCCTGGCCACTGCGGCACCTGCTGCCGCCACCCTCTCCCCCACCCTGACGCTGTCGGTCGACGCGACCGATCTCGACCACCGCGTGCTGCAGGTGCGCGAGTCGCTGCAGGTGGAGCCCGGGCCGCTGCGCCTTTTGTTCCCGCGCTGGCTGCCGGGCACGCACGGCCCCTACGGCCCGATCGACCGGCTTGCAGGCCTCACGGTGCGCGCCGGCGAGCGGCAGCTGGCCTGGCATCGCGATCCGGTCGATCCGTTCGCCTTCGTCGTCGACGTGCCGGCCGGCATCAGCCGCCTCGAGCTGAGCTTCCAGCACATCGCGCCGCTCTCGCATGACGCCGGGCGCATGTCGATCACGCCGGCGATCCTCGGCGTGCAGTGGGAGACGGTGCTGCTCTACCCGGCCGGTCGCGCGGCGCACGAGATCGTCGTGCAGGCCAGCCTCAAGCTGCCGGCCGGCTGGCAAGCCGCCACCGCGCTGCGCCCGGCCGGCAGCGACGCCACGGCCTACGCGCCGGTCACGCTGGAGACCCTGGTCGACTCGCCGGTGTTTGCCGCGCGCCACCTGCGCCGCATCGCGCTCGACGCGCCCGGCCACGCGCAGCCGGTGACGCTGAACCTGGTGGCCGACGAGGCGAAGCAATTGGAGGCCAAGCCGGCGCAGATCGAGGCGCACCGCGCGCTGGTGCGCCAGGCCGACCTGCTGTTCGGCACCCGGCCCTATCGCAACTACGACTTCCTGCTCGCGCTGAGCGACTCGTTCGGCGGCATGGGTCTCGAGCACATGGAAAGCAGCGAGAACGCCGTGCGGCCGATCTACTTCTCGTCGGACTGGGCCGAGTCGATGCGCAACCGCGACCTGCTCGCGCACGAGTACGTGCACACCTGGAACGGCAAGCTGCGCCGCCCGGCCGATCTGGCGACGCCCGACTTCAACACCGTGCCGATGCGCAATTCGCTGCTGTGGCTGTACGAGGGCCAGACGCAGTTCTGGGGCCGCGTGCTGGCCGCGCGCAGCAAGCTGGCGACGCCCGAGCAGACGCGCGACGCCATCGCCTCGCTGGCCGCGAGCTACGACCACCGCAGCGGCCGCGCCTGGCGCAGCCTGCAAGACACCACTTATGAGGGCACGATGGCCGCCGAGCGCGGCTCGCGCGAGTGGCCGGACTGGCAGCGCACCGCCGACTATTACGACGAAGGCACGCTGATCTGGCTCGAGGCCGACATGCTGATCCGCGACAAGAGCGCGGGCAAGCGCTCGCTCGACGACTTCGCGCGGGCCTTCTTCGGCGTCGAGCCGTTGCGCGGCGCGCTTGGCGAGCCGCGCCCCAGGATCTACACCTTCGACGACGTCGTGCGCGCGCTGGACGCCGTGCAGCCGCACGACTGGGCCGGCTTCCTGCGCGACCACCTCGACAACCACCGCCAGCGCGCGCCGCTCGACGGCCTGGCCAAGAGTGGCTGGCGCCTGGCGTATGGCGACGAGCCCAACGCCTTCGACAAGCACGACGACGGCTGGAGCCCCGATCGCGACGACGACTTCGCCTATTCGCTCGGCCTGGTGGCAGGCGCCGACGGCAAGCTCAAGCGCGTCCAGTGGAACAGCCCGGCCTTCAACGCCGGCCTCGCGCCGGGCGCGAAGATCCTGGCCGTCAACGGCCGCGACTGGAGCGGCGAGCGGCTGGCCGAGGCGATCAAGGCCAACAAGGACGGCCAGGCGCCGATCGAGCTGATCGTGCAGGACGGCGAGCACTGGCGCCTGCTGCGCATCGACTACCGCGGCGGCCTGCGCTACCCGCGCCTGGAGCGCGTGCCGGGCACGCCGGACCGGCTGTCGACGCTGCTGGCGCCGCGCGCGCGTTGATCGCAACGCGCGCGCAAGGCGCGTGACGGAGGTCGCACGGCAGCGCGCGCACCGCAAGGCATCATCACCCGATAGCAACAAGGCCGCTGCGCGCGGCATGCCACGGGAGGGTGCATGGAGCAGGCACGGTTCGAGGCCATGGTGGCGCGTCTGGAGCGCGAGAGCGCCCAGGCGCCGCGCGCCTACCAGTTCAAGGTCGCGCTGCTGGCGCTGCTGGGCTTTTGCATCCTCGCGCTGTTGATCGCGAGCGCCGGCTTTGGCCTGGTGCTGCTGGCCGGCATCGCGCTGGCCGCGCTGCTCGGCGGCGCCAAGTTCGCCGTCCTGCTGCTCAAGCTCGGCAAGCTGCTGCTGCTCCTGGCCGTGCCGCTGTGGTTCCTCGTCAAGTCGGCGGTGCAGGCGCTGTTCACGCGCCTGCCGGCGCCGCAGGGCCTGGAGATCGAACGCAGCCAAGCGCCCGCGCTGTTCCAGGCCATGGACGACATGCGGCGGCGCATGAAGGGGCCGCGCTTCCACCACGTGCTCGTCACCGACGAGGTGAACGCGGCCGTCGTGCAACGCCCGCTGTTCGGCCTCGTTGGCTGGCCGCGCAACTACCTCGTGCTCGGCCTGCCGCTGCTGGAGGCGCTGGGGCCCGACGAGGCGCTGGCGGTGGTCGCGCACGAGTACGGCCACCTGGCTGGATCGCACGGGCGCTTCGGCGCCTACATCTATCGCCTGCGCAACACCTGGGCCACGATCCAGGCCATCTCCGAACAATGGCAGGGCTGGAGTGCAAGGCTGCTGCGCCGCGTCGTCGGCTGGTACGCGCCCTACTTCAATGCCTACACCTTCGTGCTGGCGCGCGCCAACGAGTACCAGGCCGACGCCGCCTCGGCCGAGCTGGTCGGCGCGCCGGTCGCGGCCAACGCGCTCAAGCGCGTGAGCCTGAGCGCGGCGCACTGGGGAGCCCATTTCGAGCAGACCTTCGCGCGCATCGCCGAGCAGCCCGCGCCGCCTTCGGACGTCTGGGTGCGCTGGGCCCAGGCCGCGCCGTTTCCGCCCGCGGACAAGACGCGCGGCTGGCTCGACGCGGCGCTGGCGCGCGCGCCGCACGTGGCCGACACGCATCCGGTGCTGCGCGAGCGCCTGCGGGCGTTGCGCATCGACGTGCAGGCCGAGCCGCCGCCGCTTGGCGAGGTCTCGGCCGCGCAGGCGTGGCTCGGCCCGCAGGCCGCGCAGCTGCGCACGCTGCTGCAGTCGCAGTGGCAAGAGCGCGTGGCCCAGCCGTGGAAGGACCGGCACGACGAGCTGCAGGCGCAAAAGCGCCGGCTGGCCGAGCTGCGCGCGCTGGCGCAGCCGGCGCTCGACGAGCAGCTCGAGGCGCTGCGCCTGGCGATCGCGCTCGAGCCCGACGAAGACCATCTCCCGGCGCTGCAGGCCTTCAATGCGGCTCAGCCGGACCACCCGGTCGGCCTGTTCTTCGAAGGGCGCTGGCGGCTCGAGCACGACGACGCCGGCGGCCTGGCCCTGCTCGAGCGCGCCATCGAGCTGGACGCCGATGCCACCAAGGCGGCCAGCGAATGCGCGGTGGTCTTCCTGGCCTCGCGCGACGCCGCCGCGGCCGAGGTCTGGCGCGAGCGCTGGCTGCGCCGCGACGCGTGGGACACCGCGCGCCACAACGAGCTCCAGGCGCTCGACAGGACCCACGAGCTGCAGCCTCCGGCGCTCGACGACGAGGCGATGGCGCACATCCAGCAGCTCCTCGCGACGCACGGCAAGGGTCTCAAGTCGGCCGTGCTCGCGCGGCGCGTGCTGCCTTCGGATCCCGGGCTGCCGACCTACGTGATGGCGCTGCGGCTCGGCGCATGGGCGCGCCTGCGCGGCCACCAGGCGCCGATCGTCAACCGGCTGGCGGCGCAGGAGTGGCCGATGCACGTGTTCTTCTGCGCGCTGGACCAGCAGCCGCGCGCCTACCGCAAGCGGCTGGCGCGTGCCGGAACGCAACTGCGCCTGCGCTGACGCGCCGGCTCAGCGGATGCGCTCGATCAGCGCCATCGCCGCCGCGGGCGCGCGCTCCTTGGCGCCGTTGATGAAGAACACGTAGCCCTCGCGCGGCGCCCAGGCGCGCGCGCCCGCGGCCCAGCTGTCGAGCACGTCAGGTGCATAGCCGGTCGCCAGGTCGGCGCGCGAGTTCAGCAGCCGTGCGTAGAAGAAGCCGGCGGTCAGCTCGGGGATCGCCGGCAGGCCGTCGCCGTCGCTGAAGACGATGGCGGCGCGATGACGGCGGGCAAGCTCGTAGAAGGCCTCGCAGGCGAAGCTCTCGTGGCGCACGTCGAGCGCGTGCCGCAGCTCGCGTCCCTGCACTTCGGCGGGCAGCAGCTTCAGGAAAGCGGCGAAGTCGTCCGCGTCGAAGGCCTTGCGGCGATCGAACTGCCAGACGATGGGCCCGAGCTTGTCGCCCAGCTCCGCGAGGCCGCCGTCGACGAAGCGCCGCACCGACTCGCCTGCCTCGGCCAGCACGCGCCGGTGCGTGGCGTACTGGCTGGCCTTGACGCTGAACACGAAGCCCTCGGGCGTCTGCTCGCGCCACTTGGCGAAGGTGGCGGGCTTCTGGCTCGAATAGAAGGTGCTGTTGATCTCGATCGCCGTGAGGCGCCGCGACGCGTACTCGAGCTCGCGCGCCTGCGGCCAGCCTTGGGGATAGAAGTTGGCGCGCCAGGGCTCGTAGTTCCAGCCGCCGATGCCCACGCGCACGCTTGCCGCGCCTGCCCGTTCGCTCATGCCGTCCTCCCGCTTCGCGGGGCCGATGCTAGCCGGCGCCGGCGTGCCCGCGAAACTCCCGGCGGTAGGCCGAAGGCGAGGTGCGCAGCGCCGCCGCGAAGTGCTGGCGCAGCGAAACCGACGAGCCGAAGCCGGCCGCCTGGGCCACCTCTTCGATCGAGCGGCGACTGGTCTCGAGCAGGCGCTGCGCGAGCGCGATGCGCTGGTTCGCCAGCCACTGGCCGACCGTCGTGCCCGTCGCCTCGCGAAAGCGGCGCGTGAAGGTGCGCCGGCTCATCGCGGCGCGCGCGGCCAGCGCGTCGAGGCTGTGCGCCTGGTCCAGGTGCTGCCCGGCCCAGGCCAGCACGCCGGCCAGGCGGTCGTCGCGCGCTGAAGGCCGCAGCGGCTGCTCGATGAACTGCGCCTGCCCGCCCTGGCGGTGCGGCGCGACGACCATGCTGCGCGCGGCGCGGCTGGCCGCCTCGGCGCCGCACAGGCGGCGCAGCAAGTGCAAGCAACAGTCGATGCCGGCGGCGGTGCCGGCCGAGGTGACGATCTCGCCGTCGTCGACGTAGAGCACCTCGGGCACCAGGCGCACCTGCGGATAGCGCTTGGCGAAGGCCGGCACGAGCTGCCAGTGCGTCGTCGCCGGCCGGCCGTCGAGCAGGCCCGCCTCGGCCAGCACGAAGGCGCCGAGGCACAGCCCGACGATCACCGCGCCGCGGCGCTGCGCCGCGCGCAGCGCGCGCGAAAGCGCCTCGGGCGGCGCGCGGCCGTCGTCGTGCCACGACGGCACGATCACGATGCCGGCGCGGCCGATCGCCTGCAGGCCGTGCGGCGCGTCGATCGTGAAGCCGGCGCTGGTGCGCAGCGTGCCGGGCTCGCTCGCGCAGACCTTCAGCTCGAAGCGCGGCACGCCCGCGGCGCTGCGGTCCTCGCCGAACACCAGGCAGGGCACGGACAGGTGGAACGGGCTGATGCCGTCGAAGGCGACGACGGCGATGCGCTGTTCGCGCGGGAGGGCACGGGGAGCGGGCATGGCCCGATCCTATCGATCAATGGCATTCGGGCCAATGGCGCGCAGCATCGGCCGCGCCAAGAATGAGGCCATCGCAACCCTCTCAGGAGCCTTTCGATGAACACCGCACCGCGCCGCGCCCTGGTCGTGATCGACGTGCAGAACGAGTACTTCGCCGGCGGCGGCCTGCCGATCGAGCATCCGCCCGTCGAGCTGAGCCTGCCCAACATCGCCCGCGCGATGGATGCCGCCCGCGCGCACGGCGTGCCGGTGGTGGTGGTGCAGCACAGCGCGCCGGCCGGCGCGCCGGTGTTCGACCCGGGCTCGCCCGGCTGGCAGCTTCACCCCGAGGTGGCGCGCCGTGCGCGCGATCTCCTGGTCGACAAGCCCATGGCCAGCGTGTTCTCCGGCGCCGGCTTCGCCGACTGGCTGGCGCGCGAGCGCATCGACACGCTGACCATCGCGGGCTACATGACGCACAACTGCGACGCCTCGACGATCTACGAAGCCGCGCACCGGGGCCTCAAGGTCGAATGGCTGCACGACGCGAGCGGCTCACTGCCCTACGAGAACGCGGCCGGGCGCGCCTCGGCCGAGGAGATCCACCGCGTGTTCGGCGTCGTGTTCCACAGCAACTTCGCCGCGGTGGCGAGCACGCAGCAGTGGATCGACGCGCTGAAGGACCGCGTCGCGCTGCCGCTGGACAACGTGCTGCTGTCCAACCGGCGCGGGCGCGGCGTGCTGTGATCAGTCGGCCGACTTCGCCAGCAGCGTGAAGTGCTCGACCACCGGCGGCTGGGCGAAGAAGGGCCCGACGATCGCGCGCCACTGCGCGAACAGCGGGCCCTGGCGAAAGCCCACCGTGTGGTCCTCGAGCGTGTCCCAGAAGATCATCAGCACGTAGCGCTCGGGCGACTCGACGCCCTTGTTGACCTTGAAGCCGCGAAAGCCCTTGGCTTGCGAGATCACGGTCGCCAGGCCGCGCTGGATCGCCTCGTCGAAGGCGGCCTGCTGGCCGGCGGGGATGCGGATGTCGGCGAGTTCGAGAATCATCATGCGGCTCCTGGGAAGGAGCGCGATGCTAGCCGGCCCCGCCCCGGCGCCCGTGCGGGACAGGCTGTGACACCCACGCGTGACACCTGTTCGGGCCCTTCGACGCATCGGGGATGCGATGTCAGGGAAATCCTGATGCGGCGCGCGTGACGCAACGCGCAATCGCGACGCCGTGCACCGCGACGGCGTCGCAGCGCAGCAAAACGGTCCGAGTTGGCGCTTTGTGAATCTTTCCCGGGTCAGGCTGTATCGCTGGATTCGACACGGCTGTCACGCGACTCGCACACCCCCCAAGTTCTCATGTTGCGACGCAGCATGAACGGAAGCTTTCGCACTGGTGTCAGTCGCGTTGACGCTCGAAAACCGGGGGAGTAGAACGGCCCTCGACCGCTTTCGCGGGTGGGTGTAGTGGACGCCCGCGCCAGTGTGTCACCCGTAGGGACGCGTCCATGTCATGAGGGAACGTGTGCAGGGTCCGCCCCGTCGGTGAGGAGTGATTGCCAAGGAGTGCTCGCGCATCAGTGACGCGCATCAGTGACCACACCAACCACGGAGACATCGATGAAATCCCATTGGCTATCGAAGCGGCATGCATTGCGGCCCCTCGCCGCCGCCGTTCTCGCGCTGCCGGTGATCGCCCACGCGAACGCCGACGTCGAGAAGAACATCGCCAACCCGAAGAACTGGGCGATGCAGGCTGGCGACATGTACAACCAGCGCTACAGCAAGCTCAACCAGATCAACACCGGCAACGTCGGCAAGATGCAGGTCGCGTGGACCTTCTCCACCGGCGTGCTGCGCGGCCACGAAGGCTCGCCGCTGGTGATCGACGGCACGATGTACCTGCATTCGCCGTTCCCCAACAAGGTCTTCGCGATCGACCTCGACACGCAGAAGATCAAGTGGAAGTACGAGCCGAAGCAGGATCCGGCGGTGATTCCGCAGATGTGCTGCGACACGGTCAACCGCGGCCTGGCCTATGCCGAGGGCAAGGTCTTCCTGCAGCGCGCGGACTCGGTGCTCGAGGCGCTGGACGCCAAGACCGGCAAGGTGATCTGGTCGGTCAAGAACGGCGACCCGAAGCTGGGCGCGGTCAACACCAACGCGCCGCACGTCTTCAAGGACAAGGTCATCACCGGCATCTCGGGTGGTGAGTGGGGCGTGCGCGGCTTCATCGCGGCCTACGACATCAACTCGGGCAAGCAGGTCTGGAAGGCCTACAGCACCGGCCCCGACGCCGAGATGCTGATGGACCCGGACAAGACCATGACCTGGACCGACGGCGCGCTCAAGCCGGTCGGCAAGGACTCGTCGCTCAAGACCTGGAAGGGCGACCAGTGGAAGATCGGCGGCGGCACCACCTGGGGCTGGTACAGCTACGACAAGGCGGCCAACCTGCTGTACTACGGCACCGGCAACCCGTCGACCTGGAACCCGTCGCAGCGCCCTGGCGACAACAAGTGGTCGATGACCATCTTCGCGCGTGACGTCGACACCGGCATGGCCAAGTGGGCCTACCAGATGACGCCGTTCGACGAGTGGGACTTCGACGGCATCAACGAGATGATCCTCGCGGACATCGACGTCAAGGGCAAGCCGACCAAGGCGCTGGTGCACTTCGACCGCAACGGCTTCGCGTACACGATGGACCGCATCTCCGGTGCGCTGCTCGTGGCCGAGAAGTACGACCCGAAGGTGAACTGGGCCACGCACGTCGACATGAAGACGGGTCGCCCGCAGGTGGTCAAGCAGTACTCGACCGCGCAGAACGGGCCTGACGTCAACACCAAGGGCGTGTGCCCGGCGGCCCTGGGCTCCAAGGACCAGCAGCCGGCGTCGTTCGACCCGAACACCAAGCTCTTCTACGTGCCGACCAACCACGTCTGCATGGACTACGAGCCGTTCAAGGTCGAGTACACCGCGGGCCAGCCGTATGTGGGCGCCACGCTGTCGATGTACCCCGCTCCGGGCAGCCACGGCGGCATGGGCAACTACATCACCTGGAACGCCGGCACCGGCAAGATCGTCCAGAGCAAGCCCGAGAAGTTCTCGGTGTGGAGCGGCTCGCTCAACACCGCGGGCGGCCTGAGCTGCTACGGCACGCTCGAGGGCTACCTGAAGTGCGTCGACGCGAAGGACATCACCAAGGAGCTGTTCAAGTTCAAGACGCCCTCCGGGATCATCGGCAACGTGTTCACCTACGAGCACAAGGGCAAGCAGTACATGGGCGTGTTCTCGGGCATCGGCGGCTGGGCCGGCATCGGCATGGCGGCAGGCCTCGAGAAGGACACCGATGGCCTGGGTGCCGTGGGTGGCTATCGCGAGCTCAACCAGTACACCGACCTGGGCGGCTCGTTGACGGTGTTTGCACTGCCGAACTGATGGCCAGGCAGTGAATCGAAGCAGTTCCCGCGCGAGCGGGGCTGCTCCTTGCGTCAGGGGATGGCGCCGAGCGGTGCCGTCCCCTTCAAGTCTTCTGAAGTAGTCCAGACCATGAAGTTGCGAATCACCGTTGCGGTTCTCCTCGGCCTCGGCGCCGCCGCCCTCTCCGCTGCCCAGAACGTCGTCAAGACGCCGCTGTACACCGTCCAGGACGGCACCAAGGTCGACGCCGAGACGATGAAGGGCTTTCGCACCTGGCGCGCCGCCGCCTGCGACCGCTGTCACGGCGCCAACCAGGAAGGCATGGTCGGCCCCTCGCTGGTCAACAGCCTCAAGACGCTGACCAAGGAGGAGTTCATCAAGACCGTGCGCGACGGCCGCCTCGACAAGGGCATGCAGAGCTTCGGCAACAGCGAGCAGGTGATGAACAACATCAACCAGCTCTATGCCTACCTGAAGGGTCGCTCCGACGGCGCGATCACGCAGGCCAAGGTGTCGGAGATCCCGTCGCAATGAGCACCGCTCGGCCGCTCGTCGTCGCGCTTGCGCTGGCCGCAGCGGCCGGCGCGGCCTTTGCGCAGGACGCCGCGCCCAAGCGCGAGGCGTTCCGCGTCTGCCAGGACCCGAACAACCTGCCGTTCTCCAACACCAAGGGAGAAGGCATCGAGAACCGCATCGCCGAGCTGTTCGCCAAGGACCTCGGCCTGCCGGTCACCTACTACTCGTTCCCGCAGCGCATGGCGTTCATCCGCAACACGCTGCGCTACAAGCTGCCGGGCGAGGACTTCCGCTGCGACGTCGTGCTGGGCGTGCCGGCCGGCTTCGACCAGGTCTCGGCCACCAAGCCCTACTACCGCTCGACCTACGCGCTGGTGTTCGCCAAGAACGGCCCGCTGGCCTCGCTGAAGGCGCCGGCCGACCTGTTCGCGATGGCGCCCGGGGCGCGCGCCAAGCTGCGCATCGGCCTGTATGACCGCTCGCCGGCCTCGGAGTGGCTCAACAAGCACGGCATGGTCGACCAGGGCGTGCCGTATCCGATGATGAGCGCCGACCCGCAGCAGTATCCGGGCGAGATCATCGAGCGCGACCTCGCCTCGGGCAAGCTCGACGCCGCCATCGTCTGGGGCCCGATCGCGGGCTACTTCGCCAAGCGCGTGAAGTCGCCGGAACTGGCGGTGCTGCCGCTGAGCTCGGAGCCGGGCGTCAAGTTCGACTACCAGATGGCGATGGGCGTGCGTTACGGCGAACGCGAGTGGAAGCAGCAGATCGAGTCGCTGATCGAACGGCGCCGCCCGGAGATCGAGGCGATCTTGCGTGACTATGGCGTGCCGCTGCTCGAACTCGAGCCGCCGCAAGCCGCGGCCAAGCCCTGATGAGGGCAGGTTGCCGCCATGAGAGGGCCCACGTGAAAGCGTCGGCCTTCGCAGGCGTTCTCCTGGCTGCGGCGCTGCTGGCCAGCCCCGTGCGTGCGCAGTCGGGCGACGCCCCCAGCGTGCCGTCGGCAGCCGAGCGCGCGGTGTTCGTCGAGCCCGAGCTGACGGCCCTGAAGCCGC
This sequence comes from Caldimonas sp. KR1-144, assembly GCF_049446155.1. Classification (NCBI taxonomy): domain Bacteria; kingdom Pseudomonadati; phylum Pseudomonadota; class Betaproteobacteria; order Burkholderiales; family Sphaerotilaceae; genus Caldimonas; species Caldimonas sp. KR1-144. Next base: position 39,586 of record NZ_JBMSEE010000009.1, read on the forward strand.
CGCTGGCGCTCGACTACCGCTTCGTGCGTCGCAGCGCGGGCGGCGACTTCGAGCCCGGCTTCGAGGACGCCGTGCGCCTGGCCCTGCGCGCCAGCCCCGACGGCGCCTGCTGCGCGGTGCGCGGCGAGTTCCTGAGCGGCGCGAACGCGCTGCGCCTGCCGGAGATCGACGACGCGCGGGTCAATCCGGTCGGGCTGTTCTTCCTCGAGCGCGCGGTGCGCGAGCTGCAGCGCCTGACCGGCGGCCAGTCGGCCCATTTCCGTCGCCGCATCCGCCTCGCACTGGCCGAGGAGGCGCAGCCGGTGGCCGGCAGCGCCGACTGGAACGGGCGCAGCGTCGCGACGACGGTGGTGACCGTCACGCCGTTCGTCAATGACAGCCAGCGCAACCGCTTCCCCAAGTACGCGGCGATGCAGTACGTGTTCGTGCTCTCGAAGGAGGTGCCGGGCGGTGTGCTCGAGCTGCGCGCGCGCCTGCCGGGAAGCGATGCCTCGACCGCGCCGTCGTTCGAAGAAGTGCTGACGCTCGCCGCGCCCGCCCGCTGAACCGTTCTTCACCAAGAGAACCCATGACGATGCCCCGCCTCGTTGCCGCGCTGGCGCTTGCCGCCTGCGCCTCGCTCGCGCACGCAAACGACTACCCGACCGTCGATCGCGTGCTCTACGTGCAAAGCTGCCTGCGCGACCATCCGGGGCCGGCGTTCGAGATGATCCACAAGTGCTCGTGCACGATCGACCGCATCGCCGAGAAGCTGAACTACCAGCAGTTCGTCGAGCTCAGCACCGAGGCCAACGCCACCAGCATCGGCGGCGAGCGCGGCGCGGTGATCCGCGACAACGAGGGCGCGCAAAAGGAGATCCGCGGCTACCGCGCGCTGCAGAACGAGGCCAAGAAGAGCTGTCTCATCCACCTCGAGCAGCGCTGAACTGAGGCGCGATCGATGCGGCTTGCCGTCGCGCTTTGCACCTGGCTGCTGGCCGGTTTTGCGGCGGCGCAGACGCCGGCGGTGATCGCGGCGGGCGTCCTGGTGCATGCCGGCGCACTCGAGGACTGGGGCCCGGCCAACGGCGGCGATGTCGCCAACCTCGGCGCGATCGAAGGCGAGCGCTGCCTCGCCGTGATCGACAGCGGCGGCAGTCTTGCGGTCGGCCGCGCCTGGCGAAAGCAGCTGCAGGCCGCGACGCCCAAGCCGGTGTGCTGGGTCATCAACACCCATGCGCATCCCGACCACGTGCTCGGCAACGCAGCGTTTCGCGGCGCCGGCCCCGGCGGCGCCGATCCGGTGTTCGTCGGCCACGCGCGGCTGCCGGCGGCGCTGGCGGCGCGCAGCCCCTACTACCTGAACGCGCTGGCGCGCGACTTCGGCGCCGCGGCCGAGCCGACAGAGATCATCGCGCCGACGCAGACCGTCGCGCCCGGTACGCCGCGCACGCTCGACCTCGGCGGGCGCGAGATCGTGCTGCAGGCCTGGCCTACCGCGCACACCGACGCCGACCTGAGCGTCTTCGATCCGGCCAGCGGCACGCTGTTCGCGGGCGACCTGCTGTTCGTCGAGCACCTGCCGGCGCTCGACGGCAAGCTCATGGGCTGGCTGGGCGTGATGGACGCGCTGGCGCAGCGCCGCGACGTGCGCATCGCGGTGCCGGGACACGGCGCCGTGCAGCGCGACTGGCCGGCCGCGCTCGCGCCCCAGCGCCGCTACCTCGAAGGCTTGCGCGACGGCGTGCGCGAGGCCTTGCGCGCGAACCGCCCGCTGGCCGAGACGGTCGATCGACTCGCCGACAAGGGCATCGACGGATGGCGGTTGACCGAGCGCTTCCACAAGCGCAATGTCACTGCTGCCTTTGCCGAACTCGAGTGGTCCGACTGAGTCCGGCGCGCCGGAGACACGCATGCGCAACCTACGCCCCCACCTGAAGTCGCAACGCCGCCGCGCCCTCATCGCCGCGGCCGGCCTCGCCGTCATTGCGCCGCCGTTGGCCGCGCAGCTCAAGAGCGGCGACGCGCCCGACGCCAGCCCGCGCTGGGTGCAGGTGCGCGACAGCCTGTTCGCCGGGCGCAAGATCACCGACCCCGGCGACGCGGTGATCAAGCTCGAGGCGCCGGTGCGCGCCGAGGACGCGGCCATCGTGCCGATCGCGATCCGCGCCGCGTTCCCGCAGTCGCCCGAGCGCTCGATCCGCAAGGTCTGGCTGGTGATCGACAACAACCCCTCGCCGATCGCCGCGGTGTTCAGCTATACGCAGGCCAGCGGGCGCGCCGACATCGAGACGCGCGTGCGCATCGACGAATACACCTTCGTGCGCGCGATCGCCGAGACCGGCGACGGCCAGCTCTTCATGAGCACGCGCTTCGTCAAGGCCTCGGGCGGCTGCTCGGCGCCGCCGGGCAAGGACCCGGCCTCGGCGCAGGCCTCGCTGGGCCAGATGCGCTGGCGCGTCGACGCGACCCCGGCACCGCGCCAGCCGGTGCTCGCGCAGCTGATGATCAGCCACCCGAACGACTCCGGCATGGTGATGGACCAGCTGACGCGGCAGTACACGCCGCCGCACTTCGTGCGCCGCGTCGACGTGACCTACGCCGGCCAGCTCGTGCTCTCGGCCGACCTCGACTTCTCGATCAGCGAGAACCCCAACCTGCGCTTCTACTTCGTGCCGCAGGGCAACGGCGAGCTGAAGGCGCAGGTGGTCGACACCAAGGAGCTGAAGTTCGAGAACGGGATGGCGCTGCGCACCGGGTCCTAGCCTAGGATTTCTCCGCCAGCAACGGCCGCAGCGCCGCCAGCCCAAGCAGTGGCCCAACGCCGATCCACGGCAACAGCGTCGCCAGCGCATGCCGCTCGGCCAGCGAGGTGAACAGCTGGATCGAGACGATCGAGATCGCGAAACCGATGCAGTTGACCAGGGTCAGCACGCTGCCCACCGCCTCGCGCGGCGCGTTGTTCGCGGTCAGCGCAGAGAACTGCGGCGAGTCGCCGGCCACGGTGACGCCCCAGACCAGCAGCCAGGCAGCAAACAGCGGCCACGGCGCGTCCATCAGCCACGGCGCGAGCAGGCAGCACACGCCGCTCGCACCGACCTGCCAGGCCGCGATGCGCGCGCCGCCGAGGCGCGGCACCAGCAGACCGCCGGCCACGCAGCCGATCGCGCCGGCGCCGATCAGCGCAAAGGCGCCGAGCGACATCGCAGCGCCCTCGAGGCGCGTCGCGACGATGGCCGGCGCCAGCACCCACAGCGTGTAGATCTCCCACATGTGGCCGAAGTAGCCGAGCACCGAGGCGCGCAGCCTGCGGTCGCGCCCGATCGCCGCGAGCGCGCGCAGCTGCAGGCTCGCCGCGCGCGGCAGGTGATGGCCGTCGGGCACGCCGAGCGCGAGCGCCGCGCCGCCGGCCAGCGCGAGCGCCGAGGTCGCGAGCATCACCGGCTGCCAGCTCGCCTCGGCACCGACTGCGCGCAGCGCATGCGGCGCGGCCGTGCCCAGCACCAGCGCGCCGACCAGCCAGCCCAGCGCCGCGCCGAGCCCGCGCGGATACCAGGCGGCGGCGATCTTCATGCCCACCGGATAGATGCCGGCCAGAAAGAAGCCCGTCGCCGCGCGCAGCGACCACAGCGTCGCGTAACCGAGCGCCTCTCGCGGCAGCAGCACGGGCAGCGCGTTGGCCAGCGCGCCGAGCACGGCGCAGGCCAGGAACACCAGGCGCGGCGAATGCCGGTCGGCGATCGCCAGCAGCGCGAACACCAGCGTGCCGGCGATGAAGCCGGCCTGCACCGCCGAACTCAGTCCGCCCAGGGCCTCGGCCGGCAGCCCGAGCGAGCGCTGCAAGTCGGCCATCACCGCGTTCGGCGCGAACCACAGCGAGGTGCCGGCGAACTGCGCGCCGACGATCAGCGGCAGCACGCGGCGCGGTGCGGCGCCCGGCACCGCGGCGGAGGAAGCGGACATCTCCACAGTCTATGAGCCGGCACGCCGCCGTGAACGCCACGGCCGCGCGCCACAATCGGCCGGAACCCCTTCACCGGTTTGCATTCGATGGACCTCGCACAAACCCTGCCGCGCCGCGAATTCAGCGACCCCGACGCCGCGCTCGCCCACGCGACCGCGATCTACGACGCCGGCGTCGCCCACCTTCGGCGGCGCATGGGCGAGTTCGTTGCCGGCGCGCCGCTTGCCGAGCGCGTGCGGGCCTGCTACCCGCAGGTGCGCATCCACACCGACACGGTGGCGCGCGCCGACTCGCGCCTGGCCTTCGGCTTCGTCGCCGGCCCTGGCCACTACGAGACCACGCTGACGCGCCCCGACCTCTATGCCGACTACTACCGCGAGCAGTTCCGCCTGCTGCTGCGCAACCACGCGGTCGCGCTCGAGGTGGGACCGAGCGCGCAGCCGATCCCGGTGCACTTCTCGTTCGCCGAGAGCGACCACATCGAGGGCACGCTGACGCCGGCGCGGCGACTGCTGCTGCGCGACTTGTTCGACCTGCCCGACCTCGCCGCCATGGACGACGGCATCGCCAACGGCACGCAGGAGCCCGCGCCGGGGCCCGACGGCATCGCGTGGCAGCCGCTGTCGCTGTTCACCGCGCCGCGCATGGACTACTCGCTGCACCGGCTGCGCCACTACACCGGCACGGTGCCCGAGCATTTCCAGAACTTCGTGCTGTTCACGAACTACCAGTTCTACATCGACGAGTTCATCAAGCTCGGCCACGAGCTGATGGCCGCGCCGCCGGGCCAGGACCCGCTGTTCGAAGGCCCGGGCAGCGACAACGACTACGTCGCCTTCGTCGAGCCGGGCAACGTGATCACGCGCCGCCGCGGCGAGCCGCTGGAGCCCGGCGACTTTCTCGGCAAGGCGCCGCCGCGGCTGCCGCAGATGCCGGCCTACCACCTCGTGCGCAAGGACCGCGCCGGCATCACGATGGTCAACATCGGCGTGGGGCCGAGCAACGCCAAGACCATCACCGACCACATCGCGGTCCTGCGCCCGCATGCCTGGCTGATGCTGGGTCACTGCGCCGGCCTGCGCAACACGCAGCAGCTCGGCGACTACGTGCTCGCCCACGGCTACGTGCGCGAGGACCACGTGCTCGACGAGGAGCTGCCGGCCTGGGTGCCGATCCCCCCGCTGGCCGAGATCCAGGTCGCGCTCGAGCGCGCGGTGGCCGACGTGACCCAGCTCTCGGGCTACGCGCTCAAGGGCCTGCTGCGCACCGGTACCGTGGCGACCACCGACAACCGCAACTGGGAGCTGCTGCCGCACCCGGGCCCGGAACGTCGCTTCAGCCAGAGCCGCGCGGTCGCGCTCGACATGGAAAGCGCCACCATCGCGGCCAACGGCTTTCGCTTCCGCGTGCCCTACGGCACCTTGCTGTGCGTGAGCGACAAGCCGCTGCACGGCGAGATCAAGCTGCCGGGCATGGCCAACGAGTTCTACCGCCAGCGGGTGAACCAGCACCTGCGCATCGGGCTGCGCGCGGTCGAGCTGCTGCGCGGCGAGGGTTTCGAGCGCTTGCACAGCCGCAAGCTGCGCAGCTTTGCCGAGGTGGCGTTCCAGTGACCCCCACGCTCGCTTCGCTCGCTGCCCCCCGAGGGGGCCCTTGCAGCGGACCGGCAAAGCCGGATCCGCGCAAGACCTCGACGGGTGTCGGCAAGTTCGTGGTTCAGCGCGGACCTGTCGTGCCGTGACATTCGCGCGCATCCCGCCCGTCCATTGCCTGCTCGCGTTCGAAGCGGTCGCGCGGCTGCGCAGCGTCACGCAGGCGGCCGATGAGCTGAACGTGACGCCCAGCGCGGTGAGCCATCGCATCCGCCAGCTCGAATCGCAGCTCGGTGTGGCGCTGCTCGCGCGCGGCGACTTCGCGCTCACGGCCGACGGCGCGGCCTACCTCGCCCATGTGCGCGAGGGCCTGGCCGCGTTGGCACAGTTGCCCGGGCGCGACCCGGGCCAGCACGCGACCCGGCTGCGCGTGTCGGTCACGCCGACCTTCTCGCGCCAGCTGCTGCTGCCGCGGCTGGCGCTGTTTCGCCATGCGTATCCGGACATCGACCTCACGCTGCAGGTCGCCGGTCCGACGGCCGAGACCAGCCCCGAACCGGCCGACCTGGAACTGCGCTTCGGCACCGGTCCGTTCGCCGGGCGCGAGTCGGTGCGCATCCAGAGCGACGAGGTGTCGCCGGTGTGCAGCCCGGCCTACCTGCAGGAAGCCGGGCTCGACGGCGGCTTCGAGAGCGCCGCGGCAATCGCCCGCGCGAAGCTGATCCGCACCGGCCCGCTCGAGCCCTGGCGAACCTGGTTCGCGTTCTGCGGGCTCGACCTGCCCGAGCCCTCGGGCGGCGCCCAGTTCAACGACCTCGGCCTCGCGCTCGACGCCGCCGTGGCCGGCTTCGGCGTCGCGCTGATGCGCCTGAAGCTCGGCGCCGACTGGCTCGACAGCGGCCGGCTGGTGCGCCTGTCGGCGCGCAGCGCGCCCTCGCCGCAGCACTACTTCCTGTGCTGGAAGCCGGGTGCGCTGGAACGCTGGGAGTGCGCGGCCTTCGTCGAGTGGTTGAAGACGGCGCTCGCTTGATCTCTTGTGCCCGCTCCCCTCGGGAAGAGGGTGTTGAACGGCCTTCACGCCCGGCTGATCAACTTTCACGCCGCGCGCAGCGCGCCTCGCATAAGCTCGCGCGCCGACGAGAAACAAGAGCGGAGACAGCATGCCCGTGATCACCTGCATTGAGGACTTGCGCGTCCTGGCCGAGAAGCGCGTGCCGCGCATGTTCTACGACTACGCCGACTCCGGCTCGTGGACCGAGGGCACCTACCGCGCCAACGAGAGCGACTTCGCGAAGCTCAAGCTGCGCCAGCGCGTCGCGGTCAACATGGAAGGCCGCACGCTGCGCACGACGATGGTCGGCCAGGAGGCCTCGATGCCGGTGGCGATCGCGCCGACGGGGCTTACCGGCATGCAGCACGCCGATGGCGAGATCCTCGCCGCGAAGGCGGCCGAGAAGTTCGGCGTGCCGTTCACGCTGTCGACGATGAGCATCTGCTCGCTCGAGGACATCGCCGCCAACACCACCGCGCCGTTCTGGTTCCAGCTCTACTGGATGCGGGACCGCGAGTTCATGGAAGCGCTGATGGAGCGCGCCCGCGCCGCGCGCTGCTCGGCGCTGGTGCTCACGCTGGACCTGCAGGTGCTCGGCCAGCGCCACAAGGACATCAAGAACGGCCTGACCGCGCCGCCCAAGCCGACGATCGCCAACCTGATCAACCTCGCGACCAAGCCGCGCTGGTGCCTCGGCATGCTGGGCACGCGGCGCCACACCTTCGGCAACCTCGTCGGCCATGCCAAGGGCGTGAGCGATGTGAGTTCGCTGTCGGCCTGGACCAAGGAGCAGTTCGACCCGCGGCTGGACTGGTCCGACGTCGAGTGGATCAAGCGGCGCTGGGGCGGCAAGCTGATCCTCAAGGGCATCATGGACGTCGAGGATGCGCGGCTCGCCGCGCGCAGCGGCGCCGATGCGCTGATCGTCTCCAACCACGGCGGCCGCCAGCTCGACGGCGCGCCCTCGTCGATCGCCGCACTGCCGGAGATCGTCGACGCGGTGGGCCGCGAGATCGAGGTCTGGATGGACGGCGGCATCCGCAGCGGCCAGGACGTGCTCAAGGCCGTGGCGCTCGGCGCGCGCGGCACGATGATCGGCCGCGCCTTCCTCTACGGCCTGGGCGCGATGGGCGAGGCCGGCGTGACGCGCTGCCTCGAGATCATTCGCCACGAGCTGGACATCACGATGGCCTTTTGCGGCCACACCGATATCCGCAACGTCGACCGGCGCATCCTGCTGCCGGGCAGCGGGCTGTTCTGAAGCCGGAAATGCGAACGGCCCCGCTCGGGGCCGTCGGCATGCGGGCGCGAGCCGGGTTCAGCCGCTGTAGGTGATGTTGAAGGTATTCGTCACGCTGTTGACCGTGAGCACCACGGTGAACGAGGTGGCGCTGTTGCGCGTGATGATCGCCCCGCCGTTGGTCGCGTAGACATAGGCCTTGCCGGACACCGTTCCGAAGTCGTCGAAGATGACGTTCCAGGTGCCGGCGTTGTCGCAGTTGCACTGGTGGGAGCCGTTGGCCAGCAGCGTTGTGTGATCGAACGTGTGGTCGTAGCCCCAGATGAAGCCCTTGTAGGTGGCGATGCACTTGGCCGAGCCTGCGCTGACCTTGCAGGCCGTCACACCGGTCAAGCCTTCGCTGCCGGTGCTCCAGCCATTGGGGCCGGTGACAGGCAGGTTGTTGTAGGTGATGTCATAGGCACCGCTGCCCAGCGCCATCGTGCTCGCGCCGCCGTAGACGTAGACGCCGCTGGCGCAGGTGCTGTAGGTGTAGCCGTAGGAGCTGCTGCCGGCCGAATAGACGATCGTGCCGCCACCCGAGCACGGGGCCGGTGACGCCGCCGACGACAAGGCGCCTGGAGCTTCCTGACCGAGCTGCACGGCCGCCGTGGCCTGGCCGGAGATCTTGTAGGTGGCCACAGCGGTCTGCACCAACTCGCCGGCCTGTTGCGACGTGAGCGTCAGCGTCTTCGACGGATAGCTCAAGCCGGTTTGCGCCTCCGACGGGAAGGCCGGCATGCCGTTGATCGGCGGCGGCTCGCTGGGCGTGGGCGCGGCCGGCGGCGCGGGCGCGGCGTCGCCGCCGCCACCACCGCCACAGGCGGCGAGGCCCGACAGGGCCACGGTCAGGATCAGCAGTTGGGTCAGGCGCGGCGTGCTCATGGTGCTTCTCAGGTCAAACGTCGTGGGACATCGGTACTCTGCTGAAGGCGCCAGATCGCGCCCATCCCCGAGCGCGGGGGCACGCCACGGATCTGCCCCTCGCAGTGGGCGCTTGTGCGAATTCGTTCACGCAGCGCAAAGGCGGCTTCGCCCGCTTGTGGCAGGCGCGGCGATCTCTTACGCTCGGTGCGGACTGCTGGCCGATCGAGACAAGCGCCTGCTGGGTCAACAGACTCCAGGGCCCAAGGAGACGACGCCATGCCCCAGACCCTTCCCAGTTCGCTGCCGCCCGGCGCGATACGCACCCTGGCCCTGGTGGGCCCGGCCACCGCGGGCAAGACCAGCCTGGCCGAGGCGCTGCTGCAGGCGGCCGGCGCGATCGGTGCGGCCGGCAGCGTCGAGCGCGGCAGCACGGTGGCCGACTTCGATCCGCTCGCGCGCAAGCACCTGCACTCGCTGAACTCGGTGCCGATCCACCTCGCGCACCGCGAGACGCGCATCCACGTGATCGACACGCCGGGGCTGCCGGATTTCATCGGGCCGGCGCTGACCGCGCTCGAGGCGGTGGAGACCGCGGTGGTCGTCGTCAACGCCGCCAACGGCATCGAGCCGACCGCGCGCCGCATGATGGACGCGGCCGCGCAGCGCGGGCTGGCGCGCATGGTCGTGGTCAACAAGATCGACGCCCAGGGCGTCAACCTGGCGGCCCTGCTCGAGGACCTGCGCGCAGCGTTCGGCAAGGAGTGCCTGCCGCTGAACCTGCCGGCCGCCGGCGCCAGCGAGATCGTCGACTGCTGGTTCGAGCCGGCCGCCGCGCCCGGCCACGAGGCCGATTTCTCCTCGGTGGCCGCCGCGCACCGCGCCCTGGTGGAACAGGTGGTCGAGGTCGATGCCGCGTTCGTCGACCGCTACCTCAACGAAGGCGACGTCGATGCGCGCGAGCTGCATGCGCCGCTCGAGCAGGCGCTGCGCGAAGGCCACCTGATCCCCGTGTGCTTCGTCTCGGCGCGCAACGGCACCGGCGTGGCGGCGCTGCTCGATGCCATCGTCTCGCTGCTGCCCAACCCCACCGAAGGCAATCCGCCGCAGTTCCTGCGCGGCGAAGGCGCGCAGGCCGAGCCGATCGAGGTGCTGCCCGATCCGCAGCGCCACGTGCTGGCCCATGTGTTCAAGCTCAGCATCGACCCCTACGTCGGCAAGCTCGGCATCTTTCGCGTGCACCAGGGCACGCTCACGCGCGACAGCCTGCTCTACGTGGGCGACGGGCGCAAGCCGTTCAAGGTCGGCCACCTGTTCATGCTGCAGGGCAAGAACCTCGTCGAGGTGCCCAGCGTGGGCCCGGGCGAGATCGCCGCGGTGGCCAAGGTCGACGAGATCCATGCCGATGCGGTACTGCACGACGCCGCCGAGGACGACCACATCCACCTGAAGCCGCCGGCCTTTCCGGTGCCGGTGCACGGCCTGGCGATCGAGCCCAAGCGCCACGGCGACGAGCAGCGCATGTGGGAGATCCTGCAGAAGGTGATCGCCGAAGACCCTTGCCTGCGCATCGAGCAGGTCGCGGCCACGCACGAGACCGTGGTCTACGGCCTGGGCGAGTTCCACCTGCGCGTGCTGCTCGAGCGGCTCTCGGAGATCTACAAGTTCGAGGTCGCGACGCGCCCGCCGAAGATCGCCTACCGCGAGAGCGTGACCATTCCCGCCGACGGCCACCATCGCCACAAGAAGCAGACCGGCGGCGCCGGCCAGTTCGGCGAGGTGTTCCTGCGCGTCGAGCCGATGGCGCGCGGCGCGGGCTTCGAGTTCATCGACGCGACCAAGGGCGGCGTGATCCCCAACCAGTTCATGCCGGCGGTGGAAAAAGGCGTGCGCCAGGCCATGGCCGAGGGCGCGATCGCCGGCTATCCGGTCGTGGACGTGCGCGTGACCGTCACCGACGGCAAGCACCACAGCGTCGACAGCAAGGAAGTCGCCTTCGTGACCGCGGCGCGCAAGGCCTTCATCGCGGCGGTGCGCGAGGCGCGCCCGATCGTGCTCGAGCCGATGGTCGAGATCGAGATCGCCGCCGCCGACGCGCACATGGGCGACATCACCGGCGACCTCTCGTCACGCCGCGGCCAGGTCAGCGGCACCGACACCTTGGGCGACGGCCTGCTCGCGATCCGCGGACTGGCGCCGCTGGCCGAGCTGGCGGGCTACCAGTCGCGCCTGAACACGCTGACCGGCGGCCAGGGCCGCTACACGATCGCCTTCAGCCACTACGAGGCGGTGCCGCCGGGGACGCAGCAGAAGCTGGTGGCGCAGCACAAGGTGGCGGAGGAGGAGTAGGTCTCGCGGGTTCAGCGGGAGCGGCTGTCGAACTCGACTTCGACACGCAGCCGCGAACGCACCGCCACGCCGTCCAGCTCGCCCGGACGGAAGCGCGCTCCCATGAAGGCCTTGCGCGCGGCTTCCTCCAGCGCTGCAGGAAGCTCGGCTTCCTCGACCCGCACGCGCTGCACGACGCCGGCCTCGTCGATGAACAACGCCAGCACCGCGCGGTGCCAGCCGGTGTCGCCTTCGAGCGCGGGATAGTCGAGCGCAACCGGCTCGACGGGCGTGGGCGCGACGCTGAGCCAGGGACGCGGCAGGTAGTCGGGGCCATCGGCCGCGTCGATCACGGCATAGGCCGCCGCGGGCGGCGCTTCGCCGGCGTCGGGCACCGGCATGGCCACCTGCACATGTGTTGCGTCGGAGGGCGTTGGCAATTGGTGCGCCGCGGGCGTCGACGATGCCGCGCTTGTGTCCGGCTCGGCCACCGACGCGATGCGCACGGTCACGGCCGGGACACGCGTTGCCGTGCGCACCGGCGGCGGCGCCGCATGCAGCGCCGCCCAGGCAGCGAGGTGCAGCGCGCCCGTCAGCGACAGGCAAGCCAGCACCGCAACCGCACGGCCCCTGCGCGTGCGACCGGCATCAGTTCGCGAGCTCACGCCACGAGGTCCGCCGCACGCCACTGCCCGAGCCGCGGCGGTCGGGATCGTCCTCGGTGCGGATGTTGCCGTTCTTGCTGACCGCGATGGTCTTGGTCAGGCCGCTGGGCAGCTGGATCGTCGTGATGCCCGCCGTGAGCGCGTTGCCCAGCGACAGCGCCGGCACCAGCGTCGCGCCGGTCTTGATGTTGAAGTAGTACAGCCACGAGGAGCCGCCGGTCACGCAGGCATCCGAGCTCGGCACGTTGGTCGCGACGATCAGCATGTCGAGTTGCTGCTGCATGTCGACGTCGACGCGCTCGCCGCTGGACTGGCTGAAGTCGGCGTACCAGCCGGTATCGGTGCTCCAGGTGATGGACTGCGGCGTCGTGACGGCGCGATTGGCGCCGAGAGTCTGCGCAACCATGCCAGGGGCGGCTCGCAGGTTGCCCAAGCCGGTGCTGCCCAACGTGTCCTTGAAGACGTAGACCGACTGCGTCGTGCCGTCGCCGATGTCGCCGCTGCCGAGGTAGCGGCCGGTGCCGACCGAGACCAAGGCATAGCGCTGTCCGTTGGACGTGATCTCGGTCAACTCGGGCTTGACGGTGATCGGCTGCACCGCGCCGCCGGCGCTGCGCGCCTGGCCGAGCAGCAGCGCCTCCGAGCCGGACGGCGCGATGTTGTCGTCGAGGTCGAAGCGCCAGACGTTGCCCCGCATGTCGCCGCCGTAGATGCGTCCGATGGTGTTGTCGGTCTCGTCGGCGACCCAGGCGTTGATGCGGCCGAGATTGTTCGGCGTGGTCGTGTCGCCGGCGGCGGTGGTGCCGCTGATGTAGGTCGGGATCTTGGCGATCTGCACGCCCGTCATGGCGTTGAGCACGAACAGATGGCCGTTGCCGGTGCCAGGGCTGACGTTGTTGTAGCCTGAGGTGAACGCGACGACCCAGCTGCCGTCCTTGAGCTTCGTGACCACCGGGTTGCCGAAGCTCAGCCCGAGATCGCTGTCGTTGGCCGAGGAGTACTCCCACAGGCCGATCGGCGCGCTCGGGTCGGTCACGTCGAGCGCGTAGTACCCGCGACCGCCCGCGTTCAGGCCGCCGATCAGGATGGTCTTCCAGCCGCCCGTGCCGGACGGGTCGTAGACGTCGGCGACGGTCGGCGCACCGTCGACGTAGTACTGGTGTTGGCTCGCGTAGTCCTTGTCCGCCAGCTTGTAGAGCTTGTGCATCACCATGCGCGGCACGTAGGCCCACAGCTCGACGCCAGTGTCGGCGTTGAACGCGTGCAGCATGCCGTCGTTGGCCGCGGTGTAGACGACGGCCTGGCGGCCCGCATTGCTGCTGGCGAAGGTCGAGTAGCCGCTGTCGACATACTTGAACGACGGCTTCTTCACGTAGACGGGCACCGAGTTGACGATGTCGCCGAGGACGTTGCGAGCCGAGACTTCGCCGTCGTAGCGATCTCGAAACAGACGTGCCGCGTTGCCGGTCAGATCCTCATGCTGGCTCTGGCCGCGCAGCCAATTGACGAGGTTGGCGCCCGTCATCAGCGACTTGTCCAGCGTCGTGTCGCTGCACTGGCTGAGCTTGGGCGTGCCGCTGCTCGGGCACAGGTCGTCGAACGACGCGTTCAGACTCGCGGTCTGCAGGCGCGAGTAGGTGAAGTCCGACAGTCGCGCCGCGCCGCCGTTCGTCGGGTCGAAGAACTTGATCGTGCGCGTGTCCGATGACGCCGAGACCTTGGACAGCAGCAACGTCGCGGCCGACCAGGTACGCGTCGACGAAACGTCGCCAGTGGTCACGTCGACCGTGCGCGCCTCGAGGTCGCCGTTCCACAGCGCGGTCTTGTAGCGCGCCACGTAGGCGAAGTTGTCACCCGATTCCGGCCGCAGGTTGCTCGTCGCCGCGGCGGCGCCGGCGCCGCTGGCAGCGTCGATGCTCTCCAGCGCATCGCGCAGGCTGGTCGACAGGGAGGTCGGATCGCTCGCGCTGTAGTAATGGCCTCGGCCATTGACCGCGGCGTGCCACAGGTCGTCGATGCGCTCACCGCCGCTGTTGGCGATCGGGTTCGGCCACGGGGCGCTGCCGTTGACGATGTTGTAGTACGAGCCGGACGTCTGCTTCTCGTAGTTCGGGTCGTAGGTCATCGTGCCCGAGACGCCGAGGCCCAGCGTGATGGTTTTCATGTGCTGCCAGGTCGCGACGTCGCCGGCCTGCTTGCCGCGCTCGACGTTGTTGGTGCACACGTTCTGACCCGACACCGCGCCGGTGCAATAGGTCGAACCGGCCGCGCCGTCGCGCAGGTCGGTCTTGTAGTAGTACATCGCGATGTCGGCCAGCGTGTTCTCGAGGCCGTCGCCGCCGGTGCTGTTGTTGCGCCGCCAGTCGTCGAGATAGGGCAGCTCGGTCGCCGGCGTGGTGTTCTTGCTGTCCTGGTTGCCGATTGCGGTGCTGCCGTTGAGCTGGGTGACCGAGTTGTTCCACTCGTCGCCGGTGTTCCAGTAGCCGTCGGTCGACAGGATCGTGTAGTTGCGCTGGCAGGAATACTGGATCGGGTCGCTCTGGTTCGACAGCCGCTTGCCGTAGTAGCGCCCCGCCTTGGCGAGCGCCGAACGCAGGGGCGTCGAACCGCCGGGAGCCGTGGCGTAGAGCTTGCTGAAGAAGGTGGTCTTCTGGCCGGTCGCGTCGAAGTCGCGGATGTTCAGAAACTCGTTGCCGTCGCTGGCCCCGCTGTCGTGGATGGTCGAGAAGCCAACGCGAAAGCGCGACGGGTCGATCTCGGCGAACACCTGGCCGGCGGCGGTGCGCATCATCAGCATGCGCGTGCGGTAGTACGAGTACCAGTTGGCGTAGTTGGTCTTCTGCGCCGCGGTCCAGCCGCTGGCGTCGGTGACAAAGCTGAAGTTCTGCCAGTTGTAGCTGTTGCCGCTGCACGCGGGCGCGCTGCTGGTCGTGTAGCTCGAGTAGTAGAACCTGCTGTTGAGATCGACCGTGCCGTCGCGGCACACCCAGACCCAGCGACCACCCTGTCGCTCCCAGTCGCACACCTGGCCGGTGGTCGTGCCCACCTTGGTGCTCGGCGTGCTGAGGTTCGCAACGACCGACAGGTCGACCGTGGCGCTGCCGGCGTTGAAGCCGTCGACCTTGGCCGCGGTGAACGATGCATCGGCGTAGCGCACGCCGCTCTCGTCGACCGGCGGGTTGTAGGTGCGGTTCGGGTTGTAGAAGATCTGGTTCAGGCGGTAGTCGCCGAAGCACAGGTTGCCGAAGTTCGCCTCGTCCGGCAGGTAGTCGTCGGCCATGCTCCCCGAGTCGTCGAGGATGAACATCAGGTTGGGGCGAATCGACGTGGTCGATGAGGTGGCCAGCGGCGCGTTGGCGATCTCGGCGGTGGCCGAGAACACGCTCGCGCCCGCGATGCCGAGGATGAACGCAATGGCGGCGCGCGCCGCCAGGCGGGACCAGCCGAGGACGCAGGACGGGGTTCGCATGACGCTCTCCGTGAACACGATCAGGGCCGGCGGGCCCTAGAACGTGACGATGGTTTCCGTGTAGCTGACGGTGCCGCGCCCGCCCACCACGCGCACGATCACGCGGTAGTACGGACCGCCCGGCCCTGGCGCCAGGCGCGCCGTGCCGTACTTGATTTCGCCGCGGTTCGGGCCCTGGGCGACGGTGCTCGCGGCCGGCGACGAACAGCTGTTGCCGCTGGCGTTCGGATCGCCGGTGGTACGGCACAGCCGCGTGATCACGTAGCGGCCGGTGTTGCTGCCGACCGTGACATCGGCCGAGGTCGACAGACAGGCGCCCGACGATGCGCAGGTCCCGTCCCCGTCCCAGTCGACCATCGCGCGCGTGGCAGCGGTACCGTTGCCGGTGGGATCGAGCGTGTCGACGCTCGACGCGTAGTAGCCGCTGGTCGTGATGTTGGAGTACAGCGTGTTGCCACCGGCATTGGTCTCGAGCCAGTTGATCGCGCGCTCGGCGACCTGGTCCGCCGTGGCCGTGGCGTCCTGCTTGAAGCCCAGGTTGCCCATCACCAGCGCGCCGGTGTCGACCGAGCGCACCAGCGCCACCGCAGCGAAGGCCAGCGCAACGAGCGCGACCAGCGCGAACATCAGCGAGGCGCCGCGCTCGCCGTCCCGGCACCGCGAGCGAAGAAGAGATGGCTTCATGTCCGCTTCCCCGCTCACGAGTGCCACAGCATGTTGCGCAGCGGCACCGTGGTCTCGTAGACCTTGTAGCGGTAGTGCTGCCAGTCGGTGAGCGTGTCGATCTTCAGCGTGACGCATTCCGACGAGCCGCAGGTCGCCGCGCCGGCCACCGGCACGGCGGCGCCGACGTTCCACAGCGGATTGGACGAGGTGACGACATCGCGCTCGTACTGAGCGCTGCGCGCGACGATCGCCACGCGCACCGTCAGCACCTGCGCCCAGCCGGCCTGCGTGGTCGGCGTCGTGTTGTCGTAGCTGTCGACGATGCCGTCGCCGCTCGTGTCCTTGCCGTAGAACGCGCGCAGCTGGACGATGTTGTTGAACACGTCGCGCGTGCTCGTCGTTCCATTGGTGGTGCTGAAGTCCGCCTGCTGCAGCCTTTGCCTCGCAGAGACGCTGTAGGTGCGACTGGTGAAGCGGCCCAGGTTCACGAGGTAGCTGCCGACTTGATAGCCATCCGTGGGGAAGACGGAGTTGGTGGGCTGGTTCCAGTTGCTCAGGCCCGAGTTGTGGTTCACCTTGTTGTTACCCAGCCCGTCCCCCGGGCCGGCGTTGCTGTTGGTGACCTGGAACACGCTGCACCAGTTGGCCGCATCAGGTGTCTCGGGCACCGCCAGCATCATGTCGCCGTCGGCGATGCCGAGTGCCGAGCTGACGAAGAAGTTGGCCGCAGTGCGCGGATGATTCGTGATGATCGGCGCGACGATCGAATAGCTGTCCTTGTCGCTGCCGAGCACCTGCACCGAGTCGGGCGCGCCGTTCGTGCCGGCGGTGATCACGACCGGTGCCAGCGTCCAGGTGAAGTTGGTGCCGTTGTACTGCGCGCGGATTTCGCACCCCAGCGCCGTGCGGCTGATCGTGAGACCGTAGCCGGCCGACTGCAGGTCGCGCTGCAGCGAGTACAGCGCCAGCGCACCGTTGACCTGGGCGTCCGAGCCCGAGGTGGTGGTGCGCTTTTGCGCCTCGGCGAAGACCAGGGTCTGCGTGATCACCAGCGTGGCCAGCAGCGCGACGACGACGCCTACCATCAGCTCGATCAGCGAGACGCCGCGCTGGGCACGCACGAGCGCGAAGGTGTCGTGACGGCGGCGATTCATGGCCGTGCTCACAGCGCGATCGCCGTGGTGGTGGAGTAGCTGTGCGAGCCGTCGCTGGGCGTGGTCCACGTGACGGTCACCGTCACCTGCCCCCCAGCGACGGTGACCGTCGCATTGCCCGCCGGCAGCACCGTAGCGACCTTGGCCTTCCAGCCGTTGCAGCGTGCATAGCTGGTGCAGGAAGCGGTGGCGTAGTTGGCCAGGTTGCCGGCGTCGCCCCACATCGTGCCGATCAGCTCGCTCGCGAGGTAGGCTGCGTCGCCGCGGAACTTGGTCGCGGTCTGGGTCTTGGTCATCGCGCTTTGCAGGCCGACGATGCCCAGCACCCCGATCGAGAAGATGATGATGCCGACCATCGCTTCGATCAGCGCGACGCCTCGCAGCGACTGGCGCCGCGGGCCTCGATACATGCCGGTTCGCTTCATTGCCTTCCCTCTCACGAACACTTGCGCGGATCGGCGGTGTCCGACACGCCCGGATCGCACACGCGCACCGCCCCGCCCTCATTGACCTCGACGCGCAAGCTGCGATAGCTGCCGCTGGCAGTCGACGTGACGTTCACGCGCGCGATCGGGCTGGCGTTGGACACGCGGCCGAAGCCGTTGAAGATGACCGCGGACGCCGCCGTCGTGCCGTCGCCGGCCACCGCGGAGACCGAGGCCGACAGACCGCCGTCGCCGGCCGCGCGCTTGTCGACGATGCGCGGCGCGGTCGTGTCGGAGGCCGCAGCGGAGCAGCTGCTGGCCGGGTCGTCCAGGCTGATCACCCACGACGCGCCGTTCGCCGACGCGGCGCAGCTGTCGTCCATCGTCTTCGCGTCCGTCAGCGACACCAGCGTGAACCGCACGTTCTGGTTGCGCCGGATCGCCTCCATGCGCGCGCGCTGGATGCCGGCCGAGATCGACTCGGCGGCATTGCGGATCTGGGTGTTCTGCAGCCAGCTCTGAAAGCTCGGCAGGCCGAGCACGATCAGCAGCGCCATGATCGTCAGCGCGACCATCGACTCGATCAGCGTGATGCCCCGCGAGGTCCGAGCAGACGCGGTGGATCCGCCCTTCGACAAGCTCGGGACGGTCCACTCGCGTGCCTTGCCGGCCGCGCCAGGCCCAAGGGCCCGGCCGCTCGCCAGGCACGAAAGGTCCACTGGACCTTTCGTGTCCAGGCTCGCCCCCCTCGAGGGCGATGCGCCGCAGGCGCTTCGGGGGTGGGTCATTTCAGCACTCGTCCCCGCGCGCCAGCCAGCACGCCTTGCCGCTGACCGTCTGGCCCTTGAACTTGGTCGTCGCCTTGGCGTTGGCGCTCGTCAGCGTGTAGTCGTTGCCCAGCGCCGCGCCGCTGGAACCGGTGGCCGTGAGCGTGTAGCTCTGGTTGTCGGCGCCGAGCGCGCAGCTGAAGGTGAAGTAGCGCGAGCCCGGGCTGAAGTTGTTCCACGACGGGGCGCCGGTGCCGTTGGCGCAGGTCGTGCCGCCGGTGTTGCCGTAGCCGCGAAAGTCCTGGTAGTACTGCTCGAGCTTGACGCGGTAGTCCGACAGGTAGGTGAACGCTTCCTGCACCTGGCCGCGGCGGACGTAGCTCGTGTACGCCGGATAGGCAACGCTCGCGAGGATGGCCACGATGGCCACCGCGATCATCAGCTCGATCAGGGTGAAGCCGCCATGGCGGCTCGCGTTGCGTTTTGTCACATCCATTCCCCTCGCGTCCGTCAAGGCCGGAAACCGACCAGATTGACGGATGGCGCGATCCTAGGGATGAATGGCAAAAATCAGGCAGGAAAAAGTCACACCGGCCATCGCTGTCACCGGTTGACACGCCCGACCCCCCGGGGCTCCGGGGGTCTGTGCCCGAAGGTTGTGGCGCCGGCGCGTCAGCGGCCGACGAGCGATCGCGCGCTCAAACGGCGCGTGGGCGCACCTTCGCCGCAGCCGCCTTGGCGCGCTCGCGGGCCGTCTCCACATCGCCGTGCCACGCCAGTGCGACGCCCATGCGCCGCTTGACGAAGCTCTCGGGCTTGCCGAACAGGCGCAGGTCGGTCTGCGGCACGGCCAGCGCCTCGGCCACGCCGTCGAACACGACCGCCTTCGCATCGACGCCGCCGTAGATCACCGCGCTGGCGCCCGGGCTGGCCAGTCGCGTGTCGACCGGCAGACCGAGGATGGCGCGCGCGTGCAGTTCGAACTCGCTTTGCCGCTGCGTGGCCAGCGTCACCAGGCCAGTGTCGTGCGGGCGGGGGCTCACTTCGCTGAACCAGACCTGCTCGCCCTTGACGAACAGCTCGACGCCGAAGATGCCCTGGCCACCGAGATCGTCGGTGACCGCCTTGGCGATCTCGCGCGAGCGCGCCAGCGCCTTGGGGTGCATCGGGTGCGGCTGCCAGCTCTCGACGTAGTCGCCGCTGACCTGGATGTGGCCGATCGGCTCGCAGAAGTGCGTCTCGATGCTCCCGTCCGCCCCGCGGGCCCGCACGGTGAGCTGGGTGATCTCGTAGTCGAAGTCGATGAAGCCCTCGACGATCACGCGGCCGTGGCTGACGCGCCCGCCGGCCATCGCGTAATCCCAGGCCTTCTGCACGTCGGCGGGGCCGTCGATCTTGCTCTGGCCCTTGCCCGAGCTGCTCATCACCGGCTTGACGATGCACGGGTAGCCGATGCCGCCGTCGATCGCCGCCTGCAGCTCGGCCAGCGAGTCGCAGAACTTGTAGGGGCTCGTCGGCAGCCCCAGCGTCTCGGCCGCGAGGCGGCGGATGCCCTCGCGGTCCATCGTCAACCGCGCGGCGCGGGCCGTCGGGATCACGCGGACCTTGCCCTCGGCTTCCAGCGCCTCGAGCACCGGCGTCGCGATCGCCTCGATTTCGGGCACCACGATGTCCGGCCGCTCGGCTTCGATCAGCGCGCGCAGCGCGTCGGGGTCGCTCATCGCGATCGTGCGCGCGTGGTGCGCGACCTGCTGGCCAGGCGCGTTCTCGTAGCGGTCGACCGCGATCGTCTCGACGCCCAGGCGCTGAAGCGCGATCAGCACCTCCTTGCCGAGTTCGCCGCTGCCCAGCAGCATCACGCGGGTGGCGGCAGGCGACAGCGGCGTGCCGAATCGGGCGGTCTTGGCGGAAGAACTCATGGCGATGCGACGAACAGCGGCGAGAGGGGCCGGCATTGTCCCTCCTGCCGCGCGGCCCCCTGGGCAAGCGTCTTTTATCATCGGGGCATGACCCAGGATCTGGCCGGCATCCGGCTCGACAACGCGTTGCGCCTGTTCGACGAGTTCGTCAGCGCGACCGTGAAGCACCCCGACGCCGCCACCTTGCGCGGCCTTGAACGACGATTCGCCGAGCGGTTGGGCATCCAGCCGAGCTACTGGAGCCAGATCAAGAGCCGTTCGCGCCAGATCGGCGAGCGGCTCGCACGCCAGTTCGAGCAGGCCTGCCACAAGCCGCAGGGCTGGATGGACCGTCCCGCCGGCGCGACTGCACCTGCGGCACCGGCCGCTGCGCCAGCCTCCTTCAGTGCCGAGCCGCCGCGCGACGACGGCGTGCCGCGCGACGACGACGAGCGATTCATCGTCGGCCTGGTGCTGAGCTACTACCGGCGCCATCCGCAGCGCGCCCGCGCGCGTCTGCTCGACCTGCTGGGCGAGGTGCTGACCCCGCCCGCGGCGCCACCACCACCCGCGACGGCGTCCGCCAAGGCGGTCGCCGTCGACGATGCCGATGCCTGGGCGCGCGCTCAACGCGGCATTGCGCCGCTGAAGAAGAAGCGCTGAGCCGAGCCCAGATCGGGCCGCCGGCCCGACCGCGCCCGCATGCCCCCTAGCCCTAGGGGCGTCGCATCAGGCCAACAAGGCTTGCGCAAGATAATCAATTGTTTATCATCTGCGCAAGTTGTTCGTCGAAGCCCAGCGCTCTCGGCAAAGCAGCGAAGCCCTCCCCGTCACACCCATCCACCGACAGCCCGGTTGCCATGTCATTTCTGAGTTCGTTCCAACGCCCCGCGCTCGAGCACGCTGCCTCCATGGCAGCCATCGCGCGCACCGCAGGTGTTGGCAATGCACGCAGGCCCCGGGCGGCCTGGCGGTCGAGTCGTCTCCTCTGATCGACGAGCGACTCACCACCAACGGCCCGGGATGGCGCAAGCCCCCGGGCCGTTTTGTTTTTCCGCGCGCCGCAGACGGCGCGAGCTTCAAGGAGCGATCGATGAACTGGACCCGCCATACCCCCCGCCACGCGTCGCAGCGCATCGCGATCGCCGTGCCGCGCCCGCGCAACCCGCATGCCCTGGCCGCCGGCCAGCGCATGGCCGGCGCGCACGGCCGCGGTGCCGGCGGCAAGCGCCAGCAGGCGCAGCGCGCACTCGCGCGCGAACTCGATGCCCTGGCCACCCGGGGCCCCTGAGCTTTTCGGCCGCCCGGCGTCCAGCGGGCGCGGCGGCCGGCCCGAACGATGGAGACGATCATGACCACGAGGAGTTACGCCGGCGGCCCCACCGCCGTGTTGCCCACCAGCCCCGCCGGCAGCCTGAGGGCGCGCCTGGCCGCGGTGCTCAGAGCCTTGGCCGTGCTGCTCGCACGCGCCGCGGTGCTCGTCGCGACGCCACGGCCCAGCCGGCCCGTCGCACCGCAGGCGCGCGAGTTCGTCGACGGCGCGCTGTACGAGGAAGGCCGACTTGTCGGCCACGTGAAGGGAGTCAAGCGCCTATGAACGCGAGCGTTATCGTCGCCGCCGTTGCGGCGATGGCGGTGGTGAGCGCCTGCGAGTGCACGCAGGCGCCGGCCACGCTCGAGGCTGCCGCGGGTTTCCCCGGCTACAGCGCCTCGTGCGAGGACCGATACCCGGATCAAAGGGCACCCGCTTCGCACCCGAGCGGGTGCGAAGCGGGCCACCCTCACCGATGCTGAACCGACCGCCGACCGACCTCGACGCCTGGACCGCATGCTTTCGCGACCAGGCGATCCCGGTGCTTGAACGCACCACCCAGGAACTCGCCTTGCTGCGCGAGGCGGAGGCGCGCCACGGCAGCGTCGACGCCCACCAGCTCGGCGAGACCCTGCGCCACGACCCGCTGATGCAGCTGCGCGTGCTGGCCCACGTGGCCGCGCTCGCGCGAGGCCGCGCCGGCGACGACGAGCGCCATGCCCCGGAAACGGTGATCGGCGCCCTCGTGCTGCTGGGCGTCGGCCCGTTCTTCCGCGCCTTCGAGGAGTTGCCCACCGTCGAGGCCCGCCTGGCAACGCAGCCGCAGGCGCTCGAAGGCCTGCGGCGCGTGATCCGCCGCGCCCACCGCGCCGCGACGTTCGCGCTCGGCTTCGCGGTGCACCGCATGGACGAGGACGCGCCGCAAGTGCACCTGGCCGCTTCGCTGCACGACTTCGCCGAGATGCTGCTGTGGTGCCACGCGCCGGCGCTGGCGCTGGAGATCGAGCGCCGGCAGTCGCTCGATGCGACGCTGCGCTCGGTCGTCGTGCAGCGCGAGGTGCTGGGCATCGAGCTCGGCGCGCTCGAGCAGGCGCTGATGCAGGCCTGGTCGCTGCCCGAGCTGCTGCGCCGCATGACCGACGACCGCCATGCCGATCATCCGCAAGTGCGCAGCGTCGCGCTGGCGGTGCGCCTCGCGCGCCACAGCGAAGCCGAGCGCGGCGGCTGGAACAACGCCGGCGTGCCGGCTGACCTGGCCGAGATCGGCGAGCTGCTCAACCTGTCGCCGGACGCCACGCTGAGCCTGGTTCGCTCGCTCGACGACTGATCCCGCGGCCCTTCTACACTGGCCCGATGACCGGCCCCGATCGCGCCTTCTGGCAGCAGCGCTTCGTCGACCAGCAAACGCCCTGGGACCGCGGCGCACCCAGCCCGCAGCTGGCGGCCTGGCTGGCCGACGGCACGCTCGCTGCCGGCATGCGCGTCGCGGTGCCCGGCTGCGGCGCCGGGCACGAGGTGCTGGCGCTGGCGGCCGCGGGCATCGATGTCGTCGCGCTCGACTACGCCCCGGCGGCCGTGGCCCTGGTGAGCCGGCGGCTCGCGCAAGCCGGCCTGCAGGCGCGCGTCGTCGAGGCCGACGTGCTGGCCTGGCAGCCCGAGGCGCCGCTCGACGCGATCTACGAGCAGACCTGCCTGTGCGCGCTGCATCCCGACCACTGGAGCGCCTACGCCGCCCAGCTGCAGCGCTGGCTACGCCCCGGCGGACGCCTCGCGCTGCTGGCGATGCAGGCGCCGCGCCCGGGCAGCCGCGACGGGCTGATCGAAGGCCCGCCCTACCACGTCGACATCAACGCGCTGCGCGCGCTGTTTCCGGGCGCGCCCTGGCATTGGCCGAAGCCACCCTATGCGCGTGTGGATCATCCGGCGCAAGCCCACTGGGCCGAGCTCGCGCTGGTACTCGAGCGACGCTGATCCCGCGGGGCCGGCCGGCACCTACGTCGCGATCGGCGTGCCGCGTGACTGGCTGAGCCGCTAGCGTGCGTGCGAGGTCAGGCGCGCGTAGTCGGGCACTTCACCGGGCACGGGCCGCGCCGAGCGCGCGCCCGCCGAGGGCGCGCCGACCGCGGCCTGCGGCGCAGCGCCGCTGCGCCGCATCGCCACGCCCACCGCCAGAACGTCGATCACCGCCAGGTGCAGGATGCGGCTGATCATCGGCATCTGGGTCGTCACGTCTTCGGCGTGGTCGATCGTGATGGCGAGCGTCGCGCGCTTGGCCAGCGGCGCATGGCTGGGCGTCAGCGCGATCACGCGCGCGCCGCGCTCTAGCGCGGTGTCCACCGAGTCCTGCAGTTCCTGCACCTTGCCGGAGCCGGAGATGACGACGAGCACGTCACCTGGCCCCAGCACGCCGGCGGCCAGCTGCTGCACCCTCGGATCGGTATAGGCCGCGGTTGGCACGCCGAAGCGCAGGAACTTGTACTGTGCGTCCGTCGCGACGATGCCGTACTGGCCCACCGCATGAAAGTCGACGCGGCGCGCCGCGAGCAGCATGTCGATCGCGCGCTGCACCGCGTCGGCGTTGATCTCGTCGCGCGCCTTGAGCACCGCGGCGGCCGTGTTGTCGAGCACCTTGGCCCCGAGCTCGTGGGTCGAGTCGGTGCGCTTGACCTGCGTGTGCGAGACGGGAATGGTTGACGTCAGCCCCGAGGCCAGCTTGAGCTTGAAGTCCGACAGGCCCGCGCAGCCCATGGAGCGGCAAAAGCGCACCACGGTCGGCTGGCTCACGCCGGCCTGGCGCGCGATGTCGACGATCGGGTCCGACAGCGCGCTGCGCGGCTGTGCCAGCACCCAGTCGGCCACTCGCTGCTCCGCGCCCGACAGCGAGGCGCGCATCTGTCGCACGCGCTCGAGCAGGCTCGAGCCGCCGCTTTGGCGGCGCAGCTGCGCGTCGAGGATCGCCGATGCGCCCGACAGCGTGTCGGTGTCCGAGGTGATGACGAAGGTCGGGATGTTGGCCACCAGCGCGGAGAAGCGGCCCTTGGCCTCGAAGCGTGCGCGAAAGCCCGAGCGGTCGAAGTACTCGCCCAGCCGCGGCACGATGCCCCCGCCAATGTAGAGGCCGCCGTAGGCGCCGAGCGTGAGCGCCAGGTTGGCGGCCACGGTGCCCAGCATCTCGCAGAACATCGCGATCGACTCGACCGCCAGCGCGTCGCTGCCGGCCAGCGCGCGGCGCGTGATCTCGGGCGCGGCCAGCGGCTCGGGCGTGCGGTCGGCGCGTGCCGCCAGCGCGCGGTAGATGAGCTCGATCCCCGATGCCGAGATCAGGCGCTCGGCCGAGACGTGGGCGTACTGACGCCACGCGTACTCGAGCACGCTCAGCTCGCGCGGCGTCTGCGGTGCGAAGGCGACGTGGCCACCCTCGGTGGCCAACGACACCCAACCGTCCTCGACCGGAATCAGGCCGGAGACGCCGAGGCCCGTGCCCGCGCCGAGCAGGCCGATCACGCTGCGCTCGCGCGCCTGGCCGCCGCCGACCTGTCGCACCTGGCCCGGTTCGAGGTGGGGCAGGCCCATCGCCAGCGCGGTGAAGTCGTTGACCACCAACAGCGTGTCGAAGCCGACCGCGCGGCGCGTCGCCTCGATCGAGAACTGCCACGGGTAGTTGGTCATGCGCACCTCGTCGCCCTCGACGGGGTTCGCGATCGCGATCGCGCCCAGGCGCACGTCGCGCGAGTCGACGGCGCCGAGGTAGGCCTTCAGCGCGGCAAGGAAATCCGGATAGTCGG
Organism: Caldimonas sp. KR1-144; assembly: GCF_049446155.1. Taxonomy (NCBI): domain Bacteria; kingdom Pseudomonadati; phylum Pseudomonadota; class Betaproteobacteria; order Burkholderiales; family Sphaerotilaceae; genus Caldimonas; species Caldimonas sp. KR1-144. The sequence goes on from NZ_JBMSEE010000009.1 coordinate 64,784, forward strand.
CGCAGCGCAGGTTCTGGCGATCTGAGTAGACACCGGGCTCGCGCTCGAGCGCGAAGCGGGCGTAGGTGCCGCCGATGTCGGCGAGCAAGCGGGGCGCGATCGGAGTTGGCATGGGCGAATCATGCCTGCGCGGCGGACCGCGCGGGTTCAATAGTCGCCTTCGGCGGGGTGGATCGTCATCTCGTCGACGACGATGTGCGCCGGCAGGTCGACGAGCGCGGCGACCTGCTGCGCGAGATCGTGCGTCGGCAGCGCCCACTGCCGGTCCTTGCTGCCCTCGACCGCGCCGTTGAAGGCGCTGTCGATGATGCCCGGCAGCACCGTCGTACAACGCAGGCCGCTGGCACGCAGCTCCTTGTGAAGCGATGCGGTGAAGCCCAGCAGCGCGTGCTTGCTGGCGACATAGGGCGCCATGTTGGCGAGCGGGCGGCGCGCCAGGTCCGAGGCAATGCTGATCAGCTGCGCACGACCGCGCGCCAGCATGCCCGGCAGTAGCGCATGCGTCAGCAGCATCGGCGCCGCGATGTTCAGCTGGACCAGGTCCGTCAGTTCGCCAGGCGGGTTGTCGAGGAAGGGGCGCCACGGACCGATCGCCGCGTTGTGAACCACGACGTCGACGCCGCCGAGCGCCGCCTCGACGCGCCGCGCGAACGGCTCGATCGATGCCGTGTCGCGCAGGTCAACCGCCTCGCACACCACGGATTGGGGCGCCGAGGCGCCGATCTGCTCGGCACGAAGGCGCAGCTCGTTCGCGTTGCGAGCCGCGATCGCGACGCGGTGGCCGCGCTCGGCAAGCACGCGCGCCAGCGCGGCGCCGAGGCCGTGGGAGGCGCCCGTCACGAGAACATGCTTCATCTCACACTCCGGGTTTCAACTACCTGTAGTCAGATTACATCACCAACCCCGGAGAACCTTTGTCGCGCATACCCAGCGGCAGGCAACGCAACCTCGGGAATCACCCGTAGTTGATCTTTCTGTAGTTTTGCTACATTGAACTTCGTCGTCCGGGCTCGCTCGTGGTGAGCCGGCCGCCCCTCCTTCGAAGCTTCCGATGCGCTCGCAGCTCTCCAGCAAATCGTTTCCCTGGCTCGTCGCGGACATCGGCGGCACGAATGCGCGCTTCGGTCTCGTGTTCGCGCCCGGCGCCGCAGCCGAGCACGTCGAATCGCTCAAGTGCGCCGACTACCCGACGCCGCAGGCCGCCGCGACGGCCTATCTCGACGACCTGTCGAAGCGGCTGGGCAGGCGTCCGCGCCCGCACCACGCCGCGATCGCGCTGGCCAGTGCGATCCACGGCGATGCGGTGCGCTTGACCAACAACCCCTGGACCGTTTCGCGCGACGCGCTCGCGCAGGCACTGGGCGCCAAGCGCGTGCTGCTGCTCAACGACTTCGAGGCGCTCGCGCTCGCGCTGCCGCGGCTCGGCCGTGACGACGTCTCTCTGTTCGGCGGCCGCGCGCAGCCCGATCCGCGCGCGCCGATGGCCGTCATCGGCCCGGGCACCGGCCTGGGCGTGTCGAGCTGCGTGCCGGTGGCCGACGGCGACTGGGTCGCGCTAGCCGCCGAAGGCGGCCATGTCACCGTGGCCGCGGCCGACGACCTGGAGTCCGATGTGCTGCGCGTGCTGCGCCGCGAGTACCCCCACGTCTCGGCCGAACGCGTGCTGTCCGGCCTGGGCCTGCCGCTGCTGCATCGCGCGCTGTGCGAGGTGCGCGGCACGCCGGTCGAGACGCTCTCGCCCGAGGAGATCACGCAGCGCGCACTGGTCTCGCGCGACGACGCGGCGCTCGCGACGCTGGACACCTTCTGCTCGATGCTGGGCACCTTTGCGGGCAACGTGGCGCTGACCGTCGGCGCGCGCGGCGGCGTCTTCGTAGCCGGCGGCATCGCGCAGAAGCTCGGCGAGCACCTCACCGGCTCGAAGTTCCGCGAACGCTTCGAGGCCAAGGGCCGCTTCGAGAGCTACATGGCGCGCATCGCGACCGGCCTGGTCATCGCGCCGCACGCGGCGCTCACCGGCGCCGCCCAGGGCATCTCGCACGCCTTGCGCGAGGCGCATCCCGGCGGCTCATGAAGCCGCCGGTCCACCCGATTTTTCAGCCGGAGCCGGACCAGTGACCGGCTCCTCGTTCACTAGCATGTAGGAGACAGCATGAATCGCAAGATGTTGAAGGTGCTGCCGATCGCGGCGGCAGCGGCACTGACGGGCTTGTCGGCCCAGGCCTTCGAGTTCCACGGCTACCTGCGCTCCGGCGGCGGCAGCACGATGAGCAAGAACGGCGGCCAGACCTGCTTCCAGCTGCCCGGTGCCTACGCCAAGTACCGCCTCGGCAACGAATGCGAGACCTATGCGGAACTCGCGGCCGACCAGGACCTCTTCGAGGGCAAGGACGGCGTCAAGTTCGTCTACCACGGCCGCCTGGCCTACATCTCCGACCAGCAGCAGGACTACGAGAGCTTCAAGGCCGACGGCCGCGACGCCGCGCTGCGCGAGAACTGGATCGAGGCCAAGAACCTACCGTTCGCCGGCGGCGGCACCGTGTGGGCGGGCAAGCGCTTCTACGAGCGCAACGACATCCACATCAACGACTTCTACTACTGGGACACCTCGGGCTACGGCGTCGGCATCCAGGACGTCAAGGTCAGCGATACGCTGAAGTTCTCGTATGCGCTGTTCCGCAACGGCAACAGCAGCGAGAGCGCGACCACGCGCCATGACTTCCGCCTCGGCGGCATTGGCCTGGGCGGCTTCGGCGACCTCACGGTCGGCGTGCAGCTCAACACCGCCGACGCGACCGACGCCGCCAAGGCCGCCGGCCAGGACAACGACGGCCAGGCCATCACGGTGCAGCACTTCATCGGTGGCGTGCTGGGCGGCTTCAACAAGTTCGCGGTGCAATGGGGCAAGGGCTCGGCGCGCAACCTGTCGCTGCCCTACCCGGACAATGGCGAGGACGAGGACAACAAGACCTTCCGCATCGTCGAGATGCTGCAGTGGCAGCTCAACCCGTCGTTCAGCGGCATGGCCACGCTGATCTACCAGGACCAGAAGGACAACTACAAGTGGACGTCCTTCGGCATCCGCCCGGTGTGGCACGTGACCGACTACTTCAAGGTCCAGGCCGAGTACGGCTATGACCAGGTCAAGCCGACCTCGGGCGACGCGGTCAACCGCCAGACCCGCAAGCTCAACAAGATCACGGTGGCGCCGACCATCGTCGCGGGCCGCGGCTTCTGGGCGCGCCCGGAGCTGCGCCTGTTCTACACCTATGCCAAGTGGAACGACGCGGCGCGTGACCTGTGGGGCGGCGTCGCCGGCGGCACGGCCGGGCGCTTCGGCAGCGACACCAACGGCTCGACGATCGGCTTCCAGGTCGAATCCTGGTGGTGATCCACGCGTTGCCCCTGCGGGGGCAACCCGGCGGGCCACGCTCCGCCGGCTTCTCTGCTCTTCTCTTCTAGGGAACTTGGGGCGCTCTTCGGGGCGCCCTTTTTTCTTGAGGCGAGCGCGGCGAAGACCCTCACCCCAGGCCTCTCCCGCGCGCGGGAGAGGGAGCCCCCCCGGACGGAAGCATGGGCCTTTGCTCCCTCGCCCCGCGAGGGGGAGAGGGTCGGGGTGAGAGGGCGATCAGCGCCGCGGCGGGCGCTGCTGGGGACGCTGCTGGGGACGCTGCTGCGGGCGCCGCTGCATCTCGCGCGGCGGCGGCGCGTTCTTCGCGTCCTCGCGCGCCTTGGCGAGCAGCGGCTCGAGCTGCTCGGGCGCAATGCCCTTGAGCGCGCAGAAGTTCGCCGGCGTCAGCGTCGTGCGCTCGAAGTCGCGCAGCAGCTGCATGCGCGCGCGGCGCTCGTCTTCTTCCTGCTGACGGCGCGAGGCCGTGATCTCGCGGCGACGCGCGAGCTCCTTCGCGGCGATCTGGCGATGCTCCTCGCTCAGCTCGCCGTCGGGCTCGCCATCGAGGTTGAAGCGCGTCTTCGCCTTGGTGATCGCGATCAGGTAGCCGGTGCTGCCCGTGTAGCGGCGAAAGAAGGCCGACAGCGCCTGCTTGCTGAACACGCCCGGTGCGCGCTCCTGGATGTCGGCCTGGATGCGCAGCTTCAGTGGCTTGGGCGCGCCCGCGAACAGCGCCGGGAAGCGTTGCTTCAGTTCGGCGGCGCAGTCGAAGTGCGCGCGCTCCTCAGGCTGCTGCGCGGCGGGAGCTTCTTCGGAAGGAGGGGTCGACGTCATCTCGCAGGCACGATCGGTGGGATCCGGATTGTGCCCACGATGGCGGCCGGATGGACTCGGCCGGGACCCGGCTCACTTGCGCGCCTTGACCGCCTCTTCGGCCGAGAAATACGCGGTGCAATCACCCTGGTTGATGAAGATCTGGTTGCCCTGGGTGCTGAACCACTGCGAGTCCCTGGGGCAGTCCTTCGAGTCGCCCTTGTGGATGATGTAGTTGTACTTGCCGTTGCGGAACTCGTCGGCCTTGACCTGCCAGTGCACGCCGAAGGCGTCCTTGCCGGTCGGCTTCAGCGGGTTCATCCAGGTGATGCCCATGATCGGCTGGTCGCTCTTGCTCTTGCCGCCGACGACCTTGCCGTTGTCGACCTTCTCGAAGCTCTCCCACAGGTGCACGCCCCAGCCGTCGTAGCTGCCGTCGGGGCGGTGGTAGTGGATCGAGATCATGCCTTCGGCCGGCTTGGCGATCTCGGGGGCGGCCTGCGCATTGGCAGCCGGCACGGCGGCGAACGAGAACGCGGCGGCGGCCGCGGCGGTCAGGGCGAGGCGTTGAACGATGCGCATGGTCTGTCTCCTGGTGTGGGCAACGGAATCAAAGGCGCGCACCGACGTGCAGCACCACCGAGCCGCCCGCGGGCAGCGTGATCGCGGCCGAGCCGCCGGCGACGCCGATCGGCATGCCGCTGCAGCCTGCCGGCGTCGCGCCGGCAGCCGGCGTGAAGCGGTCGATCGCGACGTTGCAGTACTGGCCGTCGGGCAGCGTGGTCTGGGCGGTGTAGGTCACGCCCGCGCCGCTGCGGCTGAGCGCGACATAGCCCTTGCCTTCGCGCGCAAAGGCAATGCGCTGGTTGTCTGCCCCGATCGTCGTGAAGCCGGTCATCGCAGCGCCGGCCGCGGCCTTGCGAAACGCCGGCATCGCGGCGATCGCCGGTACGCGGTGCTCGCAGATCCAGCTGCCCACCTGCGCCGCGCCGAGCGTCGCGGTGCAACGGCTCGTGCCCGGCGCGCTGTAGGTCGATTGCGTGATGCCGCCCGATCCGGGCGGGCCGGCATCGCGTCCGGCCTGAGATGCGCGGTTGAAGCCGTAGCTGGACATCACGCTGACCACGCCCTGCGGTTGCGCGAGCGCGAAGATCTGCGCCTGCTCGTAGCCGGCGTGTGCGTGGTAGAGATTGTCTGCACGCTGGTTGTCGTGGTTGTCGACGAAGACGACGGACTTGTCCGCCGGCACCGAGCCCGCCGCGGTCGCCAGCGAGGCCAGCGTCGCCCCACCGCGGCCGAGGAAGGCATCGCTGACGCGGTAGCCGAACTGGAAGTCGGTCACGTCGACCGCGCCGCCCGAGGCGTAGCCGACGCCGTAGTACTGCTGGGCCGTGATCGCCTCGCCGCCGTTGTTGATGACTTCGAGGAAGACGTAGGGCCTGGCGCGCCCGGCCACATCGGCCGCCGCATTCAGGCGCGCGACGATGGCGTCGATGTCGCGCGGCTGCATGTGCTTGGCCGCGTCGATGCGAAACCCGGCGACGCCCTCGGCATGCAGCGAGATCAGGTACTGCGCGATGCGGTCGCGCACCGCCTCGTCCTCGGTGCGCAGGTCGGCCAGGCCGGCCAGCTCGCACAGCTGCACCTGGGCCGCGTCGCCGTAGCTGTTGATCGAGCATGCGGCGTGAAAGTCGGGCGCGCTCCACGGCACGGCGCCATAGCTGGTCTTGCTGTAGGCGCTGCCCGCGCTGCCGGTGCCGGCGCCTGCGGCCATGTGGTTGATGACCGCATCCGCGTAAATGCCCACGCCCGCCGCCTTGCAGCGCGCGACCATGTCGCGGAACTCGGCCAGCGTGCCCGAGCGTGACGCGTCGAGCTTGTAGCTCACGGTCTGGTAGCGCTGCCACCACGGGTAACTGACGCCGCTGCCGCCGGCATTGACGATGAGCGCGTGCTCGCTGGGCGGCGAGATCTGCACCGCCGAGAAGCCCGCCGGACCGAGCGTGGTCTCGCATTCCTGGGCGATGTCGGACCAGCGCCATTCGAACAGGTGCACGAACACCGCCCCCGCCGCAGCGGCGCCGCTCGTGCGGTAGGTCGGGTCGAGCGCGGGCAGCAGCGGCGGATTGCCGCCGCCACCGCTGCCACCACCGCCGCCGCAGGCGCTCATCAGCGCGATCGCGGCAGCACAGGCAAGGTGCTTGAAATGCATCGTCATGGCTCGGTGGTGCGCATGGGGACTCAAGGAGCGGCCTCGAGCAGCACGACGCCGCGCGCGTGCGGCGTGATCGCGACCTCGCCGCCGGCCACCTTCGCGGTCGCGCCGGTGTAGGCATCGCGCACGGACGAGCCTTCGGCGAACACGCCGCCGACCTTGATCTTCGCGGCCCCCGCCGCGTTGACCGCGACGACGACCTTGTCGTCGCCGGCGATGCGGCTGAAGGCGTAGGGCGCATCGCCGACCTTGGCATGCGCGCCGCGCGCGAGCGCCACATGGCGGGCGCGGAACTGGCCGAGCGTTCGCCAGTGCTCGAGTGCGGCCGCGTCGACGCTGGACCAGTTCATGTCGGAGCGCGTGGACTGCTGCTTGTCGCCGGCAGGCATCGGCCCGAGCGGCCGCGCGGTCTCGTCGCCGTAGAAGATCTGCACGCCGCCGGGCGCGAGCAGCAGCACGGTGCCGGCATCCACGGCCCGGGCGCGCTCGTACAGCGCGGTGTCGTGCGACGAGAGATAGGACAGCACGTTGTAGCTCGCCGGTGCGGCGAGCAGCTTCGCGTAGTCGGCGTAGAGCTTGTCGAGGCTCGCGACATCCAGCTTCGACGAGCCGAGCACGAGGTCGGCACGCGTCTGGAAGTCGAAATTGATCATGTTGTCGAAGCCGGCGTCGAAGTTCTTGCTGCGCGACGGCCCGTGGCCCCAGTCCTCGCCGGTCATCCAGAACGCGGCGTCGTCGATCTTGCGCTTCGGGTTCTCGGCCTTCCACGCGGCCAGCGCCTCGGTGCCGGCCTTCTTCAGCGCGCGCCACGAATCGCCTTCGACGTGCTTGACCGTGTCTGCACGGAAGCCGTCGATGCCGAAGGAGCGCACCCATTGCGTGAGCCAGGTGACGAGGTAGTCGCGCACCGTCGCGTTCGGCAGCTCCTTCGCGCGCGTGTCGGGCTTGTTCTTCAGCATCGGCGGCAGTCCCACCGGCTTTTGCTGCTCGGTCTTGAAGTCGGGCAGGTAGGCGAGCTGCGAGGTCAGGTCGTCGCGGCCGCCTTCCTGGTAGCCGCGCAGGCCGGCGCGGATCCAGTCGGGGCCCCACCACTGTGTCCAGGCCGCGTCGTTGTAGTCGATGAAGCTGTGGTAGTTGGCGAGCGTGGCCTGCTCCCAGCCGCTCCAGAGCATGCCGGCCTTCTTGTCGGTTCTGGGCTGGTTGACGTACTCGCTCAGCGTCTGCAGGTCGCCGTAGCCAGGATGATTCATCACCACATCGAACAGCACGCGGATGCCTTGCGCATGCGCGGCATCGACGAAGGCGCGCAGTTCGTCTTCCGTGCCCATGTTCTTGTCCAGGCGCGTGTAGTCGAGCGCGAAGTAGCCGTGGTAGGCGTAGTGCTTGAAGGCCTTGCTGCCGCCCACGACCCAGCCGTGCGCCTGCTCGTAGGGCGCGGTGATCCAGATCGCGTTGACGCCCAGCTGCCTGAACCAGCCTTCGTCGAGCTTGCGCTTCAGGCCCGCGAGGTCGCCACCGTGGAAGGTGCCCACGTCGTCGGCGGGCTTGGGCTCGCGTTTGCGGCCGTAGCTTTCGTTGTTGGACGGGTCGCCGTCGAGGAAGCGGTCGGTGACGACGAAGTAGACGATCGGGTTGTCGGCAAAGCTGCCGGCGTTCGACTGTGCAAACACGGGCGCGAAGGCCGGCACGGCCGCGGCGATCGCCGCGGCCAGCGCGAGGTTCTTGAACTTCATGAGGTCAGCCCTTGACGCCGCCGGCGGTCAGGCCGGAAACGATCCAGCGCTGTGCGGCGAGGAAGACGAGCGTGATCGGCAGGCCCGACAGCACCGCGGCGGCGGCGAAGTCGCCCCACAGGTACTTCTGCTCATAGAGGAAGTACTTCGAGCCGACTGCGAGCGTCAGGTTGGCTTCCTGGCGAAGCAGGATCGACGCGACCGGGTACTCGATGATCGCGCCGATGAAGGCCAGCACGAACACCACCATCAGGATCGGCACCGCCATCGGCAGGAGCACGTAGCGGAAGGCCTGCCAGTGCGTCGCGCCGTCGACCTTGGCGCACTCCTCGATCTCGACCGGGATGGTGTCGAAGTAACCGCGGATCGTCCAGATGTGCATCGCGACGCCGCCGAGGTAGGCGAGCACGACGCCTGCATGCGTCTCGATGCCCAGCCAGGGCACGTAGTTGCCGATGGTCTCGAAGATCGCGTAGATCGCTACCAGCGCCAGCACCGCAGGAAACATCTGCAGCAGCAGCATGCTGTTGAGGATGGCGGACTTGAAGCGGAACTGCAGCCGCGCGAAGGCATAGGCCGCGGTGGTCGAGATCGCGACGATCAGGAATGCCGAGATCGCGGCGATCTTCACCGAGTTCCACAGCCACAGCAGCACGGGGAACGGCGGCTGCACGAGACTGCCGTCGGCGGCCTGGTAGGGGATGCCCAGTGCGAGCTTCCAGTGCTCGAAGCTGATCTGGCTGGGAATCAGCGAGCCCGACGCGAAGTTGCCGGGGCGCAGCGAGATCGAGATGATCGCCAGCAGCGGGAACACCATCAGCGCGATCAGCGCCCACAGGAACGCATGGGCCGCGAGCACGCGCCAGCGCTGGTTCTTGCCGGTCACGATGGCCAAAGCGTCACCCCCTGTCGTTGTTGACCTTGGCGAGCTTCAGGTTCGCCATCGACAGCAGCGCAACCAGGAAGAAGATCACTGTCGAGATCGCCGCGGCGAGCCCGAAGTTCTGGCCCGAGTCCTGGAACGCGATGCGGTACGTGTAGGACACCAGGATGTCGGTCGTGCCGGCCGGAACCTTGGTGTTGAGGAAGTCGGGCCGCCCGTTGGTCAGCAGCGCGATCAGCACGAAGTTGTTGAAGTTGAACGCGAACGACGCGATCAGGAGCGGCGTCAGCGGCTTGACGATCAGCGGCGCCGTGATCCTGAAGAAGTTGGTCAGCGGCCCGGCGCCGGCGATCGCGCTGGCCTCATACAGATCGCTCGGGATCGCCTTGATGAGGCCGGTGCACAGCACCATGATGTACGGGTAGCCCAGCCAGGTGTTGACGATCAGGATCATCACCTTGGCCAGCGTCGGATCGGCGAACCACGCGGGCTTGAGGCCGAACAGCGAGTTCAGGATGACGTTGATCTCGCCGAAGTTCTGGTTGAACAGGCCCTTGAACACCAGGATCGAGATGAAGCCCGGCACCGCATAGGGCAGGAACAGCAGCGTGCGGTAGACGGTGCGAAAGCGCAGCGCCTCCCAGTTCAGCAGCACCGCGAGCGTGACGCCGACGATCAGCGTGAACACCACGGTGAGCGCGGCGAAGGCCACGGTCCAAAGGAAGATCGCGACGAACGGCCCGCGGAAGTCCGGGTCGTTGAACATGCGCGCGTAGTTGCCGAAGCCGATGCCGACCTTGAAGCCGGGCTGGATGCGGCTGCCGGCCTCGGGGCCGTCGACGAACTCGTAGAAGCCGGTCTCGTGGTTCGCGCGCGCGACGTGGCCGGTCTTGACCTGGGTCAGACTGCCGTCGGCATTGCGCTTCCACGTGGGCTCCAGCGCGGCGAACTCGCGCACGCCGGCATACGACAGCAGCGTGCCGTCGGGCAGCCTGACGCGCAGCTGCGCCAGCTCCTGACGATGCTTGAGCACCTCGGCCAGGCCCAGCGGCTCGTTGGGCTGGAAGCTCGCGTCCTTGAGCGGCAGCACCGCGACCTCGAGCGGCGGCCGCGGCTTGATCAGTGCCAGCGGCGGCGAGACGAAGGTCCTTGCCAGCAGCTCGGCGCGCCTGGCCGGGTCGTCCTCGTCTTCCTCGTCGTGCTTTGGCGCGAGCACGAGGCGGAACTCGGAGCCCTCGGCATGCAGCGTGAAGCCAAAGGGCTGGCCCTCGCCGGGTGCGCTCTGCTCGAGCAGGTAGGCGCTCGCCCGCTCGAAGCTCAGCAGGTTGCTCGACGAGTAGTTCGTGAACCCGATCTGCACCGTGTACAGCAGCGGGAACGCGACGAACACCGCCATGCCCGCCAGCCCCGGGAACAGGTAGCGGTAGGCGAAGGCGATGTTCGACAGGTAGACGAAGAAGCCGAGCGCGCACAGGCCCAGTGCGCCGACCGCCCACACCGGCTGGCCGCTCGCATAGATGCGAAACACCAGCCACAGGCAGGCCAGCGCAGCCAGCAGCGCGAGCGGCCACTTCAGCGGGTGGCTGCGCTCGCGCGCCGGCGCGGACGGCTTCGTCGTCGTTGCCATGCAGGACTTACTTGCCCTGCATCCGCGCGGCGGCGGCGTCGAGCGCTTCCTTGGGCGACTGGCGGCCGTTGGTGATGTTCTCGAGCGCCGAGCCCATCGACGACCAGAACTTGCCCATCTCCGGGATGTTGGGCATCGGCTCGCCGCGCCTGGCGTTCTCCATCGTCGCCTTGATGTTGGCGTTGTCGGCGAGCTCCTTGAAGAAGGCCTTGTTCGCGGGCGTGCCCAGCGGCACGTCGGCATTGATCATCTTCAGGCCCTCGACCTTGAGCACCGCGCCTTCGAGGAACTCCTTGGCCACGTCCTTGTTCTTGCTGGGCGCGGCGATCATGCAGCCGAGCACGCCGACGAAGGGCTTGGCGGGCTTGCCGGCCACGTCGGGGATCGGCGCGACGCCGAAGTCGATGCTGCTCTTCTTGACGTTGTCCCAGGCCCAGGGGCCGGTGATCATCATCGCGACATCGCCCTTGTTGAAGGCGGCCTCCATCTCGGCATAGCCCGAGCCCTTGGGCATCTGGCCGTTCTTGATCAGGCCGGCCAACACCTCGGCGCCCTTGACCGCGCCGGCCGAGTTCACACCGACCTTGCTGGGGTCGTACTCGCCCTTGGCGTCGCGGCCGAACACATAGCCGCCGGCGCCGGCCAGAAGCGGCCAGGTGAAGTAGGTGTTGTTGTAATCCCAGAGGATGGCCTTCTTGCCCTTGGCCGAGAGCTCCTTGTCGAGCTTGACCACGTCGTCGAAGCTCTTGGGCGGCGTCTTCACCAGCGCCTTGTTGTAGACCAGGCCGATGGCCTCGACCGACAGCGGATAGCCCCAGGTCTTGCCCTGGTAGGCAAAGGCCTTCCAGGCGGTGTCCTCGATCTCGTCGCGCACCTTCTTGCTCGGGTTGACCGGCACGATCAGGCCCGACTGCGCCCACTCGCCCATGCGGTCGTGCGGCCAGCAGAACACGTCCGGGCCCTTGCCGGCGGCCGCGGCCTGCGCGAACTTGCCCGGCGCATCTTCCGGATGCTCGACGGTGACCGGAATCCCGGACTTCTTCGCGAACGCGTCGCCGACCTTCTGCAGACCGTTGAAGCCCTTGTCGCCGTTGATCCAGACCAGCAGCTTGCCGGCCTCCTGCGCCTGCGCGCCGCCCGCGAACGCGAACGCGGCAGCAAGGGCCGCGGCGGCGGCAAGGGGCTTGAGCAGGTGTTGATGCATGACGTCTCCTTGTGTGTCTTGCGTGGGTGAACGGGCCGCGGCATGCCGCGGGTAATGGGTCAGGCCGCGCGCGGCTCGGCGTGCTGCGCCGGCAGGCGGTGATGGCGCTTGAACGCGCGCCCCTGCGCGTCGAACAGGTGGCAGCAGCCGGGCGGGATCACCAGGCGCAGCGTCTGGCCCGCCTGCACGCCGGACATGCCGCCGAGCTCGCAGGTCAACGCGTCGTCGACGCCCGGATAGCTGAAGTAGGCGTGCGTCGTGCTGCCCAGCGACTCGACGAAGCTCACCGTCGCGTCGATCGCATTCGCCTCGCCGTGGCGCTCGAAGTGCTCGGGCCGCACGCCCAGCGTGACCCTGTCGCCCGCGCGCGCGGCGGCGGCATCGACCTCGACGCGCACCAGCGCGCCGGACCTGAGCCGCACCAGCGCTTCGGCGGCCGAGGCCTCGACGATCTCGGCCTCGATGAAGTTCATCTTCGGCGAGCCGATGAAGCCGGCCACGAACAGGTTGACCGGGTGCTCGTAGAGCTCCAGCGGCGCGCCGACCTGCTCGATGCGCCCGGCCGACAGCACGACGATGCGGTCGGCCAGCGTCATCGCCTCGACCTGGTCGTGCGTGACGTAGACCATCGTGGTCTTGAGCTGCTCGTGCAGCTTGGCGAACTCGTAGCGCATGCGCACGCGCAGCGCGGCATCGAGGTTCGACAGCGGCTCGTCGAACAGGAACACCTGCGGCTTGCGCACGATCGCGCGGCCGATCGCGACGCGCTGGCGCTGCCCGCCCGAAAGGGCCTTGGGCTTGCGGTCCAGCAGATGCTCGATGTGCAGGATCTTCGCGGCGTTCTGGACCGCGGCATCGATCTCGGCCTTGGGCACCTTGGCCAGCTTCAGGCCGAACGCCATGTTGTCGTACAGGCTCATGTGCGGATAGAGCGCATACGACTGGAACACCATCGCGATGCCGCGCTCGGCCGGCGGCACATCGTTCATGCGCACGCCGCCGATGGCCAGCTCGCCGGAGGTGATCTCCTCCAGCCCCGCGATCATGCGCAGCAGGGTCGACTTGCCGCAGCCCGAGGGGCCGACGAAGACGACGAACTCGCCGTCCTCGATCTCGAGATCGATGTCGCGCATGACCGCGATGTCGCCGTACGACTTCGCGACCGATCGCAGCCGGACGTCAGCCATGCCTTGTCTCCTGGGGCACCGGCCGTTGTCCGGCTGCGGTGAGTGATCGTGTTTGTAGTAAATATACAAGACGACCCGACCCGTCACAATCGGGTCAACAAGCCGGTCTCATTGGTGTTTACCCATAGAAAACGGTGATTCCGGCGCTGCTCGACAACCGATCTTGTAATATTCCTACTCGCCTCACGACCGGAGACGCCATGATGACCGCGACCCCGCGCGGCCAGCGCAAGAGCGCTGCTGCCACGAAGCTGGGCACCGTGCCCACCGCCCTGCTGCGCCGCATCGAGCGCGAAGCGGGGGGTGCCGCGGCCAAGGCCGCCCCCGCCGCCTGGATGCGCGCCGTAGCGCACGCCTGCCGCGCCGAGCTGGCCGAGCGCCTGAACGAGACGATGCAAGCCGACCGCGACAGCGGCGCCAAGCGCGTGCACTACCTCTCGATGGAGTTCCTGATGGGCCGCGCGCTGGCCAACGCGCTCGCTGCCCTGGGCCTGGACGCGCCCTTCAGGCAGGCCGCCGAACACGCCGGGGTCGCCGCGGCCGACGTGCTCGAGCGCGAACCCGACGCGGCGCTCGGCAACGGCGGCCTGGGCCGCCTGGCCGCCTGCTTCCTCGACTCGCTCGCAACGCTGGGCGTGCCCTCGTTCGGCTACGGCCTGCGCTATCGCTACGGCATGTTCGCGCAGCGCATCCAGGACGGGCGCCAGGTCGAGACACCCGACGACTGGCTGCGCCTGGGCGACGCCTGGGAGCTGCCGCGCCCCGAGCTGCGCTATCCCGTCGGCCTGGGCGGCCATGTGGCCAGCGACGAGGGCCTGGCGCGGCGCTGGGTGCCGGCGCAGACGGTGTATGCCGATGCGATCGACTTCATCGTGCCCGGCCACGACACGCGCCGCGTCGCGGTGCTGCGCCAGTGGCAGGCCGCGCCGGCGAACCCGATCGACTACGCGGCGTTCTCGCGCGGCGACCATCTCGGCGCCGCGCGAGAAAAGCTCGAGGCCGAGTCGCTGAACTGGGTGCTCTACCCCGACGACTCCACCCAGGCCGGCCGCGAACTGCGCCTGAAGCAGGAGTTCTTCCTCGTCAGCGCGTCGCTGCAGGACATGCTCGCGCGCCATCTCGCCGAGCACGGCACCCTCGACACGCTGGGCGACAAGGCCTCGGTGCACCTGAACGACACGCATCCGGCGCTGGCCGTGCCCGAGCTGATGCGACTGCTGGTCGACGAGCACGGCCTGGGCTGGGACGCCGCCTGGGCACAGACCTGCAAGCTGGTCTCCTACACCAACCACACGCTGATGCCCGAGGCGCTCGAGACCTGGCCGGTGCGCATGTTCGAGCAGCTGCTGCCGCGCCATCTCGAGATCGTCTACGAGATCAATTCGCGCTTCCTGGATCTCGTGCGCGCGAAGCTCCCCGGCGACGAGGCCCTGGTGCGCCGGGTCTCGCTGGTCGAGGAGAACGGCGAGCGCCGCATCAAGATGGCCGCGCTGTCGATCGTGGCCTCGCACCACGTCAACGGCGTCTCGGCGCTGCACTCCGAGCTGATGGTGCAGACCATCTTCGCCGACTACGCGCGCATCTGGCCCGAGCGCTTCTGCAACGTGACCAACGGCGTGACGCCGCGGCGCTGGCTGGCCCAGGCCAACCCCACGCTGGCCGCCGTGCTCGACGAGCGCCTGGACGGCCCCGCCTGGCGCACCGACCTCGACCGCCTGGCGCAGCTCGCGCCGCTGGCGCGCGATGCCGGCCTGCAGGCCGAGGTGCGCGCGGCCAAGCGCGCCAACAAGGAGCGCCTGGCCGCGCTGGTGCGCCGCGAGCTGGGCGTGTCGATCGATCCGGCCAGCCTGTTCGACGTGCAGGTCAAGCGCATCCACGAGTACAAGCGCCAGCTGCTCAACCTGCTGCACGTCGTGGCGCGCTACCAGGCCATCGTCGCCGAGCCGAACGCGAACTGGGTGCCGCGCACCGTCGTCTTCGCCGGCAAGGCTGCCTCGGCCTACGTCGCGGCCAAGGACATCATCCGCCTGATCCACGACGTGGCGCGCGTGGTCAACAGCGACCCCCGCGTGGGCGACCGGCTCAAGCTCGTGTTCCTGCCGAACTACGGCGTCTCGCTGGCCGAGACCATCATGCCGGCGGCCGACCTGAGCGAGCAGATCTCCACCGCCGGCACCGAGGCCTCGGGCACCGGCAACATGAAGTTCGCGCTCAACGGCGCCTTGACGATCGGCACCTGGGACGGCGCCAACATCGAGATGGCGCAGGCCGTGGGCCGCGAGCACTTCTTCATCTTCGGCCTCAGCGCCGAGCAGGTTGCGCAGGTGCGCGCGCTGGGCTACGACCCGCGCCTGCACTACGAGGAGAACGCGCGGCTCAAGCGCGTGATCGACGCGATCGCGCGCGGCGACTTCTCGCCCGGCGAGCCCGAGCGCTACCGCGCGCTGGTCGAGTCGCTGCTCAAGCGCGACAGCTACCTGCTGCTGGCCGACTTCCACGGCTATGTCGAGGCGCAGGCCGCGGTCGACCGCGCGTTCATCGACACGGCGGCGTGGGACGCGAAGGCGATCCTCAACATCGCCGGCATGGGCAGCTTCTCGTCGGACCGCACGATCCGCGAGTACGCTGCGAGGATCTGGAACGTGCCGGCTTGAGGCATTGCATCGCTCGCGCTCACGTCTCGAGGGGTCAGGGCGAACGGCGCCGTGCGGTCGCGTTCGAAAAGGCAAGCCCATGCTGTCCTCCGACGATCTCGAAGCCCTCGCCGCGGGCCGGCACCGCGATCCGTTCGCCGTGCTCGGCGCTCACCGAGATCCGGCGGGCCGCTGGTGGCTGCGCACCGTGCTGCCCGATGCGGTCGAGGTCGAGGTGATCGACGCCACCAGCAACGTGGTGCTCGCGCGCCTGCCGCGTCTCAACGAGGCCGGCGTCTACGAGGCCGCGCTCGCCTGGCAGGGCGAGGCCGCGCCGGACTACCGGCTTTGCATCCGCTGGGCCCACGGCGGGCGAGACGCGCTGGCCGATGCCTATGCCTTCGGCACGCTGCTGCCCGACGACGTGCTCGCGGCATTGAGCGACGGCTCGCTGCTGCGCCCCGACCGCTGGCTCGGCGCGCATCCGATGTCGGTCCGCGGCATTCCCGGCACGCGCTTCGCCGTGTGGGCGCCGAACGCGCAGCGCGTCAGCGTGGTAGGCAGCTTCAACCACTGGGACGGCCGGCGCCATCCGATGCGCCTGCGCCACCGCGCCGGCGTGTGGGAGATCTTCGTGCCGCATGCCGGCTGCGGCGATCTGTACAAGTACGAGCTGCTCGACGCGCAGGGCGCACTGCTGCCGCTCAAGGCCGACCCCTACGCCTTCGCCGCCGAGCTGCGGCCCGCCACCGCGAGCGTGATCGCACGAGCGCCTTCGCGGACCCTGCCCGCGGACCGCGCCGCGCGCAACCACCGCCGCGCGCCGGTGTCGATCTACGAGGTTCACCTCGGCTCATGGCGGCGCGGCGAACACAACGGCTTTTACGACTGGGACCGCCTGGCCGCCGAGCTGCCGGCCTATGCGGCGGACCTCGGCTTCACGCACCTGGAGCTGCTGCCGGTGGCCGAGCACCCGTTCGATGGCTCCTGGGGCTACCAGGTCACCGGCCACTACGCACCGACCGCGCGCTTCGGCGACGCGGCCGGGCTCGAGCGCTTTCTCGACGCCTGCCAGTCGCAAGGCCTGGGCGTCATCGTCGACTGGGTGCCGGCGCACTTTCCGAGCGACGCGCACGCGCTGGCGCGCTTCGACGGCAGCGCGCTGTACGAGTACGCCGACCCGCGCGAGGGTTTCCACCGCGACTGGAACACCCTCATCTACAACTTCGCGCGCAATGAGGTGAAGAGCTTCCTCACCGGCGCGGCGCTGCACTGGCTGCAGGACTGGGGCATCGACGGCCTGCGCGTCGACGCGGTCGCCTCGATGCTCTACCGCGACTACAGCCGCGCGAGCGGCGAATGGCTGCCCAACGTTCACGGCGGGCGCGAGAACCTCGAGGCCGTCGCGCTGCTGCGCCATCTCAACGAGGCGGTGGGCCGCGAGGCCGAGGGTCGCGTCACCATCGCCGAGGAGTCGACCGCCTGGCCCGGCGTCTCGCGGCCGGTCTCGGCCGGCGGCCTGGGCTTCCACTACAAGTGGAACATGGGCTGGATGCACGACACGCTGAAGGTCTTCGCCAAGGACCCGATCCACCGCCGCCATCACCACGACGAGCTGACCTTCAGCCTGGTCTACGCCTTCGACGAGAACTTCGTGCTGCCGCTCTCGCACGACGAGGTCGTGCACGGCAAGGGCTCACTGCTCGGCAAGATGCCTGGCGACGAATGGCAGCGTTTTGCCAACCTGCGCGCACTGCTGGCCTGCATGTGGACGCACCCGGGCAAGAAGCTGCTGTTCATGGGCGGCGAGTTCGCTCAGCAGCGCGAGTGGAACCACGATGTCGCGCTCGACTGGCACCTGCTCGAGGAGCCGCACGGCCGCCACCTCGGCGTGCAGCGCCTCGTGCGCGACCTCAACCGGCTCTACCGCGAGCAGCCGGCGCTGCACGCGCGCGACTGCGAGCCCGAGGGCTTCGAGTGGATCGAGGCCAAGGACGCCGAGCGATCGGTGCTCGCCTACCTGCGCCACGACGGCGAAGGCCGCACGCTGCTGGTCGCCGCCAACCTGACGCCCGTGCCGCGCGAGGGCTATCGCGTCGGCGTGAACGGACCCGGCCGCTGGCGCGAAGTGCTCAATACGGATGCGGCGGCCTACGGCGGCAGCAACCTCGGCAACGGCCTCGGCCCCGTCGCCGCGCAGCCGCAGGGCGCGCACGGGCGATCGCACTCGATCGATATCGTGCTGCCGCCGCTGGCGGTGGTGGTGTTCGAGCCGGTGGCGCGGACGTGACGCTGGTGCTCGAGCGCGGCCTCGCGCATCCGCTCGGTGTCACGCCGCGCGACGGCGGCATCAACATCGCCGTGTTCGCCTCGCACGCAACGCGCGTCGAGCTGTGCCTGTTCGACGCCGAGGGCCGCACCGAATGGGCTCGCGTCGCGCTGCCGGCCGAGAGCGACGGCGTCTGGCACGGCTTCGTGCCGGGCCTGGGCGCCGGCACCGTGTACGGCCTGCGCGTGCACGGCCCCTACGATCCCGCGGCCGGCCATCGTCACAACCCGCACAAACTGCTGCTCGATCCGACCGCGCGCGAGATCGTCGGGACCTTCGAATGGCGCGACGAGCACTTCGGCTTCACGCGCGGCCATCCGCACGGGCAGCGCACCCCGGACGCGCGCGACAATGCGGCCTGGGCGCTGAAGGCGCGCGTCGCCGAGCCGCTGCCGGCCGCGAAGCCGCACCTGCCGCGCCCGCTGGCCGACAGCGTTCTCTACGAGCTGCACGTCAAGGGCTTCACCCGAAGGCTCGAGGCCGTGCCCGAGCGCCTGCGCGGCACCTACGCCGGCCTGGCGCATCCGGCCGCGATCGAGCACCTTTCGAGGCTCGGCGTGACCAC
Organism: Caldimonas sp. KR1-144; assembly: GCF_049446155.1. Classification (NCBI taxonomy): domain Bacteria; kingdom Pseudomonadati; phylum Pseudomonadota; class Betaproteobacteria; order Burkholderiales; family Sphaerotilaceae; genus Caldimonas; species Caldimonas sp. KR1-144. Next base: position 83,364 of record NZ_JBMSEE010000009.1, read on the forward strand.
GCTGTCGCTGCTGCCGGTGCACTACGCGCTCAGCGAGGAGCGGCTCGGCGCGCCGGGCCTGTCGAACTACTGGGGCTACAACACGCTGGGCTTCTTCGCGCCCGACCCGCGCTGGTCCGTCACGCCGGGCGACCCCGCCGCCACGCGGCGCGAGTTCCGCGCGATGGTCGACGCCTTGCACGACGCCGGCTTCGACGTGCTGCTCGACGTCGTCTACAACCACACCGCCGAAGGCGACGAGCGCGGGCCGACGTTGTCGTTCCGAGGCCTCGACAACGCGAGCTGGTACCGCCTCGCCCACGACGACCGCGCGCGCTACGACAACGTCACCGGCTGCGGCAACACCGTGGCCGTTGCGCATCCGCGCGTGACGCAGTTCGTGCTCGACTCGCTGCGCCACTGGCGCGCCGAGATGGGCGTCGACGGCTTTCGCTTCGACCTCGCGCCGGTGCTGGGCCGTCGTCCGATGGACGAAGGCGGCGGATTCGACCCGCGCGCTGCCTTCTTCACTGCGCTGGCGCAGGATCCCGTGCTGGCGCCCTGTCATCTGGTGGCCGAACCCTGGGATGGCGGCATGCAGGGTTACCAGCTCGGCCGCTTTCCGCACCGCTTCGCCGAGTGGAACGACCGCGTTCGCGACGGCGCGCGGCAGTACTGGCTTGCGCGCAGCATCGGTCGCGGCGAGTTCGCGCGCCGCTTCGCCGGTTCCAGCGACCTGTTCGACCACGGACGGCGCAGGCCGAGCGCGTCGGTCAATCACGTCGCCTCGCACGACGGCTTCACGCTGGCCGACGTGGTGAGCTACAGCCAGCGCCACAACCACGCGAACGGGGAGCACAACCGCGACGGCCACCAGGCGAACTTCAGCATCAACTGCGGCGTCGAGGGAGCGAGCGAGGATGCCCGCATCGTTGCGATTCGCGCCCGCCACGTTCGCTGCCTGCTGGCCACCGCGCTGCTCGCGCAGGGTACGCCGATGCTGCTGGCCGGCGACGAGCTCGGCCGAACCCAGCGCGGCAACAACAACGCCTATTGCCAGGACAACGAGATCAGCTGGATCGACTGGGCACACGCCGACGCCGCGCGCATCGCCACGACCGCGCGCCTGATCGCGCTGCGCCGCGCGCTGCCGGCGCTGCGCCAGGACCGCTGGCTCGGCGACGAGGCGCAGTGGCTGCATCCGCAGGGTCACGCGATGAGCATCGCCGACTGGCACGAGGCGGGGCGCCACGCCTTCGCCCTGCGCCTCGCGCCGCCGCCCGAGGCGAGCGACAGCCCGGCTGCGCTGGTCCTCTTCAACCCCGAGCCGCAGGCCGTCACGTTCGCACTGCCCGCGGGCCGCTGGACGCGGCACTTCGACGCGGCCGAGGACGTGCCCGCGCCGCCGCAGGCGATCGACGCGACGCACTGCGAAATCGCTGCACACACTCTCGCGCTGCTGGTCGAGCGCGACCTTGCCCCACCGACATGAACACCCCCATGCATCGACGAATGGCCGGCGTGCTGCTGCACCCGACCTCCCTGCCCGGGCCGCACGGCAGCGGCGACCTCGGCCCCGCGGCCTTTCACTTCATCGACTGGCTGGCCGCCGGGGCGCAAAGCGTCTGGCAGGTGCTGCCGCTCACGCCCGTGGGCTACGGCAACTCGCCCTACGCCGGCGTCTCGGCGTTCGCCGGCTCCCCGCTGATGGTGGCGATCGAGCCGATGGTCGAGCACGGCTGGTTGCGCGCGCCAACCCGTGAAGAGATCGCCGGCTTCGACGCCACGCGCGTCGACTTCGACCGCGTGGCGCCCTGGCGCATGGCCAGGCTGCGCGAGGCCGAGGCGGGCTTTCGCGCCCGCGGCGCACCGGTGGACCGCGAGTCCTTCGCCGCGTTCTGCGCAGCACAGGGCCACTGGCTCGACGACTACGCGCTGTTCATGGCGATCGACGGCGTTTACCGCGCCCGCGAGGTGTGGTCGTGGACACGCTGGGAAAACGCCCTGGCGCGCCGCGAGACCAAGGCGCTGGTCGCCGCGCGGGTGCGGCATGCCGGGGAAATCGCGTTCTGGCAGTTCGTTCAGTGGCAGTTCTTCACGCAGTGGCGCGCGGTGATGGACTACGCGCACGCCAGGGGCGTGACGCTGATCGGCGACCTGCCGATCTTCGTCGCCCACCATTCGGCCGATTGCTGGGCCCACCCCGGTCTGTTCCGGCTCGACGCGCAGGGCGAGCCCAGCGTCGTGGCCGGCGTGCCGCCCGACTTCTTCTCGGCCACCGGCCAGCGCTGGGGCAACCCGCTGTACGACTGGGACGCGATGGCCCGCGACGGCTTCGCGTGGTGGATCGCGCGCCTGAATCACGAGCTCGCGCGCGCCGACCTCGTGCGCATCGACCACTTCCGGGGCTTCGCCGGCTACTGGGAGATCCCGGCGAGCTGCCCGACCGCGATCGAGGGCCGCTGGGTGCCGGCGCCCGGCGAGGCGCTGTTCGACGCGCTGCAGCGCGCCGGGGACGGCGCGCTGCCGGTGATTGCCGAGGACCTGGGCGTGATCACGCCCGACGTCGAGGCGCTGCGCGATGCCTTTGCGCTGCCGGGCATGAAGATCCTGCAGTTCGGCTTCGCGGGCGACGGCAGCCACGCCTTCCTGCCGCACAACTACCCGGCCAACTGCTGCGTCTACACCGGCACGCACGACAACGACACCGCGCGCGGCTGGTGGCTCGCGGCCACTGAGCGCGAGCGCGGCTATGCGGCGGCCTACCTCGGCACCGAGGGCGCGCCTGCCGGCGAGCACAACGTGCACTGGGCCATGATCCGCTGCGCATGGGCTTCGGTGGCGCGCATCGCGGTCTGCCAGATGCAGGACGTGCTCGGCCTCGACAGCTCGGCGCGCATGAACGTCCCCGGCCAGCTCGGCCACTGGACCTGGCGCTTCCAGTGGTCGCAGGTCGGCCCCGAGCCGGCCGAGCGGCTCGCGCGCCTGTCGGCTGCGTACGGGCGAGCGAGCATCGACCGGCTCGCGCTCGCCGCGTACCCTGCCGGCCACGCCATGCCCTGAGGCAGCACCACACACACACACACGATCGTCAAGGAGACCCGCCGATGACCCCGAAGCTTCGACAGTGCGCCCCGCGCCTCGCCCTGGGCCTGGCCCTGATGGCCGCGGCCGGCGGCGCCGCGCTGGCGCAGACCGCCCCCGGCACCACCTCGCGCGGCCAGCCGGTGCGCGTGATGAAGGACTCGGCCGCCGATCGCGTCGTGCGCGTGACCTTCGAGCGCGAGCTGAGCTTCGTGCGCATCGAGCAGCGCGAACGCGGCGCACCGCCCAACGAGCACCCGGTCGCGATTGACGCCGAGGCGTTGCGCGCGCTGCTCGCGCGCGTGCAGCTGCCCTCGCAGAAGGAAGCGCTGTGGAACGCCAAGGAGCTGGAAGAGATCGCCGCGCCGCTGGCCGCGACGCTCGCCGAAGCGACGCCCGAGCAGGACGTGAGCTTTGCCACCAGCGGCCAGCACGGCATGCTGGGCCCGCTGGCACCCAAGCTCTCGACCACGGCGCGCGTGTTCCGTCGCGACGGCCAGCTGCAGGTGATCGTCGGCATCGTGCGGCGCGACGTCGGCAGCGCGTTTCGCGGCAGCGGCGTGCTCGCGCCGCTGGAGATCGGCAAGCGCGCCGGCGCTGTCGAGGCCGGTTTCAAGCTCGGCGTTGCACCCGAGGCGGGCAGCCTGAAGCGCGACGACTGGGTCGCGCTGCGAATGGACGCGCCGATGGCGGCGACGCCGGCGCGCGCCGCCGCACCGGCCGCTCCCGCCGTGCCGGCTGCCCCGGCCGGCAGCTGGGGCGCGCCGGCCGCCGGCGCTGCTGCAGCCCCGGCGCCCACGCCGCCGGCAGCCGATGCCGACGCGATCGCGCGCGGCGTCGGCGAGCGCCTCAAGGCGCTTCAGAAGCTGCGCGACGGCGGCCTGATCACCGAGCAGGAGTACCAGGAGAAGCGGCGGGAGATCCTGAAGGCGCTGTGAGCGCCTGGGCGGCGAGCGCGCGGATGCGCGCCGTCATCGCCGCGTCGAGCTGCGCGCCGCGCCGCGCCAGTGCGTCCAGCACGGCCAGCGCCGCTTGCGGCGTGCGCGCGTAGCCGGCCATCACCTCGGGCAGGTCCTCGAGCATCGACGGCTGGCGCCGCTCGATGCGGCGTTCGCGGTTGAACGGATCGGCGGCGCTGTCCGCCTGCGGTGCGTGGCGCAGCGCGTCGAGCTCGATCAATCGGTCGAGCGCGTGCACCTGCACCAGCCGCGCGGCCACCAGCCTTTCGCCACGCAGCCAGCGCTGCAGGCCGACGAACAGGTTGCCCAGCGCCTCGCCGACGATCCAGGTCTCGTCGGGCAGGCGCGCATCCGGCACCGGGCGGCGCGGTTGTGCGATGGCCTCGTCGACGCCCTCGCGGCGCCACACCACGCGACCCGGCGCAAACGGGATCACCTCGAGCTCCCGAGGCTCGAACACCGCGAACTCGCAGAACACGCCGTCGGCCATCAGGGCCTTGTGGCCGTCGACCGTGTTGCGGAAGTGCCATGCCAGCGGATGCGCTTGCGCCAGCCAGTCGAGGCGGTCGATGTAGCGCGCCTTGTGACCCGGCTCGACGATCGCGAAGAAATCGAGGTCCGAATGGGCATCCAGCCGCTCGCGCTCGAGGCCGACCGAGCCGAGCCCGATCAGCGCCAGCGCGTGTCCGCTGTCGCGCAGCGCGGCACCGACACGCTCCAGCCGTTCGAGCAGGATCTCGGGCCGGCTCATGCGCGCAGCGCCGCGGCCTGCCGCGCCAGCTGCTCGACGCGCGCCCAGTCGCGCGCCGCAACCGCATCGGCCGGCGTCAGCCACGAGCCGCCGACGCAGGCCACGTTGGGCAGCGCGAGGTAGCTTGGCGCCGAGGCCGCGGTGATGCCGCCGGTCGGGCAGAAGCGCAGGTCGCGGAACACGCTCGCGAAGCCCTTGAGCGCATTCGCGCCGCCGGCCGACTCGGCCGGAAAGAACTTCAGCCGCGAGAAGCCGAGCTCGCGCGCGCGCATCAGCTCCGAGGCGGTCGCCACGCCGGGCAGCAATGGCACGCGGTGGCCTCTCGCATGCGCGGCCAGCGCCTCGGTGAGACCGGGAGAGACCATGAACTGCGCGCCGGCCGCGGCGGCGGCCTCGTACTGCTGCGCGTCGAGCACCGTGCCGGCGCCGACGATCGCCCCCTCGACCGCGGCCATCGCGCCGATCGCCTCCAGCGCGGCGGGCGTGCGCAGCGTCACCTCGAGCACGCGCAGCCCACCTTGCACCAGCGCGCGCGCCAGCGGCACGGCGTCGTCGGCGCGCTCGATCACGATCACCGGGATCACCGGTGCGGCGCTCATCACCGCGTCGAGCGCGGCGCTGTGAAGCGTGTCTTGCGGCATCGTCTTCTCCTCGTCAGCCGACCCAGCTCGCGCCGCCCTGCTCGGCGCCGGTGGCATGCGCGCGGTGCGTGGCGAACAGTTCGCGGCCCAGGCCCCAGGCGCTGCGCTCGGCATCGAACGGCGCCGGCTCCCGCGCCGCGAGTTCGCCCGCGTCGACCATCGCCTCGAGCACGCCGGCCTCGGCATCGACGCGCACCACGTCGCCGTCGCGCAGCCTGGCCAGCAGGCCGCCTTGCAGCGCCTCCGGTGTCACGTGGATCGCCGCCGGCACCTTGCCCGAGGCGCCGGACATGCGTCCGTCGGTCACCAGCGCGACCTTGAAGCCCTTGTCCTGCAGCACCGCGAGGCTGGGCGTGAGCTGGTGCAGCTCGGGCATGCCGTTGGCCCGCGGCCCCTGATGGCGCACCACCACCACGACGTCGCGGTCGAGCTCGCCGGCCTTGAAGGCCTTGATCATCTCGGCCTGGTCCTCGAACACGCGCGCCGGCGCGGTGACGGCGCGGTGCTCGGGCTTGACCGCCGAGGCCTTGAACACCGCGCGGCCGAGGTTGCCCTGCAAGAGGCGCATGCCGCCGTCGGGCTGGAACGGATCGCCGGCGCGGCGCAACACGCCGTGGTCCAGCGAATCGGGCGGCGGCGCGCGCCAGGCCAGCCGGCCCTCGTCGAGCCAGGGCTCTTGCGCATAGGCGCGCAGACCGTCGCCGACGACGGTCTTGACGTCCTCGTGCAGCAGACCGGCGTCGAGCAGCTCGCGAATCAGGAGCGCCATGCCGCCGGCGGCGTGGAAGTGGTTCACGTCGGCCTGGCCGTTGGGGTAGATGCGCGTGAGCAGCGGCACCGCGGCCGACAGCTCGGCGAAGTCGCTCCAGTCGATCGCAATGCCCGCGGCGCGCGCGATCGCAACCAGGTGCAGCGTGTGGTTGGTCGAGCCGCCGGTGGCGAGCAGGCCGACGATGGCATTGGCGATCGCGCGCTCGTCGACGATCTCGCCGATCGGCCGGTAGTCCGAGCCCAGCGCCGTGATCTGCGCGGCGCGCTGCGCGGCGGCGGCGGTCAGCGCGTCGCGCAGCGGCGTGCCCGGGTTGACGAAGGCGGCGCCCGGCAGGTGCAGGCCCATCACCTCCATCAGCATCTGGTTGCTGTTGGCGGTGCCGTAGAAGGTGCAGGTGCCGGGGCCGTGGTAGGCGGCCATCTCGGCTTCGAGCAGCTCGGCGCGGCCGACCTTGCCCTGCGCGAACAGCTGGCGCACCTTGGCCTTCTCTTCGTTGCCCAGGCCCGAGGTCATCGGGCCGGCCGGCACGAACACGGTGGGCAGATGGCCGAAGGCCAGCGAGCCGATCAGCAGGCCGGGGACGATCTTGTCGCACACGCCCAGCATCAGCGCGGCGTCGAACACGTTGTGGCTCAGCGCGATCGCGGTGGCCTGCGCGATCACGTCGCGCGACCACAGCGACATCTCCATGCCGATCTGGCCCTGCGTGACGCCGTCGCACATGGCCGGCACGCCGCCGGCGAACTGCGCGGTCGCGCCGGCCTCGCGCGCGGCGCGCTTGATGACGGCGGGGAAATGCTCCAGCGGCTGGTGGGCCGAGAGCATGTCGTTGTAGGCCGAGACGATGGCCAGGTTGGGCGCGCGCTGCTCGCGGATTGCGAGCTTGTCGGCGGCCGGCGATGCCGCCATCGCGTGCGCGAGGTTGGTGCAGGACACGCGCCCGCGCGCGGTGCCGTCGCGGCGCGCGCGCGCCAGGCGCTCCAGGTAGGCACCCCGCGTGCCGGCGCTGCGCGAGGCGATGCGCGCGGTCACGCGCGCAAGCACAGGATTCAAGGGCATCACGCCACTCCTCGTCGGGTCAACGACGCATTGACGGTGGATGAAATCGATAGCATCATTCTAATGTAACCCGGTTACATCGCAACGCTTTTTGCAGCGACACACCATGTCTTTCGACCTCGTACTCTTTGGCGGCACCGGCGACCTCACGTGGCGCAAGCTGATGCCGGCCCTGTTCCAGGCCTTCCGTCATGGCAAGCTGCCTGCCCAGGGCCGCATCCTCGCGGTCGCGCGCGACGAGCGCAGCGACGACGATTACCGTCGCTTCATCCACGAGCGCTTCGAGGAGGTCGAAAGCGCCAAGCGTCCGAGCGACGAGGAGTTCGCGCGCTTCGCCGAGCTGCTGCACTACCGCCGCATGGACCTTTCCAAGCCGGACGACTACGCCGGCCTGAAGGCCTGCATCGACGAGCGCGGCGCCGCCACCGTGGTGCTGTTTCTTGCGACCAGCCCACACCTGTTCACGCAGATCTGCGCGCAGCTCGGCCGCGCCGGCCTCAACGGGCCGAACGTGCGCGTTGTGCTGGAAAAGCCGCTCGGCCACGACCTGCAAAGCGCGCTGGAGATCAACCGCACGGTGGCCGCCAGCTTCAGCGAGCGCCAGGCGCTGCGCATCGACCACTACCTCGGCAAGCCCTCGGTTCAGAACCTGATGGCGCTGCGCTTCGGCAACGCGCTGTTCGAGCCGCTGTGGCGGCGCGAGAGCATCGCCAACATCGAGATCACGCTGGCCGAGAGCATCGGCGTGGGCACGCGCGGCGAGTTCTACGACCGCACCGGCGCGATGCGCGACATGATCCAGAACCACGCGCTGCAGCTGCTGACGATGATCGCGATGGAAGCGCCCGCCAGCAGCGACGCCGATGCGATCCGCGACGAGAAGCTCAAGGTGCTGCGCTCGCTCAAGCCCTTCAGCGAGGCCGACGTCGCGCGCGACGTGGTGCGCGGCCAGTACCGCGCCGGCCAGGTGAACGGCAAGCCGGCCCCCGGCTACCTGGAGGAAGTGCGCGTGCCGCCGGGCAGCCGCACCGAGACCTTCGTCGCGCTGCGCACCGAGGTGCAGAACTGGCGCTGGGCCGGCGTGCCCTTCTACCTGCGCACCGGCAAGCGCCTGGCGATGCCCGACGCGCACATCGTCATCAACTTCCGCACCGTGCCGCACGCGATCTTTCCCGGCGCGAACCGCGCCAACAAGCTGGTGATCAAGCTGCAGCCCGAAGACGGCCTCGAGCTGCACCTGCTGGCCGCGAAAGGCAGCGGCCAGCACGAGCTGCTGTCGCCGGTGTCGCTGGACCTCGACTTCGACAAGGCCTTCGCGACCGAGCGCGTCGGCGCCTACGAGCGCCTGCTGCTCGACGCGATCGCCGGCCGGCTGAACCTCTTCGTGCGCAGCGACGAGCAGGAGCAGGCCTGGCGCTGGGTCGAGCCGGTGCTCGACCACTGGGAGCGCGACGGCAGCGGCCCGCGCCCCTATGCGGCCGGCAGCTGGGGGCCGCCGGCGGCCAGCGCGCTGATCGCGCGCGACGGCTTCGCCTGGGACGAAGAGCAGTAAGCGAGGAGCCGCCGGTGCTGGAACGTCTGCGGGCCTCGATGGCCGCGCTGCCGCCTGCCGAGCAGCGCGTCGCCGAACTCGCGCTGGCCGAGCCGCGCGCCTTCGTGACGCAGCCGGTGGCCACGCTCGCCGAGCGCGCCGGCGTCAGCAAGCCGACCGTGGTGCGCTTTTGCCGCAGCGCCGGCTACGGTGGCCTGGTCGACTTCAAGCGCGCGCTGGCCGCCTCGCTCAACGAGGGCGTGCCCTTCGTTCACCGCGCGGTCGACGAGGGCGACACGCCTGGCGACGTGCTCGTCAAGGTGATCGACAACGCCGTCAGCGCACTGCTCAAGTTCCGCAACGATGCCGCGGGCCATGCCTTCGAGCGCGCGATCGACGCGCTCGCCACGGCCGGGCTCAACGGCGACCGCATCGAGTTCTGGGGCGTCGGCAACTCCGGCATCGTCGCGCAGGACGCGCAGCACAAGTTCTTTCGCCTCGGCGTCAACGCCGCCGCGGTGAGCGACGGCCACGTGCAGGTGATGAGCGCGACGATGCTCGGCCCGGGCGACTGCGCCGTGATCATCTCCAACTCCGGGCGCAGCCGCGACCTGCTCGACGCGGCCGAGATCGCGCGCCGCAAGGGCGCGACCACGATCCTCATCACCGCCAGCGGCTCGCCGCTCGCGCTCACCGCGACCGGCAACCAGCACATCCTGCTCGCGGTCGACCACCCCGAGGACTACGACCGCTACAGCCCGATGGTCTCGCGCCTCTTGCACCTGGTGACGATCGACGTGCTGACCACCGGCGTCGCACTGCGCATGCCCGGCGAGCTGCGCGCGACGCTGAAGGAAATCAAGAAGAACCTGCGTGCCAAGCGGTACGCGCACGCCAAGACATGACACGGATGCATCGATGACGCTCAAGACCACCACCATCGCGGGCACGCTGCGCCTGCACGAGCTCGAAGGCCCCGAGGCGCTGGCCGAAGCGGTCGCGCAGGCCTTCTTCGACGCGGCGCTGTCCGGCGTGCGCGCACGCGGTCGCGCCAGCCTGGTGGTCACCGGCGGCACGACGCCGCAGGCCTATTACCCGCGCCTGGCGGCGCTGGAGCTGCCCTGGTCGCAGCTGAGCCTGACGCTGTCCGACGAGCGCTGGGTGCCGCCCACGGACGCCGGCAGCAACGAAGGCCTGGTGCGCCGGCTGCTGCTGCAAGGCCGCGCCGCGCAGGCCGTGCTGGTGCCGCTGTACGAAGCCGGCGCGACGCCCGCCGAGTCCGCGCCGATCGTAGCCGCGCGCGTGCGCGCGCTGCCGCATCCGTTCGACCTCGTGCTGCTCGGCCTGGGCGCCGACAGCCATGTCGCGTCGATGTTCCCCGGCGGCCAGGGCACCGACGCCGCACTCGATCTCGCCAGCGACGCGGTGTGCCATCCCATCGTGCCGCCGGCCAACATCCCGCCGGGCCCGCCGCGCATGACGCTGGGCCTGGCCGAGCTGCTGGCGAGCCGGCGCATCGTGATCGCCGCGCGCGGCGCCGACAAGCGCGAGGCCTTCGTCAAGGCCGCGACCGGCGGCTGGCACCTGCCTTCGCCGGTGCACGGGCTGGCGCTGCACGCGAAGCAGCCGGTCGATTTCTACTGGTGCGGCTGAGCTGCCGCCAAGGGCGCGGCGCGGCTCAGCTCGTGCGCATCGGCGGCGCCGTCGCCGCGAACCACGCCTCGACCTCGCCGGCCGGCGCGTAGCCGCCGAACAGCGCGCCCTGCGCCTCGACGCAGCCCTGCGCGGCGAAAGCGTCGCGCTTCACCGCGTCGTCGACGCCCTCGACCGCCACGCCGATGCCCAGGCGCCGGCACACGCCGATCGCCGCGGCGCGCAGCGCCTCGCGGTCGTCGTCGCGCGCGGCGCACAAGGCCGGCTCGATCGTCACGCGCTCGGGCGCGATGGCGTGCAGCGCCTCGACCAGCTCGAAGCTGCCCGAGCCGAAGCGCGCGATCGCGACGCGCACGCCGAGCGCGCGCAGCTCGCGCAGCAGGCGCACCGCGCGCGGCGTGTCGCGCAGCAGCAAGGCCTCGTCGAAGCTCAGCTCGAGCCGCTGCGGCGCCAGCTCGAAGCGCTGCAGCGCGCTCCTCACCACCGCCAGTGCGTCGCCGCGCTCGACCCACGACGAGGCCATCGGCAGCACCAGCCGGGGACAGCGCGGCCAGGCCTGCGCATCGGCGCAGGCGCGCTGCACCGCCCAGCCCATGATGCGGCCCGCGAGGCCGATCTCGTCGGCCAGGAAGGCGAATTCGTCGAAGGCCACGGGCCCGCGCTGCGGATGGTTCCAGCGCGGCGCCGCCTGCGCGGCGACCGCGCGGCCGGTGTGCAGCTCGCGCAGCGGCCGGTACACCAGCTCGAACTCGTTCTTGTCCAGCGCGTCGCGCAGCTCGCACTCGAGCGCGCGGCGCGCCTGCATGCGCTGCTCCATCTCGCCATCGAAGAAGCAAAAGCGCCCGCGGCCTTCGCTCTTGGCGCGGTACAGCGCCAGGTCGGCGCGCGACAGCAGGCGGTCGGGGTCGTCATCGGCGGCGCCGATCAGGCAGATGCCCACGCTCGCGCCGATCACGACATGGTGGCCGTCGAGCTCGTAGCCGGCCGACAGCGCGTCGACGATGCGAGCGGCGAGGCCGGCCGCGTCGGCACGCTCCTGCACCGATGACTGCACGACGACGAACTCGTCGCCGCCCAGCCGCGCGATCGCGTCGGCCTCGCGCACCAGCGAGGCCAGCCGCTGCGTGACGACGCGCAGCAAGGCATCGCCGACCGGATGGCCGAGCGAGTCGTTGACCTCCTTGAAGCGGTCGAGGTCGATGTAAAGCAGCGCTCCCGGCCGCCCGCTCGCGGCGCGCTCGATCGCCGCTTCGAGACGGCGCCGCAGCTCGGTGCGGTTGGGCAGGCCGGTCAGCGCGTCGTGGTGCGCGAGATGGGCGATGCGCATCTGCGCGCTGCGCCGCTCGTGCACGTCTTCGAGCACGCCGACCCATTCGGACACGCGGCCGTCGGCGCTCGGCACCGCCGAGCCGCGTGCGCGCACCCAGCGCCACTGGCCGCCGGGCATCGCGAGGCGGAACTCGGCGTCGACCAGCGGCCGCTCGGCCGCGGCCTCCTGGAGCTGCGTGCGCAGGCTGGCGCGGTCCTCGGGATGCACCTGCGAGAACCAGCCGCTGCCCAGCGCCTGCAGCTCGGGCAGGCCGGTCAGGGCCTCCCAGCCGGCCACCGAGACCAGGCCGCCGCCGCGCTCGGCGCGCCACAGCACCAGCGCACCGGCCTGCGCCAGCGTGCGGTAGCGCAGCTCGCTTTGCGCCAACGCCTGCGCGCGCTGGCGCAGCGCCGCCTGCGCGCTCTCGATGCTCGACCGCATCGACTCGAACTCGCGGATCGGCAGGACCGCGTCGGGCACGGCCGACTCGGGCGCGGGCTTGTCGTCGCCCACCGCGCGCTGCGCGTCACGCTGCAGCAACCAGACCGGCCGCAGGATCTGTCGGCCCAGCCAGCCGGCCACCAGCAGCGCGAGCAGCACTGCGGCGCCGCCGCCGATCGCCATCTGGATCAAAGGCCGGTGCCAGCGTGCGTTGAAGGCGCCCAGCGGCTCGCCGACCACCAGCACCCAGCCGGGCGTCGCGTCGAGCGTGCGAAACGCGAACATGATCGGCGCGCCCTCGGTCGTGCGCGCCTCGAAGAGGCCGCCGCTGCTGCGCAGCGCCTGCAGCGTGTCCCAGTCGGGCACGCGCCGGCCGACGAACTTTTCGCCGTCGCGCGAGCGCGCGACGATGCGCCCGCTGCCGTCGGTCACCGCCACGAGCAGGCTGGTGTCGCTGGGCCCCTGCTGCGGCGCCAGGCGCACGAGGCGCTGCGGCGCCATCTCGAGCGCGATCAGCTCGCGCCCGCCCGCGCGCGGCAGCGCAAAGGCCACGCGCGGCGCGCCGTCGGCGGCGAAGTAGAGGTTCGACAGCAGCGGCCGCGCCTCGGCGCGCGCGGCCTCGCGCAGGAAGTCGGCCGGCGGCGCGTCGGGCGGCGCCTCGTCGAACGCGGTGAACAGGCCGAGCCGGCCGACGTCGGGGCCGCGGTAGCGCAGCGCACGCCGGCCCTGTACGCCGCCGCGCGCATCGGCTTCGGCGCCGGCCGCCAGGGTTTCCATCAGCGCCGCCTGGTGCGCGAGCTCGCGCTGCACCGCGTGCGCCAGCGTATGTGCGGTATCGACCAGGCGCGAGGCCGAGGCGTCGCGGTACGACTGTGCGGTGCGCCACACCGCGACCGCCGCCGTCCCCAGCGCCGGCACCAGGATCACCGCGACCAGCGCGCCGAGGTAGGTGCGCAGGCGCCGCGGCCGGCGGCGCGAGGAAGCTGGCGTGGCAGAAGAAGGCGCGGGCGCCGCGGTGGCCATCGGTCCGTTCCGTCGTTGGGCGGTGGATCGTGCTGCGCGGCGAGCCCCGCGCGTGCTTGGGGGACGACAGCGTAAACGAATTCACGCCTGCCGCCGCCCGCCGGCGGACGCAAAAGCGCCCGCCCCCGGCCGCTGGCACGAGCATTGCAGCCCCGGCCGCACGCCAGACATCCCGACGACCATGACCCTCTTTCCCCTGCCGCGACGCGCCCGCTCGATGGCGCTCGCCCTTCTCGCCTGCCTGGCCGCCGTGAGCGGCGCGCAGGCGCGCTGTCTCACCGACTGCCGCCCGCGCGTGGGCATCGTCTCGGCCTTCGGCGCCGAGGCCGACATCCTGGTCAGCGAGACGCGCTCGCGCCGCACCCATGTGATCAACGGCAAGCGCTTCACCACCGGCACGCTGCGCGGCAACCCGGTCGTCATCGTGCTCAGCGGCGTGAGCATCGTGAACGCGACCATGGTCACGCAGCAGATGCTCGACCACTTCCGCGTCGAGCGGCTGGTGATGAGCGGCATCGCCGGCGGCGTGAACCCGGCCAACCACGTCGGCGACGTCACCGTGCCCGACCGCTGGGCGATGCCGATGGAGGTGTTCTGGAACGCCGACGCCAAGCTGCCCGCGCCCTGCGGCGCGACCGGCGACCTGGCCTGCCTGGGCCTGCAGCTTGCCACCGGCCCCGACGGCAAGCCCTTGCCGCCGTTCACGCTGAGCACGCCGCACGGGCCGGTCGAGACGGGCCTGTTCATGCGCAAGAACTACGTGCTCAACGCCGCCAACGCGCCGGCGGGCGGCTTCATGTTCGACTATCCGGTCGATGCCGAGATGCTCGCCGTCGCGCGCGATCTCCAGCCCGTGCTCGAGCGCTGCGGGCCGAAGGCCAAGCGCGCCGACGGCAGCACCGATGCCTCGATGTGCGTGAAGCAGCAGCCGCGGCTGCTGGTCGGCGGGCGCGGCGTCTCGGCGCCGGTGTTCCTGGCCAACGCGCAGTACCGCGCCTACCTGCACGAGGTGCTGCAGGCGCAGACCTTCGAGATGGAGACCGCCGCGCTCGCGCACGTGGCGCATGCCAACGGCGTGCCCTACATCGCCTTCCGTTCGCTGAGCGACCTGGCCGGCGGCGAAGGCTTCGACGCCGACGTCGGCGCGCTGTTCGCCAGCGGCCTGGCCGAGGTGAACGAGGCCGCCGTGACGCTGGCCTTCCTCGATGCCTGGCGACTGCACAAGCAGCGCCAGCCGGGAGCGAAGCGATGATCCGCCGCGGCCTGTTGGCGCTGTGCGCGGCCTGCGCGCCGCTGCTGGCGATGTCGCAACCGGCGACGGCGCCGCGCGAACTCAAGGTGCTGATCATCAGCATGTTCGAGCCCGAGGCGCAGCCGTGGATCGAACCCTTGCAGCTGAAGGAGTCGGTCCCGGTGCCAGGCCTGCTGCCCGATCACCCGGCGCTGCGCTGCAATGCCGACGGCGTGTGCCTCGTCGTCGTCGGCATGGGCCATGCGAACGCGGCGGCATCGACGCTCGCGGTCGCACTCTCGCCGCAGTTCGACCTGCGCCGGACCTACTTCCTGATCGCCGGCATCGCCGGCATCGACCCCGCCCAGGGCACGACCGGCACCGCGGCCTGGGCGCGCTGGCTGATCGACTTCGGCATCGCGCACGAACTCGACGCGCGCGAGATGCCCAAGGGCTGGCGCACCGGCTACTACGGCGTGATGACCCGCGGCCCCGGCGAGAAGCCCAAGTTCGAGTACCACACCGAGGCCGCGAAGCTCGACGAGGCGCTGCTGCAGAAGGCGCTTGCGCTGTCGCGCAACGTGGCGCTGGCCGACGACGCGAAGGCACAGGCCTATCGCGCCAAGTACCGCCGCGCGCCGGCCAGCGAGCCGCCGCGCGTGACCCAGTGCGACACGCTGGGCGGCGACACCTGGTGGCACGGCCACCGCCTGGGCGAACACGCGCGCGCATGGACCAAGCTGCTCAGCGACGGCCAGGCGACCTACTGCACCACGCAGCAGGAGGACAACGCGACCTACAACGCGCTCGCGCGCGCGCAGGCGGCCGGCCGCGTCGACCTCAAGCGCCTCGCGGTGCTGCGCACCGGTTCGAACTTCGACCGCCCCTATCCGGGGCAAAGCGCGCACGCTTCGCTGATCGCGTCGACCACCGGCGCATCGGGCGGCTTCGGCATCGCGACCGCGAACCTCGAGCGCGCAGGCGGTGCGCTGGTGCGCGACATCGTGGGGCGCTGGTCCGTGTGGAAGGACGGCGTGCCCGCGAACTGACGGCCCCCACGCTCGCTGCGCTCGCTGCCCCCCGAGGGGGCTGGCCTCCCTTGGGGCGGCCCCACGGGAGGCCGTTCGCCGATTACGGACGGCCGTGCGGGCCGTGGCATGGCGCTTGCGAACGTCGCGCGTCATGACCACGACAACCCACCAGGAGCCGTTCATGACCCGCACTTCCCTGCCAGCGCCGCGACGCATCGCGCTGGCCGTCGCCCTCGCCTGCTGCGGCGCAGCCTTCGCGCAGCAGGCCGCCGAGCCTGCTGCCGCGGCGTCCGCGCCCGAGTCCGGCAAGCTCGAGACGGTGACCGTCACCGCCGAGCGCCGCAGCGAGAACATCAAGGACGTGCCGATGGCGATCTCGACCCTCAAGGGCGAGAAGCTCGACGTCATCAATTCCGGCGGCCAGGACGTGCGCGCGCTCAGCGGCCGCGTGCCGAGCCTGAACATCGAGTCCTCGTTCGGCCGCGCCTTCCCGCGCTTCTACATCCGCGGCTACGGCAATACCGACTTCCGCCTCAACGCCTCGCAGCCGGTCTCGCTGGTCTACGACGACGTCGTGCAGGAGAACCCCATCCTCAAGGGCTTCCCGGTGTTCGACGTCGACCAGATCGAGGTGCTGCGCGGCCCGCAAGGCACGCTCTTCGGCCGCAACTCGCCGGCCGGCGTGGTGAAGTTCGACTCGGTCAAGCCGTCGACCAAGAAGCTCGAGGGCTACGCAAGCCTGGGCTACGGCACGGACAACATGATCAACCTCGAGGCGGCCGTCAACGTGCCGTTGTCCGAGGATTGGGCCGCGCGCGTGTCGCTGCTCAACCAGACGCGCGACGACTGGGTCGAGAACACCCACGACGCCGGCCCGACGCAGGACCTCGAGGGCTACCGCGACTCCGCGGTGCGCGCGCAGCTGCTGTACGCGCCGCACAAGGACTTCTCGGCGCTGTTCAACGTGCACGCGCGCGACCTCGACGGCTCGGCGCGCCTGTTCCGCGCCAACATCATCAAGCCCGGCACGAACGACCTGGTCGACGGCTTCGACGAGGACAAGATCTCGATCGACGGCAAGAACGAGTCGCGCCTGCGCACCAAGGGCGCGAACGCGCGGCTGCGCTGGGGCCTGGGCGAGTACTCGCTGTACTCGATCACCGGCTACGAGACGCTGGACACCTACAACCGCGGCGACATCGACGGCGGCTTCGGCGCGGTGTTCGCGCCGCCGTCGGGGCCGGGGACGATCCCGTTCTCGTCGGAGACCGCCGACGGCATCCCGGACCACAAGCAGTTCACGCAGGAAGTGCGCGTCGAGTCGAACTACGCCGGCCCCATCAACTGGCAAGCGGGGCTGTACTACTTCCACGAGGACTTCACGGCCGAGAGCTTCAGCTACGACTCGCTGTCCGGCGGCGCGCAGAACGGCTACTCGCGTTCGCGCCAGAAGAACGACGCCTATGCGGCCTTCGGCGCGCTGACGTGGCAGGCCACGCCCGCGCTCAAGCTGCGTGGCGGCCTGCGCTACACGCACGACAAGAAGGACTTCGCGCTGCAGGACTACAACAGCGCGGTGTTCGGCACGCCGGCGACGATGGCGGACCTGATCGCCGCCGGTCCGATCACTGCCAATCCGAGCGACAACAAGACGAGCTGGGACCTCAGCGGCACCTATGCGCTCAGCGCCGAGACCAACCTCTACGCGCGCGTGGCCAACGGCTTCCGCGCCACCAGCGTGCAGGGTGCCGGCGCGTTCAACGGGCAGTCGGTCGCCGGGCCCGAGACCAACACCTCGGTCGAGGCCGGCATCAAGACCGACCTGTTCGACCGCCGTGCGCGACTGAGCGCCGGCGTCTTCCACTACACGGTCAAGGACCAGCAGCTCACCGCGGTCGGCGGCGCCGCCAACTCGAACATCCTGCTCAACGCGGACAAGACGGTCGGCCAGGGCTTCGAGCTCGATTTCCAGGCGCTGATCACCGACAACCTGCTGGTCACCGCAGGCGCCAGCTACAACCACACCGAACTGAAGGACCGCGACCTCGCCGTCGCGGTGTGCGCCGCCTGCACCGTGACCGACCCGCTCGACGGCAGCGGCCGCGCGCTGATCGACGGCAACCCGCTGCCGCAGGCGCCCAAGGTCACGGCCAACGTCACGCTGCGCTACTCGATCCCGCACGAGACCGGCGAGTGGTACGTCTACACCGACTGGGCCTACCGCTCGAAGGTGAACTTCTTCCTCTACGAGTCCAAGGAGTTCACCGGCAAGGCGCTGACCGAAGGCGGCCTGCGCCTGGGCTACATCTGGGGCAACGGCAAGTACGAGGTCGCCGCCTACGGTCGCAACATCACGAACCAGATCCGCGTGACCGGTGGCATCGACTTCAACAACCTGACCGGCTTCATCAACGAGCCGCGCACCTGGGGCGTGCAGGGGCGGCTGAGCTTCTGATCAGGGTGCGGAAGCAGCCGAGGCCGGCGCCGACGGATGCGGCGCCGGCACGCTGGCCGGCAGCGGCGAGCTCTGGCCCGGCACGACGACGCCTGGCGCGAGCGGGATGTCGTCTTGCACGCGCACACCGGTGACGTAGTAGCGCGTCTCGCCGAAGCAGGAGGTCGGCAACCCGACCTTCTGCTCGTAGTGCAGCGCCACGCGCTTGCCCATCACCTTGTTGATCTGGTCGGCGACGGCGTCGTCCCAGATCGTGAAGGCGAACTTCTCCGGCGTGCTGCCGGGCAGCGAGACCAGCGCGAGTTCGCCCTCCCAGGTCTTGCAGACCCAGCCCTTCTTCGAGAGCTTCTGCACCCAGCCGGCGCGCTCGCCGCTGGCGTAGCTCCAGTTCAGCACGACGAGGAAGTACAGCACCGCGATCGCGATCAGCACCAGCAGCGTGATCAGCAGGCCGAAACTGCGGCGCGGCGCAGGAGACGTCGTGGCGCTCATGGGGCGGAGGAAGCGAGGCACGGCACGGCGCCGCGCGCGGATCTTCGCACGCGGCGCGGCCGGTCCGATCGATCAGAGATCGAAGCGAATGCCCTGCGCCAACGGCAGCGCCTTCGAGTAGTTCACCGTGTTCGTCGCGCGCCGCATGTAGGCGCGCCAGCTGTCCGAGCCCGACTCGCGCCCGCCGCCGGTTTCCTTCTCGCCGCCGAAGGCGCCGCCGATCTCGGCGCCCGAGGTACCGATGTTGACGTTGGCGATGCCGCAGTCCGAGCCCGACGCGGCGACGAAGGCCTCGGCCTCGCGCAGGTCATTCGTGAAGATCGCCGACGACAGGCCTTGCGGCACGCCGTTTTGCAGCGCGATCGCCTCCTCGAAGCGCTCGTAGCGCAGCACGTAGAGGATGGGCGCGAAGGTCTCGTGGCAGACCACCGGCGTTTGCGCCGGCATCTCGACCAGCGCCGGCTTCACGTAGAACGCGTTCGGATGCATGTCGGCCAGCACGCGCTCGCCGCCGAAGACGCGGCCGCCCTCTTCCTTGGCGCGCGCGAGCGCCGACTGCATGTGGTCGAAGGCTTGGCGATCGATCAGCGGCCCCAGCAGCGTGCCTTCGGCCAGCGGATCGCCGATGCGCACGCTCTCGTAGGCGCGCTTCAGGCGCGCGACCAGCTCGTCGTGCACGCTGGCGTGCACGATCAGGCGGCGCGTCGTCGTGCAGCGCTGGCCGGCGGTGCCGACCGCGCCGAACAGGATGCCGCGCACGGCCATGTCGAGGTCGGCGCTGGGCGCGACGATGATGGCGTTGTTGCCGCCCAGCTCGAGCAGGCAGCGGCCGAAGCGCGCCGCGACGCGCGGTCCGACCGCGCGGCCCATGCGCGTGCTGCCGGTGGCCGAGACCAGGGCGACGCGCGTGTCGTCGACCATCGCCTCGCCGACGGGGTGGCCGCCGATCACGAGCTCGGACAAGCCCTGGGGCGCTTCGTCGCCGAAGCGCGCCATCGCGCGCTCGAACAAGGCCTGCGTGGCCAACGCCGTCAGCGGCGTCTTCTCCGACGGTTTCCAGACCACCGCGTCGCCGCACACCAGCGCGAGCGCCGCGTTCCACGACCACACCGCGACCGGGAAGTTGAAGGCGCTGATGATGCCCACCACGCCCAGCGGATGCCACTGCTCCATCATGCGGTGGCCGGGCCGCTCGGAAGCGATGGTCAGGCCGTGCAGCTGGCGCGAGAGACCGACCGCGAAGTCGCAGATGTCGATCATCTCCTGCACCTCGCCCTGGCCCTCGGAGGTGATCTTGCCGACCTCGATCGAGACCAGGCGGCCGAGCGCGGCCTTGTGCGCGCGCAGCTCCTCGCCGAACAGGCGCACCAGTTCGCCGCGCCGCGGCGCGGGCACGTTGCGCCACGCGAGGAAGGCCGCATGGGCGCGCGCAACGGCCGCGTGCATGTCGGCCGGGCGGGCTTCGTGCACTTGCGCCAGCGGCGCGCCATCGATCGGCGAGTGCACGGCGAGCGTGCCGCCGCGAAGCTGCCCGGGCGCGACGCCGAGCGAGTCGAGGAGGGAGTCGATGTCGTGATTCATGTTGCTAGCGTAGCCGCTGATGCCGCGTCTTCCACCTCGGTCAGGCGATCGATTCGACCTGCCGTGACTGTTGATAGGCCGAGCCGAAGCGGTTGGCCAGGAAGGCCGGCAGCTCGATCTGTTCCTGGCGGATGAAGCCCCGCTGCGGCAGCTTGCCTTCGCGGAACAGGTCGACCGCCGCGCAGATGCCCGCTGCGGTGGTGATCTGGATCGCCGACAGCGGTGCGCGCTCGCTGCGGTCCGCGAAGATCTTGCGCGCGAACACTTCCTCGACGAACTGGCCGCCCTTGTGGCCGCTGACGGTCACGAACACCAGCACGACGTCTTGCATCGTCGTCGGCACCGCGCGGCGCAGGATGTCCTTGAGCGTGCCCTGGTCCTGCTTGAGCTGCAGCTCTTCGAGCAGCACGCGCATGAGCGCCTGGTGGCCGGGGTAGCGCACCGACTTGTAGTCGAGCGTGCGCACCTTGCCTTCGAGCGTCTCGCACAGCGTGCCGAGGCCGCCGGAGGTGTTGAAGGCCTCGTACTCGGTGCCGTCGAGCGAGAAGTGCTCCAGGCCTTCGAGCGGCAGCACGTCGATGCGCTGGCCGTCGCGGATCGCCTCGCAGGGATGGCAGTACTCGTTGATCAGGCCGTCGACGCTCCAGGTCAGGTTGTACTTCAGCGAGTTGGTCGGGAAGGCCGGCAGCGCGCCGACGCGCATCTTGACCTCGGCCAGCGAGTCGAACTGGCTCGCGAGGTGGTGCGCGACGATGCCGATGAAGCCCGGCGCCAGGCCGCACTGCGGCATGAAGGCCGTCTTGGCGCCTTCGGCCAGGCGCTTGATCTCGCGCGTGGCGGCCACGTCCTCGGTCAGGTCGAAGTAGTGGCAGCCGGCCTCGCGCGCCTGCGTGGCCGCCAGCGTGGCGAGGTGGTAGGGCAGCGCGTTGATCACCGCGTCGTGGCCGCGCAGCGCGCCGACCAGCGCGGCGGGCTGCTCGGTGTCGACCACCGCGGTTGTGATGCCGCGCCCAGACAGCTTGGCGAGCGCGGCCGGGTTCTTGTCGATCACGGTCACCGTGTAGTCGCCGGTGTCGGCGAGCAGGCGGGCGATGGTCTGGCCGATGTGGCCGGCGCCGAGCAGGGCGATGCGCATGGCGGTGTCTCCGAAGACGGTTCTCGAATCGGGCCAGTCTAGGAAGGGCCACCGACGATTTCTACGCCGAGTTCGTCGAACAGGCTCAGAATTCGGACGATTCGTCATCTCACTTCGACGTTTTCGACGTTCTGACCCATGGCCGCCACCACCCCACGCGACGCGCTCGACCGTGAACTGCTCGCCCTGCTGCAGGCCAATGCCCGCGAGAGCACTGCCAACCTCGCGCGCAAGCTCGGCGTCGCGCGCACCACGGTGCTGGCGCGCCTGTCGCGGCTGGAGCGCGACGGCGTGATCGTCGGCTACACGGTGCGCCTCGGCCAGGACGTGGCCGACCGTGCGCTGCAGGCCTACGTGGGCATCACGGTGCAGCCCAAGGCCGGGCGCGACGTCGTGCGCCGGCTCGAGCGCATGCCCGAACTGCGGCTGCTCAGCGCGGTGAGCGGCGAGTTCGACTACATCGCGCTGCTGCGCGCCGAATCGGCGGCGCGGCTCGATGCGCTGCTCGACGAGATCGGCGAGATCGACGGCGTCTCGCGCACCACCACCTCGATCGTGCTGGCGCGGCGCATCGATCGCCTGGCCGGCTGAGCGCGCGGGTCAAGCGACCCGAGGGATGCGCTCCAGTTCCGGCAGCAGGTCGCGCGCGAGCGCCGCCTCGAACATCTCCAGGAACACGCGCGTCTTGGCCGGCACCAGTCGGCGACCGGGCATCACGGCCCAGCCCGTCGTCGGCGGCATGCCCCACTCGGGCAGCACGCGCACGAGCTGGCCGGCGTGGACGTGCCGGCAGGCCGTCCAGTCCGGGACCGCGCCGATGCCGGCGCCTTCCAGGGCCAGGCGCGCCACCAGGTCGGGCGAGTTGGCCCAGGCGCGCAGCGCGGGCAGGCCCTCCCAGCGCGCATCGCCGCGCTGCAGCGACCAGGCCACGGGCTCGCCGTCGCGCTTGCGCAGCGTGACGCCGTCGTGCTGGAGCAGGTCGGCCGGTTCGCGCGGCGTGCCGCGCAGCGCCAGGTAGATCGGCGCGGCGTACAGGCCCCAGGTGTGCTCGAACAGCCGGCGCGCAACCAGCGTCGCGTCGTCGGGCAGATCGCCCATGCGCAGCGCGAGGTCGAAGTTCTCGCCGATCAGGTCGACGCGGCGGGAGGAGAGGTCCAGGTCGAGCGCGATCGCCGGGTAGCGGGTCAGGAACTCGGCGGCGAAGCGCGCGAGGTCCATTCCGAGCGGATCGCTCGGCAGCGAGACGCGCAGCCGCCCGCTCGGCTGCGCCTGGCGGTGCAGCGCGAGCGACGCCGCCGCGTCGACCTCGGCGGCGACCTGGCGCGCGTGCACCAGCAGCTGGTGGCCGAAGTCGGTCAGGCTCAGCTTGCGCGTCGTGCGCTGCAGCAAGCGCTCGCCGAGCTCGCGCTCGAGCGCGGCGACGCGCCGCGACACCGTGCTCTTGGGCAGGCCGGCACGCGCTGCCGCCGCGCTGAAGCTGCCGCCGTCGACGACTTGCGCGAACAGCAGCAGGTTGGTGGGATCCAGAGAACCGGGTTTGGGCATGATCGTTCCGCCTATGGAACTTTGTTATGCAATTTG
Organism: Caldimonas sp. KR1-144; assembly: GCF_049446155.1. NCBI lineage: Bacteria > Pseudomonadati > Pseudomonadota > Betaproteobacteria > Burkholderiales > Sphaerotilaceae > Caldimonas > Caldimonas sp. KR1-144. The sequence goes on from NZ_JBMSEE010000009.1 coordinate 106,072, forward strand.
ACGCCTTTCGGCGCACGGATGCGACAAATACATTGTCTCCATACCGAGCCGATGCGCCGGTTCCCACTCAGAAAGGCCCCGCAATGAAGATCCTCCAAGTCAACTCCAGCGCCCGCAGCAACGGTCACTCGATCCGCCTGGCGGACGAGCTCGTGGCCCGCCTGCAGGCCTCGAACCCCGGCGCCGAACGCGTGCTGCGCGACCTGACGCGCGACCCGCATCCGATGCTCGACGAAGCGACGCTGGGCGCACTGTTCACGCCCGCCGAGCAGCGCACGCCCGAGCAGGCCGCCGCGGTGGCACGCAACGACGCGCTGATCGCCGAGCTGCAGTCCGCCGACGTGCTGGTGCTCGGCGCCCCGATGTACAACTTCGGCGTCTCGGCCCAGCTGAAGAACTGGCTCGACGCGATCGCCCGCGCCGGCACGACCTTCCGCTACACCGCCAACGGCCCGGAAGGCCTGCTGAAGAACAAGAAGGTCTACGTCGTGCTGACCCGCGGCGGCATCTACCGCGACCAGCCGAGCGACTCGCAAGTGCCCTATCTGCGCACGATGCTCGGCTTCCTCGGCATGACCGACGTCGAGTTCATCTACGCCGAAGGCCTGAACATGGGCCCGGATGCCGAGAAGCAAGGCCTCGCCGCCGCGCAGGCGCAGATCGAGTCCGTCCTGGCCTAAGCTGTTCTTTCATCCAAAGGAGTTCGCCATGTCTTCCGCCGTCGTTGCCCCCGCCACCATCGCCGTCGAGCGCCCCCGTTCGGTCGAGCGCCTGGTGCAAGGCATGGCCACGTCGGACGGTGCCGGCGTCAAGCTGACCCGCGTGCTCACGCAGCCGCTGCAGCGCCGGCTCGATCCGTTCCTGATGCTCGATGCCTTCGGCACCGACCGGCCGGAGGACTACATCGGCGGCTTCCCCGACCATCCGCACCGCGGTTTCGAGACCGTGACCTACATGATCGCGGGCCGCATGCGCCATCGCGACAGCTTCGGCCACGAAGGCCTGCTGCAAAACGGCGGCGTGCAGTGGATGACGGCCGGCCGCGGCCTCGTGCACTCCGAGCTGCCCGAGCAGGAGGAAGGCGCGATGGAAGGCTTCCAGCTCTGGCTCAACCTGCCCGCCAAGGACAAGATGACCGAGCCCTGGTACCGCGACATCCAGAGCGCCGAGATCCCCGAGCTGACCACGGCCGAGGGCGTGACCGTGCGCGTGATCGCGGGCGAGAGCCACGGCGTGGCCGGCGCGATGCAGCGCGAGCACACCGAGCCGCTCTACCTCGATCTGCACTTCGCGAACGAAGGAACGGGCGGGCGCTTCGAGCAGCCGCTGCCGGCCGGGCACAACGCCTTCGTCTACGTCTACCGCGGCGCCTTGCGCATCGGCGCGACCGCGGTGCCGGTGCAGCGCATGGCCATCCTCGCCAACACGCCCTCAAGCGACGGCGTGGTGCTCGAGGCCGAGCCGGGCACGAAGGCGATCCTGATCGCCGGCCGGCCGCTCAACGAGCCGATCGCGCAGTACGGCCCGTTCGTGATGAACACGAACGAGCAGATCTTCCAGGCGGTGGAGGACTTTCGCGCCGGCAAGTTCGGCGGCTGAGGGGCTGCGGCAGCGCCACAGAAAAACGGCGGCCCGCGGGCCGCCGTTTTCCTTCCTCGCGGTGCTGGTCAGAACTTGCCGATCACGTTCAGGAACACGCCGCTGCTGCGGTAGCTCAGGTCCGTGAGGTCGTCGGAGAAGTCGGTGAAGTTGTAGCCCAGGCCGACCTTGAAGTTCTCGTCGACGTGGTAGTACACGGCCGTGAGCGCGCCGTGCTTGCGCTCGTCGAGCTCGCCGGCGCGCAGCGTGCGCAGTTCCAGCAGCCAGTCGTACTTGCGCACCACCTTCCAGTCGATGCGCGCGATCGCCAGCTGCGCGCTGCTCTTGAACCACGGCGCGCTGTCGTCGCGGCTGGGTCGCAGCTCGCCGACGCGCCAGGCCAGCTTGCCGCCGATGGTCCAGCGCGGGTTGAGGTCGTAGGTGGCGTCGACCGCTGCGACCTGGCTGCGCTGCTGGTAGTCGATGCCCACCGTGCTGACCACGGGCGCGCTGACGTCGGTGGTGACCACCTGGCCCGGCGACGACAGGTCGTACAGGTAGGTGTACTTCAGCAGCAGGTTGAGCCGGTCGTTGGATACCGGGCGCCACGCGTAGCCGAGCACCGCCTCGGTGAACTTGGCCGCCGCGAGCGCGCCGGCGTCGCTGTCGCTGTCGGCCCAGTTCAGCTTGCCGAGCCAGCGCGCGTTCGGGCCGTCCTGCACGCTGAGCGAGTTCTTCAGCAGCCAGCTGCGGCGCCGGTCGCTGCCGCTGCGGTCCTTGCGGTACTCCATCCCGCCGGCGTACTTGACGTTCTTGTCGACGAAGCCGGCGGAGAAACCGATCGCGTCGCGGTCGGTCTCGCCGGCGTTCTCGGTCTCGATGCGCCCGCTCTCGGCGCTCGCGCCGAAGGTCCAGCGGTCGTCGGGCGCGTACTGCACGCCGTAGGCATTGACCAGGCCGCTTTGCACGCCGGTCGACTGCTTGTGCTCGGTGTAGACGCTCAGGCCGTCGGCGATGCGCGACTTGACGCCGCCGACCAGCGTGCCGCCGCGCGCGTTGAGCGTCTCGTCGGTGCGGCCGGTGTCGCGGGCGTAGGTGAGGTAGACGTTGGAACGGTCGTCGTACTGGTAGTCGACGCCGGCCTTGCCGGCCGCGCCGCCGTCGCCGCCCGAGGCCTCGCCGCGCAGCGTCAGCTTGTCGCTGACGCGGTAGCGCGCGCCGGCGCCGGCGCGGTCGTTCTCCTGCCGCGTGCCGCTGCGTTCCAGCGTCTTCTGGCCGAAGCCGTAGACGCCCCAGCTCTCGCCGCTGTCGTAGTCGAGCTGCGCCGTCGCGTCGGCGCGCTTGCCGTCGACGACGCCGGAGGTCGGCAGCAGCGGCGAGGTGTTGATCGCGTCGGTCGCCTTGCGGTCGGCGCGCACGCCGGTGCTCAGGGTCCAGCGCTCGTCGAGACGCCAGTCGACCTGCGCCTCGCCGGCGTCGGTGTCGTAGCCGTTGAGCTCGTCCTTGTGGTCGGCCTTCAGGCGCAGATCGGTGTGCTCGGCGAGCGGCACGGTCGCGCTGGCGCCGGCCTGGCGCGTCTCGTTGGCGGCCACCTGGCCGGGCGCCGAGAAGCCGGCCTCGCGCTGCTGCGCATAGGCGGCGACGCGGCCGCTCTTGGCGAGGCCGAGATCGACCAGGTCGGCCTGGCCCTCGACGCGCCACGCGTTCGCGCCGTCGGTGCCGACGGGAAGCTGGTTGGGCGTGAAGCCGAAGCCGCCGTCCATCGAGGTCAGCGTGCCGATGCCGGGGCCGTCGCTGTGCGCGACCTCGAGCTTGAGCGTCGTGTTCTCGCTTTGGCGCAGCAGCACGTCGGCGCCGGTCAGGCGCTGGTCGCCCCCGGCCTGGCGCTGCTTGGCCGCGGTGACGCCCACGCGCACGCCGTCGTTGACCCACCAGGCGGTGCGCCCGCCGACGGCCAGCGTGTCGAGGTCGGCGGCCAGCGGCGTGTACTCGTAGTCGACCACCAGGTAGACCGGCTGGCCGGTCAGGCCGCCGGCGCGCACCAGCGTGCCGTTGTCGGCCAGGCTGGGCAGCGCCGAGGTCAGCAGCAGGCGCCCTTGCAGGTAGTCGACCTCGTAGTCGCTGCCCGGCACCAGCGCGCGGCGCTGCAGCACGAAGCCGGAGTCGCGGTCGCGGATCTCGATCCAGGCCTTCTCGGCGCCGCGGCTGATGTCCTGGTGCTGCAGGTAGTACAGCGAGCCGCCGGTGCCGCGGAACTCCTCGCGCGCGGCCAGCGTGCCGGGCTCGGCCGCGTAGACCTCGGCGCGCACGCGCGCGTCGCCGAACGAGGTGGCGTCGTCGCCGACGTAGCGGCCCTGCAGGCCGTAGAGGCCGCGGTTGACCTGCGCCAGCGCGTTGTCGCTGCCGAGGTTGAGCTTGAAGTTGCCCCACAGCGCATGCGAGCGACCGTCGTCGACACGCAGGTACATGCGGCCTTGCGTCGGCGCGTCCTCGATGCTGGTCGAGTCGTCGCCGAAGGTCCCCCAGCTGTCGACCGGGTCGATGCGGCGAAACAGCGAGGTCGGGTCCTTGCGGTCGAGGTTGCGAAACAGCTCGTCGAGCGGGCGCTCCTCGGTGTCGACGCTGGCGGTGAGGGTCCAGCGCTCGTCGAGCAGGCCCTTGCCGTAGAACGCGATGCGGCCTTCGGTCCAGGTGTCGTTGTTGTAGCGGTTGTGTTCCTGGGTCACCAGTTCGGCGGGGCCGCTGGTGTGGTCGCGGCCGATCGTCAGGTCGGCCTGGCCGACGAAGAAGAAGTCGCGTTCGGGCAGCTCGAAGTCGCGCCGGTAGATGCGCTCGCGTCCGTCGGGCGCGGTGACGACGATCTCGCCGGTCTGCACGCGCCTGGGCACCAGCTGCTGCACCACGAACTTGCCCTGCGCGTCGACCGGCACGTCGAAGCCCAGCGCGCGCACGCGCTCGCCGGCCGCGATGCCTTCGCCGCTGGCGGTCACCGTGCCGCCGCGCAGCGGGATGTTGACGATCGCCAGCCGCGAGTTGCCGTAGGCCGCGAGCAGGCGCTGCTCGGGCGTGGGCTCGGGCGGCGTCGCCGGCGCATGGCGCTCGGCCAGCGCAAGCGCGATGTCGTCGGTCTCGTCGAAGCGGCCGTCGCGGTCGTAGACGCGCACGCGCCAGTAGAGCTTGCGGCGCGCGGCCGGCGTCGCGGCCCAGTCGGCAGGCACCGTCCAGCGCGCCTGGAGCTGCTCGTCCATCGGCACGGTGGCCAGCAGCTGCGGCTGCATCGCGTCGTCGACCGCGAACAGGCGCAGTTCGGCGCGCGCGAGGAACAGCCGGTAGTTGCTGTAGCCGACGAAGCGCACCGTGTCGCCCGGCACCGCGGTGGCCGGCCAGGCCGTGCCGTCGAGGCGGCGCGGCTGCACGAGGTTGTCGTACTGCAGCCGCAGCCGGTCGCGCTCGAGCTTCACGTCGATGCAACGCTGGCGGTCGGCGCTCGAGCTGTCGGCGCCGACCAGCGGCCGGCCGTCGACGGTCAGCCGCAGCGGCGCGTCGTCGCTCGCGTAGGGCGTGAGCATGTTGCAGGCGCTCGGGTCGACCTGGGTCACGCTGACCTGTTTCTCGATGCGCGCCGGCGCCGTTTCCTGCCAATAGACGCGCACCTCGACGCGGCGGTTGGCCGACCAGTTGGCGCGATCCTCCTTGGGCGTCGCGAGCGGCAAGTCGGGGCCGCGCGAGTCGGCCTTGAAGGCGCTGTCGGGCAGGCCGAGCTGCTGCGTCAGGTAGCGGCCGACCTGCTGCGCGCGCGCCAGGCCGAGCGCGTGGTTGTCGGGAAAGCGCACGCGCAGCTCGGGCTTGATGCGCTGCACGTCGGTGTGGCCGACGATCTCGAAGCGCAGGCCCTCGCGGCCGCGCACCTGCGCGACGATCGCGTCGAGCCGCGCGCGGTCCTCGGGCTTGAGCAGGTCTTCGCCGGAGTCGAAGTGCGGCGTGTGCGATTCCTCGCGCGGCGTCGCCGCGCCGGGCACGCTGCGCGACTGCTCCTCGCGCTGCTCCTTGAGCCCGCGCGGGTCGCCGAGGATCACGGTGAGCTTGGGCAGCTCGCGCTCGCTCGAGGCGGGCAGGTGGTCGCGGCCGTCGATCTCGACGGCGCGCGCGTCACTTGCGCATCGGTCGCTGAAGCGGCCGCGCGCCTCGGCGCTGCAGCTCGGCGCGTCGTCGCTCGAATCGGCCGCCAGGGCGGACATGCCGATGGCCATGCAGGCGGCGGCCGCGGCGCCGGCGAGCGCCGCGCGTCGGAAGGTGGGACGGGTCATGCGAACGGCACGGAGGGAGGCACGAAGGGGGTTCGGACGCAGGCTCATGGCGCTCTCCTGCGTCAGCGGTTCAGCGAGGACGGCACGCGCTCGACCTCGATGTCCAGGTTGAACAAGGTCTTGCGCTGTGCGCGGCCGTAAGCCGTCCAGCGCTCGAGCAGCGCGGCCTTGAGCGCCGCGAGGCGCCGCTCGCCGAGCTCGACCGGCTCGCCCGCGGCCGGCTGGTAGGCCAGGCGCAGGATCGAGGGCCGCTCGGCGAGCGCCGCGACGGCCTCGTCGAGACGCGCCTGGTGCGCCGGCTGCAGCGCGGGCTCGCCGGCGACGAAGGCCGCGGCCTTCAGGTCCAGGCGCACGACGCGGTGCACGGTGGCGCCGAAGTTCAGCTTGATCGCCTTGCCGCGCGTCGCACGCTCGGCGGCCGGGTTCTCGGTCGTCACGCGGTAGCCCGAGGGCAGCGTGCGCTCGTCGAGCTTGAGCACGAGGTTGCTGCCGGTGCCCTCCTTCGGCACCGCCGCGCAGGCGATGTGGTAGCGGCCGTCGGCGTCGGTGTTCACCAGCAGGCCGTTGACGGTCGCGATGCGCACGTTCGGGATGCCGGGCTCGCCGTCGTCTTGCCAGCCGTTGGCGTTCTTGTCGTCGTAGACCTTGCCGATCACGTCGGTGCAGTCGAACAAGGCATCGGGCACCACGCGCACCGCCGCGGTGGCGGTGTTCGACAGCACGCGTCCGCCCGCGCCCTGCGTCGCCAGCACACTGTTGACGTACTGGCCCTCGCCGACGCCGACGCCGACCGCCAGCACCATCGACAGGCGCTTGGTCTCGCCGAGCACGAAGTTCTGGTCGGCCAGCGTGAGCTGGCGTCCGACCACGCTCGGCTTGACCGCGACCACCGGCCCGTCGGGCAGCGTCTGCACGGTCAGCGAGCCGTCGAGGTACTTGAAGCCCGGCGGCAGCGTGTCGACCAGCGCGACGTTGCCGATCGCGCCGCCGCTCGCGTTGCGCGCGGTGATCACGTAGGGCACCGGCTCGCCCTTCTTGACCGTGAGCTTGGAGGTCGTCTTGCGCAGCTCGATGGCCGTGCCCGCGCCCTCGCGGTCGAGCGGGATGTGGTTGTTGACCACCGGCCGCGCGCCGGCCGCGCCCATCTGCCAGGCGAGGAAGTACGGCGCGGCCGCGCCCGCCACCGGGCGCGCGGCGGCGCTGACGATGCAGGCCTCGCTGCCGCGCACCGGGCCGCTCGTGCCGGGCGCCGCGCAAGCGAGCGCGTCGAGCGGGCCGGTGGCCGGCGGATAGGTCAGCGAGTTGACGTAGCCCGCAGGCGGCGTCACGGTCACCGTGTAGTCGCCGGCCGGCGCGCCGGGCAGCAGGAAGAACTGGTACTCGCCGCCCGGGCCGGTGGTGAGCGACGCGCTGCCGCCGAGCAGGTGCGCGGCCGCATCGAAGCCCGACGGGCCATTGAGCGTGACCACCGCGCCGGCGACCGGCTCGGCGCTCAGGCTGTCGAACACCACGCCGCCCGGATCCAGCGGCAGGTCCTGGTTGATCACCGTCACGCCGGTCGACGCGCTGAGCGGGATCCAGCCGCGCGGCGCCATGCCGGGCACGGTCGGGAAGCTGCCGTTGGGCGCGTTGAGCACCGGATCGGTCGGCCACACGCCGCCGACCAGGCGGCCCTGCGGATCGCGGAAGCGCACCTGGTAGGCGCCCGGCACGACGCTGTCGAAGCGGTAGCTGCCGTCGCTGGCGGTCGTGCGGGTGTCGAGCACCACCATGCCGGTGTTGGCGCAGGCGCTGCCGCCGTCGATGCAGGCGACGAGCTCCACCGTCCAGCCGGCCACGGGCGGTTCGTCCGCGTCGGCCTGGCGGTCGTGGTCGGTGTCGCGCCAGACGCGCCCGCTCACCGCCGCGGGTGCGGTCGAGCGCTCGAAGAAGTCGTAGGCGACGCCATTGGCGGCCACCGTCGGCAGCTTGACGTTGAGCTGGCGCGGCGCCGGCACGGTGCCGCCGAGCGAGCCGGGCGACTCGCCGGCGTGCGTCGAGTCGGGCACCGGCGACTGCACGAGCGTGTAGCCCGCGCCGTTGTCCAGCGGCAGGTCGGGGAAGCGGTAGCTGCCGTCGCGCGCAGTGGTGGTGGTGCGGCTCACCGGCTGGCCCGCGGCATCGGTGCCGGTCAGCGTGATGACGACGCCGGCCAGCGGCAGGTCGCCGCCGTCGCGCGTGCCGTTGCCGTTGGCGTCGTTGAAGACGCTGCCGGCCAGGGTCGCGCCGCGCTCGCCGAAGTCGTAGCCGTCGCCGCCGCCGCCGCTGTAGACGATGGCGCCGATGCGGTCGTTGGCGACCGGGCTGCCGCTGGGCGTGCCGTTGAGACGGCCGATGCTGTCGGCGCCGTCGGCATAGGTGACCGGCTGCGTCTCGGCGATCGTGTAGCCGCTCGCGTTCGAAGGCAGCACGCCGTCGAACAGGTACAGGCCGTCGGCGTCGGTGGTCGCGGTGAGGTTCACCGGCAGGCCGCCGGCGCTGGTGCCGGTGAGCGTGAGCGTCACGCCGGCGATCGGCAGCTCGCCCGCGTCGCGCTGGCCGTTGCCGTTGCTGTCGACGTAGACGCGGCCGGTGATCTGGCCGCCGCGCTCGCCGAAGTCGTAGTCGACACCGGCTTCTTCCGACACCAGCGCGATGGCGCCGAAGCGGTCGTTGACGCCGCCCGGGTTGGCGCTGCCGCGCGGCGTGCCGCCGACGCTGCCCAGGTGCTCGGGGCCGTCGCCGGCGCCGGCGGGCTGGGTCTCGTCGAGCTGGTAGCTGCCCGGCAGCAGGTCGCTGGCGCTGTAGCTGCCGTCGGCCGCCGTGGTCAGCGTGCGCGAGACGGTGCGGCCGAGGAAGTCGGTGCCGCTGAGCGTGACGGTCACGCCCGGCATCGGCGCCTCGCCGGCGTCGCGCTGGCCGTTGGGCGGCGCGGTGTCGGCATAGACGTGGCCGGCGATCGAGGCCGCGCGCACCGACGCGAAGTTGTTGTTGCTCGAGCTCGAGCCCGGGCTGCCGAGGCGGATGTTCTGCACCAGCGGCGCGTCCGAGCCGTTCGGGCCGGCGCTGACGCCGCTGCCGCTGGTCGGCACGATGCCCGGCAGCGAGCCGGCGCCGGTGACGGTGCCCGCGCGCGTCAGGCCCGGCAGGTAGCCGGCCGGCCGCGTCTCGGTGACCGTGTAGCTGCCCGGCGCGACGTTGTTGAACACGTAGTCGCCGTTGGCGTCGGTGGTCGTGGTCAGCGAGACCGCGTTGCCGTTGTCGTCGGTGCCGGTGAGCGCGATCGCCACGCCGGCCAGGCCGGGTTCGGTGGCGAGTGCGCCCTGGCTGCCGTCGCCGTTGCGGTCGTAGTAGCTGCGGCCGCGGATCTGGCTGCTGGTGAGCTCGCCGAACAGGTAGTCGCCGAGCGACGCCGGCGTGCCGGTGGCCGCGATCACGACGCCCTGGATCACGTTGCCGCTGGGCTGCGCGCTGCCGGGCTGGCCGTTCGGGTTGGCCTTGCCGGGCGCGTAGGTGGCCGGCTGGGTCTCGGTGATCGTGTAGCCGGCAACGCCCGACGGCGGCACGTTGAGGAACTCGTAGCGGCCCGGCTGGCCGGCAATCGGCGTGGCGACGATGTCGACCGGCGTGCCGCCGCTCGACGTGCCGGTCAGGCGCAGCGTCACGCCGGTGATGCCTGCGTCGCCGGCGGCCGGCACGCCGTCGTTGTTGGCGTCCTCGAACACGCGCACGGTCACGCGCGGCAGGCGCTCGCCGAAGTCGTAGCCGTTGGCCGTCGCGTTGGAGAGCAGCGCGATGCCGCTGATGCGGTCGTTGACCGCGGTGCTGCCGCCGGCGCTGCCGGCGGTCTCGCTGCCGTCGGCAAAGCCGTCGGGCTGCGTCGGCTCGACGACCGTGTAGCTGCCCGGCAGCAGGCCGGCGAAGCTGTAGCTGGCGTCGGCGGCGCTGGTCGTGCTCGCGTTGACCGCGTTGCCGAACATGTCGGTGCCGCTGAGCTGCAGCGTCACGCCGGCGATGCCGGGTTCGCCCGCGGTGAAGGCGTCGTTGTAGTCGGCGTCGCGGTAGACGCGCCCGGCGATCGAGCCGGTGCGCACTTCACCGAACAAGTTGTTGGTGGAGCTGCCGCCGGTGCCCAGCACCACGTTCTGGATCACGTTGGCGTTGGAGCCGTTGGGGCCGCTGGTCACGCCCGCGCCGCTGGTGGGCACGGTGCCGGCGGTCGAGCCGGCGCCGCTCACGCCGCCGGCGCGGGTGATGCCCGGCTGGTAGGCGCCGGGCTGCGTTTCGGTGACGCTGTAGCTGCCGGCCGGAACGTTGAAGCTCCAGTTGCCGCTCGCGTCGCTGGTGGTCGTGCGCGTGACCGGGTTGCCGAGGCTGTCGGTGCCGGTCAGCGTGAGCGTCACGCCGGCGATGCCGGGCTCGCCCGCGTCGGGCTGGCCGCTGCCATTGAGGTCTTCATAGACGCGGCCCGACAGCACCGAGGTCTGCACCGTCACCGAGCCGCTGCCGAAGTTGTTGCCGGCGTTCGGATTGGCGCCGCCGTTGGTGTCGCCGGAGCCCGTGGTGACGATGGTCGCGGTGTTGGTCAGCACCGTGCCGTTGACCGGGCTGCTGACCAGTTGCACCGGGATGCGCACCGTGGCCGTGCCGCCCGAGGGCATGCTCGTGATCGCGCAGCTCGTGCTGTTGCCGCCGGCCGTGCCGGTGCAGGTGGGCGCCGCGGGCGTGAAGCTGCCCGAGGTCACCGTGAACACCGGCGTGCCGGTGAGCTGGAAGCCGGCCGGCAGCGTGTCGGCGAAGCTGGTCGTCTCGGCCGCCTGCGGGCCGTTGTTGCGCAGGTTCACCAGCCAGTCGAAGCCTTGGCCCTGCGCGATCGTCGCCAGCGGCGTGGTCGTGCCGCCGACCACCGCGGTCTTGTCGACCACCTGCACGTCGGCCTTGAAGCGGAAGGTCGTCGGCTCGGTGGTGCTGTTGTTCGCCTGCGGATCGAAGGCGTCCATCGACGCGTTGGCGAAGCGCACCGACGCGGCGTTGGAGAACGTGCCCTTGTCGGCGCCGAGCAGGCGCACGCGCACCTGCACCGAGCTGGCTTCGCCGGTCGAGCCGCCGCCGGTGCCGCCGAGGCTGGCGATCGTGCAGCTGATGCTGCCGCCCGCCGCACCCACGGTGACGCCCGAGGTGTCGCAGCTCACGCCGGCCGGCAGCGGCGTCACGACCTGCACGAAGGTCGGCGCGCCGGCCGCCGACGGCAGCGTGTCGGTCAGCACGACGTTCTCGGCCGTCGACGCGCCGTTGTTGGTGACGGTGACGGTGTAGGTGACCTGGTCGCCGACGTTGATCGGGTCGGCGTCGTCGGTCTTGTTGACGATCAGGTCGTACGTCGGCGCGTTGATCGTCGTCGCCTGCGTCGCGCTGTTGTTGGCAGCGCCGCCGGCGATCTCGGGCGTCGTCGTCGAGACCGTCACCTGGTTGGTGATCGAGCCGCTGCCGCCCAGCGCGGCCGCGAGCGCGGCGGTCGCGCGCATGCGCACCGTGACGGTCTGCTGCGAGCCGCGCGCGATCGAGGCCCAGCCGCACACCAGCGTGTCGTTGCCGGGGCCGGTCGTGCTGCCGGCGGTGGGCGAGGTGGTGCAGCTGCCGCCGCCGTTCGCGGTGGCCGACAGGAACACCAGGCCGGCGGGCAGCGTGTCGTTGACCGAGACGTTGAACGCGCGGCTCGCGCTGGTCGCCGAGGGGTTGCTGGCGGTGATGGTGTAGGTCAGCAGCTGGCCGGCCGACACCGGGTCCGGGTTGTCGGTCTTGGTCACCGCGACGTCGGCGCGCGCGACGTAGAAGGCGCTGGCCGGCGTGTTGTTGTTGGCGTTGTTGTTCGTGAGGTTGGGATCGGCCTCGTTCTGTCCGAGCGCGAACGCGGTGTTGGTCACCGTGAACTGGTCGTCCGACGAGGTGCCGTCGCCGAAGTGGCGCACGCTCACCTGGTAGCGCGGGCAGTCGACGCCGGCCGTGCAGACCGGCAGGTTGGTGATCGTGCAGTTGTTCAGCGACACCGCCGACCCCGACGGCGCGAGGCCGCAGCTGCCCAGCGTCGCGCTGCCCGCGACGGTGCTCAGCGAATACTGGCTCGCGTTCGCGTTGAAGACGTTGTTGAAGGTGTCGGTGACGGCGACGTTGGTCGCGGCCTGCGGGCCGGCGTTGACGACCTCGATCTCCCACACGATCGCCGAGCCGGCCTCCTGCCGGTTGCCGGACCCATCGCCCGCGCCGATCACGCGCTTGAGCACCGAGACATCGGCCTGCGCGGCATTCAGCTGCGGATTGACGCCGACGCCGGTGCAGTCGTTGGCCGCGACGTTGTCGGCCGGTGCGTTGGCCGAGCTCACGCAGACCTGGTTGGTCAGCGTGCCGCCGGCCGCGGTGGCCTGCGCGTTCAAGGTGACCGCGCTGGTCGTCGCGTTGACCGCCAGCGAGACGTTGCTGCTGGTGCAGGTGATCGTGAGCGGGCCGGCCTGCGGGAAGCTGGCGCCGGCCGACGACGAACAGCTGAAGCCCACCGGCGGCGTGATGCTGTTGATCTGCAGGTTGGCCGGCACCGTGTCGGTCAGCGTGATCGTGCCGCTCGACGGGATCGCGCTCGGGCCGAGGTTGGTGGTCGAGATGGTGTAGTTGAACGCCTGGTTCACCGGCACCGCGGCCTGCGGCCAGCTCTTGGCCTTGTTGGCGCGCAGGTCGGCGGCCGGGTCGATGACCGTCGTGTTCAGCGAGCCGTTGACCGGCGTGACGCCGGTCGCGCTCGCGGTCGCGGTGTTGACGATGCCGGCGCCGCTGGTCACGGCCTGCACCGGCGCGGTGATCGTGCCGAGCGAGACGTTGCTGCCGGCGCTGCCGCTGCCGCTGCGCGTGCAGCTGAGCGTGGCGCCGGTCGACGGGCAGGTGCTCGAGGCGGTGCAGGTCCACGCGCCGCTGGTGAACGTGGCCGGCGCGACCGCGCAGAAGTTGGCCGGCAGGTTGTCCTGCAGCTGTACGCCGGCGGGGAAGTCGCCGCTGTAGCGCACGGTGAACAGGAAGTTGAAGTTCTGGCCCACCTGCACCGGATCGGCGACCGACTTGGTCTTGGTCACCGACAGGCTGCTGCCCGCCGTGACCGCGGTGTTCGCGTTGGCGACGTTGTTGCTCGTGTCGCCATCGCCGACGCCGCCGGTGCCGCTCACGTCGGCCGAATGGGTCAGCGTCGAACTGCCGCCGACGCCGATGACGCCGGTCACGGTGACGCTGGCGTTGCCGCCGTTGGCGATGGCGCCAAGGCTGCAGCTCAGCGTGTTGCCGGCCAGCGAACAGCCGCCCGGCGTGCCGCTCAGCGTGAAGCCCGGCGGCACGTTGTAGGTCAGCGTCGACGACGGCGAGGCATTCGGCCCGGCGTTCGCGACGGTCAGCACGACGCTTTGGGTGCTGCCTGCGGCGGCACTGGCTGGCGCGTTGATCGCGAGCTGCAGGTCGGCGCCGGTGTTGACCGTCGTCGTCTCGCTTTGTGAAGCGCCGCCGTCCAGCGACGCGGTCACCGTGATCGTGCCGGCCGCCTGCGTGCGCACGCGCAAGGGCACTTGCACCGTGTCGAGCGCCGGGACATTGATGCCGGTGCAGGTCACGGTGCCGGGCCCGGCCTGGCCGATCGACATGCCTGCGCACGAGACGCCGCCCGGCAGCGTGCCGGTGCCGGCATAGAGGCCGGCGGCCGGAATCGCGAAGTTCAGCGTGACATTGCTGCGCGCCACGCCGAGCGCGTCGCCGATGCCGACGGTGTAGGTGACCGTGCCGCCGGCGGGCACCGGGTCGGGGTTGTCGGGTATGCCGGTGACGACGAGCTGCGCATGGGCTGCGCCGGCAAAGGCCAGCAGCAACGCCGGCGCGATGGCGCGTTGGAACAGCGTCCCCGCGCGGCGCGCGAGGTTCGGCAACAGGCAATCGATGCTCATCGTTCGTGTCCAGGCAAAGCGACCCCCTGCCCCGAACGGGCATCGAAAAATCGAGTGGGGGTGTCAGCCGGTGGTCCGGCCTTGTGATGACGGTGCCGCCGCGCAAGCAAGCGACCCGTGCGGCGCGGACTGTACGAACGACGCGTGACGGCGCGCAGAACCGCTGACCATTGTTGACATTCGTTCACCGCGAACGTGCACCAGGACACGAAGCGCGGCCCGCGAGCGGCCACGCGCGGCGGCTTCGTCAGTGCCGGGCGGGCGGCAGCTCGATGAAGAAGACGTTGCCCATCGCGTGGGCCTGCCAGGCGGCGCGGCCTTCGTGCCGGCGCGCGACCGCGCTCACGAAGGCCAGGCCGAGGCCCGCGCCGCCAGCCTCGCCGCGCCCGCGGCGAAACGGCAGGAACAGCTCGGCCGCGGTCTCGGGCGACAGCGGTGCGCCCGAATCTGCCACCTCGACGCGCCAGCCGGACTCGCTGCGCGCGAGCCGGCAGTGCACGCGATCGCCGGCACGGCTGCCGTGACGAAGTGCGTTGTCGATCAGGTTGAGCAGCGCGCGCGTGAGCATCGTGCGGTCACCGGTGATCAGGCATTCATCGTCGCCGCCGTCGCCGACGATCTCGACCGAACGCCGCTGCGCCTGCGGCCAGCAGCCGTCGATCGCCTCGATCAGCAGGTCGCGCAGGTCCAGCGTTTCCATGCGGTAGCCGTGCGCCGAGCCGGCGCGCGCGAGCTGAATGAAGCCCTCGGCCAGCGCCAGCGCGCGCCGCGTGTGCGACTCGATCGCGGCGAGATCGGCGCCACGCGGGCGCATCTCGATGAGCGCCAGCGTGGCCGACAGCGGCGCGCGCAAGTCGTGCGAGAGGAAACGCACCGCCTCCTCGCGCTGGCGCTCGAGCGAGCGCAGCTGCTGCGCCGCGGCCGACAGCGCGGCGATGCGGCGATCAAGCAGGTCGCCGGCCGCCGGCGCGAGCCCGGCGCGTTCGTCGGGCGGCAAGCGGCGCAAGTTGCGCTTGAACTCGCGCTCGAGGTAGTTCAGCGCGGTCTCGAGCCGGTGCCAGCTCCACAGCGGATACAGCAGCAGCAAGCCGAGCATGGCGGCCGCCGGCGGCCACTGCAGCGCGAATGCGTGGCGCAGCCACCAGGCCAGTGCGAGCACGGCGGGCAGCAGCGCCAGCGTGAGCAGCAGCGCGGCGCGCGGACGCAGGAAGCGCAGCGCCGCCATCGCCAGCAGCAGCGGCGCGACGGCAAGCGCGGCGCCCTCGGCCGGCGAGGTGCTGCGCAGCCAACGCCCCTCGCGCAGCGCGTCGAGCGCCTGCGCCGCGATCTCGACGCCGGGCATCAGCGCGCCGCGGCCGCTGACCGGCGTCAGGTAGGCGTCGCTCAGGCCGGGCGCGGTGGCACCGACAAGCACGATCGCGTCGCGGATCTGCGCCGGATCGACGCGGCCTTCGAGCACGTCGACGTACGACAGCCGCCGCAGGTGGCCGGGCGGCCCGCTGAACGGGATCGGGAAGTGCTGCTCGCGGCGCCACCAGCGCGCCGCCTCGGCCTCGGCATCAGCCGCTTCGTGACGCCCGGCCGGCAGGCGCGGCGCGACGCCGGCGACCCGCGCCAGCGACCAGGCGAAGTGGTCCCACAGCACGTTGCCGAAGCCTTCGCGCAGGAAGACGCCGCGCGCGATGCCGTCGGCTTCGAGCCCGACATGCAGATGGCCGAGGCCGGCGGCCGCGCTCGCGAGCACCGGCACCGGCAGCGAGACGATGGCCTCGCCGCCTTGCAGCGGCGCCATGCGCAGCGGCAGCACGACGCGGCCGTTGCGCCGCATCGCATCGGCCAGCACGCGATCGTCATCGTCGTCCGGCTCGGAGAACAGCAGGTCGAGGCCGACGGCGCGCGGCCGCATCGGCGTCAGCGCATCGAGCAGTTGCGCATGCACCACCCGAGGCCATGGCCAGCGGCCCAGCGCCGTGAGGCTGGCGTCGTCGATCGCGACGATCACGACGTCGGCCGGCGCCGGTCGCGGCGTCCAGGCCAGCAGGCGGTCGGCGATCAGCGCGTCGACGCGGCCGAGGCCGTTGACCGCGCCGAGCGCCGCGACGCCGAGCGCGAACAGCAGCCACAGCATCCCGCGCAGCCGCCTTTGCAGGCCGCGCAGCCGCCGCGCGGGGCGTGCCGCCGGCATCAGCGGCTCAGCCGCACCGCCTGGCCGTCGCCGAAGCGCAGCGGCGTGCCGTCGCCGGTGCACACGTCGGCGTCGGTATGCACCAGCCGCGGCGGCGAGAACGGCGAGCGTCGTCCGTGCTCGTCGATCGCCTGCAGCCGCAGCGCATAGGGCGCGCAGCGCGGCGCGACGGCCAGTTCCAGGCGGCCGCCGCTGACCTCCTGGTCCTGCAGCAGCTGCGCGAAGCCCGTGTCGGCGGCGACCTGCACGCGATAGCGCAGGCCCGGCGCCGGCGTCCATTGCACGCTGTTCCCGTCGATCGCGATCTGCTCGCCCTGCGGCGGCTGCGGCAGCGGCACGACGCGGAACCGGCCGGCATCGCTGAACGGACCGCGCTCGAGCCGGCCCGCATCGGGCGCGAGCGAGGCGACGCGCCAGCGGATCTCGCCTTCGGGCAGCTCGTCGAGCGCGAAGCGGCAGCGCCCGCCTTCGCTGCGCCGCTCGAGCAGCAGCGGATCGAAGCGGTCGTTGGTGGCGACTTGCAGCAAGTAGCCCTGCGCCTGCGGCACCTCGGTGCAGACGATCTCGACCTCGCGCGGGGCGCTGACCTGGCCGTCGAGCGGCGAGCGCGCCAGCGGCGCGACCGGCTCGGTCTTGATCCACACGCCGCCCAGCGCCTCCTCGCCGAGCAGGCCGTGCTCGTCGATCGCCCGGGCGCGCACGCGGTAGCGGCCGTCGGGCAGGCCGTCGACCGCCAGCGGCAGCGGCCCTTCGACGGTGGCCAGCACGCGCGCGAAGCTGTCGTCGTCGCTCAGCTCGACGCGCACGCGTGCCGCTGACGCCGCGGCGCGCAAGGGCAGCGTGCCCGGCATGCGCTCGACGCGCTCGTCGAGCCGCGGCAGCCCGGGCGCGGGCAGCAAGGGCTTGAGCAGCGGTGCCGCGCCGCGTTGCACGACCGCGCCGTGGCCAGCGGCTACCGCTGCCGGCTGGCCCCGCCCGGCCTGCACCTCGACGCGGCCCTCGACGACGTCGGCCGTCACCGGTCCTTGGCCCTGCGCCGCGACGGCGACGCCGAAGCGCGTGCCGCGCACGCCGGTGGTGGCCAGCGGCGTCTTCACCTCGAAGCGCGAGCCGGGCGACTGCGGCGCGGCCGTCGCGTCCACGCGGCCCTTGTCGAGCTGGATCAGCGTGCTGCCCCGGCGCGCCTGCGCCAGCTCGCGCAGCCGCAGCAGCTTCGAGCGGCTGTTCGACTGCAGCTGCAGCAGCGAGCCGTCGTGCAGCCGCAGGCTGACGAAACCCTGGGCGCCGACCTCGAGCGACGCGCCCTCGCCCAGCGTGTCGCCGATGCGCAGCGTGGCGCCGTCGGCGCGGACCGGGCCGCGCACGTACTCGACGCGCGCCGTCACCGGCTCGCCCTTGAGCAGCGCCAGCGGCAGCTGCAGCCGCTGGCCCGGCTGCAGTTTCGCGGGCTGCGCGAGCCGGTTGAGCCGCGCGACCAGCGGCCACTGGCGGGCATCCTCGAACAACCGCTGCGCGATCAGGTAGAGCGACTCGCCGCGCTGGACCTCATAGTCGACCGTGTCGTCCTGGGCCTGCGCGGCGGCCGCACCGAGCAAGGCGGCGACCGTGGTCGCCGCCGTAAGAAGGCGCAAGCTCATGCGTCGCCCTCGGCCGCTGGAGCGGTGACCGCCTCGAGCCGGTAGCCGTGACCGTAGACCGCGCTCAGCCGCAGGCCGCGCTCGGGCCGCAGCACGAGCTTGTTGCGCAGGGCTGAGACGTGGGTGTCGAGCGTGCGGGTCGGGATGTCGGCATCGTGGCCCCAGACCGTGTGCATCAGGTAGCTGCGCGACAGCACTTGGCCGAGGTGTGTGAAGAAGCACAGCGCGAGGTCGAACTCGCGCTGCTTCAGCGCGACCGCCTCGCCGCGGTACATCACCGAGCACAGCTCGGGCTGCAACACGAAGTCGCCGTAGCGGTGTGCGGCACGCGGGTTTTCGTAGACGCGCCGAAGCAGCGCCAGAACGCGCGCCTTCAGCTCGGCGCCGCGCACCGGCTTGACCAGGTAGTCGTCGGCGCCGCTGCTCAGGGCCTGCACGACGTCGCGCTCGTCGTCGCGGTGGGTGACGAGGATCACCGGCGTGCGGGCGCGATGCTGCAGTCGCAGCGTGCGCAGCACGTCCAGGCCCACCATATCGGGCAGCTCCCAGTCGAGCAGCATCAGGTCGAAGGTGGAGCGCTTCAGCGCCTGCAGCAGGGCCGCACCGGTTTCGAAGCGGTGACAGTCATGGCCGAGGGCCTCGACGGCGCGCGAGAGGAGTTCGAGCTGGTGGATATCGTCGTCGAGAACGGCGACCTGCATGACCGACGGCACTTTCCTGATGACCAGCGGCGATTCTGACGCGCAGGACGAAATTTCGCTCTCGCCCATCTCGGGGCGTGGGCATCAGGATCTGATGAACTTCGCACGCAGGCGGCCTTGCACGGCACGATGACAAGCTCGCGTCAGCGTCGTGCGGCAGACGGGCCCGGCGCGCGAGTCGCGGGCGCCGGGGTCCGAAGCGCTGCGACTACGCGGCGCGCGCCACCGGCACGACATGCACGAGCATGTCGTCCACCATCGCTTCCAGATCGAACTGCGGCGCCCAGCCCCAGTCGCGGCGCGCGACGCTGTCGTCGATCGACTGCGGCCAGCTCTCGGCGATGGCCTGGCGGAAGTCGGGCGCGTAGCTGATCGAGAACGACGGCAGCCGGCGCTGGATCGCCGCGGCCAGCTCGGCCGGCGTGAAGCTGATGCCGGCCAGGTTGTACGAGCCGCGCTCGCGAATGCGCTCGGCGGGTGCATCCATCAGCGCCAGCGTCGCGCGGATCGCGTCGGGCATGTACATCATGGGCAACGCCGTGTCGGCCGCGAGGAAACAGCTGTAGCGGCCGTCGCGCTTGGCGGCATGGAAGATGTCGATCGCGTAGTCGGTCGTGCCGCCGCCGGGCTGCGCCTTGTAGCTCACGAGGCCCGGGTAGCGCAGGCTGCGCACGTCGACGCCATGGTGGGCGTGGTACCAGCGGCACCAGCCCTCGCCGGCGAGCTTGCTGATGCCGTAGACCGTGCTCGGCTCCATCACCGTGGTCTGCGGCGTGCGCTGCCTGGGCGTTGTCGGCCCGAACGCGGCGATCGAGCTGGGCCAGAAGACGCGCAGGCTGCGCTCGCGCGCGAGCTCGAGCACGTTGAGCAGACTGGCCATGTTGAGCTGCCAGGCCCAGTCGGGATGCTGCTCGCCGCGCGCCGACAGCGCGGCCGCGAGCAGGTAGACCTGGCCAATGTCGTGGCGCTCGATCGCGCGTTCGAGCGAGGGCTTGTCGAGTGCGTCGAGTCGCTCGTAGCGCAGCGCGGGCAAGGCTTGCGCGAGCGGCGAGGACGGCGCGATGTCGCTCGCGACCACGGCGTCCGCGCCATGGCGCGCGGCCAGCGCCTCGGTGAGCTCGGTGCCGATCTGGCCGTTGGCGCCGATGACGAGGATGCGCCCACTGCTCATGCCCGCCTCCTCACTTCACCAGGCCGAGCTCGCGGCCGGCTTGCGCGAACGCGGCCACCGCGCGCTCGAGCTGCGCGCGGTCATGCGCCGCCGAGAGCTGGGTACGGATGCGCGCCTGCCCTTGCGGCACCACCGGGTAGAAGAAGCCGACCACGTAGACGCCCAGCTCCAGCAGGCGCTTGGCGAGCTGCTGCGCCTTGACGGCGTCGTAGACCATGATCGGCACGATCGCGTGCTCGCCCGGCTTGATCTCGAAGCCGGCGTCCTGGATGGCCTGGCGGAAGTAGCGCGTGTTGTCCTCGAGCTTGTCGCGCAGCGCGGTGCTTTCGCTGAGCAGGTCGAGCACCGCCAGCGACGCGCCGGCGATCGCGGGCATCAGCGTGTTGGAGAACAGATAGGGCCGCGAGCGCTGGCGCAGCAGCTCGACCACCTCGCGCTTGGCGGCCGTGAAGCCGCCCGACGCGCCGCCCAGCGCCTTGCCGAAGGTGCCGGTGATGATGTCGATCTTGCCGAACACGCCGCGGTGCTCGGGCGTGCCGCGGCCGGTGCGGCCGACGAAGCCGCTAGCGTGGCATTCGTCCACGCCGACCAGCGCGCCGAAGCGGTCGGCCAGCGCGCGGATGCGGTCGAGCTGCGCGATCGTGCCGTCCATCGAGAACACGCCGTCGGTGAACACCAGCGTGAAGCGCGCGCCTGCGGCCTTGGCTTCCTCGAGGCAGCGCTCGAGGTCGGCCATGTCGTTGTGCTTGTAGCGAAAGCGCTTGGCCTTGCACAGGCGGATGCCGTCGATGATCGAGGCGTGGTTCAGCTCGTCGCTGACGATCGCGTCCTGCTCGCCGAGCAGCGGCTCGAACAGGCCGCCGTTGGCGTCGAAGGCCGCCGCATAGAGGATCGCGTCCTCGCAGCCGACGAACTCGGCAATGCGCGATTCGAGCCGCTTGTGCAGGTCCTGCGTGCCGCAGATGAAGCGCACCGAACTCATGCCGTAGCCGTGCGTGCGCAGCGCCTCGTGCGCCGCCTCGATCACGCGTGGATGCGACGACAGGCCGAGGTAGTTGTTCGCGCACAGGTTGATGACCTCGCGGCCGTCGCTGGTGCGCACCAGCGCGCCCTGCGGCGTGACGATCACGCGCTCGTCCTTGAACAGGCCGGCGGCACGGGTCTGGTCGAGCTCAGCGCGGATGTGGGCAAGAAAGGCGGTGGTCATGGCGGTCGGCGGCTAAACTGCGTGGCGATTGGACGAGTTCGGTATTTCGAACTCCGATCCATTATAGAGAACGAATGCCGCCGCATTGAACATGGCCCGCGCCCGCCCCGCCCCAGCTCCCGAACCGCCGCGCGTCGGTGCCACGCTCGCCCGCCTGCGCGCCGAGCAGGGGCTGTCGCTCGACGAGCTGTCGCGCAAGGCGGGGGTGTCGAAGTCGATGCTGTCGCAGATCGAGCGCAACCAGGCCAACCCGACGGTGGCGGTGGTCTGGCGGCTGGCCAATGCGCTCGGCGTGGGCCTGGCCGGGCTGCTCGACGGCGATCAGCCGGTCGAGCCGGCGATCGTGACGGTGGCCGCGCAGGCCACGCCGACGCTGCGCAGCCCGGACGGCAGCCATGAGCTGCGCATCCTCGGGCCGATCGAGCTGGCCGGGCAGTTCGAGTGGTACGAGCTGATTCTTCAGCCCGGCGGCGCGCTGGTGTCCCAGGCGCATGAACCGGGCTCGCGCGAGCACCTCACGGTGCTCAGCGGCAGCGTCGAAGTGACTTCAGGCGACGAAAGCCAGCGGCTGAAGCACGGGGAGACGGCGCGCTACCGGGTGGACCGAGCGCATGCGATCCGCAACGTGGGCAAGAGCGCCGCGACGGCGCTGCTGGTGGTGATGCACAGCGCCTGAGCCAAGTACCGGCTCAGCGCTTCTGGTCGAGCCGGCGTGCGCGCGCCAGGCTGCGGCGGGTGCTCTCGGCGGGAGCGATGTAGTACGCCTCGAACTTGGGGCCCTTGTCGAGCTTGGGCTCGAAATTGCGGTCGGCCGCCTTGCGAACGGGCTGACGGTGCGTGGCTGAGTTCTGCATGGTTCGAAGTGCTTGCGAATCGGCGAGAGCTTTCATAACGAACGCCCCCACGGGCCGGATGACACGCCGTTCGTCGGATCACAACGCTTGCATCTGGTCGCAGGCCTCGAGATCGGAGCGATCTGATGCTAAGTGCTCACTTATGTTGCACATGCCGCCAAATTGTGCGCCAGACCCCCGATGGCCGTCCAGATGTGCCGGCGATCGACGGGCACGACTGCGGGCAAGCCCCCGGTTGTCAGCCCTTTGCTGCTCGTGTTCAATGAAATAGCCAGTAAATACTGGCATCAACACAAACAGCAAAGGACGCGGCATGAAGCGGTCGACATGGGCATGGGCGGGCACCATCGCGGCCGCCGCAGTGGCATTGGTGGCTGGCTGCGGCGGCGACGGCGTCGAGCCGGCAACGATGGTGCTGCGCGGCGGCAAGGTCCACACGATGGACGCGCAGCGCACGGTCGCCGGCGCGATCGCGATCCGCGGCGAGCGCATCGTCGCGGTCGGCGACGACGCCTCGGTGCGGCCCTACATCGGCCGCGACACCGAGGTGATCGAGCTCGATGGCCGCATGGTGCTGCCCGGCTTCATCGACGCACACATCCACAGCGCGCTCGGCAGCCTGGAGCTCGGCAAGTGCAGCCTCGACGATGCGGCGCTGACGGTCGAACAGATCCGCGCCGCGGTGCAGGCCTGCGTGGCCGCGGCGGGGTCGGCCGAGACCGACCAATGGTTCGAGGTCGTCAACGTCAATCCGGCCGGCCTGGTGATGAACAAGGCCGACCTCGACCTGATGCTGGCGAACCGGCCGCTGCTGCTGCGCGGCAGCGACCACCACACAGCCTGGGTCAACACGCTCGGGTTGCAACTGGCAGGCATCGATGCGTCGACGCCGGACCCGGCGGGCGGCCAGATCGAGCGCGATGCACAAGGCAACCCGACCGGCTTTCTCAAGGACCCGCCGGCGATCGAGCTGGCCGCCGCCGCGATTCCCGCGCCGACGCTGGTGCAGCGCGTGGAGAAGGCGAAGCTCGCGCTCGCGCAGCACAACGCGTTCGGCATCACCTCGATCCAGGATCCGCTCGCAACGCCCGACGTGCTCGAGGTCTATGCCGCGCTGGAACAGCAGCAAGCGCTCAGCGTGCGCGTGCGCGCCGCACTGGCCTCCATCGTGGCCGACGACGAGGCGGAGTACGCGCGCCTGAGGGCATTGCGCGACCAGTACGCGAGCGGCCACCCGCGGCTGCGCGCCGACTCGGTCAAGGTGTTCGCCGATGGCGTGATCGAGTTCCCCACGCAGACCGCGGCCGTGCTCAAACCCTATCTCGACGGCCACGGGCAGCCGACCACGAACTACGGCGGACGCTACTTCGAGCAGCCCGTGCTCAACCGCTATGTCGAACGGCTCGACAAGGAGGGCTTCACGGTCCATGTGCATGCGATCGGCGACGCCACCGCGCGTGGCGCGCTCGACGCGTTCCAGCATGCGCGCGAGCGCAACGGCGCGAGCACGCGGCGTCACCAGATCACGCACCTGCAGCTGGTCGATCCGGCCGACTTTGCACGCTTTGCGCAGCTCGACGTGATAGCCAACATGCAGCTGCTGTGGGCCATTCCGGACGTCTACACGATCGACGCGCTGAAGCCCTACATCGACGCGGCCAGCTTTCGCTACATGTACCCGGCCGCGAGCCTGCGCAATGCCGGCGCGCTGCTGGTGGGCAGCAGCGACTGGCCCGTCTCGACCGAGAACCCGCTGCTGGCGATCCAGACCGGCGTGCTGCGCACCAACCCCGAGAACGGCCTCGTGCTCAATGCCGAGGAGCGCGTGACGCTCGACGACATGCTGGCCGCCTACACGATCAATGCGGCCAAGGCGCTGCAGCAGGACGCGAACACCGGATCGCTGGAAGCGGGCAAGCAGGCCGACGTGATCGTGCTCGACCGCGACCTCACGGCGATCGCGCCGGAGCAGATCCACGAAGCCTCGGTGCAGCTCACACTGCTCGACGGCCGGCGCGCCTTCGATGCGGCGATCGCAGATGCCGCCCGCCTCGTCGCACGCGAGAAGGCGTCGTCGCGCAGCGCCACGCTGCGTCGCGGGGCGCACTTGCATGGTCCGCACCGCGACTGATGCCCGCGCCATCGGCTTCGGTATCCTGCGGCCCCATGCCGGGCCCCAGGACCGAAGCCGACAGCAGCTTCTTTCGCCGCGAGCCGCGCCAGGCGCGCTCGCGCGAGATGGTCACGCGCATCCTCGCCGCCGCGCGCGTGCTGCTCGAGCGCGACGGCCTGCAGCGCCTCACCACCAACCACATCGCGCGCGAGGCCGGCGTCGACATCGCGTCGCTCTACCAGTACTTCGCGAGCAAGGAGGCCATCCTCTACACGCTTGCGGAGCAGTGGGTGCAGCAGGTGCAAGGCGTCTATGCCCGCCATCGCGCCGCGTTCGCATCCGGCGACGACAAGACGCCGATGCTGCGGTCGCTGCGCGACGTCTTCGATGAACTCGAGGGCCTGCCCGGCAACGACTGGAACTGGAAGCATCTCGCGCCGCCGATGGCCATCGTGCCGGTGCTGCGCGAACTTGAGGCTGAACACGAAACAGTGACGGCGGCGTTCTGGGCCGCCTGGCTGCGACATCACGGCGTCTCGTGGCCCGATGAGCGTCTCGAGGCCTTCGCGCGCATGCTCTACGTGCAGATCGACTCCGCGCTCACGCTCGCGGGCCGCATGCCGCCCGAGCAGGCCCGCTGGGTGCGCCGCTGGCAGCGACGACAGACCTTCGCGCTGCTGCGTGAGTGTTTTCCGCGGCGGCGCTCGGATCGCCGATGCTCTTGAGCATCACTCGGAAAGCAAAACGCCCACTCGGCGGTGGGCGTTTGCGGTGAGCGGAAAGCTCGATGTTCCTTGGTTGCGGAGGCAGGATTTGAACCTGCGACCTTTGGGTTATGAGCCCAACGAGCTACCAGACTGCTCCACTCCGCGACTGAAGCTGAAAGTATAGCAGGTTTCGCTTCCTCGAGCGCTACAGGCCCACGGCCTCGAGGCTCTTGCCAAAGCGCTCGGTGTTCTGGAACCCGATCACGCGCTGCGCCTGCTCCCGGCCTTGCGCGTCGAAGAACACGATGCCGGGCGGGCCGAACAGCTTGAAGCGCGCGAGCAACGCCTTGTCATCGGCCGAATTGGCCGTCACGTCGGCCTGCAGCAGCAGGGCCTTCTCGAGACGCGCGCGGATGGCTGTGTCGCTGAAGGTGAAGCGCTCCATCTCCTTGCAGCTCACGCACCAGTCGGCATAGAAGTCCAGCATCACGGGGCGACCGGCGCTGCGCAGCGCGGCGTCGAGTTCGGCGACGTTGCGGATGCGGCGGAAGCTCACGCCATGAGGCGCCGCGGCCGCTGGGGCGCTGCTCTTGGCGCCGGCACCACCAGCGGTCGCCGGGACTGCAGGCATGGCCGCGATGCCGGTGAACGGTGCCAGCGGCTTGAGCGGATCGTTGGCACCGGCGGCCGCGCCAGCGAGTTGAAGCAGCGCGCCAATGCCAAGCAGCACGCCCAGCGCCTGCACGAACGGCCGCGACGCGCCGCCGTTCGACGGCGAGAACGGGTGCAGCAGGCACGCCGCCAGCAGCAGCCACGCGCCCCAGAGCAGCAAGACCACGGGCGGCGCCACGACAGGCGAGATCATCCACACCGCCACGCCCAACAGCAGCAGGCCAAAGAAGCGCTTGACCGACTCCATCCATGCACCGGCACGCGGCAACAGGGCCCCAGCCGAGGCCCCTATGAGCAGCAGCGGGACGCTCATGCCGGCCGCCAATGCGAAGAGAGCGCCGCCACCCAACATCACATCGCGCGACTGGCTGATGTAGAGCAGCGCGCCGGCCAGCGGCGCGGCCACGCACGGGCTCACGATCAGCGCCGACAAGCCGCCCATCACGAAGACGCCGGCCAGATGGCCGCCGCGCACGCGGTTGGCCGTACCCGACAAGCGCGCTTGCCACGCGCTGGGCAACTGCAGCTCGTAGAAGCCGAACATCGACAGCGACAGCAGCGCCATCAACAGCGCGAACACCGTCAGCACCCACGGCGTCTGCAGTGCCGCGGCCAGGCCCTCGCCCGCCAGGCCGGCCGCCACGCCGAGCGCCGTGTAGACGAGTGCCATGCCGAGCGAGTAGCTGGCCGCCAGGCCCAGGCCGCGGCCGCGGCTGGCCGCGTGCCCGCCGCCGACGATGAGCGACGACAGGATCGGCAGCATCGGCAGCACGCAAGGCGTGAACGACAGCAGCACGCCGGCGGCGAAGAACACCGCGACGACGCTCCACCAGCGGCCGCCGCGCAGCGCCGCGTCGATACGGCCGTCGCCGGTGTTGATGTCCACTGCCACCGTGGCGGTTGCAGCAGGCGCTGCCGTGGTCAAGCCGGCGAGCGGGCCGCCACCGGCGGGGCCGCCCAGTGCCACCTTGCCGTCGCCGCCAAACCCCGCGAGGGACACGCTGACCTCGCGCGTCTGGGGTGGATAGCACAGGCCCTGGTCGGCACAGCCCTGGTTGGTGACTTGCAGCGCGAACCTTGCCGGCGCCGCCTCGACGGGCACCGCGACCACGATCGCGCCGCGCAGGGTTTCGACGTCCTTCTCGAAGGTCTCGTCGTACTTGACCTTGCCGCGCGGCAGGTCGATCGCGCCCAGGCGCACCGCGGCATCGGTGGCCGCGAACTTGAACTGCTCTCGATAGAGGTAGTAGCCGTCGGCCGCCTCGAAGCGCAGCTCGACCGTGCGCTCGTCGCGTGCGACCGCGCTCAGCTTGAAAGCCTGCTCCGGCGGCAGGAAGTCGTCTGCGGCACGCGCGGCGAGCGCGAGGAAGAGCAGCACAAGCAGCGCCGCGAGCATTCGGGCGGAGGCAAGGCGAACGGCGCGTGGATTCATCGGCAACGACGTCAGGAGCAGATGCGACAAGGCCAGCTCGAGGCTGGCCTTGACACTCTATCGCTTGGGCGAACGCTGCGCGCTCGCCTGGGGCTTTACTCGGCGGCCGGCTCGGCCGCGGCTTCGGTCGGCTCGGGGCGGTCAACCAGCTCGACGAAGGCCATCGGCGCGTTGTCGCCGACGCGGAAGCCCATCTTCAGGATGCGGGTGTAGCCGCCCGGCCGCGCCTGGTAGCGCGGGCCCAGCTCGCCGAAGAGCTTGACCACGTTGTCGCGGTTGCGCAGGCGGTCGAAGGCCAGGCGCTTGTTGGCGACGGTGGGTTCCTTGGCCAGCGTGATCAGCGGCTCGACGACGCGGCGCAGTTCCTTGGCCTTGGGGACCGTGGTCTTGATGGCCTCGTGCTCGATGAGCGAATTGGCCATGTTGCGCAGCATCGCGAGACGGTGCGAGCTGGTGCGGTTGAGCTTACGAAGCCCTTGACGGTGACGCATGGTGCTTTCCTTTCCTTATGTCTTCCGCCAGCCGGATCAGGTACTGGCGGGTGCACCGGCCGCGCGCGTCGTTCGACCGCGCGGCCACTCTCTCATTAACGCTTGTCGAGGCCTTGCGGCGGCCAGTTCTCGAGGCGCGCGCCCAGCGTGAGGCCGCGCGAAGCCAGCACTTCCTTGATCTCGTTGAGCGACTTGCGACCCAGGTTCGGGGTCTTGAGCAGCTCGGTCTCGGTGCGCTGGATCAGGTCGCCGATGTAGTAGATGTTCTCGGCCTTCAGGCAGTTGGCCGAACGCACGGTAAGTTCGAGCTCGTCAACCGGGCGCAGCAGGATCGGGTCGAACTGCTGCTGGCGCGACGCGGCCGGCGCCTCGAAGGCGGCCAGCTCGCTGCCCTCGAGCTGCGCGAACACGGCGAGCTGTTCGACCAGGATCTTGGCCGACGCGCGGATCGCTTCCTCCGGCGTGATCGCGCCGTTGGTCTCGATCTCCATCACGAGCTTGTCGAGGTCGGTGCGCTGCTCGACGCGCGCGCTCTCGACGGTGTAGCTCACGCGCTTGACCGGCGAGAACGAGGCGTCGAGGACGATGCGGCCGATCGACTTGGTCGGCTCGTCGCCATAGCGGCGCAGGCTGCCCGGCACGTAGCCGCGGCCCTTCTCGACCTTGATCTGCATGTCGATCTTGCCGCCTTGCGACAGGTGGGCGATCACATGCTCCGGGTTGATGATTTCGACGTCGTGCGGCGTCTGGATATCGCCTGCGGTGACCGGGCCTTCGCCGTCCTTGCGCAGCACCAGCGTGACTTCGTCGCGGTTGTGCAGCTTGAACACCACGCCCTTGAGGTTGAGCATGATGTGGACGACGTCTTCCTGGGCGCCGTCGATGGCCGAGTACTCGTGCAGCACGCCGGCGATCGTGACTTCGGTCGGCGCGTAGCCCACCATCGACGACAGCAGCACGCGGCGCAGCGCGTTGCCCAGAGTGTGGCCGTAGCCGCGCTCGAACGGCTCGAGCGTGACCTTGGCACGCTGGGCACCACCCAGCGGGGCGGTCAGCGGCTCGACGTTGATGGCTTTGGGCTTCAGCAGATTCGTTTGCATTGAGTCCTGTTCCTCTCAATACCCTCGGCTCGTTACACCGATAAGGCTGGCGGACCATGCCGGGCGCGTACGCCTCGCGACGTGCCCGGCAAGCCGGCGCGAGGGAAGCGCGCGCGGCCGGCGGCCGCGCGCGATGTCTGATGGATCAGCGCGAGTAGAGCTCGACGATGAGCGACTCGTTGATCTCGGCACCGAACTCGTCGCGGTCCGGCACCTTCTTGAACACGCCTTCGAGCTTGGCCGCATCGACTTGCACCCAGGCCGGCAGACCGATCGACTCGGCCAGCTTCATGGCTTCGGTGACGCGCAGCTGCTTCTTGGCCTTCTCGCGCACGGCGACCGTGTCGCCGACCTTCACGAGATAGGAAGCGATGTTGACGACCTCGCCGTTCACCACGATGCCCTTGTGCGAGACCAGCTGGCGCGCTTCGGCGCGGGTCGACGCAAAGCCCATGCGATAGACGACGTTGTCCAGGCGCGATTCGAGCAGCGACAGCAGGTTGGCGCCGGTGTTGCCCTTGCGGCGCTCTGCCTCGGCGAAATAGCGGCGGAACTGGCGCTCGAGGACGCCGTACATGCGCTTGACCTTCTGCTTCTCGCGCAGCTGGATGCCGAAGTCGCTGGTGCGCGAACCCGAGGTACGGCCATGCTGGCCGGGCTTGGATTCGAACTTCGCCTTGTCGCTGATGGCGCGGCGAGCGCTCTTCAGGAACAGGTCGGTGCCTTCACGGCGGGACAGTTTGGCCTTGGGGCCGAGGTAACGTGCCACGTTGCTTTCCTTCGTTGTCTGACGCGGCCTTCAAAGGCTGCGCGAGTCTGGCGGGTATTGTTCTGAACGCTCAGACGGTGGGCTTATCGAAGTTCGGCCTGGCAATGCGCGAGGCCGGCGCTTCAGCGAAAGAGCCGGCGAGGCACGAGGGCCAAGCCGGCTTGTCGGGAAACCCCGAATTGTAGCGCGCCGTCGGGCGCGCCCGAACCTTAGATGCGGCGACGCTTCTGCGGGCGGCAGCCGTTGTGCGGGATCGGCGTCACGTCGGAGATCGACACGATGCGGATGCCCAGCGAGGCCAGCGCGCGCACCGACGATTCGCGACCCGGGCCGGGGCCCTTGATCTGAACTTCCAGGTTCTTGATGCCCTGGTCGATCGCCGCGCGACCGGCGTTTTCCGCCGCCACCTGGGCCGCGAACGGGGTCGACTTGCGCGAGCCCTTGAAGCCCTGGCCGCCGCTCGACGCCCACGACAGCGAATTGCCCTGGCGGTCGGTGATCGTGATGATGGTGTTGTTGAACGACGCGTGGACGTGCGCAATGCCGTCCGCAACGTTCTTGCGGACCTTCTTGCGAACGCGCGAGGCGGCGTTGTTGACAGGTGCTTTGGCCATGCTAGATCTCTTTCAGTGTCAGGCGCGGTGCAGTGCGAGATGCTCGCGCGTCACTTCTTCTGCGCGGTCGGCGACTTGCGCGGGCCCTTGCGGGTGCGCGCGTTCGTGCGCGTGCGCTGACCGCGCACCGGCAGGCCGCGACGATGGCGGAAGCCGCGATAGCAGCCCAGGTCCATCAGTCGCTTGATGTTGATCGTGGTCTCGCGACGCAGATCGCCTTCGATCGTGAGCTGGCCGACGGCGTCACGGATCTTCTCGAGATCCGAGTCGGTCAGGTCCTTGATCTTCTTGTCGAAGGGGATGCCGCAAGTCGTGCAGATCTTCTGGGCGGTCGTACGGCCGATGCCGTAGATCGAGGTCAGACCGATCTCCGCGTGCTTGTGCGGCGGAATATTGATGCCGGCGATACGTGCCATGTTCGTCCTCTATGCCTTAAGCGCTGTCGATCAGCCCTGGCGCTGCTTATGGCGCGGGTCGGTGCAGATCACGCGCACCACACCCTTGCGGCGGATGATCTTGCAGTTGCGGCACATCTTCTTGACCGATGCGGCTACCTTCATGGTCTTCTCCTAGACTTCCTCTAGCGTGCTTCCGGGGCTTTCGCTTGTCGCTCACTTCGCCCGGAAGACGATGCGAGCCCGACTCAAATCGTAGGGCGTCAATTCGACGGTGACTTTGTCGCCCGGCAGGATGCGGATGTAGTGCATGCGCATCTTTCCCGAGATATGCCCGAGAACCACATGCCCGTTTTCCAGCTTCACGCGGAACGTCGCATTGGGCAGGTTCTCGAGGATCTCGCCCTGCATCTGGATGACATCATCCTTCGCCATATGTGCGCCGTGATTCCTTTGTTCAGCTGGCCTTGAAATTGGCCTTCTTGAGCAGCGATTCGTACTGCTGACTCATCACGTAACTCTGCACCTGGGCCCAGAAGTCCATCGTCACGACAACGATGATCAGCAGGGACGTGCCGCCGAAATAGAACGGCACGTTGTACTTGAGCACCAGGAACTCCGGCAGCAGGCACACGGCGGTGATGTACACGGCGCCGCCGAGCGTCAGCCGGCCAAGGATCTTGTCGATGTGCTTCGCGGTCTGTTCGCCCGGGCGGATGCCCGGAATGAACGCGCCGCTCTTCTTCAGGTTGTCGGCGGTCTCGCGGCTGTTGAACACGAGCGCCGTATAGAAGAAGCAGAAAAACACGATCGCCGCGGCATACAGCATCACGTAGATCGGCTGACCCGGCGACAGCGCCGAGGCGATGTCCTTCAGCCAGCGCAGGCTGTCGCCCGTGGCGAACCAGCTCACCACCGTGGCCGGCAGCAGGATGATCGACGACGCGAAGATCGGCGGGATCACACCGGCCATGTTGATCTTCAACGGCAGGTGCGACGACTGGCCGCCGTAGACACGGTTGCCAACCTGGCGCTTGGCGTAGTTCACCAGGATCTTGCGCTGGCCACGCTCGACGAAGACGACGAGGTAGGTCACGACCAACACAATCGCGATGATGAACAGCGACGCCAGGATGCTCATCGCACCGGTGCGCACCAGCTCGAACAGCCCGCCAAGCGCGCTCGGCAGCCCCGCGGCAATGCCCGCGAAGATGATGATCGAGATGCCGTTGCCCAGACCGCGCTCGGTGATCTGCTCGCCGAGCCACATCAGAAACATCGTGCCGGCCACCAGGCTCACGACCGCCGTCATGCGGAAACCCACGCCCGGGTTCAGCACCAGCCCGGCCGAGCCTTCCAGCGCGAGCGCAATGCCCAGCGACTGGAAGATCGCGAGGCCGAGCGTGCCGTAGCGCGTGTACTGCGTGATCTTGCGGCGACCCGCCTCGCCTTCCTTCTTCAGCGCCTCCAGGCTCGGCACCACGTAGGTCATCAGCTGCATGATGATCGACGCCGAGATGTAGGGCATGATGCCCAGCGCGAAGACGGTGAAGCGCGACAGCGCACCGCCGGAGAACATGTTGAACAGGCTCAGGATGCCGCCCTGCTGGCCCTTGAACAGCTGCTGCAGCTGGTTCGGGTCGATGCCGGGCACGGGGATATGCGCCCCGATCCGGTAGACCACGAGGGCGAGCACCAGGAAGACAAGCCGGCGACGCAGGTCGCCGAACTTGCCGGTCTTGGCCAACTGGGTTGCGTTCGTTGCCACGCGGTGGTTCCGGTGTTGCGAGCCGATTCAGCCGTCAGGCGAGCGAGCCGCCCGCGGCTTCGATCGCGGCCTTCGCGCCCGCGGTCGCGCCGATGCCCTTGAGCACGACCTTCTTGGTCAGCTCGCCGGACTTGATCACCTTCACGTTCTTGGCGAGCTCGGGCACCAGGCCGGCTTGCTTGAGCGTGAGCAGATCGACCTCGTCGGCCGCGAGCTTTTGCAGCGCGGCGAGCGAGATCTCGGCGTTGTACTTGGCGGTCGTCGACTTGAAGCCGCGCTTGGGCAGGCGACGCTGCAGCGGCATCTGGCCGCCTTCGAAGCCCACCTTGTGGTAGCCACCGGCGCGCGACTTCTGACCCTTGTGGCCGCGACCCGCGGTCTTGCCCAGGCCCGAGCCGATGCCGCGGCCGACGCGACGCTTGGCGTGCTTGGCACCCGCGCCCGGCTTGATCGTGTTCAGTTGCATCGTGTTCTCCAGCGCGCCGTGCTCAGAGCACCTGCACGAGGTAGCTGATCTTGTTGATCATGCCGCGCACCGCCGGCGTGTCTTCCAGCGTGGAGACACTGTTCAGCTTGCGCAGGCCGAGACCGGCGACGGTGGCGCGATGCGACTCGCGCGTACCGATCGGGCTCTTGACCAGCTTGACGGTGACCGTCTTCTTCTGCGTCGTCATGATGAATGCTCCGAAGCCGCCGCTCAGTTGAAGAGCTCTTCGACCGTCTTGCCGCGCTTGGCCGCGATCTCGGCCGGCGTGGTCGAGGCCGTCAGCGCCGCGAACGTGGCACGGACCATGTTGTACGGATTGCTCGAGCCCAGGCTCTTGGCGACGATGTCCTTGACGCCCATGACGTCGAAGATCGCGCGCATCGGGCCGCCGGCGATCACGCCGGTACCGGCCACGGCCGGCGCCAGCAGCACCTTGGCTGCGCCGTGCTCGCCCACCACGTTGTGATGGATCGTGCCGTCCTTCAGGCTGACCTTGACCATGTTGCGGCGGGCCGCTTCCATGGCCTTCTGCACCGCCACGGGCACTTCCTTGGCCTTGCCCTGGCCCATGCCGACGCGGCCGTCGCCGTCGCCGACCACGGTCAGCGCCGCGAAGCTCATCGTGCGGCCACCCTTGACGACCTTGGTCACGCGATTGACCTGGATCATCTTCTCGCGCATCCCGTCGTCGCGACCTTCGTCGGCAACCTTCGGTTGAAACTTAGCCATTTGCTTTGTCCTTCGCCTTGTGTCGCGCGCCGATCAGAACTGCAGGCCCGCTTCGCGCGCTGCCTCGGCCAGCGCCTTGACGCGGCCGTGGTAGGCGAAGCCGGCGCGGTCGAACGCGACCTTCTCGATGCCGGCGGCCTTGGCCTTCTCGGCGATGCGCTTGCCGACGATCGCGGCAGCGGCGGCATTGCCGCCCTTGCCGGCGGCGCCGAGCTGCTCGCGCACTTCCTTCTCGGCGGTCGAGGCGCTGGCAAGCACCTTCTGGCCGTCGTCGGAGATGACGCTTGCGTAGATGTGCAGGTTGGAGCGGAAGACCGTCAGACGCGCAACGCGCTGCAGGGCAATGCGCACGCGGGTTTGACGGGCACGGCGCAGACGCTGCTCTTTGCTGTTCAACATCGCGTGCTCCTTACTTCTTCTTCGTTTCCTTGAGGACCACACGCTCATCGGCGTAGCGGATCCCCTTGCCCTTGTACGGCTCGGGCGGACGGATCGCGCGCACTTCGGCGGCGATCTGGCCCACGACCTGGCGGTCCGAACCCTTGATCAGGATCTCGGTCTGGGTCGGGCACTCCACCTTGATGCCGGCGGGCATTTCCTTGACCACCGGATGCGAGAAGCCGATCTGCAGGTTCAGCTTGGCGCCTTGAGCCTGGGCACGGAAGCCCACGCCGACCAGCGTGAGCTTCTTCTCGAAGCCCTTGCTGACGCCATTGACCATGTTCGCGACCAGCGCACGCATCGTGCCGCTCATCGCGTTCGCGGCGGCGGTCTCGTCTTGCGGCGTGAACGTCAGCTTGCCGCCTTCGTTCTTGACCGTGACCAGCTGGTTGACCGGGCGCACCAGGGTCGCCAGCGGACCCTTGACGCTGATCTGCTCGGCCGTGATCGACACGTCCACGCCTTGCGGGACGGCGACGGGCATCTTTCCAACGCGGGACATTGCTTGAGCTCCTTCGCGTCAGGCGACGTAGCACAGCACCTCGCCGCCGATACCGGCAGCGCGGGCCTTGCGGTCCGTCATCACGCCCTTGGGCGTGGTCACGATCGCCACGCCGAGGCCGTTCATGACCTGCGGGATCGAATGGCGACCACGGTAGATGCGCAGGCCGGGACGGCTCACGCGCTCGAGACGCTCGATCACCGGACGGCCGGCGTAGTACTTCAGCGAGATCTCGAGCTCGGGCTTGTTGGCCTCGGCCTTGACGGCGAAACCGTCGATGTAGCCCTCGTCCTTCAGGACCTGGGCGATCGCGACTTTCAGCTTCGACGCAGGCATCGCGACGACGGCCTTTTCGACCATCTGCGCGTTGCGGATGCGCGTCAGCATGTCGGCGATGGGATCACTCATGCTCATGGGATGACTCCTGGATCAGCGCCGACTTACCAGCT
Organism: Caldimonas sp. KR1-144; assembly: GCF_049446155.1. Lineage (NCBI taxonomy): Bacteria > Pseudomonadati > Pseudomonadota > Betaproteobacteria > Burkholderiales > Sphaerotilaceae > Caldimonas > Caldimonas sp. KR1-144. The sequence continues at coordinate 140,369 of NZ_JBMSEE010000009.1, forward strand.
GGCCTTGACGACACCGGGGATGTCGCCCTTGAACGCCAGCTCACGGATCTTGGTACGCGCCAGACCGAAGGTGCGGAACGTGCCGCGGGGGCGGCCGGTCAGCTCGCAGCGGTTGCGCAGGCGGGTCGGGTTCGCGTTGCGCGGCAGCTTCTGCAGCGCCAGGCGCGCGAGATAACGCTCTTCGTCCGACTTGCTGGCGTCGTCGATGATCGCCTTCAGTTCGGCGTACTTCTTCGCGAACTTGGCAACCAGCTGTTCGCGCTTTTGCTCACGTTGCTTGAGAGAAAGCTTGGCCACAGGGCACCTCAGTTCTTGAACGGGAACTTGAAGGCGGCGAGCAGGGCCTTGGCCTCCTCGTCGGTCTTCGCGGTCGTCGTGATGCTGATATTCATGCCGCGGAGAGCGTCGATCTTGTCGTACTCGATCTCCGGGAAGATGATTTGTTCTTTGACGCCGATGTTGTAGTTGCCACGGCCGTCGAACGAGCGACCCGAGATGCCGCGGAAGTCGCGCACGCGAGGCAGCGCGATCGTCACGAAGCGATCCAGGAATTCGTACATGCGCACGCCACGCAGCGTGACCATGCAGCCGATGGGCACGTTCTCGCGGATCTTGAAGCCCGCGATGGCCTTTTTCGACTTGGTGACGACGGGCTTCTGGCCGGCGATCTTGGTCAGGTCGCCAACGGCGTGCTCCATGACCTTCTTGTCGGACACCGCTTCGCTCACGCCCATGTTGAGCGTGATCTTCTCGAGGCGGGGCACCTCCATCACCGACTTGTAGCCAAACTTCTTGACGAGGTCGGCCACGACCTTGTCGCGGTAGAACTGTTGCAGACGAGCCATGTGAACCTCTCGCGTCAGGCCTTGGGCGCCGGGATCTCTTCGCCGCTGGACTTGAAGACGCGCACTTTCTTGCCGTCGGCCAGGAGCTTGATGCCCACGCGGTCGGCCTTGGCCGACACCGGGTTGTAAATCGCCACGTTCGACTGGTGGATCGGCATCGTCTTGTCGACGATGCCACCGGTCGTACCCTTCAGGGGATTGGGCTTGACGTGCTTCTTGACGACATTGACGCCATCGACCAGCAGGTGGTCGGCATCGACGCGCAGCGACACGGTGCCGCGCTTGCCCTTGTCGCGGCCAGTCAGCACGATGACCTGGTCGCCCTTGCGAATCTTGTTCATGACCTGTCCTTTGCCGAACGTCAGCGTCAGAGCACTTCCGGCGCGAGCGACACGATCTTCATGAAGCGCTCCGAACGCAGCTCGCGCGTCACGGGGCCGAAGATGCGCGTGCCGATCGGCTCGAGCTTGTTGTTCAGCAGTACGGCGGCGTTGCCGTCGAACTTCACCAGCGAGCCGTCCTGGCGGCGAACGCCCTTGGCGGTGCGAACGACGACGGCGCTGTAGACCTCGCCCTTCTTCACGCGACCACGCGGCGCAGCCTCCTTGATGGAGACCTTGATGATGTCGCCAATGCCGGCGTAGCGACGCTTGGAGCCGCCGAGCACCTTGATGCACATGACGCTCTTCGCGCCCGTGTTGTCCGCGACGTCGAGCCGCGATTGCATTTGGATCATGTCTGTCCCCAACTTGCCTCGCGAGGCGCCCACCATGAGCGCAACGCAAGCAGTCTTGGTCCCGTGGAGCAAGGCCCGCCCGATCCGACGAACCCCACCCGCCGCAGGGTGAGACCGAGAGCCGATCTGCGCGCTTTGGCTGCCGCTAGGCAAAACGCGAGTGACCTCGCGCAAGTCGCAGACCGGTTTCCCGGCGAAGCTTGGCAGTATCCCTTAGTTGCCCGTGCGTGTCAAGCGCCGGCAACCTGGCCCAGCAAGGTCTGGGCATCGCTCACCTCGAACTTGCCCGGCGCCTCGACATTGAGCGCCTTGACCACGCCGTCCTTGACCAGCATCGAGTAGCGGTTCGAGCGCAGCCCCATGCCGCGGGCGCTGAGATCGAGCGTGAGGCCCGTCGCCCTGGCGAAGTCAGCGCTTCCGTCGGCCATCATGCGCACCTTGCCTTCGGTCTTCTGATCGCGCGCCCAGGCGCCCATCACGAAGGCGTCGTTGACCGACACGCACCAGATCTCGTCGACGCCGGCCGCCTTGAACTTGGGCGCGAGCTCGACGAAGCCCGGCACGTGCTTGGCCGAGCAGGTGGGCGTGAAAGCGCCCGGCAGCCCGAAGATCGCGATCGTCTTGCCGGCAGTGGCCTTGGCGATGTCGAAGTTGTTGGGGCCGATCGAGCAACCCTCTCCTTCGACTTCCACGTACTCCTGCAGCGTGCCGCCGGGCAGCTTGTCTCCGACCTTGATCATTGCGGGCCTCCTTGCACTTGATGGAGCGGCGCGCCATCGGCTTGCCGCGGAAAAACAAAACGACCGGGCGCCAGCTTGCCAGCGCACCGGTCGTCGCGGTCCAGGGTCACGGATGTCCCTGAGCCGAGGTCAGCTTCAGACGCTGCGCGCCTTCTCGACCAGGCGGGTCACGACCCATGACTTGGTCTTCGAGATCGGCCGGCCTTCGGCGATCTCGACGACGTCTCCGAGGTGGTACTCGCCGTTCTCGTCATGCGCGTGGTACTTGCGCGAGCGGGCCACGATCTTGCCGTAGAGCTCGTGCTTGATGCGGCGCTCGACCAGGACGGTGATCGTCTTCGCGCGCTTGTCGCTGACGACGCGGCCAACCAGTGTGCGCGTGTTCTTCTCGGTGGCTTGAGCTTGCGTCATTGCGCGGCTCCCTTCTTCTTCTCGGCCAGGATGGTCTTGGCGCGAGCGATGGCGCGACGGGTCTGGCCCAGGCTGGCGGTGTTGCTCAGCTGCTGGGTGCCCTTTTGCATGCGCAGGCCGAAGTGCGCCTTGAGGAGGTCCTTGACCTCCTGCTCGAGCGCCGCCACGTCCTTGCTGCGGAGTTCGGATGCTTTCATGTCAGTTCCTTGCTGCCGCTTCAGGCGCCAACCTGGCGCGCGACGAAGGTGCACTTCAGCGGCAGCTTGGCAGCGGCCAGCGTGAAGGCTTCGCGAGCGAGCGCCTCGGGCACGCCGTTGATCTCGTACAGGACCTTGCCCGGCTGGATCTCGGCGACGTAGTACTCGGGGTTGCCCTTGCCGTTACCCATGCGCACTTCGGCCGGCTTCTGCGAAATCGGCTTGTCCGGGAAGATGCGGATGAAGATGCGGCCACCGCGCTTCACGTGACGCGAGATCGCGCGACGCGCGGCCTCGATCTGGCGAGCGGTGATGCGGCCGCGTTCGGTGGCCTTCAGGCCGAAGTCGCCGAACGACACGTTGGCGCCACGCGTGGCAACGCCGGTGTTGCGGCCCTTCTGCTCCTTGCGGTATTTCCGACGAGCGGGTTGCAGCATGTTTAATCTCCTTTCGCGCCAGGCGCGGCGACCTTGCGCACGCGCTTGACGGCCGGGGCCTTGGCATCGCCTGCGGGAGCGGCGGCTTCGGCCGGCTTGTCGGAGCCGTCGGCCGGCGCCGCGTCGGCGCGCGGCGCGCGACCCGGACCGCCACGGCCGCCGCTCGGACGGCGATCGCCGCCCGGACGGTCGCCGCGCGGGCCACGACGGTTGCGACGATCGTCTTCGCGCTCGTCGCCGCCCTTCAGCGTGGGCGCCTCGCCGTTGGCCAGGCGGTCACCGCGGTAGACCCAGACCTTGACGCCGATGACGCCGTAGGTGGTCTTGGCTTCCGAGAAGCCGTAGTCGATGTCGGCGCGCAGCGTGTGAAGCGGCACGCGGCCTTCGCGATACCACTCGGTGCGCGCGATCTCGATGCCGTTCAGGCGACCGGCCGACATGATCTTCACGCCCTGTGCGCCCAGGCGCATCGCATTCTGCATCGCACGCTTCATCGCGCGGCGGAACATGATGCGCTTCTCGAGCTGCTGGGTGATCGAGTCGGCGATCAGCTGGGCATCGACTTCCGGCTTGCGGATCTCTTCGATGTTGACCGCGACCGGCACGCCGAGACGGCGGGTCAGTTCGGCCTTCAGGTTCTCGATGTCCTCGCCCTTCTTGCCGATCACCACGCCCGGACGCGCCGAGAAGATGGTGATGCGCGCGTTCTTGGCCGGACGCTCGATCAGGATGCGCGACACCGCGGCATTCTTCAGGCGCGTCTTCAGGAACTCGCGAACCTGCAGGTCTTCGGCCAGCATCTGGCCGAAGTTGCGGCTCGACGCGTACCAGCGCGACGACCAATTGCGGGTCACGGGCAGGCGGAAGCCCACCGGATGGATTTTCTGTCCCATGGTCTTCCTGGCCTCAGTTGCCGACGGTGACGAAGATGTGGCAGGTCGGCTTGCTGATCCGATTGCCGCGGCCCTTCGCACGCGCGGTGAAGCGCTTGAGCGTGGCGCCCTGCTCGACGTAGATGGTCTTGACCTTCAGCTCGTCGATATCGGCGCCGTCGTTGTGCTCGGCATTGGCGATCGCGGACTCCAGCGCCTTCTTGATGATCAAGGCAGCCTTCTTCTGCGTGAACGCCAGGATGTCGAGCGCCTGACCCACTTTCTTGCCGCGGATGAGGTCCGCCACCAGCCGACCCTTGTCGACCGACAGGCGCACGCCGCGAACGATTGCTCGGGTTTCCATCGCGCGCTCCTTACTTCTTGGCCTTCTTGTCGCCCGGGTGACCCTTGAACGTGCGGGTCAGAGCGAACTCGCCGAGCTTGTGGCCGACCATCTGGTCGTTCACATACACCGGCACGTGCTGCTTGCCGTTGTGCACGGCAATCGTCAGGCCGATGAACTCGGGCAGGATGGTGGAGCGGCGCGACCAGGTCTTGATCGGCTTCTTGTCCTTGGTGGCCACGGCCTTTTCGACCTTGGCGACCAGGTGATGGTCCACGAACGGACCCTTCTTCAGAGAACGAGTCATGTGACCTGCCCCTTACTTCTTGCGACGCGAGACGATGAACGTCTGCGTGCGCTTGTTCTTGCGAGTGCGGTAACCCTTGGTCAGCGTGTTCCAAGGCGACACCGGAGCGCGGGCTTCGCCGGTGCGGCCTTCGCCGCCGCCGTGCGGGTGGTCCACCGGGTTCATGGCAACGCCGCGCACGGTCGGGCGGATGCCCTTCCAGCGGATCGCACCGGCCTTGCCGTACTGGCGCAGGCTGTGCTCTTCGTTGCTCACTTCACCGATCGTGGCGCGGCAGTCGATGTGCACGCGGCGCACTTCACCCGAGCGAAGCCGCACCTGGGCGTACATGCCTTCGCGCGCCATCAGCACCACCGAGGTGCCGGCCGAGCGGGCGATCTGCGCGCCCTTGCCGGGCAGCAGCTCGACGCAATGGATCGTGGAGCCCACCGGGATGTTGCGGATCGGCAGCGTGTTGCCGGCCTTGATCGGCGCCTCGGCGCCGCTCAGCAGCGTCTGGCCGACTTCGATGCCGCGCGGCGCGATCACGTAGCGGCGCTCGCCGTCGGCGTAGCACACCAGCGCAATGTGGGCCGTGCGGTTCGGGTCGTACTCGATGCGCTCGACCTTTGCCGGGATGCCGTCCTTGGTGCGCTTGAAATCGACGACGCGATAGTGGTGCTTGTGACCACCGCCCTTGTGGCGCGTCGTGATGTGGCCGTTGTTGTTGCGGCCGGCGTTCTGCTTCTGCGGCTCGAGCAGCGACGCTTCCGGCGCGCCCTTGTGCAGATGCGAATGCACCACCTTCACCACGGCGCGGCGGCCGGGCGACGTGGGTTTGACTTTGACGACGGCCATTACGCGGCCTCCCCGGAGAAGTTGAGCTCCTGACCCGGCTTCAGGCAGACATAGGCCTTGCGAACGTTGTCGCGGCGGCCAATGCTCTTGCCGAAACGCTTGGTCTTGCCCTTGATGTTCACGACCGAGACCTTGTCGACCTCGACCTTGAACAGCAGCTCCACGGCAGCCTTGATCTCGGGCTTCGTGGCGTCCTGCAGCACCTTGAACAGCACCTGGTTGTGCTTCTCGGCAACCGACGTGGCCTTTTCGGACACGATCGGCGACACGAGGACCTGCATCAGGCGGCCTTCATCAAACTTGATGGCGCTCATGCCAGGATCTCCTTGAGCTGGTCGATCGCGCCCTTGGTCACCAGGACCTTCTTGTAATGAACAAGCGAGAGCGGATCGGCGTAGCGCGGCTCGATCACCATCACGTTCGCGAGATTGCGCGACGCGAGGAACAGGTTCTCGTCGACCTCGTCGGCGATCACCAGCACGGAATCGAGACCCATGGCCTTGAACTTGGCGGCCAGCAGCTTGGTCTTCGGCGCCTCGACCTTCAGCGAGTCGACGACGGCCAGGCGGCCTTCACGCACCAGCTGCGAGAAGATGGCGGCCATGCCGGCGCGGTACATCTTCTTGTTGACCTTCTGCGCGAAGTTCTCTTCCGGCGTGTTCGGGAAGATGCGGCCGCCCCCACGCCACAGCGGCGAGGAGGTCATGCCCGCGCGGGCGCGGCCGGTGCCCTTCTGGCGCCACGGCTTCTTGGTCGAATGCTTGACGGTGCCGCGATCCTTCTGGGCGCGCGTGCCTTGCCTGGCGTTGGCCTGGTAGGCGACGACGACCTGATGGACCAGGGCCTCGTTGTAGTCACGGCCGAACACGGTGTCAGGGGCGTCCACCTTGGCGGAGGCCTGACCCTGCTCGTTCAGGAGCTCGAGTTGCATCAGTTCGCTCCCTTCGCGATCTTGGCCTTGACGGCCGGACGCACGGTGACGAAGCCACCCTTGGCGCCAGGGACCGCACCCTTGACCAGCAGCAGTTGACGGGCTTCGTCAACACGCACGATGTCGAGGTTCTGCGTGGTGACCGTCTCGTCGCCGAGGTGACCCGACATGCGCTTGCCCGGGAACACGCGGCCCGGATCCTGCGCCATCGAGATCGAGCCCGGCACGTTGTGCGAGCGCGAGTTACCGTGCGATGCGCGCTGCGAACCGAAGTTGTGGCGCTTGATGGTGCCGGTGAAGCCCTTACCGATCGAGGTGCCCTGCACGTCGACGGTCTGGCCGGCCGCGAACATCGTCACCGGCAGCGTGGCGCCCGGCTTGAAGCCGGCAGCGACATCGGCGGCGACGCGGAATTCCTTGAGGATCTCGCCGGCTTCGACACCGGCCTTGGCGAGGTGACCCGCTTCCGGCTTGGTGACGCGCGAAGCCTTGCGCGAACCGAACGTGACCTGCACGGCAGCGTAGCCGTCGGCCTCGTCGGTCTTGACCTGGGTGACGCGGTTGTTGGACACGTCGAGCACGGTCACGGGAACGGCGTCGCCGTCGTCCGTGAAGATGCGCATCATGCCCACCTTGCGACCCAGCAATCCGAGGCGATTGCTCAGACTCATGGTTCTTCTCCAGCTCCGCCAAGCGAAGCCTTTGTTTCGAACACCCGACATCGATTGGCCGGGCTGACTGATTTCCCTTCCTCGGGCTTGCGCCCTGGAAGAGCTCTGCGCGGATGAGCCAAAGCCCATCCGCGCAGGAAGCCTGAAATTGTAGCAGCTTCGGGTTTTCGCGCAAACGAGACCCGAAGCGGCGATGCCGCAGGGCTTACTGCAGCTTGATCTCGACGTCGACGCCGGCCGGCAGGTCCAGCTTCATCAGGGCGTCGACCGTCTTGTCGGTCGGATCGACGATGTCCATCAGACGCTGATGGGTGCGGATTTCGAACTGGTCGCGCGAGGTCTTGTTGACGTGCGGCGAGCGCAGGATGTCGAAGCGCTGCAGCCGGGTCGGCAGGGGCACGGGGCCCTTGACGATCGCGCCGGTGCGCTTGGCGGTGTCCACGATCTCGAGCGCCGACTGGTCGATCAGCTTGTAATCGAACGCTTTCAGGCGGATGCGGATCTTCTGCTTTTGCATGATGGTTCCTTCAAAGAGCGTTGCGGCAGCAAGCTGCCGCGAGGTTTGGAAGGGGCGAGCGCCTCGCGGCGCGCGCCCGCATCACGCAAAGGCTTACTCGATGATCTTGGCGACGACGCCGGCGCCGACGGTGCGCCCGCCCTCGCGGATGGCGAAGCGCAGGCCTTCTTCCATGGCGATCGGGGCGATCAGCTTGACGGTGATCGTCACGTTGTCACCCGGCATCACCATCTCCTTGTCCTTGGGCAGCTCGATGGCGCCCGTGACGTCGGTGGTGCGGAAGTAGAACTGCGGACGGTAGTTGTTGAAGAACGGCGTGTGGCGGCCGCCCTCTTCCTTGCTCAGCACGTACACCTCGGCGGTGAAGTGCGTGTGCGGCTTGATGCTGCCCGGCTTGCACAGCACCTGGCCGCGCTCGACGTCCTCGCGCTTGGTGCCGCGCAGCAGGATGCCCACGTTGTCGCCCGCCTGGCCCTGGTCGAGCAGCTTGCGGAACATCTCCACGCCGGTGCAGGTGGTCTTCTGCGTGGCCTTGATGCCCACGATCTCGATTTCTTCGCCGACCTTGATCACGCCACGCTCGATGCGCCCCGTCACCACGGTGCCGCGGCCCGAGATCGAGAACACGTCTTCGACCGGCATCAGGAACGCGCCATCGACCGCGCGCTCGGGCGTGGGGATGTAGCTGTCCAGCGCGTCGGCCAGGCGCATGATGGCCTGCTCGCCCAGCTCGCCCTTGTCGCCTTCGAGCGCCAGCTTGGCCGAGCCCTTGATGATCGGCGTGTCGTCACCGGGGAAGTCGTACTTGCTCAGCAGCTCGCGCACTTCCATCTCGACGAGCTCGAGCAGCTCGGCGTCGTCGACCATGTCGCACTTGTTCAGGAACACGATGATGTACGGCACGCCCACCTGGCGCGCCAGCAGGATGTGCTCGCGCGTCTGGGGCATCGGGCCGTCGGCGGCCGAGCACACCAGGATCGCGCCGTCCATCTGCGCCGCACCGGTGATCATGTTCTTCACGTAGTCGGCGTGCCCCGGGCAGTCCACGTGCGCGTAGTGGCGCGCTTGCGTCTCGTACTCGACGTGCGCGGTGTTGATCGTGATGCCGCGCGCCTTTTCTTCCGGCGCCGCGTCGATCTGGTCGTACGCCTTCGCCTCGCCGCCGAACTTCGTCGACAGCACCGTCGTGATCGCCGCCGTCAGCGTCGTCTTGCCATGGTCCACGTGACCAATCGTGCCCACGTTCACGTGCGGCTTGGTCCGCTCAAACTTGCCTTTTGCCATTTCAATTCTCCGAGGAAAGAGCAGCTGCCCGTGTGCGGTTTAAGGTCTCCGGCGCCGTCGTCACTCACCCGCCACGGGCAGCAACGGATGCGACGATGCCGAAGACCGGCTTGATGAAATTACTTCGCGCGCGAGGTGATGATCGCGTCGGCGACGTTCTTCGGAGCCTCGCTGTAGTGCTTGAACTCCATCGTGTACGTCGCGCGGCCCTGGGACATCGAGCGCAGCGTGGTCGAGTAGCCGAACATCTCGGACAGAGGAACCTCTGCCTTGATGATCTTGCCGCCGCCGACCATGTCGTCCATGCCCTGCACCATGCCGCGACGCGACGACAGGTCGCCCATCACGTTGCCGGCGTAGTCTTCCGGCGTCTCGACCTCGACCGACATCATCGGCTCGAGGATGACCGGGCTGGCCTTGCGGCAGCCGTCCTTGAAGCCCATCGAGGCGGCCATCTTGAACGCGTTTTCGTTCGAGTCCACGTCGTGGTACGAACCAAAGGTCAGCGTGACCTTCACGTCCACGACCGGGTAGCCCGCCAGCACGCCGTTGGGCAGCGTGTCGATGATCCCCTTCTCGACCGCCGGGATGAACTCGCGCGGCACCACGCCGCCCTTGATCGCGTCCACGAACTCGAAGCCCTTGCCCGGCTCCTGCGGCTCGATCTTGAGCACGACGTGGCCGTACTGGCCCTTGCCGCCCGACTGGCGAACGAACTTGCCTTCGACGTCCTCGACCGCCTTGCGGATCGTCTCGCGATACGCGACCTGCGGCTTGCCGACGTTGGCCTCGACGCCGAACTCGCGCTTCATGCGGTCGACGATGATCTCGAGGTGAAGTTCGCCCATGCCGGAGATGATGGTCTGGCCGGACTCTTCGTCGGTACGCACGCGGAACGACGGATCTTCCTGCGCCAGGCGGCCCAGGGCGATGCCCATCTTCTCCTGGTCGGCCTTGGTCTTCGGCTCGACGGCCTGCGAGATCACCGGCTCCGGGAACACCATCTTCTCAAGCGTGATGATGGCTTCCGGATCGCACAGGGTCTCGCCCGTGGTCACTTCCTTCAGGCCAACGCACGCGGCGATGTCGCCCGCGAGAATTTCCTTGATCTCTTCACGCTGGTTGGCGTGCATCTGCAGGATCCGGCCGATGCGCTCCTTCTTGCCCTTGATCGGGTTGTAGACGGAGTCGCCCGACTTCAGAACGCCCGAGTAGACGCGCACGAAGGTCAGCTGGCCGACGTAGGGGTCGGTCATCAGCTTGAACGCCAGCGCGGCGAACTTCTCGTTGTCGTCGGCCTTGCGGGTGACTTCCTTGTCGTCCTCGTCATGCCCCGGCACCGGCGGAATGTCGATCGGCGAAGGCATGAACTCGATCACGGCGTCGAGCATGCGCTGGACGCCCTTGTTCTTGAAGGCCGTGCCGCACAACATCGGCTGGATCTCGCCGGCGATGGTGCGCGTGCGCAGGCCCTGCTTGATCTCGGCTTCGGTGAGCTCACCGGTCTCGAGATACTTGTTCATCAGCTCTTCGCTGGACTCGGCGGCCGCCTCGACCATGCCTTCGCGCCACTTCTGGCAGTCAGCCTCGAGCTCGGCCGGGATCGGGCCGTACTCGAACTTCATGCCCTGCGAGGCCTCGTCCCAGATGATCGCCTTCATCTTGAACAGGTCCACCACGCCCTTGAAGTTCTCTTCGGCGCCGATGGGCACGACGATGGGCACGGGGTTGGCCTTCAGGCGCGTCTTCATCTGGTCATAGACCTTGAAGAAGTTCGCGCCGGTGCGGTCCATCTTGTTGACGAACGCGAGGCGGGGCACCTTGTACTTGTTGGCCTGGCGCCAGACGGTCTCCGACTGCGGCTGCACGCCGCCCACGGCGCAGTACACCATGCACGCGCCGTCGAGCACGCGCATCGAGCGCTCCACCTCGATGGTGAAGTCGACGTGCCCCGGGGTGTCGATGATGTTGATGCGGTGCTCGGGGAAGGACAGGTCCATGCCCTTCCAGAAGCAGGTGGTCGCAGCCGACGTGATCGTGATGCCACGCTCCTGCTCCTGCTCCATCCAGTCCATGGTGGCGGCGCCGTCGTGCACTTCGCCGATCTTGTGGTTCACACCCGTGTAGAACAGGATGCGCTCGGTCGTCGTGGTCTTGCCGGCATCGATGTGCGCCGAGATACCGATGTTGCGGTAGCGCTCGATGGGGGTCTTGCGGGACATGGCAGAACTCCAAATACAGGGGCCGCTTCCGGGTTGGGGTCAACCCTGGGAAGCGGCCGGGTCGGGCTTAGGTCAGAAGCGGAAGTGCGAGAAGGCCTTGTTGGCTTCGGCCATGCGGTGCACTTCGTCGCGCTTCTTCATCGCGCCGCCGCGGCCTTCGGCCGCTTCGAGCAGTTCGTTGGCCAGACGCTGGGCCATCGACTTCTCGCTGCGCTTGCGCGCCGATTCCTTGAGCCAGCGCATCGCGAGGGCCATCCGGCGGACAGGACGAACTTCCACGGGAACTTGGTAGTTCGCACCGCCCACGCGGCGGGACTTCACTTCGACCATCGGCTTCACGTTGTTCAGCGCGGTGAGGAACACCTCGAGCGGATCACGCTGGGCCTTCTTCTCGACGGTGTCCAGGGCACCATAGATGATGCGCTCGGCCACAGCCTTCTTGCCGGACTCCATGATCACGTTCATGAACTTCGAGAGATCGACCGAGCCGAACTTCGGGTCGGGCAGGATCTCGCGCTTGGGGACTTCGCGACGACGGGGCATTTCTCTTCCTTCCAGTCTTCAGTCGGCTCGGGCCTCGGCCCTCGCCACGGATGCCATACCGACTTCAGGAGGCATCCACTTACTCAGCACGCGCACTCTGGTGATCGCGCACCGCGATTGACGCACGCTCGCGTGCGCCCTTGATGACAGCCTGGGCTTAGGCCTTCTTCGGACGCTTCGCGCCGTACTTGGAGCGCGATTGCTTGCGGTCCTTGACGCCTTGCAGGTCCAGCGAGCCGCGCACGATGTGGTAGCGCACGCCCGGCAGATCCTTGACGCGGCCGCCGCGCACGAGCACCACGCTGTGCTCTTGCAGGTTGTGGCCTTCGCCGCCGATGTAGGAGATGACCTCGAAGCCGTTGGTCAGGCGCACCTTGGCGACCTTACGCAGCGCGGAGTTCGGCTTCTTCGGAGTGGTGGTGTACACGCGAGTGCACACGCCGCGTCGCTGCGGGCAGTTCTGCATCGCAGGCGACTTGGACTTCGTGGCCTCGACCTCACGGCCTTGGCGCACGAGCTGGTTGATGGTGGGCATGAGTAACTTGTTCCCGTTTGAAGTTACGACTAACTGTCCTTCCGACGGGCTGGCCGCAAGAGCTTCACCAAGCAAGGCGCCGCCGCGAACGGCAAGCGCGAAGGGGCCGCGAGGCGCACCGCTTGGCGGTGAACCCGGGCCCTGCTCGACAAAGAGCGCGACACAAACTGTCGAAAAGCCCGCGATTATATTTGGGCACGCCTCAGCTCGCAAGGTAAGACGACGGTGGGGTGATCTGACTCGCCTGCCCTTCCCATGACCAAGCTGCGCTCCATCGTCGTGCTCGACACCAACGCGGTGCTCGACTGGCTCGTCTTTCGCGAACCGACGATGCAGTCGATCGGTCGCGCCATCGTGGAGCGGCAGATGGATTGGTTCGCAACGGCGGCCATGCGAGAGGAACTGATGCTAGTGCTCGCTCGCACGGAAATACAGAACTGGCATCCCGATCTGTACTCGATCGAGGCGCAGTGGGCTGCACACGCCCAGATGCTGGAGGCGCCGCCGAGCCCGCCGCGCGCGCCCCGCTGCACCGATCCAGACGACCAGATCTTCATCGACCTGGCCTTGGCCCATCGCGCGCGCTGGCTCGTCAGCCGCGACCGCGCCGTGCTGCGCCTCAAGCGCGCCCTCGCGGCCCACGGCGTGCAGGTGCTCGCGCCACCGCAGTGGCAGCCGGACTGAAGGCATGAAAAAGGGCGGCCGAAGCCGCCCTTGGGGAAGATGACCGGCAGCCGAGGCTGCCGGATTCGCCTGGCTTACTCGCCGGCCGGCTCGTCGCCCGCCGGAACGTCGGCACCGGCCGAGGCCAGCGCCGCCAGTTCCTCGGCTTCCTGCATCGCGATCGCGCGGCGCTCGGCGTCGTCCATCTCCTCCTTGACGCGGCGCGCCTGGTGGAAGGCGAGACCGGTGCCGGCGGGGATCAGGCGGCCGACGATGACGTTCTCCTTGAGACCGCGCAGCTCGTCGCGCTTGCCCATGATCGCCGCTTCGGTCAGCACGCGGGTCGTTTCCTGGAACGACGCCGCCGAGATGAACGAGTCGGTCGACAGCGAGGCCTTGGTGATGCCCAGCAGCACGTCGGCGTGCGTGGCAGTCAGCTTGCCCTCGGCGCGCAGGCGATCGTTGGTCTCCAGCAGCGCGGCGCGCTCGACCTGCTCGCCGGCGATGTACGTGCTGTCGCCCGGGTTGACGATCTGAACGCGGCGCAGCATCTGGCGAACGATCACTTCGATGTGCTTGTCGTTGATCTTCACGCCCTGCAGACGATAGACGTCCTGCACCTCGTCGACGATGTAGGTCGCCAGCGCCTCGATGCCCAGCAGGCGCAGGATGTCCTGCGGATCGGCCGGACCGTCGACGATGGACTCGCCCTTGTTCACCACCTGGCCTTCGTGCACGAGGATGTTCTTTTCCTTCGGCACCAGCTCTTCCCAGACCTTGCCGTCCGGATCGGTGATCTGCAGGCGAACCTTGCCCTTGGTCTCCTTGCCGAACGACACGGTGCCGGTGATCTCGGCCAGCGTGCCCTTGTCCTTGGGCGTGCGGGCCTCGAACAGCTCGGCCACGCGCGGCAGACCGCCGGTGATGTCGCGGGTCTTCTGGCCTTCGACCGGAATGCGCGCGAGCACTTCGCCCGGGGCGAGGTCCTGGCCGTCGCGGATCTGGATCAGCGCGCCGACCTGGAAGCCGATCGTCACCGAGTGGTCGGTGCCGGGGATCTTGACCTCGTGGCCGCCGGCATCCAGCAGCTTGACCTGCGGACGCACCACCTTGGCGACGCCGCGGCGCTTCGGGTCGATGACCACCAGCGTCGACAGGCCGGTCACTTCGTCGACCTGCTTGGCGACGGTCACGCCTTCCTCGACGTTCTCGAACTTCGCTTTGCCGGCGAACTCCGTGATGATCGGGCGGGTCAGCGGATCCCAGTTCGCCAGCACCGTGCCAGCCTTGATGGACTGGTCGGCCTTGACGTTCAGCGTCGCGCCGTACGGCACCTTGTGGCGCTCGCGCTCGCGGCCGTGCTGGTCGGCGATGATGATCTCGCCCGAACGCGAGATCACCACCAGCTCGCCCTTGCCGTTGGTCACGTAGCGCATCGTGGCGTTGAAGCCGATGTGACCATCGCTCTTCGCCTCGACGCTCGACGCCACCGCGGCGCGCGATGCCGCACCACCGATGTGGAAGGTACGCATCGTCAGCTGCGTGCCCGGCTCGCCGATGGACTGCGCGGCGATCACGCCCACCGCTTCGCCGGTGTTCACCAGGCCGCCGCGGCCGAGGTCGCGGCCGTAGCACTTGGCGCACAGGCCGAAGCGCGTGCCGCAGGTCAGCGGCGTGCGGACCTTGACCTCGTCGACGCCGGCGGCTTCCACCTCGTCGAGCGTGTCTTCGTCCAGCATCTTGCCGGCCGGCACGAGCGTGGCCTGCGTTTCCGGATGCAGCACGTCGACCGCCGTCACGCGGCCTAGGATGCGGTCGCGCAGCGACTCGATGACTTCACCGCCCTCGACCAGCGCGCGCATCGCGATGCCGTTGTCGGTGTGGCAGTCGTCCTCGGTGACGACCAGGTCCTGCGTCACGTCGACCAGTCGGCGCGTCAGGTAGCCGGAGTTCGCGGTCTTCAGCGCGGTGTCCGCGAGGCCCTTTCGGGCGCCGTGGGTCGAGATGAAGTACTGCAGAACGTTCAGGCCTTCTCGGAAGTTCGCCGTGATCGGCGTCTCGATGATCGAGCCGTCCGGCTTGGCCATCAGGCCGCGCATGCCGGCGAGCTGGCGGATCTGGGCGGCGCTGCCGCGCGCGCCGGAGTCGGCCATCATGTAGATGGAGTTGAACGACTCCTGGTCCACTTCCTTGCCGTGGCGGTCGACCACCTTCTGCTTGGCCAGCTGGCTCATCATGACCTTGCCGACCTCGTCACCCGTCTTGCCCCAGATGTCGACGACCTTGTTGTAGCGCTCGCCGGCGGTCACGAGACCCGAGACGTACTGCTGCTCGATCTCCTTGACCTCCTTCTCGGCGCGCTCGATCAGGCCGTGCTTCTCCTTCGGCACGAGCATGTCGTCGATGCCGATCGAGATGCCCGCGCGCGTGGCCAGGCGGAAGCCGCTTTGCAGCAGCTTGTCGGCCAGCACCACGGTCTCCTTCAGGCCGCACTTGCGGAACGAGGTGTTGATCAGGCGCGAGATTTCCTTCTTCTTGAGCGCCTTGTTGATGTTGGAGAACGGCAGGCCCTTGGGCAGGATCTCCGACAGCAGCGCGCGGCCGACCGTCGTCTCGACGAGCTTGGTCTGCGGCACGAACTCGCCTTGCGCGTCCTTGGTCCACTCGACCAGGCGCACGCTCACCTTGGCGGTGATCTCGACCACGCCGTTGTCCAGCGCGCGCTGCAGCTCGGCGATGTCGGCGAAGACCATGCCTTCGCCGCGGCCGTTGATGCGCTCGCGGGTCGCGTAGTAGAGGCCGAGCACGACGTCCTGCGACGGCACGATCGACGGTTCGCCGTTGGCCGGGAACAGCACGTTGTTGGAGGCGAGCATCAGCGCGCGCGCTTCCATCTGCGCTTCGATCGACAGCGGCACGTGGACCGCCATCTGGTCACCGTCGAAGTCGGCGTTGAACGCCGCGCAGACCAGCGGGTGCAGCTGGATCGCCTTGCCTTCGATCAGCACCGGCTCGAACGCCTGGATGCCCAGGCGGTGCAGCGTCGGCGCACGGTTCAAGAGGACCGGGTGCTCCTTGATGACCTCTTCGAGGATGTCCCACACCACCGGCGTGCCGGCCTCGACTTCCTTCTTCGCCGCCTTGATGGTGGTGGCGATGCCCATCGCCTCGAGGCGCGAGAAGATGAAGGGCTTGAACAGCTCGAGCGCCATCAGCTTGGGCAGGCCGCACTGGTGCAGCTTGAGCGTCGGGCCGACCACGATGACCGAACGGCCCGAGTAGTCGACACGCTTGCCCAGCAGGTTCTGGCGGAAGCGGCCGCTCTTGCCCTTGATCATGTCGGCCAGCGACTTCAGCGCGCGCTTGTTCGCACCGGTCATCGCCTTGCCGCGACGGCCGTTGTCGAGCAGCGAGTCCACCGCCTCCTGCAGCATGCGCTTTTCGTTGCGCACGATGATCTCGGGCGCCTTCAGTTCGAGCAGGCGCGCAAGGCGGTTGTTGCGGTTGATGACGCGACGATAGAGGTCGTTCAGGTCGGAGGTCGCGAAGCGGCCGCCGTCCAGCGGCACCAGCGGACGCAGGTCCGGCGGCAGCACCGGCAGCACGTCCAGGACCATCCAGTTCGGCTTGATGCCCGACTTCTTGAAGGCCTCCATCACCTTGAGGCGCTTGGAGTTCTTCTTGATCTTGAGCTCCGAGCCGGTCATGTCGTTGCGGAGTTTGTCGATCTCGATGTCGAGATCCATCTCCTCCAGCAACTTCTTGATGCCCTCGGCGCCCATCAGCGCGATGAACTCGTCGCCGTATTCACGACGCTTCGCGTCGTAGTCGTCCTCGGTCATGATCGAGAACTTCTTGAGCGGCGTCATGCCCGGGTCGACGACCACGTAGGCTTCGAAGTACAGCACGCGCTCGATGTCGCGCAGCGTCATGTCGAGCACCAGGCCCAGACGCGACGGCAGCGACTTCAGGAACCAGATGTGCGCGCACGGCGCGGCGAGGTCGATGTGACCCATGCGCTCGCGGCGCACCTTGGTCTGCGTGACTTCGACGCCGCACTTCTCGCAGATCACGCCGCGATGCTTGAGGCGCTTGTATTTGCCGCACAGGCACTCGTAGTCCTTGATCGGACCGAAGATCTTGGCGCAGAACAGGCCGTCACGCTCGGGCTTGAACGTGCGGTAGTTGATCGTCTCGGGCTTCTTCACCTCGCCGAAGGACCACGAACGGATCTTCTCGGGCGAAGCGAGCCCGATCTTGATCGCGTCGAAGTGCTCGTCCGGCGTGAATTGCTTGAAGAGATCCAGCAAACCTTTCATGTGGCTCTCCTATCCCTTTAGTTGCGCTCGAGCTCGATGTCGATGCCGAGCGAACGGATTTCCTTGACCAGCACGTTGAACGACTCGGGCATGCCGGCGTCGATCGAGTGCTCGCCCTTGACGATGTTCTCGTACACCTTGGTGCGGCCGTTCACGTCGTCGGACTTCACGGTCAGCATTTCCTGCAGGATGTACGAGGCGCCGTAGGCCTCGAGCGCCCACACTTCCATCTCGCCGAAGCGCTGGCCGCCGAACTGCGCCTTGCCGCCGAGCGGCTGCTGGGTGACGAGCGAGTACGGGCCGGTGGAGCGCGCGTGCATCTTGTCGTCGACCAGGTGGTGCAGCTTCAGCACGTGCATGTAGCCCACCGTGACCGGGCGCTCGAAGGCTTCGCCGGTGCGGCCGTCGTACAGCGTGGCCTGCGTGCAGGTGCTGTTGAGGCCCTTGCGTTCGGCGATCTCCGGCGGATAGGCCAGCTTCAGCATGCCGCGGATCTCGGACTCGTGCGCACCGTCGAACACCGGCGTCGCGAAGGTCACGCCGGTGGCCAGGTTGCCGGCCATCTCGATCACCTCGGCGTCGCTCAGCGCATCGAGCTGCTCGGTCTTGCCGCCCGACTTGTTGTAGAGCTCGTCGAGGAACTTGCGCAGCTCGGCGGCCTTGGCCTCGCGCTGCAGCATGTCGCCGATGCGCTGGCCGATGCCCTTGGCGGCCCAGCCCAGGTGCACTTCCAGCACCTGGCCCACGTTCATGCGCGAAGGCACGCCCAGCGGGTTGAGCACGATGTCCGCCGGCGTGCCGTCGGCCATGTAGGGCATGTCTTCGATCGGAACGATCTTCGACACCACGCCCTTGTTGCCGTGGCGGCCGGCCATCTTGTCGCCGGGCTGCAGGCGGCGCTTGACGGCGAGGTAGACCTTCACCATCTTGAGCACGCCCGCGGGCAGCTCGTCGCCTTGCGTGAGCTTCTTGCGCTTTTCTTCGAAGGCGAGGTCGAAGCTGTGGCGCGTCTGCTCGAGCGAGTTCTTGATCGACTCGAGCTGGTTGGCGACGTCGTCGTCCGCCGGGCGGATGTCGAACCAGTGGTACTTCTCGACGCCGGCGAGATACGCCTTGTCGATCGCGGAACCCTTGGCCAGCTTCTGCGGACCGCCGTTGGCGGTCTTGCCGACGAGCAGCTTCTCGATACGGTCGAAGGCGTCGGCCTCGACGATGCGCAGCTGGTCGTTGAGGTCCAGGCGGTAGCGCTTGAGCTCGTCGTCGATGATCTGCTGGGCGCGCTTGTCGCGCTGGATGCCTTCGCGGGTGAAGACCTGCACGTCGATGACGGTACCGTTGGTACCCTGGTCAACGCGCAGCGAGGTGTCCTTCACGTCGGACGCCTTCTCGCCGAAGATCGCGCGCAGCAGCTTCTCTTCAGGTGTCAGCGTGGTCTCGCCCTTGGGCGTGACCTTGCCGACCAGCACGTCGCCCGGGTTCACCTCGGCGCCGATGTAGACGATGCCCGACTCGTCGAGGCGCGCAAGCTGCTGCTCCGACAGGTTGGGGATGTCGCGCGTGATTTCCTCGGCGCCCAGCTTGGTGTCGCGCGCCATGACCACGAGTTCCTCGATGTGGATCGAGGTGTAGCGGTCTTCGGCGACGACGCGTTCGCTGATGAGGATCGAGTCCTCGAAGTTGTAGCCGTTCCAGGGCATGAACGCGACCAGCATGTTCTGGCCGAGCGCGAGCTCGCCGAGGTCGGTCGAGGCGCCGTCGGCGATCACGTCGCCGGCGGCGACCTTGTCGCCGCGCTTGACGATCGGACGCTGGTGGATGTTCGTGTTCTGGTTCGAACGCTGGTACTTGATCAGGTTGTAGATGTCGACACCGACCTCGCCCGCCACCGCTTCCTTGTCGTTGACGCGGATCACGATGCGGTTGGTGTCGATGAAGTCCACCACGCCGCCGCGCTTGGCGGTGACCACGGTGCCCGAGTCGACGGCCGAGACGCGCTCGACGCCGGTGCCAACGAAGGCCTTCTCGGGACGCAGCGTCGGCACGGCCTGGCGCTGCATGTTGGCGCCCATCAGGGCGCGGTTCGCGTCATCGTGCTCCAGGAACGGCACCAGCGAGGCCGCCACCGAGACGATCTGCGTCGGCGCGACGTCCATGTACTGGATGCGTTCCGGCGAGGTCAGCACCGACTCGCCGCGCTCGCGCGCGGAGACCAGCTCGTCGGTCAGGCGGCCGTCCTTGTCGAGCGAGGCGTTGGCCTGCGCGATCACGTACTTGCCTTCCTCGATGGCCGACAGGTAGTCGATCTGGTCGGTGACCTTGCCGTCGTTCACTCGGCGGTACGGCGTCTCCAGGAAGCCGTACTCGTTCAGGCGCGCGTACAGGGCCAGCGAGTTGATCAGGCCGATGTTCGGGCCTTCCGGCGTTTCGATCGGGCACACGCGGCCGTAGTGGGTCGGGTGCACGTCGCGCACTTCGAAGCCGGCGCGCTCGCGGGTCAGACCGCCCGGGCCCAGGGCCGAGACGCGACGCTTGTGCGTGATCTCGGACAGCGGGTTGGTCTGGTCCATGAACTGCGAGAGCTGGCTCGCGCCGAAGAACTCCTTGAGCGCCGCGGAGATCGGCTTGGAGTTGATCAAGTCGTGCGGCATCAGCGCCTCGGTCTCGGCCTGGCCGAGGCGTTCCTTCACGGCCTTCTCGATGCGCGCGAGGCCCGAGCGGTACTGGTTCTCGGCCAGTTCGCCGACGCAGCGCACGCGGCGGTTGCCGAGGTGGTCGATGTCGTCCACCTCGCCGCGGCCATTGCGCAGCTCGACCAGGATCTTGACCACGTCGAGGATGTCCTCGTTGGTCAGGACCATCGGGCCTTCGGAGGCGTCGCGGCCCACGCGGGCGTTGAACTTCATGCGACCCACGCGCGAGAGGTCGTAGGTGGCGTCGTCGTAGAACAGGCGGTTGAACAGGGCCTGCACCGCGTCTTCCGTCGGCGGTTCGCCGGGGCGCATCATGCGGTAGATCGCCACGCGGGCGGCGAGCTGGTCGGCGGTCTCGTCAGAGGCCAGCGTCTGCGAGATGTAGGCGCCCTGGTCCAGTTCGTTCGTGAACAGGCACTGGATCTCCTTGATGCCCGCGGCGCGCAGCTTCTTGAGCAGCGACTCGGTCAGCTCGTCGTTGGCATTGCCGATGATCTCGCCGGTGTCGGCGTCGACCATGTTCTTGGCCAGCACGCGGCCAACCAGGAAGTCCTCCGGCACCGTGATGAAGCTCGTCGCGCTTTGCTCGAGCTGGCGCACGTGGCGCGCGGTGATGCGCTTGTCCTTCTCGACGACGACATTGCCCGACTTGTCGGTGATGTCGAAGCGCGCGACCTCGCCCTTCAGGCGCTCGGGCACGAACTCCATCTGAGCGCCTGAATCCATCAGGCGGAAGTTGTCGAAGACGAAGAAGTTCGCGAGGATCTGCTCGGGGTTCAGGCCGATCGCCTTGAGCAGGATCGTCACCGGCATCTTGCGGCGACGGTCGACGCGGAAGTAGAGGATGTCCTTCGGGTCGAACTCGAAGTCCAGCCACGAACCGCGGTAGGGGATGATGCGCGCGCTGAACAGCAGCTTGCCGGAGCTGTGCGTCTTGCCCTTGTCGTGCTCGAAGAACACGCCCGGCGAGCGGTGCAGCTGCGAGACGATCACGCGCTCGGTGCCGTTGACGATGAACGAGCCGTAGTCGGTCATCAGGGGCACCTCGCCCATGTAGACCTCCTGCTCCTTCACCTCCTTGACCACCTTGGACTGCGAGGTCGAGGTCTCGCGGTCATAGATGATCATCTGCAGCTTCGCGCGCACCGCGGCGGCGTACGTCAGGCCGCGCTGCTGGCACTCGCGCGTGTCGAACGGAGGCTTGGCGATGTTGTATTCGGTGAACTTCATCTCCACGAACCCGTTGTGCGAAACGATCGGGAACGCGGAGAGGAACGCCGCCTGCAGGCCTTCCGGCTTGCGCTTGGCAGGAGGAACGTCCTTCTGCAGGAAGGCTACGTACGAATCCTTCTGCATCGTCAGCAGATAGGGCACGTCGAGCACGCTCTCGCGCTTGCCGAAGCTCTTGCGGATGCGCTTGCGCTCGGTGTAGCTGTAGGGGGTGGTTTGCGCCATCAATCACTCCGTGTCGAATGAACGCGGCCCGGCCTTGGCTGCGCTCGTTCGGCGACTGGCGATACAGGCCTTGCGCCTGTTCTGCTTGGTGGCTGGCCACTACCAGCCGCTGGCGGACAACCGCGGCATTGCACCGCGGCCCGACCAAACCGGTTCTCTGCAGTCGGATCAGAGAACACTTGGAAGAACCCGGCATGATGCGCGCTCGGGTGCTTCCAGGTGCTCTCCAGGGGCCAAGCCCCTGAAGTGCGAAAGGCCGGACGCCCTTTTCAAGGCGCCCAGCCTGCTTCGATCGAGCGGAATTACTTGAGCTCGACCTTGGCGCCGGCTTCTTCCAGCTTCTTCTTGGCGGCCTCGGCGTCGGCCTTGGCGATGCCTTCCTTGACGGGCTTCGGCGCGCCGTCGACCAGGTCCTTGGCCTCCTTCAGGCCCAGGCCGGTGATCTCGCGCACGGCCTTGATCACGCCGACCTTGTTGGCGCCGGCTTCGAGCAGCACGACGTTGAACTCGGTCTTCTCTTCAGCAGCGGCGGCAGCGCCACCAGCCGCGCCGCCGGCGGCCGGGGCGGCCATGGCGGCGGCGGACACGCCGAACTTCTCTTCGATCGCCTTCACGAGCTCGTTGAGCTCCATGACGGACATGCTGTCGAGCGCGGTCAGGAATGCGTCTTTGTCGAAAGCCATTTGGGATTCCTCAATACGGTTGAATGTTCAGAAAACGGATCGTGGTCAGGCAGCGGCAGGAGCCGCTTCGCCCTTCTTTTCGGCGACAGCCGCCAGCACGCGCGCGGTGCGCGAGATCGGCGACTTGAGAAGACCGGCCAGCTGAGCCAGCAGGACTTCCTTGCTCGGGATCGAGGCCAGGGCCTTCACCCCGTTCGCGTCGAGCGCCTTGCCGGCATAGGCGCCGGCCTTCACGATCAGCTTGTCGTTGGTCTTGGCGAAGTCCGCGATGACCTTCGCCGCCGCCACGGCGTCTTCGGAGAAGCCGTAGATCAGCGGACCGGACATGCTCTCGGCGGCCACCTCGAACGGCGTGCCGGCAACGGCGCGACGCGCGAGCGTGTTCTTCAGCACGTGAAGGTACACGCCCCGCTCGCGCGCCGTCTTGCGCAGCGCGTTCAGGTGCTCCACCGTGAGTCCGCGGTACTCGGCCAGCGCCAGCGTCTGTGCCTTGGCCGCCTGGGCCGACACTTCCGCGACGACTTCTGCCTTTTCGTTGCGATTCAGACTCAAGGTCTACTCCTATGAAACGTGCCGAAGTCCTTCGGACCGCGGCACACCCGGTTGCAGCGACCTTCTGTCCAGGAACCCCGCCCGGCCGCAGCCTTCGCTGCTTTCGAACGGCAAACCCTTCCAGCGGGACCGCCATCTGCGCTGGCCGCAGCCGGAAGGCTGCATTTAGGCGGCTTGCGCCGCACCAGCGGTCTTTGATGACCTGCCCGGCACATGTGCGCCGGGCAGCCCACCAATCCTTGTCGAGCCGCGCGCCAGACCCCTCGCGCGGCTCCTATGTCACTCAGGCCTGCGAGGCCGGCGCGGCGATGCTCGCCACGTCCACGCGCACACCGACACCCATCGTCGACGAGACCGCGACCTTGCGCAGGTAGACGCCCTTGCTCGACGCCGGCTTGGCCTTGTTCAGCGCGTCCAGCAGCGCCTGCAGGTTGCCCACCAGCTTGTCGGACTCGAACGAACGGCGACCCACGGTGGCGTGGATGATGCCGGCCTTGTCGACACGGAACTGCACCTGGCCGGCCTTGGCGTTCTTCACCGCCGTCGCGACGTCGGGCGTCACGGTGCCGACCTTCGGGTTCGGCATCAGGCCGCGCGGGCCGAGGATCTGGCCCAGCGTGCCGACCACGCGCATCGTGTCCGGCGAGGCGATCACGACGTCGAAGTTCAGGTTGCCGGCCTTGACCTGCTCGGCCAGGTCGTCCATGCCGACCACGTCCGCGCCGGCGGCCTTGGCTTCCTCGGCCTTGGCGCCCTGGGCGAACACCGCCACCCGCTTGGTCTTGCCGGTGCCGTTGGGCATCACGACCGCGCCGCGCACGACTTGATCGGACTTCTTGGCATCGATGCCGAGCTGGACGGAGACGTCGATCGACTCGTCGAACTTGGCGGTCGCGCATTCCTTGACGATCGCCAGCGCCTGGTCGATCGGGTACAGCTTGGTCGAGTCGACCTTGCCCTGCAGCGCCTTCTGACGCTTGGTCAACGTTGCCATGATCAGAGGCCCTCCACCGTGATGCCCATCGAGCGGGCCGAACCAGCGATCGTGCGCACCGCGGCGTCGAGGTCGGCGGCGGTCAGATCCTTCATCTTGGTCTTGGCGATTTCCTCGACCTGGGCGCGCGTGAGCTTGGCGACCTTGTCGGTGTGCGGCTTGGCCGAACCCTTGTCGACCTTGGCGGCCTTCTTGATCAGCACCGTCGCGGGCGGCGTCTTGAGGACGAAGGTGAACGACTTGTCCGCGAACGCGGTGATCACCACCGGCAGCACGAGGCCCGGCTCCATACCCTGGGTCTGCGCGTTGAACGCCTTGCAGAACTCCATGATGTTGAGACCGCGCTGACCCAGCGCCGGACCGATCGGGGGCGAGGGGTTCGCCTTGCCCGCCGGAATTTGCAGCTTGATGAAGCCGACAATCTTCTTGGCCATGATTTCTCCTGAAACCGGCACCGCACAGCCGAGCGGTACCGGTCGAGTGCAAACGCCAGGGACTGGCTACCCGGGCTCCTCACACCGGTGTCACGTCACCGGCAGCAACGGGCCGCGTTCGCTGCGCCTTGCGGCACGGCGCCCCGCGGCCGGGGCCTGAATCAGATCTTCTCGACCTGGTGGAAGTCGAGCTCCACCGGCGTCGCGCGGCCGAAGATGGTGACGGACACCCGCACCTTCGACTTGTCGTAGTTGACTTCCTCGATCGAGCCGTTGAAGTCGGTGAACGGGCCTTCCTTGACGCGCACCACCTCGCCGACCTGCCACTCGACCTTGGGCCGCGGCTTCTCGATGCCCTCTTGCATCTGGTTGACGATCTTCATGACCTCGTCTTCCGAGATGGGCACCGGACGGTTCTTGGCACCGCCGACGAAGCCGGTGACCTTGCTGGTGTGCTTGACCAGGTGCCAGGAGTCGTCGTCGAGCAGCATCTCGACCAGCACGTAGCCGGGGAAGAAGCGACGCTCGGTCACGGCCTTCTTGCCGTTGCGCATCTCGACCACTTCTTCGGTCGGCACCAGGATGCGGCCGAACTTCGACTGCATGCCGGCGCGGTCGATGCGCTCGCGCAGGTTGCGCTCGACCGCCTTCTCCATGCCGGAGTAGGCATGCACCACATACCAGCGCAGCGGGTTGGCCGCGGGCTCGGTGCCGGAGGTCGGTTGCGTGACGTCGGTCATGTCTTACCTCTATTCGGGCGGCCGCTTCAGCGCTTCCAGCCCAGGATCAGGTCGTACAGCGCCCATTCGAGCGTCTTGTCGGTGACCCAAAGGAACAAGGCCATCACGAACACGAAGGCGAACACGTAGAGCGTCATCTGCGTGGCTTCCTTGCGGGTCGGCCACACGACCTTCTTCAGCTCGCGCACCGAGTCGCGCCCATAGGCCACCAGCGCCCGGCCCGGCTCGGCGGTGAAGAACACCGCCACGGCGGCGATCAACAGGCCGAGCAACGCCAGCACGCGCAGCCACAGGTCCTTCTGGCCCAGCACGTAGTAGGCGGCCACCGCCGCGACGACCAGCAAGCCGGCAACGGCCAGCTTGGCCTTGTCGGCGCCGGAAGTGACGGTTTCGACGGGAGCGGAAGTGTTCATGCTGTGATGACTGCGGCCCGGTGGCGGAGCATTCGACGAGAGCCATCCCTTTCAGCAGCAAAGCCCGCCGGGTCGTTAGACCCCTTGCGGGCTGCTCGTTCTGCGGCAAGGCAGGCGATCGATGCGGATTCAGCGCCGGATCGGGCTCCTTCGGTCTTGCGTGGCAGGGGCAGAGGGTCTCGAACCCCCAACCTTCGGTTTTGGAGACCGACGCTCTGCCAATTGAGCTATGCCCCTACGCAATCCCTACGGTTTCGTTACTCGATGATCTTGGCGACGACGCCGGCGCCGACGGTGCGCCCGCCCTCGCGGATGGCGAAGCGCAGGCCTTCTTCCATGGCGATCGGGGCGATCAGCTTGACGGTGATCGTCACGTTGTCACCCGGCATCACCATCTCCTTGTCCTTGGGCAGCTCGATGGCGCCCGTGACGTCGGTGGTGCGGAAGTAGAACTGCGGACGGTAGTTGTTGAAGAACGGCGTGTGGCGGCCGCCCTCTTCCTTGCTCAGCACGTACACCTCGGCGGTGAAGTGCGTGTGCGGCTTGATGCTGCCCGGCTTGCACAGCACCTGGCCGCGCTCGACGTCCTCGCGCTTGGTGCCGCGCAGCAGGATGCCCACGTTGTCGCCCGCCTGGCCCTGGTCGAGCAGCTTGCGGAACATCTCCACGCCGGTGCAGGTGGTCTTCTGCGTGGCCTTGATGC
Organism: Caldimonas sp. KR1-144; assembly: GCF_049446155.1. Classification (NCBI taxonomy): domain Bacteria; kingdom Pseudomonadati; phylum Pseudomonadota; class Betaproteobacteria; order Burkholderiales; family Sphaerotilaceae; genus Caldimonas; species Caldimonas sp. KR1-144. The sequence continues at coordinate 166,443 of NZ_JBMSEE010000009.1, forward strand.
CCACGATCTCGATTTCTTCGCCGACCTTGATCACGCCACGCTCGATGCGCCCCGTCACCACGGTGCCGCGGCCCGAGATCGAGAACACGTCTTCGACCGGCATCAGGAACGCGCCATCGACCGCGCGCTCGGGCGTGGGGATGTAGCTGTCCAGCGCGTCGGCCAGGCGCATGATGGCCTGCTCGCCCAGCTCGCCCTTGTCGCCTTCGAGCGCCAGCTTGGCCGAGCCCTTGATGATCGGCGTGTCGTCACCGGGGAAGTCGTACTTGCTCAGCAGCTCGCGCACTTCCATCTCGACGAGCTCGAGCAGCTCGGCGTCGTCGACCATGTCGCACTTGTTCAGGAACACGATGATGTACGGCACGCCCACCTGGCGCGCCAGCAGGATGTGCTCGCGCGTCTGGGGCATCGGGCCGTCGGCGGCCGAGCACACCAGGATCGCGCCGTCCATCTGCGCCGCACCGGTGATCATGTTCTTCACGTAGTCGGCGTGCCCCGGGCAGTCCACGTGCGCGTAGTGGCGCGCTTGCGTCTCGTACTCGACGTGCGCGGTGTTGATCGTGATGCCGCGCGCCTTTTCTTCCGGCGCCGCGTCGATCTGGTCGTACGCCTTCGCCTCGCCGCCGAACTTCGTCGACAGCACCGTCGTGATCGCCGCCGTCAGCGTCGTCTTGCCATGGTCCACGTGACCAATCGTGCCCACGTTCACGTGCGGCTTGGTCCGCTCAAACTTGCCTTTTGCCATCTCGATCTCCTGACGGTCGGAACGGTCGCTGATTCAGTCGGGGTTGTGGTGCCCATGGCGCGGATCGAACGCGCGACCTCTCCCTTACCAAGGGAGTGCTCTACCACTGAGCCACATGGGCATCGACACGGGCCTGCACACCACCTCATGCACAAGCCGCTGCCGATCACGAACCGGTCTTCACAACAAGCCTGGAGCGGGAGACGGGAATCGAACCCGCGTCATCAGCTTGGAAGGCTGGGGTTCTGCCATTGAACTACTCCCGCATCGCACCCCGCGAACGATCGCCCGTTCGCCGACTTGCTGCTTCTTCGCTTGGTGGAGGAGGCTGGATTCGAACCAGCGTAGGCGTAAGCCAACAGATTTACAGTCTGCCCCCTTTAGCCACTCGGGCACCCCTCCGTGGCGAAGAACTCGAAAGTGTAGCAGCGTCGCCGGCTTGATGCCAAGCCCCACCGGCTCGCCGGCATGCCGCGCAAGCATGTCCGACGCGGCCAACTGGTATGAGTACCGGCACGGCGCGCGGCTGACCGCCGCCATCGCTCTGAACCGAAAGGCGTCGGGCTTCCGTGGACTCGTCGACGCGCGCAGACCAATTGACCAGTTGGTCTTTCTGGTACTACACTGGTATCAGACCATGAGCCAACCACCGAGCCACTCCCTGGCCAGCCGTACGCCGCCGGTCGCCTACGTGCTGGGCGTCGACGGGGGCGGCACGCGAACACGCGCGCGGCTGACGCTCGCCGACGGCAGCCGGCTGGGCAACGGCGAGGCCGGGCCGTCGGGCCTCGGGCAAGGCGTCGACCAGGCCTGGACCAATGTTCGACTGGCGATCGACGCGGCCTTCGGCGCGGCCGGCATGGCGCCGGCGTTGCCGCAGGAATGCGCCGTCGGCCTGGGCCTGGCGGGCGCCGAGATGGCGCCTTTGCGCCAGCGATTCCTGCGCGCTGCGCCGGCCTATGCCGCGCTGGCGCTCGATTCGGACGCCCACACCGCGCTGCTCGGCGCGCATGCGGGTCGCCCCGGCGTGCTCGTGGCGGCCGGCACCGGCAGCGTCGGCGAGGTGTTGCATGCCGACGGTCGCCGGATCACCGCCGGCGGCTGGGGTTTCGCCGTCGGCGACGAGGGCAGCGGCGCCTGGCTCGGACTGCGCGCGATGCGACTGGTGCACCGCGCGCTCGACGGCCGCGCCGAGGCCGGACCGCTCGCGCGGGCGCTGATGGCGCGCTGCGGCGACCATCGCGAAGCCGTACTGGCCTGGGCCGCCCACGCCGGCCAGCACGCACACGCCGCGCTGGCGCCACTCGTGTTCGACCACGAGGAGCTCGACCCGGCGGCTGCCGCGCTGATTGCCGACGCGGTCGACGCGATCGAGGAACTCGCCGCCGCGCTCGACCCGGCCGGTGCCTTGCCGCTCGCCATCGCCGGCAGCATCGGCCGCCGCCTCGAGCCGCGGCTGTCGCCGCGCACGCGCGCCCGCTGCGTCGCCCCGGCCGGCGATGCGGCCGACGGCGCGCTGACGTTGATCCGCCAATTCCTCGCGGAGTCCTCATCTTGAACGACGCGCCCAACAAGCTGCTGCGTTTCGATTTCCAGCCCGACGTCAGCGCCTCGTCGCCGCTGTATGTGCAGCTCGCGCAGACGCTGTCGAGCGCGATCCGCGAAGGCCGCTACCAGACCAACGAGGCGCTGCCGTCCGAGCGCGTGCTGTCCGAGGCGCTCGGCCTGTCGCGCGTGACCGCGCGCAAGGCGATCGACCAGCTCGTCGAGCTGGGCCTGGTGGTGCGCCGCCAGGGTTCGGGCAACTACATCGCGCCCAAGCTCGAGCAGCCGCTGTCGCGCCTGACCAGCTTTTCCGAGGAACTGCAGCAACGCGGCTTTCGGCCGTCGTCGCGCTGGCTGTCGCGCGCCTTGACCGCCGCCACGCCGGACGAGCAGCTCAGCCTGGGCCTGTCTCCCGGCACGCGCGTCGCGCGGCTCGAGCGCCTGCGGCTGGCCGACGACGTCGTGATGGCCTATGAAGTGAGCGTGCTGCCCGGCGACGTGCTGCCCGAGCCGACGCAGGTCGACAGCTCGCTCTATGAGTACCTGCGCGGCCGCGGCAAGGAGCCCGTGCGCGCGCTGCAGCACATCCGTGCCATGAACGCCGATGCCAAGCTCGCCGACTTGCTGCAAGTGCCCGCCGGTCAGGCGCTGCTGTTCATCACGCGCGCCGGCTACCTGGCCTCGGGCCAGGCGGTCGAGCTGACCCACTCCTATTGCCGCAGCGACTACTACGGGTTCGTCGCGGAGATGAGGCGCGAACCGTGAGCCTGCAACGCATCGAGGGCAACATCCTCACGCCCGCGGGCTTTGTCCGTGGCGCGCTCGTCCACCGCGACGGCCGCGTGGCGTCGATCGAGGGCACACCGATCGGCGAAGCGCAGGCGCGCAGCGAGCGCGCGGCGCTGGTGCTGCCGGGCTTCATCGACAACCACGTGCATGGCGGCGGCGGAGCCGACACGATGGAAGCCGGCGACGCGATCTTGCGCATCGCGCGCCTGCACGTGCGGCACGGCACGACGGCGCTCCTGGCCACCACGATGACCGCGCCGCTGAACGAGATCGCCGCCGCGATGGCGGCGCTCGGCCCGGCCTGCCGCGAGCGCCCTGCCGGCAGCGCGCGCGTGATGGGCGTGCACCTCGAGGGCCCCTACATCAGCCCCGACAAGCTCGGCGCGCAGCCCGACTTCGCAAGGCCCGCGTCGATCGACGAGGTGCTCGCGCTGCACGCGCTCGCGCCGATCCGCCTGATCACGCTGGCACCCGAGCTGCCGGGCAACCTCGATCTGATCGAGCCGCTGCGCGCCCAGGGCTTTCGCGTCCAGATCGGCCACACCACCGGCAGCTACGAAGACGGCGTCGCGGCGCTCGAGCGCGGCGCGGGCGGCTTCACGCACCTGTTCAACGCGATGAGCGGCATGCACCACCGCGCGCCCGGCATGGTGGGCGCGGCGCTCGCGCACGCGCGCTACGCCGAGATCATTCCCGACCTGCTGCATGTGCACCCGGGCGCGATCCGCGCCGCGCTGCGCGCCGTGCCCTGCCTGTTCTGCGTCACCGACTCCACCGCCGCCGCCGGCATGCCCGACGGCGACTACAAGCTCGGCCGCCACCTCGTCACCAAGTGCCTGGGCGGCGTGCGCCTGCCCGACGGCACGCTGGCCGGCAGCACGCTGACGATGGACCAGGCGCTGCGCAACCTGGTGAGCCTGGGCCTGTCGCTGGAAGAAGCGTCCAGGCGCACCTCCACCCACGCGGCCGACTACCTCGGCATCGCCGACCGCGGCCGCCTCGGCCAGGGCGCGCATGCCGACCTCGTGGTGTTCGACCGCGACCTGCAGCTGCAACGTGTGATCGTCGAAGGAGAAGAGATTGACCTCGCGCATGCTTGAGGAGGCGCAGCACGCCCCCGAAGCGATCGCTCGCCTGCTCGCGGCGGACGCCGACGCTTACGCGTCGCTCGGCGCCGCGCTGCGCGCGTCGCCGCCGATCTCGCTGCTCACGGTGGCGCGCGGCAGCTCGGATCACGCCGCGCACTACATGGCCTACCTGATCATGGCCCGACTGGGCCGGCTGGTGACGTCGCTGCCGATGTCGCTGATCACGCTGTACCAGTCGCGCATCGCCTGCGACGGCCTGGTGTCTATGGCGTTCTCGCAGTCCGGCCAGAGCCCGGATCTCGTCGCCCCGACGCGCTTCTTTCGTGCCGGCGGCGCCCGCACCGTGGCCTTCGTCAACGACCCGGCCTCGCCGCTCGCACAGGCGTCGCAGTGGGTGTTCCCGCTGCACGCCGGCGCCGAACAAAGCGTCGCGGCCACCAAGAGCTACATCGCTCAGCTCGTGGCCGGCGCGCGCGTCACGGCGGCATGGCAAGACGATGCCGACCTGCAGCACGCGCTGCTCGGCCTGCCCGGCGTGCTGGAACAAGCGGCGCAGCAGCGCTGGCAACCGGCGATCGAAGCGCTGGCCGACGCCGACAAGCTGTTCGTGATCGGCCGCGGCACTGGCCTCGCGATCGCGATGGAAGCCGCGCTCAAGTTCAAGGAGGTGTGCGGCATCCAGGCCGAGGCCTTCTCGGGGGCCGAGGTCAAGCACGGCCCGATGGCGCTGGTCGAGCAGGGCTATCCGCTGCTTGTGTTCGCGCCGCGCGGCCCGGCCCACCACGGACTGCTGGCGCTGGCCGACGAGATGCGCCAGCGCGGCGCGCGCGTGCTGCTGGCCGCGCCGGCCGGCACGCCTGGCTGCGAGCTGCCGCTCGTGCCGGCCGGCAGCGAGGACCTCGATCCGATCACCGCGATCCAGAGCTTCTACCCGATGGTGGAGGCACTCGCCCGTGCGCGCGGGCTCGACCCGGATCGCCCGCGCCACCTGGCCAAGGTCACGCGGACCCAGTGAGATGAACACCGACACCTTGCACGCCGGCCACCTCGTGATGGTCGACATCGAGGGCACCTCGCTCGATGACAGCACCGCGGCCTTCCTGCGCGAGCACCACATCCGCGCGGTCTGCCTGTTCCGCAAGAACATCGGCAGCGAGGACGAGGTGCGCCGCCTCGTCGCCGACCTGCGCGAGGTGATGGGCCCGGCTGCGCTGGTGGCGATCGACCAGGAAGGCGGCTCGGTCGCGCGCATCACCTTCTTGCCCCATGCGCCGGCGGCGATGGCGCTGGGCTGCGCGAACGACGAGGCGCTGGCCGAGTCGGTCGGCGCTGCGGTTGCGCGCGGCCTGCGCAGCCTGGGCATCAACTGGAACTTCGCGCCGGTGCTCGACGTGAACAACAACCCGGCCAACCCCGTGATCGCCGAGCGCAGCTTCGGCGAGGATCCGCAGCGCGTCGCGCGGCTGGCCGGGGCGTGGATGCGCGGCTCGCTGCGCGAGGGCGTGGCCTGCTGCGTCAAGCACTTCCCCGGCCACGGCGACACGCATGTCGACTCGCACCATGCCTTGCCGACGGTCGACAAGTCGCTGGCCGAACTCGAGTCGCTCGAGCTGGTTCCCTTTCGCGCGCTGGCTGGGGTCGCGCCGGCGGTGATGACGGCCCACATCGTCTATCCGCAGCTTGATGCCGAGCATCCGGCCACGCTGTCGCGCGCTGTGCTGACCGGCGTGCTGCGCGAGCGCCTCGGCTACGAGGGCGTCGTGATCACCGACGCGCTGATGATGAAGGCCGTTCACGAGCGCTACGGCCATGCGCGCGCGGCCGTGCTCACGCTGCAAGCGGGCGCCGACCTCGTGCTCGCGCAGGGCAGCCGCGCCGAGCAGGCGCAGGCGGTGCAGGCCGTGGCGCAGGCAATCGAGCACGGCACGCTGCCGCTGGCGCGCGTGCGCGAGGCACGCGCGCGCATCGATGCGCTCGCGGCGAGCTTTCCGATCGATCCGCGGCCTTGCGACGACGCGCAGCGCCTGGCCGACGACCAACTGATGCGCGGCGCCTCGGCGCGCGGCCTGCTCGCCGTCGGCGGCGCGCAGCCGCCTGGGCGCGCGCAGCGCCTGCGCGTCGTGACGCAGCGCGCGGTGCCGGGCGACGGCGTGTCCGAAGCCGGCCCGGGCGGCGAGCTGGTGCGCGCGCTGTTTCGCGGTTTCGACGATGTCGAGGTCGTGCAGGTCGACTCGCTCGACCGGCTCGACGCCTCGCAGCTGCCGCGCGACGGCCGCCTGCTCGTGCTGGCCTCGAACCACCGCGCGCGCTACGGCGCCAACGCCGCGGCCTGGCGCCCCGACCTGCATCTCGTGCTGTGGAACCCGTTCCAGGTGTTCGACATCGCCGCGCCCGCGGTCGTGACCTGGGGCTACGGCGAGGGCGCGCTGGCCGCGCTGCGCGACTGGCTCGAAGGCCGCGTGCCCGCCGCGACCCAAGCCCCGGTCGCGCTCGCTCCGCGCGCCGCCTGAACCCCAACGAAAGCCGTCCGTGGCCAACGATCGTTCGCATTCGCCGATCCGCTGGGTGCCCAGCCTCTACTTCGCGCAAGGGCTGCAGTTCTTCGTCGTGATGCTGATCGCCGGGCTGATGTTCAAGAGCCTGGGCGTGGGCAACGACCAGATCGCGCGCTGGACCGGCGTGCTCGGCCTGGCCTGGGCCTTCAAGCCGCTGTGGAGCCCCTTCCTCGAGATGGCGCGCAGCAAGAAGCTGATCGTCGTCGCGATGCAGTTCACCGGCGCGGCCGGGCTGGCGCTGATGGCGATCGCGCTGCAGCTGCCGATGTGGTTCGCGGCGAGCATTGCGGTGCTGTTCGTGCTGGCCTACGCCTCGGCCACGCACGACATCGCCTGCGACGGCCTTTACATGGCCGCGCTCGACGCGCGCCAGCAGGCCGCCTACGCCGGCTGGCAAGGCGCGTTCTTCAACGCCAGCAAGTTCCTCACGCTCGGCGGCCTGCTGGTGCTGGCCGGCCACTTCGAGAAGAGCGTCGGCGCGCATCACGCCTGGTCGATCATCTTCGGCCTGCTCGCGGCACTGCTCGCCGGCCTGGCGGCCTACAACGCCTGGCGGCTGCCCGGCACGCTCAACACCGATCACGCCGAGCTCAGCTTCGCGAGCGTCGCACGTACGCTGCGCGAGGTGGTGGCCGACTTCTTCCGCAAGCCCGGCATCTGGCTCGCGATCCTGTTCATCGTGCTGTTTCGCGCTGCCGAGGGCCAGGTGCAGACGATCGGGCCGCTGTTCATGCTCGAGGCGCGCGACAAGGGCGGGCTGGGCCTCACGACCGACCAGATCGGCGTGGTCTACGGCACCGCCGGCACGCTGGCCTTTTTGGTCGGCAGCATCCTCGGCGGCTACTTCACCTCGTGGCTGGGGCTCAAGCGCGCAATGCCCTTCCTGATCGTCGGCATGTGGGTGCCCAACCTGGTGTTCAGCTGGCTGGCGTGGGTGATGCCCAGCGAGATCGGCGTCATCGGCGCGGCCGTCAGCGTCGAGATGTTCGGCTACGGCTTCGGCTTCGTCGGCATGATCCTGTTCATCATGCAGGCGGTCGCGCCGGGCCGCTTCCAGACCGCGCACTACGCGCTGGGCTCGGGCGTGATGCAGCTCGGCTTCATCCTCTCCAAGACCGTCAGCGGCGACATCCAGGTCGCCATGGGCTATCGCGAGTTCTTCGTCTGGACCGTCGCCTGCGGCGTGCCGGTGCTGCTGCTGATGTGGTTCGTGCGCATGCCGGGCCGCGAAGCGCCGGTCGCCGACGCGCCGGCCGGCGAGCCGGCGCAGGCCTGATGCGTCGCGCGCTGATCGCCGCCGCGCTGGCGGCGGCCTGCGGCTTCGCACGGGCCGGCGACGCGCTGCTGTTCGACGACTTCAGCTACCCCAGCGCCGAGGCGCTCGCGCAAGGCGGCTGGAGCCTGCGCGCGCATGCCGGCCACCCCGGCGTGCCGGGCGCGCGCTGGGATCCGGCCGGGATCGCCGTCGTCGACGACCCCGATCGCGCCGCCAACCGCTTGCTGCGCCTGCGCGCGCAGACCGATGGCCGGCCTGACGGCACCGCGCAGGCGCAGATCTGCCACGCGCGCAAGTACCTGCGCGGCACCTACGCCGCGCGCGTGCGCTTTCGCGACACGCCGGTGTCGGGCATCGACGGCGACCCGGTGGTCCAGACCTTCTATGCGGTCGCGCCGCTGGCGCATGACTTCGATCCGCACTTCAGCGAGGTCGACTGGGAGTACCTGGCCAACGGCGGCTGGGGCGCCGAGCCGACGCGGCTATACGCGATCTCGTGGCAGACGGTGCGCATCGAGCCCTGGCTCGCGGTCAACTCCGAGCAGCAGATCGCCGGATCGCTCGACGGCTGGCACACGCTGGTGGTCCAGGTCGGCGAACATGCGGTGCGCATGTTCCTCGACGGCCGGCAGGTCGCGCGCCACGCGGGGCGCAACGTGCCGGTGGTGCCGATGTCGATCAACTTCAACCTGTGGTTCTCGCCCGCCGGCCTGCTCGCGCCGACGCCCGAGCCGCGCGTGTGGCAGCAAGACGTGGACTGGGTGCTGCATGTGCGCGACCGCTTGCTGTCGCCGGCCGAGATGAACGCAACGGTGACCCGCCTGCGCCGCCAGGGCGTCGCGCGGCAGGACACCGTGCCGGCCACCGATCCGCCGCTGGCCAGCGACTGCAGCTTCTGAGCGCGTCGCGCTCGCTCAGCCCGTCGACAGCTCGGCGACGAAGTCGTAGGTGTCGCCGCGGTAGAACGACTGGCACAGCTCGACCGCGCGGCCGTCGCGCAAGTAGCCCAGGCGCTCGACCAGCAGGCCGGCATCGCCCGGCTTGGCGTGCAGCAGGCGCGCCTGCTCCTCGTCGAGCAGCAGCGCGCGCAGGCGCTGCAGCGCGCGCACCGGCCGGTTGCCGGCGCGCTCGAGCGCGTCGTACAGCGAGGTGTCGACGGCGTCCAGGCCCGGCAGTGCGGACGCCGCCACGGTCGCGTACTCCAGCGCCATCGGCGCGTTGTCGGCGTAGCGAAGCCGATGGAAGCGATAGACCAGCGAGCCCGGGCTCAGCGCCAGCTTCATCGCCTCTTCCGGCGACACCGTGCCCTCGGACTTGCGGAGCCATTCGCTGTGCGGCGAACGGCCGCGCGAACGCATGTCTTCGGAAAACGAGGTCAGCTTCGCGAAGTTCTTGTCGATGCGAGCGCACACGAAGTTGCCCGAACCTTGGCGGCTGACCAGCAGGCCCTCCTGCGTGAGGCCATCGATGGCCTTGCGCACCGTGATGCGCGAGACCCCGAGGTCGGCGGCCAGATGGCGCTCGGACGGCAATGCGTCCTCGGGGCCGAGGATGCGCTGGTCGATCGCCTCGCGCAGAGCCCGCTGCAGCTGCTGGTACAGGGGGAGCGCGTCGGCGGGATCCAGCGGCCGCAGGGTCTGGGCGAGGGATTTCATGCGTGGGGAGTGAGCCGCCGGCACCGGCGCCAAGGGAACGCGCCGAAGAGCGCACCCAAATAATACCAATGCAGCGCCAGCGTGCGGACCAGAGCACCTGCAACGTGCATGGATGGCCGTCACAGATCGTGCCAGGCGTCCCCAGAGTTGGGCCGCATCCGCCCCTACACACCCCTGAAACGAGTGGCTCGCCGCCTTTCAAGGGCCTGAAGACCCGCGTTTTCACTAACTGGTAGCTAATTGGCATTGGCTGGTACTCTGTTGGCACGCCATAGGACCACATTGGCACGCATCTTGGTAGTACCAGTTCACCCGACTGGTTCTACCGTCGGTGAGCAGAAGTTTCCAGAGGTTCAGCAGGAGGAGTGCCCTCGCAAACGCGCCCGGCAACGCCGGCGCGTCGGGGGAGCCGATGTCATCGCGGCCAGCGAGCAACGCCATGGCCCTTAACGAAAGAGGTGAGCAATGAAGTGCAAGCACACACCCGTGGCGTCGGCAGTGGCGCTGATGCTGATGAGCGTGGCCTGGGTGGCCCATGCGCAGCAGGCGCCTGAGCCTGAGAAGAAGGAGGCCGATGCGAAGCTGCAAACCGTGACCGTCACCGGCATCCGCGCATCGGTGCAGCAGTCGATCACGCAAAAGCGCAATGCCGACGGCGTGGTGGAAGTGATCACGGCCGAAGACGTCGGCAAGATGCCCGACAAGAACGTCGCCGACTCGCTCCAGCGCCTGCCCGGCGTCTACACCGCGACGGCCGGAGGCACCGAAGGCGGCTTCGGCGAGAACGACCGTGTGAGCCTGCGCGGCACGCCGGCGGCGATGACGCTGACCACGCTCAACGGTCACACGGTCTCGAGTGGCGACTGGTATGCCGAGAACATCACCGGCGGCGGTCGCAGCGTCAGCTATTCGTTGCTGCCCTCGGAGCTGATTGGCCGCGTGACGGTCTACAAGAGCTCGCAGGCCGACCTGGTCGAAGGCGGGGCGACCGGCACCGTCGACATCGAAACACGCACGCCGCTGAGCTTCAAGGAGCGCGTGTCGACGATGGCATCGGTCGGCGGCGTCTACTCCGATCTTTCGGGCAAGACCGACCCGCAGCTCAGCGCCCTGATCAACTGGAAGAACGAGGAAGGCAACCTCGGCATCATGGCGCAGGCCTTCTACCAGAAGCGCCAGATCCGCCGCGACGGCCAGGAGTTCCTGTGGTGGGACACGATCAACAACCTGTGGGGCGGCAATACGGCCGTGCTGGCCGCGAACCCTGAGTTGGACGGCAAGTACATCTCGCTGCTGACGGGCTCGGCACTGTTCCAGCAGGAGCGCGTACGCAAGGGCGGCCTCATCGCCGCCGAGCTGAAGGCGACCAACGACCTGACGGTCGGCGTGAGTGGCTTCTACTCGCGCCTGGACGCCGACAACTTCAACGCGAACTACATGTACGCGCCGGTCAATGCCATCACCAATGGCATCAGCCCTTCGGCCTACACGATCGAGGGCAACACGGTCACCTCGATCGCCTTCCCCGGCACCTGCCCGATCGCGCCCTGCAACGTCTCGTCGGGTGTGCAGGACATCGCCGTGCGGCCGGGCTCGTACAGCGACTCCAAGTTCTTCAACCTCGACCTGAAGTACCGCGCCAGCGACAAGCTCAGCATCAGCAGCAAGCTCGGCACGACGCAGGGCACCGGCAAGACCAAGGACATCGGCTTCGAAGTCTGGAGTCCGTATGTGGGCGGTAGCTACGCCACGCACGGCCTGTCGAAGACGGCCGACGTCTCGGTGCCTGGCTCGGACACCTTCTCGATCGGCGGCCTGTCGGACGCCGTCGGTGGCTGGGCGTCGATCGTCACCGCCAAGGACAAGGAGCACTACGGTCAGGTCGACGCGAGCTACCAGACCGATCTGGAGATCGTGCCGTCGATCAAGTTCGGCGCCCGCGTGGCGCGCCACGAGCGCGACCTGACCAAAGTGGACGGCACGCTGGCGGCCGCCGGCACCGATCCCGCCAATGCGCCCCTCGACCAGCTCACGCACTTCCCCGGCGACTTCGGCGATTCGCTGTCCGGCGGCCTGCTCAAGGGCATGTGGACCATCCCGGGCGAGGCGATCACCAGCTGGGCGAATCGGTACGTCACCTTCGGCGGCCACAGCTACCAGAGCGAGTTCAAGATCAAGGAGCCCGTCGCAGCGGCTTACGCGATGGCCAACCTCGACTTCGGCCGCATCCAGGGCAACGTGGGCCTGCGCGTGGTGCACACGAAGGAAGAGGTCACCAACAACCAGCTGGTCACGGCGGGCGTCTATACGCCGGTCACGACGAAGAATAACTACGACGACTACTTGCCGAGCCTGAACCTTCGCGCCGACCTCGCTCAAGACGTCGTCGGCCGCTTCGCGCTCAGCCGCACGATGGCGCGCCCCGAGTTCGGCCAGCTCGGCGGTCTGAGCCTGCTCGACATCCAGCACACCGGATCGGGCGGCAACCCGAACCTCAAGCCCATCCGCTCGAACAACGTCGAGTTCAGCACCGAGTGGTACTTCGCGCCGAAGTCGATGCTGTCGGCCGGTGCGTACTACCAGGACCTGCGTTCGTACGTGACCTTCGGCTCGTTCGAGGCGGTGTTCTACAACCAGTCCGAGCAGCAGTACACGACCTATGCGATGAGCGCGCCGGTCAACACCACCGGCAAGGTCAAGGGCCTGGAGCTGGCGTACCAGCAGGCGATCGGCGGTGGCTTCGGCGTGATGGCCAACTACACCTACGCCGATGGCGAGGAGACCGGCAGGGTGCCGAACTCGGCTTGCGCCGACACCGGCAACTGCGACCTGGTGGGCCTGTCGAAGAACTCCTACAACCTGGGCGCCTACTACGAGAACGACACGTTCAGCGCGCGCGTCACCTACAACTACCGCTCGTCCTTCCTCAACGGCGTGAACCGCAAGAGCGCGATTTACCAGGACAGCGTCGGCACGCTGGCCGCGTCGGTCCAGTACAACCTGACCAAAAACATCAGCCTGTCGCTCGAGGGCACCAACCTCAACGACCCGCTGCTGAAATCCTACGCCAGCACGCCGGACCAGCCGCGCGCGTTCTACAAGAACGGCCGCCAGATCTACTTCGGCCTGCGCGCGCAGATGTGATCGACCGGACCTGAGCGACCCCAAACGGGGTGAAGTGCCCGCACTTCACCCCGTTGTCCATTCCACTTCAAGATGCCGATGACCTCGCCTTCGCTTCTTCGCACGCTCTGCGCGTCGCTCGCCCTGGGCGCGGCCAGTGCCTCTGCGACGGCACACGACTTCCTCGCCGGCCCCTACAAGGACGTCTCGCTGCACGCCGGCAAAGGCGCGCGCATCGCCGCCGAGCTCGACGGCCGCACCGCGCCGCTGCCCGGCACCCTGCTGCCGCCCGGCACGACCCTGAGCTGGGGTTTCGCCGTCGGCGAGTGCGGACGCGAGACCTGGCTCGGCCGCGATGCCGCGTCGTTCGCGCGCGCCAACGTGCCGGCCTTCGTTCGCGCGAAGCAGCCCTACGTCGTCTCGACCGGCGGCGAGACCGGCGTGTTCACCTGCGACAGCGCGCGCGGCATGGCGCGCTTCATGGCGCGCTACGACTCGCCGATGCTGCGCGGCTTCGACTTCGACATCGAAGGCGCGCAGACCCCGGCGCAGGTCGACGCGCTGGTGCGCCAGGTCAAGATCGCGCAGCGTGCGCGGCCCCATCTGCGCTACTCGTTCACCGTCGCGACCTGGGCCGCGAGCGACGGCAGCAAGCGCAGCATCAACGCGCTCGGCGAGACGGTGCTCGCCGCGATCCGCCGCCACCGGCTGGACGACGCGGTGATCAACCTGATGGTGATGAACTACGGGCCCGCCGCGCCCGACACCTGCGTCGTGCGCGAGGGCCGCTGCGACATGCACGCCTCGGCGCTGCAGGCCGCGCACAACCTGCACGAACGCCATGGCGTGCCACTGCACCGCATTGCGCTGACCGCGATGATGGGCGTCAACAACGTGGCCGAGAACGTGACCTCGCTGGCCGATCTGCAGGCCATCGTGCGCGACGCGCGTGCGCTCGGCCTTGCCGGCGTGCACGCCTGGTCGCTCGACCGCGACCGGCCCTGCCCGAACGGCGAGACCGCCCTGTCGCCGACCTGCCATTCGATGCCGGCGCCCGAGCCGCTCGCGTTCACGCGCGCGCTGGCGGCGCCGCGTTGAGCCGCGGGGACCCGGCGTTCAGATCTTCAGCACCAGGCCGCGCCGTGCGAGCCAGCGGCCCATCGCCCAGTAGGCGCTGACGCTGGTCACCGCGAACAGCAGCGAGCCCACGCGCAGGTCGCTCGCGAGCGGCGCGAACGCATGCGCGAACAGCCAGCGGAACGCGTCGGTGCGCGAAGGCGCGGCGCCGTCGGGCCAGCTCAGCAAGGCCACGATGCCAGGCACGAGCTGGCTGATCATGTAGATCAGCAAGGCATTGCGGCCGAACACCTCGGCCGCGCGCATCCACGCCGCGTCGCGACCTCCGATCTCGATCGTCGCCAGCAGGCTCGCCAGCACCGCGATCGCGATGCCCGAGCTCAGCAGCACGTAGGAGCTGGTCCACAGCTTCTTGTTGATCGGCATCGCGAGGCTCCACGCGTAGGCCGCGGCGCACAGGCCGAGCGCCAGCATGAACAGCCGCGAGACCAGCGCGTGATCGGGCGGCGCGCGCCGCACATGCTCGCCGACCGCCAGGCCGATCAACACCTGCGCGACCGCCGGCACCGTGCTGGCGAGTCCTTCAGGGTCGAAGGGCACGCCCTCGCCGCCGTAGAGGTGTGAGGGACCGAGCAGCGCGCGGTCCAGCGCGGTGCCGAAGAAGCCCTCGAGGCTGTAGGCATCCCCCGGCGCGCCGAATGCGACGCAGGCGCCCCAGTAGCCCAGCAACAGCGCGGCACACCACGCCGGCACCGCCCGCAAGCCGCCGCCATGGCGCACGATCACGGCGGCTGCGCCCCAGGCCAGGGCGATGCGCTGCAGCACGCCCATCAGGCGCCATTGCGCCGGATGGTTCCAGGCGAGCTCACCGGCGCCGTTCCAATGCGCGAACGGACTCACGTTGAGCAGCACGCCGATCGCGAAGATCAGCAAGGTGCGCGTGGCGACCTTGCGCCAGAACGCCGCGGCCGCGAGCGCGGCCAGCGCCGGCATCACCAGCCCCAGCGCATTGCCCACCGCGAACAAGAAGAACGGAAAGACCAGATCGGTCGGCGTGCAGCCATGCCAAGGCGCATGCGCGACCGGCGGGAACAGATGGCCCCAGCTACCCGGGTTGTTGACCAGGATCATCAGCGCCACGGTGGCGCCGCGAAACACGTCGAGCGAACGAAGCCGAGGGCGCATGCGGCTGAAGAGCAGGAGTTGCCATCCGCTCACCACCGCCCCGGGGGTCCCAGGCCTTGCGCGGATCCGGCTTCGCCGGTCCGCAGCAAGCGCCCCCTCGGGGGGCAGCGAGCGAGAGCGAGCGTGGGGGCCCGCTCTAATCAATCTTGAACTCGAACTCCTGCTGCGCGCGCACCTCGCCCGAGGCGACGCACTTGTACTGCAGCATCGCCGAGCGCACCGCCTGGTGGTACACGCGCGGGCCGCCCAGGATGTTGACCTCCTTGACGACGCCGTTGCTGATCAGCACCTCGGCGCGCACGACGCCCGAGATGCCTTCCTGCAGCGCCTTGCGCGGGATCTCCGGCTTGACCTGCGTCGGGCAGGCGACACCGATGTCGGCCTTCGCCGGGCCGGCGGGCGGCGCGGTCACCGGCGGCGGCGGCGCGATCTTGTACTCGACCGGCGGCGGCGCGGGCGAAACCGCCGTGATCGCCGGCGCGATGTCCACCGGCGGCGCGATCTCCGGCGGCGGCACGTAAGGCGGCGGCGGCGCCTCGACCTTCGGCGCATCGGGCTGCTTGATCTGCTTGGGCGGCGGAGGCGGCGGCGGTGGGGGCGGCGGCGGCAGGATCTCCTGCACGATCTTCGCCTCCAGCGGCTTCTTCACGATCTGCAGCGCATTGCGGGCCAGGCCCGAGACCAGCGCATAGAAGATGAAGATGTGCAGCACGACGACCGCGCCGATGCCGATCAGGCGCCGCGGGCTCGAGCCGCGCCGTCCGTAGGTTTGCTGTTCGTAGCTCAGGTCCATCCCGGTGGCCTCACTTCCCGTCGATGAACTGCTCGGAGCCCACGATGCCCATCTTGGTCAGCCCGATGCGCTGCGTGGCGGCCATCACGGCTGCCACCACCTCGTACTTGGCCTGCTTGTTGGGCCGCAGGTGCACCTCCGGCTGCACCGCCTGCTCGGCAGCGGCTTTCATCTTGGCTTCCAGCGTCGCGCGGTCGGGCACTTCCTCGCCGTTCCAGAACACCACGCTGCGCTCGTCGATGTCGATCTTCACCACCTCGGGCTTGACCACCTGCGGCGGAGGCGTGCCCACCGGCATGTTCAGGTTCACCGCGTGCAGCTGGATCGGGATGGTGATGATCAGCATGATCAACAGCACCAGCATCACGTCGATCAGCGGCGTGGTGTTGATGTCGATCATCACTTCCGGATCGCCGCTCGAGGACCCGCTTCCTACGTTCATTCCCATGGCTGCTTACCCCCTGGGCGGCGGCTCGGTGATGAAGGCGACCTTGACGATGCCCGCGCGCTGGCAGGCATAGATCACCCGACCCACCGAGTCGTATTGCGCGGCCAGGTCGCCGCGGATGTGCACCTCGGGCTGCGGGTTCTTGGTGGCCACCACCTTGAGCCGGTCCACCAGCGCTTGCGTGTTGGGCATCTTCAGGTCGTTCCAGTAGATGCCGCCCTTGGTGTCCACCGAGATGACGATGTTCTCGGGCTTGCTCTCGCGCACCTCGATCGTCTCTTTGGGCAGCTGCACCTGGATCGACGTGTTCACCACGGGGATGGTGATCAGGAAGATGATCAACAGCACCAGCATCACGTCGACCAGCGGCGTGGTGTTGATGGCCGAGACCACCTGGTCTTCGTCCCCGTCGGCGCTTCCGACGTTCATGGCCATGACGGCCTCCTTCCTCTATGCGTTACGAGGAAGGGCCTCAGGCCTTCTTGGCCACGGTGCCGGCGCCGGCCAGCAGCACGCTGTGCAGGTCGTTGCCGAAGGCGCGCACGTCGTCCATGCAGGCCTTGTTGCGACGCACCAGCCAGTTGTAGCCAAGCACCGCGGGCACCGCGACGGCCAGGCCGATGGCGGTCATGATGAGCGCTTCGCCCACCGGACCGGCGACCTTGTCGATCGAGGCCTGGCCCGCCACGCCGATGGCGGTGAGCGCGTGGTAGATGCCCCAGACGGTGCCGAACAGGCCGACGAACGGAGCCGTGGAGCCCACCGTGGCCAGGAACGCCAGGCCGTCTTGCAGGCGCGACTGCACGCGGTCCATCGCGCGCTGGATGCCCATCGTGACCCAGGTGTTCAGATCCACGTGCGCGAGCAGGCCGTCGTGCTTCTTGGTCGCATCAATGCCGTTCTCGGCGATGAAGCGAAACGGGCTGGTCTTGTCGAGCGCGTCGGCGCCTTGGCGGATGGAGCCGGCGTTCCAGAACTTGGCCGCCGCGGCCTTGGCCTGCGCGCCGATCTTGGCCTGCTCGATGACCTTGACGATGATGATGTACCAGCTGCCCATCGACATGATCACCATGATGATGAGCACCGCCTTGGCAACCGCGTCGGAGCCCTTCCACAGCGCTTCGAGGCCGTAGGGGTTGTCGACCTTGGCGGCCGCGGGAGCGGGCGCGCTGGCGAGGTTGGGCGCGGCTGCGACCGGCGCGGCCGCCGGGGCCGAGGCTTCGGGGGCGGCGGGGGTCTGGGCCTGGGCGGCCGGCACAACGGCAGTACCGGCACACAAGGCCAACGCGAAGGCGGAAATCAACTGCCGAAGCTTCATCGGGAACTCCTGAACGAAAGTCAAAAAACGGGGCTGCCCGACACGTCCCGAGGACGCCGGCATGGCGCCGGCTCGGCCGGACCGCCAAAGTGATACCAATTTAATTCCAGCCATACCAGCCGGTCAACCGGGACTGCCCGGAGAACCGGTAGGAAGCACCTCGTCGCGCATGCTGCGGGGCGCTATGCATCATTGGTGCGAGGAAACGCACCAGTCCGATGCGGCGGCTGACTGGCCCTTGCTCAGATGAGCAAGTCACATACCAGTTTAACGCCAGGCCCGCACCGGGCCGTTCACCAGTCGATCGGCGCGTGCCCCTGGTCGACCAGCCAGCGGTTGACCTGGCTGAAATGGCGGCAGCCGATGAAGGGCTGGGGCGGCCGCCGCGCCGACAAGGGCGAGGGATGGTTGGCGGCGAAGACGGCGTGCCGCGCCGCGTCGATCAGCACGCCCTTCTTCTGCGCCGGCGCGCCCCACAGCAGGAAGGCTGCCGGCTCGGCACGCGCCGCGACCGCAGCGACCAGCGCATCGGTCAGCACCTCCCAGCCGCGACCGGCGTGGCTTTGCGGCGCACCGTCCTCGACCGTGAGCGCGGCGTTGAGCAGCAGCACGCCCTGGCGAGCCCAGCCGCTCAGGTCGCCGCCGAACATCGACGGCGCACCGACGTCCGCCGCCACCTCGGTGAGGATGTTGCGCAGGCTCGGCGGCAGCTTGAAGCCGGCCGGCACCGAGAACGCGAGCCCTTGCGCCTGGCCGGCCCCGTGATAGGGATCCTGGCCGAGGATCACCACGCGCACGCGCGACAGCGGCGTGAGCTCGAGGGCGCGGAACACGGTTCGCGGGTACACCGTCGCGCCGGCGCCCACGCGCTCATCGACGAAGGCGCACAGCGCGCGCCCCGCAGGCGACCGGTGAAACGGCTCGGTGACCGCGCGCCACTCTGCCGGCACGCGCTCGAAGCTGGCATCGAGCGGCTCGCGCAGCCGGTTGTCGGCCACGCCCTCGGCATCCTCGAACAGCGCGGCCGTCATTCAGCCGAACAGCGCCGCCAGTGCGGCACCCGGATCGTCGGCGCGCATGAAGGCCTCGCCGACCAGGAAGGCATGCACGTTGGCATCGCGCATGCGCTGCACATGGGCGCGCGACAGGATGCCGCTCTCGGTGACCAGCAGGCGATCGGCGGGCACGTGGTTCAGCAGGCCGAGCGTGGTGTCGAGCGTGACCTCGAAGCTGCGCAGGTTGCGGTTGTTGATGCCCACCAGCGACGTCCGGAGCTTGAGCGCGCGATCGAGCTCGGCGCCGTCGTGCACCTCGACCAGCACCGACATGCCGTACGACAGGGCCTGCGCCTCGAGTTCGGCCATCAGCGCGTCGTCGAGGCAGGCGGCGATCAGCAAGATGCAGTCGGCGCCCATCGCGCGC
This sequence comes from Caldimonas sp. KR1-144, assembly GCF_049446155.1. Lineage (NCBI taxonomy): Bacteria > Pseudomonadati > Pseudomonadota > Betaproteobacteria > Burkholderiales > Sphaerotilaceae > Caldimonas > Caldimonas sp. KR1-144. The sequence goes on from NZ_JBMSEE010000009.1 coordinate 185,462, forward strand.
GCCTCGGCGACCTGGTAGGGATCGACCATGAAGTCCTTGCGCAGCACCGGCAGCGCGCAGGCCGCGCGCGCCTGCTCGAGGTAATGCGCCGAGCCCTGGAAGAAGCGCTCGTCGGTCAGCACCGAGAGGCAGGCCGCGCCGTGCTTCGCGTAGCTCGCGGCAATGTCGGCCGGCACGAAATGCTCTCGCAGCACGCCCTTGCTCGGGCTGGCCTTCTTGACCTCGGCGATCACTGCGGCGCGACCCGCGGCGATCCTGGCGCGCAGCGCGGCCTCGAAGCCGCGCAGGTTCGCGCGCAGCTCGGCCGACTCGGCCTCGGCGCGCAGGCTCTCGAAGCTGCGCCGCGCCTTGGCGGCGGCGATCTCGTCGCGCTTGACGGCGACGATCTTCTGCAGGATGTCGGACATGTTCGGCGGCCTCAGGTCTTGAGCTTCTGTGTGACCGCGACGAACTGGCTGAGTTTCGCCAGTGCCTTGCCCGATGCCACCGCCTCGCGCGCGAGCTTGACGCCCTCGGCGATCGAGCCGCAGACATCGGCCGCGTAGAGGGCGCCGGCCGCGTTGAGCAGCACGATGTCGCGCACCGGGCCGTCTTCATTCGCCAGCGCGCGCTGGATGCAGGCGACCGATTCCTCGCGGTTGGCGACCTTGAGCACGCGCGTGTCGTAGACCGGCATGCCGAAGTCGCTGGGATGCACGACGTACTCGTTGACCGAGCCGTGCTTCAGCTCGCCGACCAGGGTCTCGCCCGACAGCGAGATCTCGTCCATGCCGTTCATGCCGTAGACGATCAGCACGTGCTCGGCGCCCAGGCGCTGCAGCACGCGCACCTGGATGCCCACCAGATCGGGATGGAACACGCCCATCAGCTGGTTGGGCGCGTTGGCCGGGTTGGTCAGCGGCCCGAGGATGTTGAAGATCGTGCGCACGCCCAGCTCCTTTCGGATCGGGCCCGCGTGCTTCATCGCCGGGTGGTGGTTGGGCGCGAACATGAAGCCGATGCCGCTCTCGGCGAGGCAGGTCGCGACCTGCTCGGGCGTGAGCATGATGTGCGCACCCAGGGCCTCGAGCACGTCGGCGCTGCCGGTGGTCGACGAGACGCTGCGCCCGCCGTGCTTGGCCACGCGCGCGCCGGCCGCGGCGGCGACGAACATCGCGGCGGTCGAGATGTTGAAGGTGTGGGCCGCATCGCCGCCGGTGCCGCACAGGTCGATCAGGTGCGTGCGGTCGGCCACCGCGACCGGCGTCGCGAACTCGCGCATCACCTGCGCGGCGGCGGCGATCTCGCCGATGGTCTCCTTCTTGACGCGCAGGCCGGTGACCAGCGCCGCGATCATCACCGGCGACATCTCGCCGCTCATGATGCGGCGCATCAGGTGCAGCATCTCGTCGTGGAAGATCTCGCGGTGCTCGATCGTGCGCTGCAGCGCGGCGGTATCGGTGATCGTCATCTCTGGCTCCTGCCGCGCCGTTCAGCGCCGGTCGTCGAGGAAGTTCTTGAGCATCGCGTGGCCATGCTCGGTGAGGATGGACTCGGGGTGGAATTGCACCCCTTCGATCGCGAGCGTGCGGTGGCGCACGCCCATGATCTCGCCGTCCTCGCTGGTGGCGGTGACCTCCAGCTCGGCAGGCAGGCTCGCTCGTTCGATCGCGAGCGAGTGGTAGCGGATCACGGTGAACTGCTCGGGCAGGCCGCTGAAAACTCCGCGCGTGTCGGTGGTGATGACGCTGGTCTTGCCGTGCATCTGCTGTTGCGCGCGCACGATCTTGCCGCCGAGCGCCGCGCCGATGCTCTGGTGCCCGAGGCACACGCCGAGGATCGGCAGGCGGCCGGCAAAGCGCTGGATCGCGGGCACGCAGATGCCGGCCTCGGCCGGCGAGCAGGGTCCGGGCGAGAGCACGAGGCGCTCGGGCTTGAGCGCGTCGATCTCGTCGAGCGTGATCTCGTCGTTGCGGAACACGCGCACCTCTTCGCCGAGTTCGGCGAAGTACTGCACGAGGTTGTAGGTGAACGAGTCGTAGTTGTCGATCATCAGCAGCATGGTCGTCTCCCCGTTCAGAAGCCTTCTTCGACCAGCTCGGCCGCGCGCAGCACGGCCCTCGCCTTCGCCTCGGTTTCCTTCCATTCCAGCTCGGGCACCGAGTCGGCCACGATGCCGGCCGCGGCCTGCACGTAGAGCACGTTGTCCTTGACGATGCCGGTGCGGATCGCGATCGCGACGTCCATGTCGCCGGCAAAGCTCAGGTAGCCGCAGGCGCCGCCGTAGATGCCGCGCTGCACCGGCTCGAGCTCGTCGATGATCTCCATCGCGCGGATCTTGGGCGCACCGCTCAGGGTGCCGGCCGGGAACGTGGCCTTGAGCACGCCCAGGCTGTCGACGCCTTCGTTGAGCAGGCCTTCGACGTTGCTCACGATGTGCATCACATGCGAATAGCGTTCGACCTCGAAGGCCTCGGTCACCTTGACCGAGCCGGTCTGCGCGATGCGGCCGATGTCGTTGCGCGCCAGGTCGATCAGCATCAGGTGCTCGGCGCGCTCCTTCGGGTCGGCCAGCAGCTCGGCCTCGGTGAGCTTGTCCTGCTCGGGCGTCGCGCCGCGCGGCCGGGTGCCGGCCAGCGGCCGGATCGTGACCTTCTCGCCTAGCGGCGTGCGCTCGTGGCGCACCAGGATCTCCGGGGAGGCGCCGACGATCTGGAACTCGCCCATGTCGTAGAAGTACATGTACGGCGACGGGTTCAGCGAGCGCAGCGCGCGGTACAGCGACAGCGGGCTTTCCGTGTAGCGCTTCTTCAGGCGTTGGCCCAGCACGACCTGCATGCAGTCGCCGGCGGCGATGTAGTCCTTGCACTTCACGACCGCGGCCTCGAAGTCGGCCTTGGAAAACTCGCGCTCGACGGCATGCGAGGGGCCGCGGCGCACCGCCGGCGCCGTGACGCTGTACTTCAGCTTGTCGTTGAGCTCGGCCAGGCGCCGCTTGGCCTTGAAGTAGGCCTCGGGCTGCGAGGGATCGGCGTAGACGATCAGGTACAGCCGCCCCGACAGGTTGTCGATGACCGCGACCTCTTCGCACTGCAACAACATCAGGTCCGGCGTGCCGATGCCGCCTGGCTTGTGCGTCTTCGCGAGCCGGCCTTCCATGTAGCGCACCGCGTCGTAGCCGAAGTAGCCGGCCAGTCCGCCGCAAAAGCGCGGCAGCCCGGGCGACAGCGCCACCTTGAAGCGGCGCTGGTATTCGGCGATGAAGTCCAGCGGATTGCCTTCGCGGGTCTCGACCACGAGGCCGTCGGTGACGACCTGCGTCACGCCGTCGCTCGCGCGCAGCAGCGTGCGCGCCGGCAGGCCGATGAAGGAATAGCGCCCGAAGCGCTCGCCGCCGACGACGGACTCCAGCAGGAAGCTGTGCTTCTGGCCGCCGGCCAGCTTGAGGTACAGCGACAGCGGGGTCTCGAGGTCGGCGAAGGCCTCGCCGATCAGCGGGATGCGGTTGTGCCCGGCCGCGGCCAGGCTCTTGAACTCGAGTTCGGTGATCATGCCGTGAGGGCCCTCCATGGCCCGACGCGTCGCGAGCCCGGGGCAGGCTTCGCGCGGTCTTCTACGGGGTCTGCAAGCGTTGGACGCGGCGCCGCCGCATCCTCGAAAGGGCCGCGAGCCGCGCAGCGAGCGCGCTCAACGGCCGGGCATCAGTCGGCCTGGCGACGCCAGGGCCAGGCTCCCCGGTCGTTCGACCCTTTCGTGTGCTTGCGCGGCATGAACATCGGGCCAGTCTAGCAAACCGACGCGGCGCGCCAATCCGTCACACGGGCGACAGCGGCGGCTGGGGTCGGCGCGCATGGACAAGGCCGGCGACGGCCTTGACACTCGGCGTTACAAAAGCCGCCGGCAAGGCGGCTGCATCCCAGGAGATCGCGAAAGTGCTTCGACGTCCATTCCTCGCCGCGGCGATTGCTGCGGCGCCCCTGCTCCTCGCCCCGCTCGGTGCCGTGGCGCAAACCCCCGGCGCGAACGCCGGCGTCACCGAGACCAGCGGCGTCAAGTTCGACAACGAGCTGACCACCTCGCGCGGCAACAAGCTGGTGCTCAACGGCGCCGGCACGCGCTACAAGTTCGTCGTCAAGGTCTATGCCGCCGGCCTGTACGTGCCGGCCAAGGTCAACACGCTCGACGCGGTGATCGACACCAGCAAGCCGCGCCTGTTCAAGGTCGTGATGCTGCGCGACATCGACGGCAACGAGCTCGGCCGGCTGTTCACCGACGGCATGCAGAAGAACGCCTCGCGCGAGGAGTTCACCAAGGCCATTCCCGGCACGATCCGCATGGGCGAGATCTTTGCCGAGAAGAAGAAGCTCGCGTCCGGCGACAACTTCACGATCGACTGGGTGCCCGGCACCGGCTCGGTGATCGCGGTCAACGGCAAGGTGATCGGCGAGCCGATCAAGGAGCCCGAGTTCTTCTCCGCGCTGATGAAGATCTGGATGGGCAAGTCGCCGGCCGACGCCAACCTCAAGGAAGTGCTGCTGGGCGGGAAAGGCGCTTACTGAAGCAAGGCTCCCTCTGCCGCTTGCGAGAGAGGGCGCCGTCAGCTCAGGCAAAGACCGCAAGCTCGTCGAGCCGGTCGATCACCGCGTCCGCGCCGGCACTTTCGGCCGGTTCGCCGTGGTTGTAGCCGTAGCTCACCAGCACCACCGGGCAGCCGGCCGCGCGCGCGGCCTGCACGTCGTTGCTGGAGTCGCCGACCATCAGCGTCTCGCGCGGTGCGACTCCCAGCGCGCGGCAAGTCTCGACCAGCGGCATCGGATCGGGCTTGCGGCGCGCAAAGGCGTCGCCGCCGTACACCGCGGCGAACCGGCCGCGCAGGCCCTTGCGCTCGAGCAGTTCGAGCGCGAAGGCGCCCGGCTTGTTGGTCACGCAGGCCAGCGCGAGGCCGGCTGAGACCAGCCGGTCCAGCCCTTCGGCGACGCCGTCGTAGAGACGCGAGTGCTCGCCGTTGATGCGACGGTAGTGGTGCTGGTAGCGCTCCCAGGCCGCGCCGTAGTGCCCATCGTCGGCGCCGACTTCGGCCAGCGTGCTGCGGATCAGGTGCTCCGAGCCCTTGCCGACGGTGCGCTCGACGAAGCCGGCGTCGATGCCGCGCAAACCCAGGTCGGCCAGCGTGTGGTTGAGCGCGACGACGAAGTCGCCCTGCGTATCGACCAGGGTGCCGTCGAGGTCGAGGATGGCCGCGCGCCAGCGCGGCGGCGTTTCGGATCGTGCGTTCACGGCCGCGATTGGAGCATGCAGGCGCTCGCGCCGCGCGGAACACCGGTTGCCGGACCGGCTCCAACCGGCCACGACACGCTCTCCCCGGAAAGGAGCATGCGATGACGAACGCCACCGCCTTTGCTCGCCTCGCGGCCTGGCTCGCCGGCCTCGCCTGCGCCGCCGCTCTCGCCGCGCCGCCCGCCCAGCCCGAACCGCCGGTGCTCAACGTCTACAACTGGTCGGACTACATCGCCGACGACACGATCGCCAACTTCGAGAAGGAAACCGGCATCAAGGTCCGCTACGACAACTACGACAGCAACGAGATCCTGCACGCCAAGCTCGTGGCGGGGCGCACCGGCTACGACATCGTGGTGCCGAGCGCGCACTTCGCGAAGCAGCAGATCCAGGCCGGCCTGTTCCGCAAGCTCGACCGCTCCTTGCTGCCGAACTGGCGCAACCTCGACCCAGCACTGCTCGAGCAGATGGCGCGCGTCGATCCGGGCAACCAGTACCTGGTCGACTGGCTGTGGGGCTACGTCACCGTCGGCATCGACACGGCCAAGGTGAAACAGGCGCTGGGCGAGCTGCCGATGCCGGCCAACGCCTGGTCGCTGCTGTTCGACCCCCAGTACGCGAGCCGACTCAAGTCCTGCGGCGTGAGCTTCCTCGATTCGGCCTCCGAGGTCTTGCCGGTGGCCATGATCTACGCGGGCAAGCCGGGCTACAGCCGCAACGCGGCCGACTACGCGGTGGCCGCCGACGTGCTCAAGAAGGTGCGGCCCTACGTGACGCGCTTTTCCTCCTCGGGCTACATCAACGAGTTGGCCAGCGGCCAGCTGTGCGCGGTGATGGGCTATTCGGGCGACATCAACATCGCGCGCCAGCGCGCCGCCGAGGCCGGCCGCGGCGCCGCGATCGAGGCGCTGATCCCGCCCAGCGGCGCGACGCTGTTCTTCGACTCGATGGCGATCCCGGCCGACGCGCCGCACCCGCTCAACGCGCACAAGTTCATCGACTACATCCTGCGTCCCGAGGTGGCCGCCGGCCTGACCAACAAGGTCTTCTACGCGAACCCCAACAAGGCGTCGCTGAAGTTCGTGAAGAAGGAGGTCGCCGAGAACCCGACCGTCTTCCTCTCGGCCGCCGACCACGCCAAGCTCACCGCGCCCGACAGCGTGCCGCAGGACATCCGGCGCGTGCAGACGCGCGTGTTCACCAGCTTCAAGTCGGGTCGCTAGTCCCTGATCACTGGTCGAGGTCGAAGTCGAGGTCGACCACCGCCTGGCGCGCTTCGCTGATCGGCTTGAACCGCCATTGCGAGACCGCGAAGGTGGCGGCGTTGTTGAGGCCGCGGTGCGAGCTCTTGAGCACCTCGGCCTGGCCGACGCTGCCGTCGGGGCGGATCTCGAACTTGACCTTGACGCTGCCCTTGCGCAGCTCGTCCATCAGCTCGCGGCGAAAGCGCGGCATGACCTGGCGCGTCATCTCGAGCGTGACGACCTCGTCATCGTCGTCGGCCTCGGGCGCCGAGGCGCCCGCCGGCGGGGGCGGCGCAGAAGCGTGCGGCGCGGCGATGGCCAGCACGGTGTCGGATGCCGGCGACGCGGGCGGCGCCACGGCCGCCGCAGCGGCGGTCGCCGTCGTGCTGCCACGAGCCGGCGAAGCCTCCGCCTTGGCGGTGGGCGTCTCGCTCCTGGCCGCCGGGGCTTCCGCCTTGGCGACCGCCGGCTTCGGTGAGGGGGCGGGCGCCACCGGTGTCGCAGGCGCGGCAGCCGCTGCGGCGGCCTTCGCGGCCTCGCGCTTGGCGCGCGGCGAGTCGGCGTTCAGCAGGATGATCTTGAAGACCTTGTCGGCGTCGCGCTGCGCGCGTTGCATCGCCGACTCTTCGGCCGCCTTGGCGTCGGCCGGCTTGCCGGCAGGCTCGGTCGTCTGCGCGGCGACCGCCAGGCAGGCGACGGCGGCGGTCAGCCCGAGCGCGGCGCGAGAAAGGCAGGCGACAAGGAAGCGGTCGTTCATCTGGGCTCCGACATGGTCAGTCTTCGCGCCTCGCGGTCGGACCAGAGGTCGTACCCCTGTCGGCCTGCGAGACGTGGGGCGGCGGCTTGCAAGGGCCATACCCGCGCCTCGAGCGAGGCGCATTGTGTCGTAGCGTTTGCTAACAGATGCGGCAGGACTTCACGCCCGCGGCGCGACGGGATCAGGGCTGACCCTCAGGCGCGGCGGGCTGCCGAGAACCCCGTCGCCGCGGCTCAGGCCGCGAGTCGAGCGCGCATCGCGTCGATGACGGCCTTGTAGTCGGGCTGGCCGAAGATCGCGCTGCCGGCGACATAGGTGTCGGCGCCGGCGTCGGCCACCGAGCGGATGTTGTCGACCTTGATGCCGCCGTCGACCTCGAGGCGGATGTCGCGCCCGCTTTGCTCGATCAGACGTCGCACGCGCTCGACCTTCTTCAGCGCGCCGGGAATGAAGCTCTGGCCGCCGAAGCCCGGGTTCACGCTCATGATCAGCACCAGGTCGAGCTGGTCGATCGTCCACTCGAGCACGTCGAGCGAAGCGGCCGGGTTGAACACCAGGCCGGCCTTGCAACCGGCGCCGCGGATCAGCTGCAGCGTGCGGTCGACATGCGTGCTGGCGTCGGGGTGGAAGCTGACCACGTCGGCGCCCGCCTTCGCGAAGGCCTGCGCGAGCGCGTCGACCGGCTCGACCATCAGGTGCACGTCGATCGGCACGCGCTGGCCGTCCTTCGTGACCGCATGCCTGCGCAGCGCCTCGCACACCATCGGGCCGAAGGTCAGGTTCGGCACGTAGTGGTTGTCCATCACGTCGAAGTGGATCCAGTCGGCGCCGGCATCGATGACGTTGCGCACCTCCTCGCCCAGGCGCGCGAAGTCGGCCGACAGCAGGCTCGGAGCGATGCGATGGAGGCGTTGGGCGGGCACGGCGGACTCCGGTAAAGCGACTGCGAAGGCCGGAATTCTAGAGAGCCGCGGCGCGGCGCCTCGCACGGCGCAGCACATTTGCAGACCCGCGAGGCCAGCCTCCCTAGAATCGGCCGCATGTCCCGTTGCGAACTCCAGTGCAGCGTGCGCGTCGCGCCGCTGCCCGAACAGTCAGACCCCGACGAAGGCGTGCACGCCTGGGCCTACACGATCCGCATCGAGAACCGCGGCGACATCGCCGCGCAGGTCGTCGCGCGCCGCTGGCTGATCGAAGACGAGAACGGCCGCCGCGAAGAGGTACGCGGCCTGGGCATCGTCGGGCGCCAGCCGCTGCTGCAGCCGGGCGAATCGCACGAGTACACGAGCTGGGTGCAGCTGCGCACGCCGCGCGGCACGATGCAAGGCACCTACCTGTGCATGAGCGCGGAGGCCGAGCCGTTCGAGGCGCCGATCCCGATGTTCCAGCTCGGCGAGCCGCCGATGCTGCACTGAGGCCGATGCGGGCGTTCGGCGCCTTGCGTGCGCGCATCGCCGGCCGGCTCGGCTTCGAGCTCGAGTCCTGGGACCTCACCGCGCTGCTCAACGCGGCCGATCCGCGCGCGCCGCTGGCCGAGCGGCACCTGTGGCTGGCGCGGCTGTTCGAGTGGCTGCGCCATGCGCCGGCGCCGCGCGGCGATGCCGAGGCCGACTCGGCCGCGACGCCGCGGCCCGTGCTGCGGCTCAAGCACCTGCTCAACGTGCTCGACAAGCACCCCGAGCATCGCGCGCGCGTGCGCGGCGTCGTCGCGGCGTTCTGGCGCGAGATCGACGCGGTCGCGCTGCTGGCCGACTTCGGCTTCGCGCCGCGCCAGGGCCTGCTGACCGAGCTGGGCGAGCGGCTGCGCCAGCGCTTCGTGCCGCTGACGGTGGCCACCACCGATCTCGCCGAGCTGTTCGGCCTGCTGTTCGCCGATCCGCGCGATGCCGACTGGCTGCGCGCGATCGACGACGCCACGCTGTCGCGCCTGATGGCCGCGTTCTCCGGCCTGAGCGACGGCGACGCGCAGGCCGAGGCCGGCCCGCCTGCCGGCCGCGACTGGCGCACCGTCGTCGCCGACGCGGTGGTCTTCCTCTCGCTGCAGGTCGCGGCCGCCGGCCTGCTGGGCCCGGTGCGCCAGCGCATGAGCGCGCAGGCCCTGCGCGAGCGGCCGTTCGACCAGCTCGTCGGCGTGGCCGAGCGCTTGCGCGCCGCCGCGCTGGCCGGCGACGAGACGCGCGCGCTGCAGGAAGCGCAGCTGCTGCGCGGCGTGCTCGACGCCTGCCGGCGCGCCGCCCACAGCGTGCGCGAGCACCTCGAGGAGCACGGCGTCTCGATCGGCCTGCTGTTCCAGATGGACCAGCTGCGCGGGCGCGTCGAGCGCATCGAGTCGCTGCTGGCCGGCTTGCTGGCGCCGGCCGGGTCGGCCGAGCGGCACCGCGAGTCGCTGCGCCTGGTGGCCGCGCTGGTCGAGGCGGCCGACGAGCGCCGCAGCGTGAGGGCCTTGTTCGCGCGCCAGTACTCGATGCTCGCGCGCAAGGTTGCCGAGCGCAGCGCCGAGACCGGCGAGCACTACATCACCCGCAGCCGCGACGAGTGGTACGAGATGCTGCGCAAGGCCTGCGGCGGCGGCGCGGTGATCGCCGGCACCACCTTCCTCAAGTTCGCGATCCTGGCGCTCGGCCTGGGCACCTTCTGGGGCGGCTTCTGGGCCGGCGTGAACTACGCGGCCTGCTTCGTGCTGATCCACCTGCTGCACTGGACGGTGGCAACCAAGCAACCGGCGATGACGGCCCCGGCGATGGCCGCCAAGCTCGAGGACGTCAGCAGCGACGAGGCCATCGAGGGCTTCGTCGACGAGGTCGCGCACCTGATCCGCTCGCAGGTCGCCGGCATCGTCGGCAACCTCGCGACGGTGGTGCCGGTCGTGCTGGCGGTGCAGGTCACTGCCGAGGCGCTGATCGGCCGCACGCTCGTGAGCCGCCACGATGCCGAGCACGTGCTGGAGACGCTCTCGCTGCTCGGGCCCACGCCGCTGTATGCCGCATTCACCGGCGTGCTGCTGTTCGCGTCCAGCCTGATCGCCGGCTGGGCCGAGAACTGGTTCGTCCTGCATCGCATCGACAGCGCGATCCGCTGGAACCCGCGCCTGCTCGCGCTGCTCGGTGCGCAGCGCGCGGCCCGCTGGGCCGACTGGTGGCGCGCCAACGTCTCGGGCCTGGCGGCCAACATCTCGCTGGGCCTGCTGCTTGGGATCGTGCCGGTCGTGTGCGCCTTCTTCAGCCTGCCGATCGAGGTGCGCCACGTGACGCTGTCGACCGGCCAGATCGCCGCGGCGCTCGGCACGCTGGGCGCGCCGCTGTTCCACGAGCCGGCGTTCTGGTGGTGCATCGCGGCGGTGCCGCTGACCGGTGCGCTCAACCTCGCGGTGAGTTTCCTGTGCGCGTTCAAGGTGGCGCTGCGCTCGCGCGGCATCCGGCTCAAGGACCGCTCGCGCATCTACGCGGCGATCCGCCGGCGGCTGCGCACGCGCTTCATGTCCTTCGTCTGGCCGCCCCGGCGCAGCCCGGCGTCATGACGCGCCGTCGTCGTCGCCATCGTCGCGGCGACGCCCCGAGAACATGGTCCACCAAACGATGAAGATCAACACGCCCAGCGCAAGCAGGGCTTCGAGCAAGAGCAGTCCCATGGGGCCGATGCTAGCGGCGCTGGCTGGCGCGCTGCTGTTGGCCGGCTGCGGGCTGCTGTCGTCGACCGTCGAGCAGGCGCCCGAGCCCACCACCGCGCCTGCGACTGCGCCTGCGCCGGCAGCCGCGGGCAGCAAGGGCGCGACGATCGAGCGCGGCATTGCGCGCTGGCAGGCCGCGAACTGGTCCGAGCTGCCCGGTTGGCAGGCCGATGCGGTCGTTCACGCCTGGCCGGCGTTGGTGGCCAGCTGCGCCAGGCCGGCACCCGGCTGGGCCGAGGCCTGCGCCGGCGCGCGCCGCCTCGCGCAGGCCGACGAGGCCGCGCTTCGCGCCTGGCTGCAGGCGACGCTCGCGCCGTGGCGCGTCGAAGGCAGCGACGGCGGCGATGTGGGGCTCGCCACCGGCTACTTCGAGCCCTTGGTCGAGGCCTCGCGCGCGCGCCGCGGCGCGTTCACGGTGCCGCTGTACGCGCCGCCGGCCGACCTGGCGACGCGCAAGCCCTGGTACACGCGCAGCGAGATCGAGACGCTGCCGGCCGCGCGCGCCGCGCTGCGCGGTCGCGAGATCGCGTACGTGGCCGACCCGCTCGACGCGCTGATGCTGCAGGTGCAAGGCTCGGGCCGGCTGCGCCTGGTCGACGAGCGCGACGCGTCGGGCCAGCCGAAAGTGATCCGCGCGGCGTTTGCAGGCCACAACGACCGGCCGTATCAATCGGTCGGGCGCTGGCTGGTCGAGCGCGGGGCGTTCACGCTCGAGCAGGCCTCGTGGCCGGCGATCAAGGCCTGGGCGCGGCAGAACCCGCAGCAGGTGCCGCAGATGCTGGCCGCCAACCCGCGCATGGTGTTCTTCCGCGAGGAGGCGCTGGCCGATGCGAGCGTCGGCCCGCTCGGCGCGCAGGGCGTGCCGCTGACGCCGGGCCGCTCGATCGCGGTCGACAAGCGCTCGGTGCCCTACGGCACGCCGGTGTGGCTCGACACCACCGAGCCGCAGCCCTGGTCGCCCAACCCGCCGCCGGCACGCCCGCTGCAGCGGCTCGTGATCGCGCAAGACACCGGCAGCGCGATCACCGGAGCGGTGCGCGCCGACTACTTCTGGGGCTGGGGCGACGGCGCCGAGGATCGCGCCGGCCGCATGAAGCAGCCGCTGCGCATGTGGGTGCTGTGGCCCAAGGGCCAGGCGGTGCCGCCGACGGCGAATTGACGACGGCCTGTTGACGCCTTGTTGGGGCTCGCGCCTCTGCGGCGACGGGCCGCTGCCGGCCGCGAGCCCACAAAGGCCGCGTGAACTTCCGCACGCGCGCCCACGGCCCGTTCAGCCGTTCGGTCGATGGTGTGCTCCAGCCGCGTCTCGAACAATTCCTGACGCGAGCCACGCAGTGCGTGGGCCATCGCCCCAACAACTCAAGGAGCATGACGTTGCAGCAACGTTCACTATGGGCCGCCATGTTGAGCGCCGGCCTGCTGGCCGCGTGTGGTGGCGGTGACAGTTCGTCCACCCCCACCGACCCCACCACCAACAGCGCCAGCGTGGCGCTCAGCGGCACCGCCGCCAAGGGCCTGATGGCCAACGCCGACGTGACGGCGCATGCCGTCAATGCCGACGGCAGCATCGCCGCCGCGGCACTGGCCTCCACCACCACTGACGCCCAGGGCCACTACGCGCTGAGCTTCACGGCGGTCAAGGGCCAGCCGCATGTGGTCAAGGTCACCGCCAACGCCAACACCACGCATCTCGACGAGGTGAGCGGCCAGTCGCAGGCGCTGCCGGTCGGCTTCTCGATGCGCACGCTGCTGGCGCCGGCCACCACCGACACGGTGACCACCAGCGCGAGCATCACGCCGTTCAGCGAGATGGCCGTGGCCGCCGCCGAAGAAGCCGATGGCGGCGTCACGGCCGCCAACGCCGCGCAGGCCGTCACCACCGTGAGCCAGTTGCTGGGCTTCAATCCCAGCAGCGTCGTGCCCACCAGCGTCAACGACACCGACGCCAGCGCCGACCAGCAGAAGCTGGCGCTGATGCTGACCGCCGTGTCGCAGCTGGCCGCCAGCGACGCGCTCGGCTGCAACAGCGGCAGCGCCGGCGACAAGACCCAGTGCGTCGTGAACGCGCTGGCCGACGCCGCGTCGCTGTCGACCATCAAGCTCCAGACCGGCAGCACCGACGTGTCGGCCGCGCTCGCCGGCGCGCTCGACGCCGTGGTGGCCGACCCCGCCCTGGTCGGCGCGGCGAACCCGAGCATCGTGAGCGCGATCAAGACCAACATCACCTGCACCGGCAGCGCCTGCACGGCCGTGGCGGCCAGCACCGTCACGCCGATCGAGGCGGCCACGACGCTGTTCACCAACATCAAGTCCGACTGGACCGAGCTGTTCAGCCGCGGCGGCGTGAGCTCGATCGCGACCGGCGCGGCCAATGCCGAAGCGTGGAAGTTCAGCCAGGCGATGAAGGGCGTGCAGGTGCCCGCCGAGATGGTGCTGAAGGACGCCGGCGTGCTGCTGATGGCGGTGGACCTGTACAACGACTACAAGTCCGGCCGTGAAAGCGTGCCCGACCGCGTGCGGGCTCCGGACGTGACCGCCAACGACGGGATGTTCGACTACTCGAGCTTCTGGGGCGTGGGCTGCTCGCTGTACCAGGACGGCAATGCCACGGTGCTTGCGACGGCGCCCGAGAACGCCAACTTCATCGGCTGCGGCGCGCGTTACTACGTGACGCAGAGCGTCTCGGGCAGCACCACGACGACCACCGAGTGGCGTCACGGCTTCACGCTGACGCCCAACGCCGACGGCAGCTTCGGCTACACGACGCGGGCGCGCCAGCGCATCAGGAGCTGCACGGTCGGCAGCCCGTGCACGTTCCAGAACGTCAACCTGCAGTCCGCCTTCTACGCCGGCACCGTGGCGCCGACGCTGACCGGCACGTTCGGTCGCATCACGGCCTTCACGATCGAAGGCGAGCTGGGCGGCGCGTTCAAGTCCGGCACCACCGAGCTGGCCAACGACCACCACAGCTGGTCGCTCAGCGGCACGCGCGCGATCGGCGCCGACAACATGTCGTCGACCACCTTCCAGGGCGAACTGGTGGCGTTCAATGCCGACGGCAGCACGGCCGGCACGCTGAAGGTCAGCAACGGCTCGAGCAACGAAACGCCGGTGTGGCGCGACCAGTTCGACAACGAGGTCGAGCCGGGTTCCGCCACCGCGGTGGCGCCGTTCGGCGGCACGCTGTCGGGCGCAGCGATGACGATCACCTGGACGACGCCGGCAGCCGAGTTCGAAGGCACGTTCTCGGCCGGCGACTCGGTGTGGGACACCAGTGGCACCCGCCTGGCGCCCACCAAGGTCACGCTGGCCGGCGCCTTCCGCAACATCGAGGCAGGGCAGGTGACGGAGTTCCTGAGCGGCCGCATCGACGCCACGCTGGACGGATGGGCGAGCTACGACGCGCAGGCGGACGACTCGGCGGCCAACCACTACACGGTCGCCGCCACGTTCACCGGCAAGGTCACCGCGCCGACGCGCCCGGTGCTGGAGCTCACCGCCAGCACCTCGCTGAAGAGCCACGAGCAGGATGTCTCGGCGGTGAGCCTGCAATACCGCAGCATCGTCGCGGGCGCGCCGCGCACTGTCATCTCGCTGACCGGCCTTCGCGGCAGCGACGGCGTGATGAGCTTCGCGCTCAACGAGGCGGCATCGAACCTGTCGTTGACCTGGTCCGACGGCGCCAGCACCGGCAACCTGATGCAAGGCAGCACGCTCGTCGGCACGATCGACGAGAACACGAAGATGCTGACCTTCACCAACAACGAGTTCATCTCGCTGGACATCGGCCTGTAGGCAGCCCGCTTCCACGCGCAAGCCGATGCGGGGCCCGGTCACGCCGGGCCCCTTTTTCATGGGTGGTTCCCGTGCATTCCAAGAAACACAGAAGCGCCGTCGCGCTGGCGGCCCTCGCATCGCTGTGGGCGGGTGGGGTCGCGGCACAGGCCGAGCCGGCTGAGCCCGCGCGTGCATGGGCCTTCTCGGCCCGTTCGGTGCATCACGGCGAAGCGGTGCCGCTCGCGGCCATCGACGACGAAGACCAGGCCCTCGCGCGGCTGGACCCACGTTCGGGCCGCAACATCGCCTACGTCGACGACGAGGCGCGCCTGAGCCTGGCCGCCGGCGCGTGGACCTGGAGCCTGCTGGCGCGCAGCAGCGCGCTGCTGGTGACCGACGAGTCCACGCTCGAGCTGGTCCGGCAGGTCACCAGCGACGTCATGTCGGCGTCCGACCGTCGATGGTCGGCGCGGGTGCGCTACGAGTCCTTCCAGGGCGGCGGGCTCGAAGCCGGCTACCGCTTTGCGCCCGCCGCGCAATGGCAAGCCGGCGTGGCGGCGCAGCTGCTGCAACTGCGCCACTGGCGCCGGCGCACGCTCGACGGCCAGGTGCAGTTCGAGAGCGCCAGCAGCACCTATGCCTTCGACCTGAAGTCCACGCAGGCCGACGACCGCTTGCGCTTTCCGTTCCAGGGGTCGACGGGCGACAGCGGCGCCGGGCTCCTGCTGGCCGCGGATGCGGCCTGGCGCAACGAGCGCTGGGCCGCCTCGCTCGGCGTGCGCGACCTGGGCTGGCTGCGCTGGAGCCGGCTGCCGCAGCAGCTCGCCACGCTATCGACGCAGACCCAGAGCTACGACGCCGACGGCTTCGTCATCTACAAGCCGCTGGTCGAGGGCCGCAACCGCCAGCAGGGCTACACGCACCGGCTGCCCGGCTGGTGGACCGCACGCGCCAGCTGGCGCGCGGCGAACGCCGGCGAGTTCGAGCTGAGCAGCGACTGGGTGCAGGACTTCGGCGCGCTGCCGGCCGTGGCCTGGCGCCAGCGGTTCGCCGACGTCGACCTGGGGCTGCATTGGCGTTTCCACGAGCGGCGCGCCGGCGTGGCGCTCGGCTGGCGCGGCTGGCAGCTGCGCGCCGGCGTCGACCGGTTCGGTTCGCAGCAGCGGTCGCGCGAACTGGCGGTGGGGGGAAGTTGGACCTTCTAGGGCCTGTCAACGCTATGGGAGGGCTCGCGCCGGGGGCAGGCCTAAGCCCCTTGCGGCAGGCGCAAGCCCAGGCGCGCGGCGGCCAGCACGGCCTGGGTGCGGCTGTTGACCTCGAGGCGTCGAAAGATCGCGAGCAGGTGGGTCTTGACGGTGGACTCTGACAGGTCGAGCGCCCGGCCGATCAGCTTGTTGCTCTTGCCTTGAAGCAGCAACTGCAGCACCTGCACCTGGCGCGGCGAGAGCGCATCGATCACGGTCGCATCGTCGGTGCCCGGTGCGTCGGTCGCCAACGCCTGGGCGGGCAGGTACACGCCGCCATCGAGCACCGTGCGCAGCGCGTCGGCCAGTTCCGTCCCACGCGCGACCTTCGGAACGAAGCCCGCGGCACCGGCGTCGATCGCCGCGACGATGGTGTCGCGCCGCGCATCGGCCGACAGGACCACCACCGTCAACTCCGGCAGGGCATCGCGCAGCGCCGCAAGGCTGGCCATGCCATGGCTGTCGGCCAGACCGAGATCGAGCAGCACCAGCGCGATGTCGCCATGCTCGCGCGCCACCTCGACGGCCTGCCCGATGTTGTCGGCCTCGAGCAGCCTGAACTCCGGCAGGTGGTGCGCGAACAGCAGCACGAGCGCTTCGCGGAACAAGGCGTGGTCGTCGATCAGCAGGACGTTCATTCCGCGTGGCGCGAATGCGCCGTTGAAGGTCTCGAGAATTATTCCACGCGCACTCGCGGGCGCCGGGCCATGCAGCCGACAGCGGCCGCGGCCCGCGCGCACGCCGGATATTCTGCGGACCCATGAGAAAAGCCTGGGGAGGGATCGCCGCGTTGCTGGCGGTGCTGGCGCTGGCCTGCGCACCGGCGCATGCAACGCCGCCGACGCAGCGCATCGCGTCGGCCGAGTTCGAGCCGGCGGACCGCAGCGCGCCCGCACAGTTCGTGACGCTGCCCGACACCTGGGACCAGCGCGGCGTGGACCGGCGCCTGCAGGCGCGCTACCGCTTCGTCGTCACGCTCGACGCGGTGCCCAGCGAGTCGATGGCGCTCGCCTTCACGCGCCTGAGCACGCGCCACCGCATCACGATCAACGGCCAGGTCGCGGCCGACGAGGGCATGGCGGCGACCAACCTGGGCCTGCCGCAGCCGGCGCTGATCGAGCTGGCACCGGTGCTGCTGCGCGCCGGGCGCAACGAGGTGGAGATCGAGGTCAGCCACATGCGCAACGGCGGGCTGTCCGCGATCGACGTGGGGCCGCTGTCGGCGCTGCGCACGCCGCACCAGCGCCTGCTGCTGCTCGGCATCGAGCTGCAGCGCGCGATGAACATGGCCTGCCTCGGGCTGGCCCTGCTGCTGATCGCCATCTGGTGGCGCCGCCGCGTCGAGACCGCGCTGGGCAGCTTCGGCCTGCTCGCGTTGATCGGCTCGCTGCGCAACTACGGCTACTCGATGGGCGTGTCGGTCACCGGCAACGCCTTCTGGGCCGACTGGATGCTGGTGGCCGTCAACACCTGGGTCGCGGCCCTGTTCGGCGTGTTCGCGGTGGCGCTGGTGGGCGAGCACTGGCCGCGCTATCGGCGCTGGCTGCTCGGCGTGGCCATCGTCGTGCCCGCGCTCGCCGCGGTGGCGGCCGGCCTCGACCGGCTGCAGGAGCTGCGCGCCTTCGTCTACCCGGTGCTGCTGGCGACGGTGGCGCCGGGCGTGTGGCTGTGCGTGGCACGCCCGCGCGAAGGGCGCGCGCTGGCGGCGCTGGGCGTGGGCGCGATGGTGCTGGGCGCGCTGCACGACTACGCCTACCAGGCCGCCGGCTGGCTGCCGGTGACCGACACCTTCTGGATGCCCTACCTGATGCCGATCACGCTGGGCACGGTGGCGCTGCTGCTGGTGCGCCGCATGGTGCGCGCGCTCGGCGAGGTGGAAACGCTGAACGCCGAGCTCGAGGCGCGCGTGGCCGCGCGCACGCACCAGCTCGAGCGAGCCAACGCGGCCAAGACGCACTTTCTCGCGGCCGCCAGCCATGACCTGCGTCAGCCGCTGGTGACGATCGGGCTGCTGGTCGGCCTGGCGCGCGAGCAGGCGAGCGCGGGGCCGGTGGAGTCGCTGCTGGGCCGCGTCGACGGGGCGGTCGGATCGATGGAGCGCCTGCTCAGCGGGCTGCTCGACCTGTCGCGCTTCGAGGCCGGCGCCGTGCAGCCTCACCCGACGACGCTGCACCTGGACGAGATCTTCGCCGCGATCGGCGCCAACGAGCAGGTGCACGCCGCCCACAAGCGCCTGCGCCTGCGGCTGCGGCCGACCCAGCTGCAAGTGCACAGCGACCGCGTGCTGCTCGAGCGCATCCTGCGCAACCTGGTGGGCAACGCGCTGCGCTACACCACGCGCGGCGGCGTGCTGGTGGCCGCGCGCCGGCGCGGCGAGCACGTGCGCATCGAGGTGCGCGACACGGGCGTGGGCATCGCGCCGGAACACCAGCAGACGATCTTCGAGGAGTTCGTGCAGGTGCAGGCCTCGGCGCAGGGCAGCACGCTCGGCATGGGCCTGGGCCTGGCGATCGTGCGCCGCTCGGCGACCATGCTCGGCCACCGCATCGGGCTGTCTTCGACGCCGGGCCGCGGCTCGTGCTTCTGGATCGAGCTGCCGCTCGCGACCACGAGCTCGGGGGCACCGCGCGACGCCGAGCCGGCGGCCGCGCAGCCGTCGCGGCTGAGCGGGCGCCGCGTCCTGCTGATCGACGACGAGGACACGGTGCGCGACGCGATCCGCGACCGGCTCCAGGCCTGGGGGGCGCAGGTGCAGGCCTTCGCCGACATCGAGTCGCTGCAGCACTGGCTCGCCGGCGCCCTTGACACGGCCCCCGAACTGGTGCTGTCGGACTACCGGCTGCGCCAGGGCGACGGGCTGCTGGCAATCGAGATGATCCGGCAACGCTTCGGCGCGGTGCCCTCGGTGCTCATCACCGGCGACAGCGCGCCGCGCGACCTCGCGCGCCTGCACGAGGCCGGCGTGCGCGTGCTGCACAAGCCGTTTCGGACCGAGGCGCTGCTCGACGTGCTCGCGACCTGACGGCGCCGATCGACGGTTCGCCGTCGGCGATCTCACAAGCCCAACTGCGACAGCCCGGGATGATCGTCCGGCCGCCGGCCGAGCGGCCAGCGGTACAGCCGCTCGTGCTCGGCGATCGGCACGTCGTTGATGCTGGCGTGGCGCACCGCCATCAGGCCCAGGTCGTCGAACTCCCAGTTCTCGTTGCCGTGGCTGCGAAACCATTGGCCGGCGTCGTCGTGCCACTCGTAGGCAAAGCGCACCGCGATGCGGCGCTCGCCGTAGGCCCACAGCTCCTTGATGAGCCGATAGTCGAGCTCGCGCGCCCACTTGCGCGCAAGGAAGGCGCGCACCTGCTCGCGGCCGAGCGGGAACTCGCTGCGGTTTCGCCAGCGCGTGTCCTTGGTGTAGGCCCGCGCCACGCGCTCGGGGTCGCGCGTGTTCCAGGCGTCTTCGGCGAGGCGGACCTTCAGGCGCGCGGCGGCTTCATCGAAGGGCGGCAGCGGCGGACGCAGACCGGCATTCATGCTCGTCAGTAGGTCTTGTACGGCAGGAACTTGCCCGACATCGTGATGCTGACCCGATCGCCTGCCGGATTCGGCTCGCGCTGCAGGTCCATCTTGAAGTCGATCGCGCTCATGATCCCGTCGCCGAACTCCTCGTGGATCAGTTCCTTGAAGGTCGTGCCGTAGATGCTGATCAGCTCGTAGAAGCGGTAGATCAGCGGGTCGGTCGGCACGCTGGTGGGCAGCGAGCCCTTGTAGGGCACGACCATCAGCCATTGCTTGTCGGCATCGGACAGGCCGAACAGCTCGGCCACCACGCCGGCCTGCTCGGCATTGAGCGTCATCTGGCCGAGGCAGGCCGCGGTGACCCATTCCTTGCTGAGGCCGACCTTGGCGGCCACGTCGGACCACTTCAGGCCCTTGGCCACCTTGGCGGCGATGATTTTTTCGGTGACGTCGAGACGGCTCATGGCGAGGCTCCTGTGCTGGGGTGAAGCGCCGCCTCAGGCGACGCGCTGAAGATGGGGCGCCGCCGGCGCGGCCGCGCGGCTGACGAGAAAGTCGACCAGATGGTTGCGCAGCGCATAGAAGCCCGGCGTGTGGTGCAGCGTGGCGCGCTGGCGATCGCGCGGCAGCGTGTTGCGCACCGCCTCGGCCACGCGGGCGCGTGGGCCGTTGCTCATCAGCAAGATGGTGTCGGCCAGCAGGATCGCCTCGTCGACGTCGTGCGTGATCATGAACACGGTCTGCTGCGTCTGCGCGCAGATCCTGAGCAGCTCGTCCTGGATCGTGCCGCGCGTGAGCGCGTCGAGCGCGCCGAAGGGCTCGTCGAGCAGCAGCATCTTGGGTTCGATCGCGAACGCGCGCGCAATGCCCACGCGCTGCTTCATGCCGCCCGAGAGCTGCGCCGGCTTCTTGTCGATCGCCGGACCGAGGCCGACCATGCGCACGTAGCGCTCGACCTGCTCGTCGACCTGCTTCGCGCTCCAGTGCGGCCACTTGCTGCGCACCGCGAAGGCCACGTTGCGCCGCACCGTGAGCCAGGGCATCAGCGCGTGCCCCTGGAACACCACGCCGCGCTCGAGGCTGGGACCGGCGACCTCGCGCTCGTCCATGATCACGTGGCCGGCGCTGGCCTGCTCCAGGCCGGCGAGCACGTTGAGGATGGTCGTCTTGCCGCAGCCGCTGTGGCCGATGATGCAGACGAACTCGCCGCGCGCGATGTCGAAGTGCACGCCATCGAACACCGGCTCTTCGGCGCCGGCGTAGGTCTTGGCCAGGCCCTCCACGCGCAGGTAGCGGGCTCCAGTCGCCGCCGGGCCGCCCCAAGGCGACTGCGCCCCCTCGGGGGGCAGCGAACGCAGCGAGCGTGGGGGCTCCTCATTCAACATAGGTCACCGCCTTCTGCAGCCGCGCGAACAGCGCGTCCAGCGCCATGCCGACCACGCCGATCACCAGGATCGCGAAGATCACGTTGGTGAGCGACAGGTTGTTCCACTCGTTCCAGACGAAATAGCCGATGCCGGTGCCGCCCACCAGCATCTCGGCCGCCACGATCACCAGCCATGCGATGCCCATGCTGATGCGCATGCCGGTCACGATGGTCGGCGCCGCCGCCGGCAAGATCACCTCGAAGGCGCGCCGCAGGTGCGAGACCTCCAGCGTGCGCGCCACCGCCAGCCACTCGCGCCGCACGTTCGCGACGCCGAAGGCGGTGTTGATCAGCATCGGCCAGATCGAGCAGATGAAGATCACGAACACGCCCGAGATCGACGAATCCTTGATCGTGTAGAGCGCCAGCGGCATCCAGGCCAGCGGCGAGATCGGCTTGAGCACCTGGATGAACGGGTCGAGCGCGCGATAGAGCAGCGGGCTCATGCCGACCAGGAAACCGAGCGGCACGGCCACCAGCGCGGCGATGCCGAAGCCCAGGCCGACGCGCGCCAGCGAATGCGCGAGCTGGATGCCGATGCCCTTGTCGTTGGGGCCGTTGTCGTAGAAGGGCTGCCTCAGGTTGGCGGCGATCGCGGCGCCCAGCTGCGACAGCGTCGGAAAGCCTTCGCTCTTGGCCTCGGCCTGCGGGTCCTTGCCGAGCAGCTTGGCGTACTCGATCTGTTCGGGCGTCAGGGCAGCGGCCGGCGACACGCTCTTCGGCAAGGTGGCGACGTGCCAGATGGCCAGCAGCACGAACAGCAGCAGCACCGACAGCAGCGCGGCGCGCGCTCTCAACGAGGTTTTCATCGACGGGCTCAGGCCAGCTTGCTGATCGGAAAGCTCTTCGCGTATTCGTCGGCCTTCGCCGGATCGAACTCGCGGCCCATGACCTTGAACTTCGGGTACGCCGCGCCCGCCGCCGGCGCCTTCTGGCCGAGCTCGGTCATGGTCTTGCGCGCGTCGGTCAGCAGGAACACCTTCTCGGCGATCTGGCGGTAGTCCACGTCGCCCTTCACGTAGCCCCAGCGCTTCATCTGCGTGAGCATCCACACCGCCATGCTCTGCCACGGCACCGGGTCGAAGTCGGCGCGCTCGGGCACGTTCTTCACGCCGCCCAGGCCGTCGGCGAAGCGGCCGGTCAGCACCTGCGCGACCACCGTCTCGGGCTGGTTCAGGTAGGCCGCGGGGCTGATGACCTTGGCGATCAGCTCGCGGTTCTTCGCTTCGCGCGCCATGGCCGCCGCGGTCAGCACCGCGCGGTACAGGGCCGCGAAGGTGTTCGGGTTCTGCTTGATGAACTCGCCGCTCACGCCGAACGCGCAGCACGGATGGCCGTCCCAGATCTCCTTGGACAGCAGGTGGATGAAGCCCACCTCGTCGTAGACCGCGCGCTGGTTGAACGGGTCGGGTCCGAGGAAGCCGTCGATGTTGCCGGCGCGCAGGTTGGCCACCATCTCCGGCGGCGGCGTGACGCGGATCTGCACGTCGGTGTCCGGGTTCACGCCGTTCTCGGCCAGGTAGTAGCGCAACAGGAAGTTGTGCATGCTGTACTCGAACGGCACCGCGAACTTGAAGCCCTTCCACTGCTTCGGGTCGCGCTTGTCCTTGTGCTTGAGGTGCAGCGTGATCGCCTGGCCGTTGATGTTCTGGATCGTCGCGACGTTCATCGGCGTCTGCGTCGAGCCCAGGCCCATCGAGATCGCCAGCGGCATCGGCGACAGGAAGTGCGAGGCGTCGTGCTCCTTGTTGATCATCTTGTCGCGGATCAGCGCCCAGCCCGCGGTCTTGTTGAGCTGCACGTTCAGGCCCTGCTGCTTATAGAAGCCCAGCGGGTCGGCCATGATCAGCGGCGTCGCGCAGGTGATCGCGATGAAGCCGATCTTGAGATCCTTCTTCTCGAGCGGCTTTCGGTCCTGGGCCATCGCCTCCAGCGCCCCCAGCGGCAGCAGCGAGGCGATCGCCGCGCGCGCCGTATTCGCGCCCACGGCCTGCAGGAAGCGGCGGCGCAGCGGCTCGTGCGGGAACAGCGCCTTGACCAGCGTGGCCTCGATGAACTCGCGCGAGAAGCGCTCGGTGTCGCGTTCCGGCGAGGCCGCTGCCTCGGCCTCGCGCGCATGCTCGCCCACCGTGTGGTCGCGGCCGCAGCCGCACTTCGCCATGAGCGGCTGATCGGGGTCGAAGGGGCGGAAGTAGCGGCTCATCGATTCACTCCTTGCTGCGCATCCAGTGTCGGGACGCCCGGCCGCCGGCGCCATCGCGCGGCATGCCATTTCCTTGTAGGGCTGGCACTACATGACCTCGCGCCGAGGTCGGTGCAGACTGCCGCGCATGAAGCCCGCCTGGATCGCCCTGCTCGCCGCGCCGTGCGTCGCGCTCGCACAGGCCGACGCCCAGGTGCTGCAGGCGCGCGGTCGCGACGCGCTGCGCGCCATGGATTGCGCGCGCTGCCACGGCAAGCACTACGACGGCTGGTCCGGGCCATCGCTGCTGGCCGCGGTGCGCGACGGCTCGCGCGAGCGCTTCGACCGCTACGTGCTCGACGGCAGCGAGCGCGGCATGCCCGGCTACCGCAGCCAGCCGCTGGTCGTGCGCGAGCTCGACGCGATCTGGGCCTACCTGCGCGCCCAGGCCGAGCTGCGCTGAGGCTGCGCTACACCGGCACCAGTTCCTGCCGCACCGCGTACAACGCCAGCTCGACGTCGTTGCGCGCGCCGGTCTTCTCGAGGATGCGCGCCCGGTAGGTGCTCACCGTGTTGGACGACAGCACCAGCTGCCCGGCGATCTCGCCGACGCTGCGGCCCGCCGCCAGCAGGCGGAACACCTGGTACTCGCGGTGCGACAAGCGCTCGTGCAGCGGCTTCTCGTCCGCATGCCCCGCGCCGAGGCTGGCGGCCAGCTGCTCGGCCACCGCCGGCGTGATGAACAGCCCGCCGCCGGCGACCTTGCGGATCGCACCGGCCATCTGCTCGGAGTCGGCGCTCTTGTTCAGGTAGCCGGCCGCGCCCAGCTTGAGCGAGCGCACCGCGTACTGCTTGTCGGGGTAGGTGCTGAGCATCAGCACCGGCAGCTTGGGAAACTCGGCGCGCAGCTGCTTGAGCACGTCGAGCCCGTCGCGCTGCGGCATCGCGATGTCCAGCAGCACCACGTCGATGCCGCCGGCGCGCACCGCCGCCACGGCCTGCGGTCCGTCGACGGCCTCGCCCGCCACCGCGAGATCGCTCGCGTCGGCCAACATCTGGCGGATGCCCTGGCGCACGATCTGGTGGTCGTCGCAGATCAGCACGCGGATCGTCATCGCGCGCCCTCCCCGTGCGGCAGCGGCATCGCCAGGCGCACGCGCGTGCCGGCGCCGGGCGCGCTGTCGATCGAGAGCCGGCCACCGAAGTGCGCCGCGCGCTCGCGCATGCCGAGCACGCCGTAGCTGCGCGGCGCGGCCAGCGCGTCGGCCGCGGCGCCGATGCCGTCGTCGCGCACATCGATGTAGAGCATCGGCTCGGGAGGATCGTCCACCACGATGCGGATGGCCACGTGCCTGGCGCGCGCGTGGCGCGCCACGTTGGACAGCATCTCCTGGAAGATGCGGAACACCGCGATCGACAGCCCGCCATCGGGCGCCGCGACGCCGGCCGCCACGTGCACATGGAGATCGGCCTCGAGTTCGGTCGCCTCGACGAACTCCTGCGCCTGCCATTCGAGCGCGGCCCACAGACCCTGGTGGTCGAGGATGCTGGGGCGCAGGTCGGTGATGATGCGCCCGACGTTGTCGACCGCCGCGTCGATCATGCGGCCCATGCCCTGGCACTTGCAGTGCAGCTCGGGGCGGTCGTCGAGGCGCTTGCCGAGCCAGCCGACGTCCATCTTCAGCGCCACCAGCAGCGAGCCGAGTTCGTCATGGATCTCGCGCGCGATGCGCGTGCGCTCGCTCTCGCGCACCGTCTCGAGGTGCGCGGCGAGCTCGCGCAGTTGGTCGAGCGCGCGGCTGAGCTGCACGGTGCGCGCGGCGACGCGCTGCTCGAGCGCGTCGTTGCTGCGCTCGAGTTCGCGCTTGGCGCCCAGCAGGGCCTCCTCGGCGCGCTTGCGGTCGGTGATGTCCTTGATCGTGACCACCGCGCCGACGACGACGCCGGCCTCGATCACCGGATAGCTCGAATACTCGGCCGCGAACGCGCTGCCGTCGGCGCGCCACAGCACCTCGTCGTCGATGCGGCAGGGCAGGCCGCGGCGAAAGGCGTTGAAGATCGGGCAGTCGGCCTCGGGGTAGTGGGCGCCGCCGGCGTGCGTATGGTGGATCAGCGCGTGCATGTTGCGCCCGATCACCGCATCGACCTCGTGGCCCAGCATCTGCGCCGCGGCGCGGTTGACGAAGGTCGCGCAGCCCGCGAGGTCGATGCCGAACACGCCGTCGCCGGTCGATTCGAGCAGCAGCGAGAGCCTGTCGCGCCAGGCCGGCGAGGCGGCCGCGAACGGCGCGGGATTCCGATGGGCGAGGACGGCGCTCATGGTCGCGACATCGCAAGCGATGTGCCCGCGCGCGGCGAACGCAGCGCCCCGCAGCGGTGCGTGATCGGTGCGACCGGCGCGCGCAGCGCGCCGTCAGGGCGCGGTCAAGGCGCGCTCATGCGCATCTGCACCACATAAGCGCGCGAGCCGGCAACGTCGCGCGTCGACAGCGCGCCGCGCTGCGCCTGCGCCGCCTCGTCGCCCGAGCGCGCCACCGTGACCCATTCGCCCAGCGGCAGCTGCATCGTCGTCAGCACGCCGGCGCGCTCGACGCTGCCCTCGGGCAGCGGCTGGCCGTCGGGCGCGTAGCGCGGGCGCATGCCGCCGGCCGCCAGGGCCGCGGCCTCGGTGCGCACCTCCACAGTTACCGGCGCGTGGCCGCCCGGCCAGCTCGGCCGCACGGCGACCTGGCGGCCGACGTCGACCTGCTGGCTACTGCCGATCAGCGCCGGGCCCTGCGGCGTCCAGGCCCACTCCAGCCACTGCAGCGGCACCGTCGCGCCGACGCGCAGCATCGCCTCGCGGCCGTTGAGCACGGTGAGCTGCTGCGTCGCGTCGCCGCGGCCGCTGCTGCGCGACTCGCCGAGCGTGACCTGGGCGCTGCCGCGCACCGAGCCATCGCTTGCGATCGCGACACCGGCGCCGTCGACGCCCGCGGCGCGCTGTTCGAACTGCCGCGCCTCGCCGTGGCGCACCTCGACCAGCAGGTTGCGCAGCGGCAAGCGGTTGTCGGTCTGCGCCTGGGCGGGTCCGAGGACGGCCGCGGCGGCCAGGAAGAAAACGAGGATCGAGCGCATGCCGCCGTTATAGCCGCCGGCGCGCCCGTACACTCGCGCCCCGCATGCCACGGTTCACGACCCTTCGCGCCTCGTCGCCGCGCCGCTTCGGCGTCGCGCTGTGGCTCGCATTCGCGCTGCTGTGGCAGATCGCCGTCGGCGCCGCACAGGCGATGCCGGTCGCCGGCGGGCTGTTCGAGGTCTGCAGCGTCGACGGCCCGCGCCAGGTCGACGCCAACGGTGAGCCGGTCGATGCCGGCGCCGCCTCGCACCATCACGACTGCTGCCAGCTGCCGACGCCGCTGCTGCCGCAGGCCGTGGCGGCGTTGCCGCCGTGGCCGCCCGCGCCCGGCAGCGTGGCCGCCGCACCCGAGTCGCTGCCGCGCGCCGCGGCCCTGCCCTCGCCGCCTTCGCGCGGCCCGCCCGCCTTCACCTGCTGAGAGACGCGCAGCGCTGCTGCGCCTTCGCACCCGCGGCCTTGCGAGGCCGCGGGCCGCCTTGCTCATCAGGACCGCGATCCATGCTTCGCCCTTCGTTCGCCGCATTCGCGGCGCTGGCCGGTGCTGCCGCCGCGCAGACCGCGCCGGCCCCCGTGCTGCCACCCGTCGTCGTCACCGCCCAGAAGCATCCCGACGCCTCGACGCCCACCCAACCCGACCTGCCGACCGCGCGGGCGCGCATCGAGCTCACGCCCGGCGGCGCCGGCGTCGCCGATGCCGAGAGCTACCGCGAAGGCCGCGTCTCGACCTTGAGCGACGCGCTCGGCTACGCGCCGGGCGTGTCGGTGCAGCCGCGCTTCGGCGCCGAGGAGGCGCGCGTCTCGGTGCGCGGCTCCGGGCTGCAGCGCACCTTCCACGGCCGCGGCCTCAAGCTGATGCAAGACGGCGTGCCGCTGAACCTGGCCGACGGCAGCTTCGACTTCCAGGCCATCGAGCCGCTGACGGCGCGCTACGTCGAGGTCTGGCGCGGCGCCAACGCGCTGCAGTACGGCGCCGCCGCGCTCGGCGGCGCGGTCAACTTCGTCTCGCCCAACGGCATCAACAGCAACCTCGTGCGCGCGCGTGCCGAGGCCGGCAGCAACGGCTACCGGCGCGTGCTCGCCGCGACCGGCGACGTGTTCGCAGGCGGCGGCGACTACTACGTCGGCGCCGGCGGCTTTCGCCAGGACGGCTATCGCGAACACGCGAAGCAGGACACCGGCCGCATCTTCGCCAACCTCGGCTGGCAACTCGCCGCGGACATCGCCACGCGCTTCTACGTGGGCTATGTGAACAGCGTCTCCGAGCTGCCGGGATCGATCACGCGCGCGCAGCTGGAAGACGACCCGCGCGCCGCGAACCCGGGCAATGTCGCGCTCGACCAGCACCGCGACATCGAGTGGACGCGGCTGTCGAACAAGACCGTGTGGCAGCTCGGCGCCGCCAGCCAGCTGGAGCTGTTCGCCTACGCCTCCTACAAGGAACTCGATCACCCGATCTTCCAGGTGATCCGCCAGCGCAACCAGGACCTCGGGCTGGAGCTGCGCGTGGTCAGCGAAGGTGATCTCGCGGGCGCGCGCAACCGCTTCGTTGCCGGCATCGCGCCGAGCCGCGGTCGCACGCACGAGGACCGCTTCGTCAACGTCGCCGGTGCGCCCGGCGCGCGCACCAACGAGAGCGAGCAGCGCGCGAGCAACCTCGAGCTCTACGCCGAGAACCAGTGGTGGGCGCGGCCGGATCTCGCGCTGGTGGCCGGCGTGCAGTGGGTGCGCGCGACGCGCGAGCTCGACGACCGCTTCGTCGCCGGCACCGCGGCCGATCCGCTGAGCGAAAGCTTCGAGCACCGCTATCGGCGCGCCAGCCCGAAGCTGGGCGCAGTGTGGACCGCGAGCCCGCGCGTGCAGTGGTTCGCCAATGTCTCGAACAGCTTCGAGCCGCCGAGCTTCAGCGAGCTCGCCGGCGGCGTGCGCCCGCTCGACAACGACGCGCAGCGCGCAACCACGCTCGAACTCGGCACGCGCGGGCGGCTCGGCGCCGCACTCGAATGGGACCTCGCGCTCTACGACGCGCGCTTGCACGACGAGCTGCTGTCGATCGCGACCAACGACCTCGGCGCGACCATCACGGTCAATGCGCCGCGCACGCGCCACCGCGGCATCGAGCTTGGCCTCGCCGGCCAGGCCGCGCCGTTCGACACGCCGGGCCGCATCGAGTGGCGCACGTCCATGCTGCTCAACGACTTCCGCTTCGACGGCGATCCGACCTATGGCGACGCACGCCTGCCCGGGCTGCCGCGCGACGCGGCGCGCGCGCAGCTTGGCTGGCGTTTCGCCTCGGGCATGCTCGTCGCGCTGCAGGCCGAAGGCGCGAGCGGCTACGCGATCGATTTCGCCCGCAGCTTCTTCGCGCCCGGCTACGCGATCTGGGGCCTGCGCCTGGCCGGCGACCTGGGCCGGCATCTGAGCTGGTTCGTCGACGCCCGCAACCTCGCCGAAAAGCACTACGCCGCGACCACAGGCCTCGTGCGCGACGCCGGCGGCCGCGATGCCGCGCAGTTCCTCCCAGGCGACGGCCGTGCGATCTACGCCGGCATCGACTGGCGCTTCAACCGATGAAACCGACCTTGACCATGACCAAGCCCTTCGCCGCCTTCGCCGCGCTGATGTTCGCGGCACCCGCCTTCGCCCACGTGACGCTCGCGCCCGCCGAAGCCGAGGCCGGCTCCTACGTGAAGCTGGTGTTCACGGTGCCGCACGGCTGCGCCGGCAGCCCCACCACCGGCGTCAGCGTCACGCTGCCGCCAGGCGTGATCGCGGCACGGCCGATGCCCAAGCCCGACTGGCGGCTGACCATCGAGAGCGCCCGGCTCGATCCGCCCGTGCAGCTGCACGGGCGCGCGGTCGACAGCACCGCGGCGCGCATCGGCTGGGACGGCGGTTCTCTCGCGAGCGACTTGTTCGACGAGTTCGCGATCCGCGCGAAGCTGCCCGATGCTCCGGGCGAGCTGCGCTTCGTCGTGCAGCAGACCTGCGAGAAGGGCGAGGCGACGTGGAACGGCACGGCCGATTCGGCGACGCCGGCGCCGGTGTTGAAGGTGATGCCGGCCGCGACGTCAGGCCACGCGCATCACTAGGGAAGGAACTCCCTCGCCCGCTTGCGGCAGAGGGCGGGGGTGAGGGTGAGGCAGTCGGCCCGCACGAGCCCCTCACCCCGGCCCTCTCCCCGAGGGAGAGGGAGCAGAGCGCAGCCTCAGCGCCCCTCGCACTTCTCGCGCAAGTAGGCGAGCGCCTCCTCGACCTGGTCGACCAGCACCAGGCTCAGGTCGCCCGGCTGCAGGCGCGCGAGCGCCGTGTCGATGGCCTTGAACTCGCCGCGGATTTCCTCGACGTGCGTCGTGCGGGCCGCGCCTGCCAGGCCCTCGCGCAACAGCGCCATCACCTCGCCGTCGGCGCGGCCGCGTTGCGCGGCGTCCTGGTAGAGGATCACGTCGTCGAACGCGGCGCCGAGGATGCGCGTTTGCTCGCGGATGTCGTCGTCGCGGCGGTCGCCGGCGCCGCTGATCACGACGGAGCGGCGCTTGGCCGGCAGTGCCTCGACGGCCTGCACCAAGGCGCGCATCGCATCGGGGTTGTGGCCGTAGTCGGCGATCAGCGTCGCGCCGCGATAGTCCATCACGTTGAAGCGCCCGGGCGCATTGGCGCTGTCGTTGACGAAGCTCGCCAGCCCGCGGCTCACCGCGTCCCAGCTCAGGCCCACGCCCCAGGCTGCCGCGACGGAAGCCATCGCGTTCTCGACCTGGAAGCCGATCGCGCCGCCGCGCGTGAGCGGCACCTCGGCCAGCGGCAGACGCTCGCGCCACGAGCCCTCGGCGGCGACGATCGCGCCGTCTTCCACGTAAACCACGCGCCGTCCCTGGGCGCGGTGCGTGGCCATCACCGGGTGCGTGCGGTCGGCGGCGAAGAAGATCACCTGGCCCGGGCACACCGAGGCCATCGCGGAGACGTTGGCGTCGGTCGCGTTGAGCACCGCGTAGCCGCTCTCGGCAACGTTCTGCACGATCACGCGCTTGAGCACCGCGAGGTCTTCGACGGTGGTGATGTAGTTCAGGCCCAGGTGGTCGCCGGCGCCGATGTTGGTGACCACCGCGACCGAGCAGCGGTCGAAGCCCAGGCCCTCGCGCAGCACGCCGCCGCGCGCGGTCTCGAACACCGCCGCGTCGACCTCCGGGTGCATCAGCACGTTGCGCGCGCTGCGCGGGCCGGAGCAGTCACCGCTGTCGGTCTGGCGGCCGTTGACGTAGACGCCGTCGGTGTTGGTCATGCCCACGCGCAGGCCGCTGGTGGCCAGCAGGTGAGCGATCAGGCGCGTGACCGTGGTCTTGCCGTTGGTGCCGGTGACGGCCACCACCGGGATGCGGCCGTCGTCGCCGGGCGCGTAGAGGTGGTTGATGATCGCCTCGCCGACATTGCGGCCCTTGCCGTACGACGGCGACAGGTGCATGCGCAGGCCCGGCGCGGCGTTGACCTCGACGATGCCGCCGTGCTGTTCTTCGAGCGGGCGCAGCACGCTCTCGCACACCACGTCGACGCCGCAGATGTGCAGGCCGACCATTTGCGCGGCCGCGGCGGCACGCGCGGCGACCTCGGGATGCACGTCGTCCGTCACATCGGTCGCGGTGCCGCCGGTGCTGAGGTTGGCGTTGTTGCGCAGGATCACGCGCTGGCCCTTCTCGGGCACCGACTCGGGCTTCATGCCCTGCGCCGCCAGGCGCGCGATCGCGATCTCGTCGAAGCGGATCTTGGTCAGCGAGGTCGCATGGCCGTCGCCGCGGCGCGGGTCGGCGTTGACGCGGTCCACCAGCTCGCGCACCGTGTGCTCGCCGTCGCCGATCACGTGCGGCGGGTCGCGCCGCGCCGCCGCCACCAGGCGCTGGCCGACGACGAGCAGGCGGAAGTCGCTGCCCGGCAGGTACTTCTCGACCATCACGGTGCCGATCTCGGCCGCAGCCTTGAACGCGATCTCGAGGTGCGCACGGTCGACGATGTTGACCGTGACGCCCTTGCCCTGGTTGCCGTCCTGCGGCTTCACGACCACCGGCAGGCCGATCTCCTGGGCCACCTGCCAGGCTTCGTCCGCGGTCTCGACCGGCCGGCCGATCGGCACCGGCACGCCCGCGGCCTGCAGCAGGGTCTTGGTGAGGTCCTTGTCCTGCGCAATCGACTCGGCCACGGCGCTGGTGGAATCGACCTCGGCGGCCTGGATGCGGCGCTGCTTCGCGCCCCAGCCGAACTGCACCAGGCTGCCCTCGGTCAGGCGCCGGTAGGGAATGCCGCGCAGCACCGCGGCGTTGACGATCGAGCCGGTGCTGGGGCCCAGGCGCACGTCTTCGTCGAGCTCGCGCAGCTTGGCGATTGCGGCATCGACGGCGAACTCGCTGCCGTTGCGCACATCGCCGCGCGCCGCGTCGATCAGCGCGCAGGCGAGGTCGAAGGCGAGGCGGCCGACCGGCTCCTCGCTGTACTCGACCACCACCTGGTAGGTGCCGGTCTCCACCGTCTCGGAGGTGCGGCTGAACGTGACCGGGCAGCCGGCCTGGGTCTGCAGCGACAGCGTCGCAAGCTCGAGCACGTGCGCCAGCGACACCGGCGCCGCGCCGTCGGCACCCGGCCAGGCCTCGCCGATGCCGGGAAACAGCGAGCGCAGCCGCGCCTCGAAGCCGGCCAAGCCGCTGATCGAGCGCTCCTCGGGTGTGCAGGAAACGATCGCCTCGATCGCGGTGTGGCGGCTCCAGAGGTTCGGGCCGCGCAGGGCCCGGATGCGCGAAACGTCCATCGACGGTCTTTCTCTCGTGTTCTCTCGGTTCTAACAGGCGCTCAACGGGCGCTCGGTCGCAGCAATCGGCCAATTCCAGCGGACGCGGTGGATCCGCCTTTGCCGGTCCACTCGCGGCGCGCCCTCGAGGGGGAGGCGCCGAAGGCGCTTCGGGGGTGGGTCATCACGCGGTCAGTGCGGGCTCGAAGGTTTCGATGCCGGCGGCAATCAGGTCCGGCGAGGTGCCCATGGCCCAGGCCGCGGCCACCGCGGCGAGCAGGACCTCTGGGTCGAGCGGCACCGCCTCGGCACGCGCATGCTCGCTGAGCATCGTTTCGTGCGCGCCGTGCGCGAGCATGACCCGGCCGTCGCGCAGGCAGACCGCGCGCCCGCCGTCGGCGCGATGCGAGGCGATCGCCGGCAGCGCGGCGTCGACCGCATAGAGGATGGCCTCGCCGTCGCACAGCGAGGCCATGCCGGCGATGCGTTCGTCGGCCGCGTTGAGCACCGCGGCGCCGTCGGACAGCACCACGTCGACCTGGGTGCGCAGCACCTTGACCAGCTGGTCGGAAGCCTGGATGTCGAAGCGCGCGAGCGACTCGGCGCCGTCGAGATCGGTCACGACGCCGACGTCGCAGCGGTCGTAGACCAGGCCTTCGCCGAGGATGCCGGCGGCGTCGTGCTCGAACACCGCGGCCTCGACGTTGCGATTGATCAGCAAGCGCCGCCCTGGCGCCCAGCGCGCGCAATCGCCGCGCTCGACGCGGCGGCGGTCGAGGAACAGGCCATCGCGGCAGGCCAGGCCGACATGGCGGCCGCCCAGGTGCAAAAGCCACGCGACCAGGCGCGCGATCGTCGCGGTGCCGCGCGTGCCGCTGACGCCGACGATGGGAATGCGCCCCTGCGCGGCATGGCCGCCGTGCGCGTCATCGGTCTCGGGGAACAGGTGGTCGACGATCGCGCGGCCCACCGGGCGCGGCGAGCCGACCGCGGGCTTGAGGTGCGACAGCAGGCCGGGGCCGGCGTTGACCTCGACCACCGCGCCGCCGGTCTCGTGCAGCGGGCGGCCGATGTCCTCGGACACGACGTCGATGCCGGCCACGTCGAGGCCGACGATGCGCGCGGCCAGCGCGACCGCATGCGCCACCTCGGGGTGGACCTCGTCGGTGCAGTCGATCGCGACGTTGCCGTTGCGCTGGATCAGCACGCGCCGCCCCGCCGCGGGCACCGCGTCGGCGTGAAGGCCCTGGCGCTGCAGGTCGAGGCCGACGACCTCGTCCTCCTCGATGACGATGCGGTTGAGCGGATGGTCCTCGCTCAGGCCGCGGCGCGGGTCGGTGTTGAGCTGCGAATCGATCAGCTGGCGCACCGTCGACGTGCCATCGCCGGTGACCCAGGCGGTCTCGCCGCGCGCGGCGGCCACGACCTTGCCGCCGACCACCAGCACGCGGTGCTCGTGGCCGCGGATGTAGCGCTCGACGATGACCTCGCTGCCGTGGTTCTCGGCCAGCCGGAACGCGGCCTCGATCTCCTCGCGGACGCTGAGATCGAGCGTGACGCCGCGGCCGTGGTTGCCGTCGGTGGGTTTGACCACCACCGGCAGGCCGATGCGCTCGGCGGCCTCCCAGGCCTCCTCGGCCGAGGCAACGACCTCGCCCTCGGGCACCGGCACGCCGCAGGCCGACAGCAGGCTCTTGGTCAGGTCCTTCTCGCCGGCGATGCCTTCGGCGATCGCGCTGGTGAGGTCGGTCTCAGCGGTCCAGATGCGGCGCTGGCGCGCGCCGTAGCCGAGCTGGCACAGGTTGCCGTCATTGAGGCGGATGTGCGGGATGCGGCGGTCGGTCGCCGCCGCGACGATGGCCGCGGTGCTGGGGCCGAGGTAGCAGTCGTCGAGCGTGTCGCGGATCGCGGCCACCGCTGCGGCGACGTCGAAGGCCTCGTCGTTGATCGCCGCCATCAGCAGCCGATGACCCTGGGCCAGCGCGACACGCGCGACCTGCTCGTCGCGGGCGCGGAACACCATGCGGTAGACGCCGCGCTGCGAGGTGCTGCGCGTCTGTCCGAAGCCGGTGGGCATGCCCGACAGGTTGAGCAGCTCGATCACCACGTGCTCGAGCACGTGGCCGCACCAGGTGCCCTCCTGCAGACGCTGCAGGAAGCCGCCGCGCTCGCCGACGCCGCAGTGGTGCTCGACCAGTGCCGGCAGCCACGCGCACAGCCGCTCGTTGAAGCCCGGCAGCTGGTTGGAGGGAAAGTCCTCGAGCTCGCCCAGGTCGAGCCAGACCTCGAGCACGGGTCGGTAGGTCCAGAGGTTGGGGCCGCGCAGGTAGTTGATGCGCAGGAGCTGAATGTCGTCCTTCTTCCGGACCGGCGTGGCTTGGGTCATGTTCTGCTGGTTGCGCCCCCCGGGCGCCATGGCCGATGCGTGATTGTGCGCCGCCCGCAGCGGCCGACGCGGGCGGCGGGCCGTGGCGATGGCCCGCTTCGGCGAGAATCTCGCGCCCCGACGAACCTGGATGTCACCCGCCTTGCAGCCCGCTCCCGCCTCGACCCCCGACAGCCTTGCCGGTGCTCCAGGCGACGAGCTGCACGCACAACTCGCTGGCGACGAGAACGTTGTCGCGAGCCTGACGGTTGACCTGGACCGCGCCCTGCGCTTCGCGCCCGGCCTGGTGGTCCTGACCGATCGGCGCCTGCTGGCGCGCGACGGCGAAGGCGGCGCCTGGCGCGCCTGGCCGCTGCGCGAGGGCCTGGCGCTGCGCCACGGCGACCATGCCGGCGTCGCGACGCTGGAACTGCACGACGCGAACGGCAGGCTGGCCGATTGGCATTTCACGCTGGGCGTCGATCCGCAGGCGATCAAGCTGGTCGCGGCCTTCGAGCGGCGCATCGCCGCGCTGGGCGCCGGCGGCGCGGCCGCCGAGGCCGAACCCGACGAGGAGCCGACCGACTTCGCGGCCGAATCGACCGCGCCGCCGTCGACCTGGGTGTTGCTTCGGTTGTGGCGTTTTGCACGCCCTTACCAAAAGCAGCTGCTGGGCGGCTTCCTGCTCACGCTCGCGTCCACCGGCGCGACGCTGGTGCCGCCCTACCTCACGATCCCGCTGATGGACGAGGTGCTGATCCCGTTCCAGAACGGCCAGCAGATCGACCCGCGCTACGTGCTCATGCTGCTCGGCGGCCTGCTCGGCGCGGCGCTGTTCGCGTGGGGGCTGGGCTGGGCGCGCACCTGGCTGCTCGCGCTGGTGTCCGAGCGCATCGCCGCCGACTTGCGCACCGCCGCCTTCGAGCACCTGCTGCAGCTCTCGCTCGACTACTTCGGTAGCAAGCGCACCGGCGACCTGATGGCGCGCATCGGCAGCGAGACCGACCGCATCTCGGTGTTCCTGTCGCTGCACGCGCTCGATTTCGCGACCGACGTGCTGATGATCGCGATGACCTCGGTCATCCTGTTCTCGATCAACCCGTGGCTGGCGCTGGTGACGCTGCTGCCGCTGCCCTTCATCGCCTGGATGATCCACGTCGTGCGCGACAAGCTGCGCACCGGCTTCGAGAAGATCGACCGCGTCTGGGGCGACGTGACCAACGTGCTGGCCGACACGATTCCCGGCATCCGCGTCGTCAAGGCGTTCGCGCAGGAAGGCCGCGAGGCGCGGCGTTTCCGCGAGGCCAACAAGCTCAACCTCGCGGTCAACGACAAGCTCAACAAGACCTGGAGTCTCTTCACGCCGACCGTCTCGCTGCTGACCGACGTCGGCCTGCTGGTCGTGTGGGCCTTCGGCATCTGGCTCGTGAGCCGCGGCAAGATCACGGTCGGCGTGCTGACCGCCTTCATCGCCTACATCGGCCGCTTCTACACGCGGCTGGATTCGATGAGCCGCATCGTCTCGGTCACGCAGAAGGCCGCGGCCGGCGCCAAGCGCATCTTCGACATCCTCGACCACGTCTCCAACGTGCCCGATCCCGCGCAGCCGGTGCCCTTCGAGCGGCCCACCGGCCGCATCGAGATGCGTGGCATCGGCTTTCGCTACGGCAACCGCAGCGTGATCCGCGGGCTCGATCTCGAGATCAGGCCGGGCGAGATGATCGGCCTGGTCGGCCACAGCGGATCGGGCAAGAGCACGCTGGTCAACCTGATCTGCCGCTTCTACGACGTGACCGACGGCGCGATCTTCGTCGACGGCCTCGACCTGCGCTCGGTGCGCGTGGCCGACTACCGGCGACACATCGGCCTGGTGCTGCAGGAGCCCTTCCTGTTCTTCGGCACGGTGGCCGAGAACATCGCCTACGGCAAGCCGCACGCGACGCGCGAGGAGATCGTCGCCGCCGCGCGCGCCGCGCATGCGCACGAGTTCATCCTGCGCCTGCCGCACGGCTACGACTCGCTGGTCGGCGAGCGCGGCCAGGGCCTCTCCGGCGGCGAGCGCCAGCGCATCTCGATCGCGCGCGCGCTGCTGATCGACCCGCGCATCCTGATCCTCGACGAGGCCACCTCGAGCGTCGACACCGAGACCGAGAAGGAAATCCAGAAGGCGCTCGACAACCTGGTGCAGGGCCGCACGACGATCGCGATCGCGCACCGCCTCTCGACATTGCGCCGCGCCGACCGGCTGGTCGTGATGGACCGCGGTCGCGTCGTCGAGGTCGGCCCGCACGACGAGCTGATGGCGCGCCAGGGCGCCTACTTCCGCCTCTACGACGCGCAGGCGCGGCGCGTCGAGGCCGACGACGACGAAGACCGGCGTCCGGCCGTCGTCGCGGCCAACGTCGCGAACGCGCTCGCCGCCCACGACGCGGTGCACGCTGCGCAATGAGTTCCTCGATGGCCCCCGACTTCAAGCTCGAACGCAACGCCTTCGGCCGCCTCGTGCTGACCGCGGCCGACGGCAGCGCCCACGAAGGCGTGGTGCCGGTGCGTGCCTTCCCGCTGCTGGCGCCGGACGATGGCCTGTCGCTGGTGAGCGCCGAAGGCCGCGAGCTGGCGTGGATCGCGCGGCTCGACGCGCTGCCCGAGCCGATGCGCGCGCTGATCGGCGAGGAGCTCGCGGTGCGCGAGTTCACGCCGCGCATCACGCGGCTGCGCAGCGTCTCGACCTTCTCGACGCCCAGCACCTGGCAGGTCGACACCGACCGCGGCGCCGCGAGCCTGGTGCTCAAGGGCGAGGAAGACATCCGCCGGCTCGGCGGCGGGCGGCTGCTGATCGCCGACGCGCAAGGCCTGCAGTTCGAGGTGCCCGACCTGCTCACGCTGGACCGCCATTCGAAGAAGCTGCTCGAGCGCTTTCTTTGAGCCCCCACGCTCACTGCGTTCGCTGCCCCCATGGGGGGTGAGTGCCGCGGCTCCAAGTCGACCTGCGTCGACTTGGACGGCACGAACGCCAGCCGCGTCTCGCGCCTGGCCCTTGCTGCGGACCGGCAAAGCCGGATCCGCGCAAGCTCCCGGTTGCTCGTGCATCTCGTGCGTCGCGCACAATCGTTGAGCTGTACCGGCCCGGGCCGGCAGCGACGGTTCTCGCCCTTGCGGATCAGGCCCCGTTGACCCAGGCGCAGGCGCCGACCGCCAGCGCCACGGTCGAGGCCAGCGCGGCCGCGATCGCCGCATTGACCTGCCAGGCGCGGCGCGCCAGCACGCCGAGCAGCCAGTCGGCCTCCTTGCCGGGATCGGACAAGGTCCCCGGCGCCTCGGGCCAGCCGTACCACTGCACCGACAGGCTGACGAGCGCACTCAGGCCGCCCAGCCATGCGGCCGCGGCAAAGCCCGTGCGCGCCACGTCGCCCACCAGGCCGTGCAGGGCCAGCAGCGCCACCGCACCGGCCAGTGCGCCGTAGATCGACAGGCTCAGGGCCTTGTGCACCTGATGGTGCGCACGCCGTTCGAGCCAGTGCACCAGGGACTCGGCGCGGTGACGCTGCACGCGCGTGGCCGCATGCCGCAACAGGTTCGCGCGTTCGCGCAGCTCTTCGAGCCGATGCGGATGCTCGAGCACGGCGTCGATGCCATGCACGACCGCGTCGATCTCCGGCCGCAGTTCCTCGTCGAAGCGGGCGGTCAGTTCGGCCTTGATCTCGTGCAGGGGCACGAACAGGCGGCGCAGCAGGGACATGGCGAGGCTCCGTAGTCGATGGTTGTCGGTCCATCGATTCTGGAAAGCCGCCGCCCTGCGCGGCATCGGCGCACGGCCGGCAGCCGCCGTCGCATTTGCCGAGGCCGGTCGCAGGAAAGTGCTCAGCGCACCGGCTTCTGCCGTTCGAGGGCCGAGTCGACGCCGACGCGGATCGCTTCCTGCAGGTACCGGACCTTTTCCGCGGAGTCCAGCGCGTCCCAGGGGTCGACGGCGTCGCGCTTGTTCGCGACCGTGACCAGCATCGACTCGGTGGCCGTTGCGGTCGAGATCATCGCCATGGTCGGCACGTCGATCACGCTGACACGCAGGTAGGCAAAGGGCGCGACGAAGCCGATGCTCGACTCGCCGGAATTGCGCGCCAGCATGGGTGTCGCGCGATCGAGATAGAAGCCGGGACCATAGAGCTTGCCAGGCCGGTGCAGGCCGCCGTCCATGACTGCCAGCGTGATCTCGGCGCGGTACTTGGTCACCAGCACCAGGCGCTTCGCGTTCGTCTGCTGTACCAGCGGCTTCAGGGCCTCGATCAATCCGCCGGGCTGTCGAAGCGAGTCGAAATCGTGATCTTCGAACTTGAAGTGCGCGGGATTGCGCGACTTGAGCAGTGCCAGCTCGGCATCCGGCTCGCTGCGTTTGACGGCCTCGTGCACGGCGATCAGCGCCGCGCGGTCGAGCGAGTCGTCCTGCAGGTCGACCTGGCGGCGGCTGTGGCGGTTCAAGTTGCTGCCGATCGCCGGGTTGTAGCCGACCACGCCGATCTGGTCGCCGACCAGCGACAGGACCGCATAGTCCAGCCGCTCCTGCGCCTGCGCGGCAGGCGCGAGGCCGATCGCGATCGCCGCGCAGGCGATGGCCTTGAACACTGCACGGCGCGCCTGCCGGCGCGCGCTGAAACTCGTCATGTCCTCTCTCCCTGAGTGACCCGGCCGATGCCGGCGCGGCGATGTTAGGCGGCCGCTGTCCGGCTGCCACCCTGCCGCGGAAGGACCGCGCGGCGGCGAGCCCGTCACCGCATGCGCGTCGAAAGATGCCCCAGCGGCAACGCCCCGCCCGCCTTCACCTCGCCGAGCGAGAAGCTGGTATGGATGTCCTTCACGTTGGGCAGCGCCAGCAGCGTCTCGAGCGAGAACTTGGAGAAGGCGTCGAGGTCGGTCGCCATCACCTGCAGCTCGAAGGTGCCCGAGCCGCTGATGTAGTGGCAGGCGATCACTTCCGGCAGGCCGCGGATGGCGTCCTCGAGCTGGCGCGTGGCGTGCGCGGTGTTGCGCTCGGCATCCACGCGCACGAAGGCCAGCACGCCCAGGCCGATGCGGCGGCGGTCGAGTTCGGCGCGGTAGCCGACGATGAAGCCCTGTTGCTCGAGCCACTTGACGCGCCGCCAGGTGGGTGCCGGCGACAGGCCGATGCGGCTGGCCAGCTCGGCGTTGGACAAGCGCGCGTCCTGCTGCAGCGCCGACAGGATGGCGATGTCGTAGCGGTCGAGCTCGGCGCCGTGCGCGAAGGCCTCGTCGCCCTCGGCGCCCTGGGCCGGCGCGGTGCCCGCGGTGGCTCGCGGCAAGCTACGCGTTTTCCCTGATCTTGCATTTCGCGATGGCACTTGCATCTCCAATGGCGATCCGACGAAAGATTATTGCCAAGGAGTGCCAATTCCGGGCACACAAAGAAAGGACTTCCGCAGCCCGTTTGCCTACACTGCCTCGCAATCCCATCGGAGCACCGCTCGCATCGAGCGCGCCACAAGCGCGCGAGCTGCGGGCGACCCCATTTCCTCGCTGGAGACCCCCGCAATGAACGCCCCGCTGCCCGAGCACATCCGCCGCGCACTCGAAACCGTTTCGCTCGACGACAAGTACGCGCTCGAGTCCGGCCGCGCCTTCATGAGCGGCGTGCAGGCCCTGGTGCGCCTGCCGATGCTGCAGCGCAAGCGCGACGCGATGGCCGGCCTCAACACCGCCGGCTTCATCAGCGGCTACCGCGGCTCGCCGCTGGGCGGCTATGACCAGGCGCTGTGGGCGGCGAAGAAGCACCTGGCGGCCAACAACGTGGTGTTCCAGCCGGGTGTCAACGAGGAGCTGGGCGCGACCGCGGTATGGGGCACGCAGCAGCTCGACCTGTTCCCGCAGAGCAAGAAGTTCGACGGCGTGTTCGGCATCTGGTACGGCAAGGGCCCGGGCGTGGACCGCTGCTCGGATGTCTTCAAGCACGCCAACATGGCCGGCACCGCCAAGCACGGCGGCGTGATCGCGATCGCCGGCGACGACCACGTCTCCAAGAGCTCGACCGCGGCGCACCAGAGCGACCACATCTTCAAGGCCTGCGGCCTGCCGGTGTTCTTCCCGTCGAACGTGCAGGACATCCTCGACATGGGCCTGCACGCCTTCGCGATGAGCCGCTTCTCCGGCGTGTGGACCGGCATGAAGACGATCCAGGAGGTGGTGGAGTCCTCGTCGTCGATCTCGGTCGACCCCGACCGCGTGAAGATCGTGCTGCCGGAGGACTTTGAAATGCCGCCGGGCGGCCTGCACATCCGCTGGCCCGATCCGCCGCTGGAGCAGGAAGCGCGGCTGATGGACTACAAGTGGTACGCCGCGCTCGCCTACGTGCGCGCGAACAAGCTCAACCACAACGTCATCGCGACCGCGAACGACCGCTTCGGCATCATCGCCAGCGGCAAGGCCTTCAACGACACGCGCCAGGCGCTGGCCGACCTGGGCCTGGACGACGACACCTGCCGCGCGCTCGGCATCCGCCTGCACAAGGTCAACGTCGTGTGGCCGCTGGAGGCCACGATCACGCGCGAGTTCGCGCAAGGGCTGCAGGAGATCCTGGTCGTCGAGGAGAAGCGCCAGGTCATCGAGTACCAGCTCAAGGAAGAGCTCTACAACTGGCGCCCCGACGTGCGCCCCAACGTGCTCGGCAAGTTCGACGAGCCCGAGGGCGACCAGAGCGGCGGCGAATGGAGCCGCAGCAACCCGAGCGAGAACTGGCTGCTGCGCGCCAAGGCCGACCTGACGCCTGCCATCATCGCCAAGGCCATCGCCAAGCGGCTGAAGAAGATGGGGCTGGCGCCCGCCGGCAGCGAGATCGCCGCGAAGATGGACGCGCGCATCGCCATCATCGAGGCGCGCGAGCGCGCGCTGCTCGAACTCAAGAGCGACACCGGCGATCGCGCGCCGTGGTTCTGCTCGGGCTGCCCGCACAACACCAGCACCCGCGTGCCCGAGGGCTCGCGCGCGGTGGCCGGCATCGGCTGCCACTACATGACGGTGTGGATGGACCGCAGCACCACCACCTTCACGCAGATGGGCGGCGAAGGCGTGCCCTGGGTCGGCCAGGCGCCGTTCACCAACGAACAGCACATCTTCGCCAACCTCGGCGACGGCACCTACTTCCACTCGGGCCTGCTGGCGATCCGCCAGAGCATCGCGGCCGGCGTGAACATCACCTACAAGGTCCTCTACAACGACGCGGTCGCGATGACCGGCGGCCAGCAGGTCGGCGAGCGCCCGGAAGGCCACTCGGTGCTGCAGATCATGAAGAGCCTGGTGTCCGAGGGCGTGGCCAAGCTGGTGATCGTGACCGACGAGCCCGCCAAGTACGACGGCGTGACGCTCGAGCCCGGCGTGACCGTGCACCACCGCGACGAGCTCGACCGCATCCAGCGCGAGTTCCGCGAGCTCAAGGGCACGACGATCATCATCTACGACCAGACCTGCGCGACCGAGAAGCGCCGCCGCCGCAAGCGCGGCACGCTGGCCGATCCCGAGAAGCGCGTCGTGATCAACGAGCTGGTCTGCGAAGGCTGCGGCGACTGCTCGGTGCAGAGCAACTGCCTGTCGGTCGAGCCGGTCGAGACCGAGTTCGGCCGCAAGCGCCGCATCAACCAGAACACCTGCAACAAGGACTACAGCTGCCTGAAGGGCTTCTGCCCGAGCTTCGTCACCGTCGAAGGCGGCCAGCTCAAGAAGCCCAAGAAGGAGAAGAAGGGCGACCTG
This sequence comes from Caldimonas sp. KR1-144, assembly GCF_049446155.1. Lineage (NCBI taxonomy): Bacteria > Pseudomonadati > Pseudomonadota > Betaproteobacteria > Burkholderiales > Sphaerotilaceae > Caldimonas > Caldimonas sp. KR1-144. The sequence goes on from NZ_JBMSEE010000009.1 coordinate 227,530, forward strand.
TCGACGCTGCCCCCGATCCCCGAGCCGGCGCTGCCGCTGGCCGAGAACGCCTGGGGCATCGTGGTCGGCGGCGTCGGCGGCACCGGCGTGATCACGATCGGCCAGCTGCTGGGCATGGCCGCGCACCTCGAAGGCAAGGGCGTGGTGACGCAAGACGCCGGCGGCCTGGCGCAAAAGGGCGGCGCGACGTGGAGCCACATCCAGATCGCCAACCGGCCGGAGGCCATCCACACCACCAAGGTCGACACCGCCAAGGCCGACCTCATCATCGGCTGCGACCCCATCGTCACCGCCAACAAGACGACGCTGTCCGCGATGCAGCCGGGCCGCACCTTCGTGGCGCTGAACTCGCACGGCACGCCGACCGCGGCCTTCGTCACCAACCCCGACTGGCAGTTCCCCTCGGGCAGCTGCGAGGCCGCGATCCAGGCCGCGGTGGGCGCGGGCCTGATCGGCTCGTTCGACGCCGAGGAAGTGGCGGTGCAGCTGGTCGGCGACTCGATCTACACCAACCCGCTGATGCTGGGCTATGCATGGCAGAAGGGCCGCGTGCCGCTGTCGCACGCCGCGTTGATGCGCGCGATCGAGCTCAACGGCGTGCAGGTCGAGAACAACAAGGCCGCGTTCGAATGGGGCCGTCGCTGCGCGCACGACCTCGCCGCGGTGAAGTCGCTCTACCAGGCGGCGCAGGTGATCCAGCTGGTGCGCAAGCCCGGCCTGGCCGAGGTGATCGGCAAGCGCGTCGAGTTCCTCACGGGCTACCAGGACGCGGCCTACGCGAAGACCTACGCCGACTTCGTCGAGAAGGTGAAGGCCGCCGAAGCGCCGCTGGGCTCGACCAGGCTGACCGAGGCCGTCGCGCGCTATCTCTTCAAGCTGATGGCCTACAAGGACGAATACGAGGTCGCGCGCCTGCACACCGACACCGCGTTCACCGACAGGATCGCATCGATGTTCGAAGGCGACATCAAGATCGTGCACCACCTCGCGCCGCCGATGGTCGCGAAGCGCAACGAGCGCGGCGAGCTCATCAAGCGCCCGTTCGGCCCCTGGATGCGCACCGCGTTCAAGCTGCTGGCCCGGATGAAGGGCCTGCGCGGCACCGCGCTCGATCCCTTCGGCCGCACCGAGGAGCGCAGAACCGAGCGCGCGCTGATCGGCGAGTACCGTGCCTGCATCGAGGAGCTCATCGGCTCGCTGAACGCGACGAAGCTTTCGCTGGCGATCGAGATCGCGCGCATTCCGGAAGAGATCCGCGGCTTCGGCCACGTGAAGGAGCGCCACCTCCACGCCGCGCGTGCGAAGTGGGACGGCCTGATGGCGCAGTGGCGCGGCCAGGCGGTGCAGCGCGCCGCGGCCTGATCGGTTCTTCATGCACCGCTGGGCCGCGATCGACGAAGCGCGCGCCCAGCCGCTGCGGCGCATCCCGTTCGTCGTCGGCGGCCTCGAAGTCGGCTCCGTCGCCGAGGACGGCGCCGAGGCGCTGCTCGCACTCGGCGCGCCGCTGTCGATCGACGGCACGCGCATCGAGCTGGACGCGGCACTGGGCGACCTCGCGTCGCGCAGCGCCGCACTGCACGACATCAATGCCGCGCTGCGCGAGCGCGAGTTGATCTCGGGCTGGCGCGACGAGACCTATCCCGTGCTCGCCGCGCCCGGCGGCGAAGCGCTGGCGCTGATCGAGCGAGCCGCGTCGCGCTTCTGGGGCACGCTGACACTGGGCGCGCATGCCAACGGCTACGTCGCCGGCCGCGACGGCAAGCCCACGCACCTGTGGATCGCGCGGCGCGCGTGGACCAAGCCGACCGACCCCGGCCTGCTCGACAACCTGATCGGCGGCGGCGTGCCGCACGGGCAAACGCCGCGCGAGACGCTGCTGCGCGAGGGCGACGAGGAAGCCGGCCTGGCGAGCGACGTGACCGCGCGGGCCGTGCCGGGGCGCGTGATCGCGCTGCACCGTGCCCTGCCCGACTGCGCCGGCCTCGGCCTGCAGCACGAGCACCTGCACGCCTTCGACCTGCGCCTGCCGGCCTTCGTGCAGCCCTTCAACCGCGACGGCGAGGTGGCACAGCTGTGGCTGGCCACGGTTGATGAAGCCATCGAGCACGCGGCATGCGGCGAGATGACCGTCGACGCGGCGCTCGTGACGCTGGATTTCGCGCTGAGGCAGCGCCTGCTTTCGCCGCACGAACACGAGGCCTTGGCGCGGCGTGCGGCCCATCTGTGGGCCGCCGCCTGATCAGAACTCGATCAGCGCCACCCCGAGCCCCAGGCTCCAGTGCCTGACGTTGTAGTCGAGCAGCGACTCCGCATAGCCGTTGAAGTACTGCACGTACCAGCGCATCGCACGTGCCGGCTCGAATGCAAGCGGATAGCTCCAGTCGATCTGCCACGAACCGCGCGACCAGTCCTTGGGATTGAAGCGCCACTGCAGCAGCGCGGTCGCGCGCCCTGGCGTCCAGCCGAGCTGCAGCTCTCCGTTGCCGCGAAAGGACGTGAGGTCGGGGTTGTTGTCGTCGTGATCGGGCAGGCGGCGGTTGAGCTTGAGCATCAGCGAGACGTCCTCGCGCTCGAAGCCCGCACCGACGTAAAGACGGTTCCAGCTGCGCGACAGCGGATCGGTCTGGCCGTTCGACTGGTGCGCGTAGCCGAGTTGCGCATAGCGCCAGCGCCAGCCGAAGGGCAGCGGCTGCAGCGTCGGCGGCGTCGGCACCATGTACATCAGTTCGGGCTCGTAGTCGGTGTTGCGAAACGGCGCCGAGTAGTCGCCGTTCCAGACTTGCCACATCGATTGCTGCGTGTACAGGCCCCACAGGTCGGCACCCGGCAGCAGCAGCCCCTCCCACAGCTTGCTGCGCAGCGAGATCTGGAACTTGGCCTCGGTGCGCTGGAAGGGCTCGGGCGTCTCGCCGGCCGGCTGCGTCGGGCTGTAGGGCGAGGCGTTGATGCGGCTCGCGTAGTGGATCGGCAGGACGTAGTTCGCGCGGTAGCCGTTGAAGTTGAGCGCGCCGCGCTTGTCGGCCGCGTCGAGCTCCCAGAAGCGCGACAGGAAGCTCGGCAACGGCGCGGGCGGGCCGACCAGGCCCTGGCCGGCCGGCGGCGACTCGGGCAGCAGCACATCGGGCGTGCGGCCGGCGGGCGCCGCGGGCGCAACCACGGTCGGCGAGCGCGCGCGGTCGCGCCCGGCCAGCGCGTCGTAGCAGACCAGGCGCTCGCGGTCGTCGGCGATCGCGGCGCAATCGGCCAGCGGGTCGGCCTGCGCCACGGCCGCTTGCAGCGCCATGGCGATGCCGGCCGCGACGCGCACCTGCGAATCGTGGAACCAACAAGGCATTGGCCGATCGTAGCGGGCGCTTCGCGTGTCGAGCGAAGGAAGGCGTTTCAAGTTTTTTGCACCAAAGCGTCAAGGGCCGTGAACTTTCGGGCCGCGACCGTTCAATACAGTGCGGCATCCACAGAAGAACGCTCATGCACGTGACTGCCCTTGCTTCGGCCGCCCGCCCGGCGGCCCACCCAGCCAACCGCTACAGCCCGACGGCGATCGCCCTGCACTGGCTGCTGGCGGTCATGATCCTGGGCAGCATGGCGTTCGGCTGGTACATGAGCGACCTGCCGTTCTCGCCGCAGCGGCTCAAGTTCTACAACTGGCACAAGTGGGCCGGCGTCACGATCCTGGCGCTGTCGATCGCGCGCCTGGCCTGGCGCCTGACGCATCGCCCGCCCGCCTACTCGCAGCGCGTGCAGATCGGCACGCCGTCGTGGCAGATGCGCGCCGCCGAATGGACGCATGTCGCGATGTACGCGCTGTTTTTCATCGTGCCGCTGGTGGGCTGGGCCTACAGCTCGGCGGCCGGTTTTCCGATCGTCTGGTTCGGCGTGCTGCCGCTGCCGGACTTCGTGCCCAAGGACGAGGCGCTGGCCAAGCTGATCAAGCCCTGGCATGCCGTTGCCGCCTACACGCTGCTGACGCTGGTCGTGCTGCATGTGGCGGCCGCGCTCAAGCACCACTTCGTCGATCGCGACGGCCTGCTCGCCCGCATGGGCCTGGGGCGCGCATGAACCCGAGCTTCGAAACCGAGAAACCACTGCGCATGAAGACGCTTTCCACCGCCTTGCTCGCCCTCGCCGCCGCCGGCCTCCTGGCCGCGACCCCGGCCGGCGCCCAGACCGCCGCCAGGCTCGTGCCCGCACAAAGCGACGTGAGCTTCTCGATCAAGCAGATGGGCGTGCCGGTCGACGGCAAGTTCCGCAAGTTCGACGCCCAGGTCTCGCTCGACCCCAAGAAGCCCGAGGCCGGCAAGGTCGCGTTCACGATCGACATCGCCAGCGCGACGATGGGCAACCCGGAGAGCGACGCCGAGCTGCCCAAGGCGCCGTGGTTCAACACCGCCAAGTTCCCGCAGGCCACCTTCCAGTCGACGTCGATCAAGGCACTGGGCGGCGGCAAGTTCGAGGTCGCCGGCAAGCTCGGTATCAAGGGCGCCGCCAAGGACGTGACCGTGCCGGTGACGCTGGCGCAGTCCGGCGCCACCAGCACCGCGACCGGCGCGTTCGCGATCAAGCGCCTGGACTTCAAGATCGGCGAGGGCGAGTGGACCGACACGTCCATGGTCGCCAACGACGTGCAGGTCAAGTTCAAGCTCGTGCTCACCGGCATCGCGCCGCTGTGAGCCTTCACCCCGTTCCATCCCCCACCGTTCCAACCACGGAGATCCGTTCGATGTTCAAGCAGTCCCTCGCCGCGTTCGCCTTCGCCGCGGCCGCCTTCGGCGCCCAGGCCAACACCTATGCGATCGACCCGACGCACACCTTCGCGACCTTCGAGGCGCAGCACTTCGGCACCTCGACGCTGCGCGGGCGCTTCGACAAGAAGGAAGGCACGGTGCAGTTCGACCGCGCCGCCAAGACCGGCAAGGTCGAGGTGACGATCGACACCACCTCGGTGAGCACCGGCGTCGCGCCGCTGGACAAGCACCTGTCGAGCAAGGACTTCTTCAACGCGACCGAATTCCCGACCGCAAAGTTCGTCGGCGACAAGCTCGTGTTCAGCGGCGACAAGGTCACCGAAGTCAGCGGCACGCTGACGATGCTCGGCAAGAGCCAGCCGGTCACGCTCAAGGCCAGCAACTTCAACTGCTACCAGAACCCGATGCTCAAGCGCGAGGTCTGCGGCGGCGATTTCGAGACCACGATCCAGCGCAGCCAGTGGGGCATGGCCTACGGCCTGCCGGGCATCCCCGACAACGTGCGCCTGCTGATCCAGGTCGAAGCGGTCAAGCAGTAAGCGCCTGAGCGCCAGCGCGCAAACCGTCGTGCAACGCCCCGCTTGAGCGGGGCGTTTTTCATGGTGGGCCGGGTAAGCTGCGCGCTCCGCCACGGACCGACGAGCCGTATGCCGATCCGCCACGCCCTTGCCCTGGCCGCGCTCGCGCTGGCCGGCGCCGCCCCGTCGGCGGCCACGAACGCGCCCGACGCGCAGCACCCCTGGGTCACGATGCCGCTGCGCACCGAGCAGCCGGCCACCTACTTCACCAACCTCAAGGACGGTGACCGCATCGAGACGCCGTTCGTGCTGAAGTTCGGCCTGTCGCGCTATGGGCTCTCGCCGATCGTCAAGGACGTGCCCAAGACCGGCCACCACCATCTGCTGGTCAACCGCGACCTGCCGCTCGACTTCACCAAGCCGCTGCCGTTCAACGACCAGTACGTCCACTTCGGCAAGGGCCAGATGGAAACGGTGCTGAGCTTCAAGCCCGGCACCTACACCTTGCGGTTGCTGCTGGCCGACCACAAGCACATCCCGTTCTTCATCTACAGCAAGCCGATGACCGTGACGGTCACGAAGAAGAACGACGACGTCGATCCGAGGAGCCTGGTCAAGCCCGGCGTCGCGCTGCTCGCGCCGCGCGCCGGCGAGACGCTGCAGCCGCCCTTCCTGGTGCAGATGCACGCCTCGGGCCTCAACGTCGGCCATGTGGACGTCAAGGACGCCGGCGTCGGGCACTTTCGCCTCGTCGCCGAGCGTGCCGGCGCGGCGCCCGAGCTGGTGCCGCTGTCGAACGGCCTGACCCAGGTCTGGCTCAACCCGCCGCCGGGCGACTACCGCCTGCGGCTCGAGCTGGTGCGCAACGCCGCGCCGAACGACGTGATGGCCGCGAGCGAGCCGATCGCCGTGAAGGTGTCGCGCAAGTAAGCCGAGCCCCCACGCTCACTGCGTTCGCTGCCCCCCGAGGGGGCCCTCGGCCGCTTGGGAGCGGCCCGGCGCTGGCCTCGTGGCGCCGAGCCCCCACGCTCACTGCGTTCGCTGCCCCCCCGAGGGGGCCCTCGGCCGCTTGGGAGCGGCCCGGCGCTGGCCTCGTGGCGCCGAGCCCCCACGCTCACTGCGTTCGCTGCCCCCCGAGGGGGCCCTCGGCCGCTTGGGAGCGGCCCGGCGCTGGCCTCGTGGCGCCGAGCCCCCACGCTCACTGCGTTCGCTGCCCCCCCAAAGGGGGGGCCCTCGGCCGCTTGGGAGCGGCCCGGCGCTGGCCTCGTGGGTCAGCGGGGGGCCAGCCAGCGCGCCAGCGTCGCGCGCAACTCGTCTTCCCGAAACGGCTTGGCGAGGTGCTCGTCCATGCCGGCGGCCAGGCACTGATCGCGATCGCTCGCATAGGCGTTGGCGGTCAGCGCGACGATCGGCACGCGCTGCGCGCCGGATTCGGCCTCGCTCGCGCGGATGCGGCGCGTCGCGGTGATGCCGTCCATGGTCGGCATCTGGCAGTCCATCAGCACCAGATCGGGCCGGCTCGCGAGGACCTGCGAGACGGCTTGTTCGCCGTCGAGCACGTGCTCGACCTCCAGGCCGCAGCGGCGCAGCATCGCCTGCGCGACCAGCGCGTTGACGGCGTTGTCTTCGACCAGCAGCACGCGCCCGCGCAGCGCGACCGGCGGCGCCGACTTCGCGGGCAGGACCTGCGGCGCGTCGCACGGCGGCAGCGGCGCCTCGAAGCAGAAGCTCGAACCGGCGCCGGGCGTGCTGCGACCGTGCAGGTCGCCGCCCATCGCGCGCGCCAGCTCGCGCGCGATCGTCAGGCCCAGGCCGGTGCCGGCGAAGCGGCGGTCGAAGCTCGCCTCGCCTTGATGAAAGGCTTCGAAGATGCGCGTCATCTGCTCGGGCGCGATGCCCACGCCGGTGTCGCTGACCTCGATGCGCAACCAGCCCAGCTGCGCGTCGCGCGAGGCGACCAGGCTGACTTCGCCGCGCTCTGTGAACTTGATCGCGTTGCCGAGCAGGTTGTGCAGCACCTGGCGCAGCCGCGCCGCGTCGCCCCGCACCCAGTGCGCGCCGGCGCCCAGCGCCGACAGCTCGGCGCGCAGCGCCAGGCCCTTGTCGCGCGCCGCCGCGCGCGCCAGCGCGACCACCTCGTCGATGCAGGCGCGCAGCTCGAACGGCGCCTCGGCCAGCGTCATCTGGCCGGCTTCGATCTTGGCGAAGTCGAGCAGGTCGTTGATCAGGCCCAGCAAGTGCTCGCCCGAGCGCGCGACGAGCTCGAGCGGGCGGCGCATCAGCTCGCTGGCCACACCGGCCTCGGCATCGGCGCGCAGCTGCTCGGCCACGCCGAGGATGCCGTGCAGCGGCGTGCGCATCTCGTGGCTCATCGTGGCGAGGAACTGGCTCTTCACCGCGCTGTGGCGCTGCGCCAGCGCCAGCGCCTCGTTGCGGCGCTCGGCCTCCTGCTCCAGCAGCACCCGCAGGCGCATCAGCTCGATCAGCTGGCGCGCCGCGGTGCGGCCTTCCATCAGCACGAAGACCTGGAACAGCAGCAGGCCGACGCCGCCATAGAGCCCGACGATGCCGCCGTTGGCCAGCTGCGTGAGCGCCACCGGCAAGATGGTGCCGAGGCTGAAGCCGACGTGCAGCGGCAGGTACAGCGGCAGCACCATCGCCGCGATCGCGACCACCGCGACGACCGTGGCCATCAGCAGCATCGTGATCGTCGGCCCGCCGGCCGGCGCCAGCACCGCGACGCCCAGGCCCCAGGCCAGGCCGTCGATCACCACCACTTGCGTGAAACGGCGGCACCACTGCGCGTCGCTCCAGCCGCGGCGGTCGGCGAAGCGGCGCCGCACCGCGACGCGCCACAACATGAGCGCCAGCTTGACGGCGACCCAGCCGCCCAGCAGCGCGGGCGGCACGCGCCCCCACAGCAGCGTCACCACCAGCAGCAGCGCGGCGAAGCCGGTCCAGGTGGAGGTGCGGGTGCGCTCGAACAGCAGTCGCACCCGCATCGCTCGCACGCGCGCGCGCAGCTGCGGCGGCTCGTCCGGCTCGTCCGGCTCGCGCGGGTCGGCGGCGGTGGTGCGCAACGTCATTGTTGTTGGGTACGGCTCGCTTCGACTGTAGCGGCGCCACGTGACGGCGGTCGCTAGCATCGCGGCATGAAACGCAAGCATTTCGTGCGCCTGGCCGCGGCACTTGTCACCTTGGCGACGCTGGGCGCCACGGCGGCGCCGGTCGGCTATGCGCTCGATCCACACAGCAGCTGGGTGCAGTTCGAGCTGTCGCACTTCGCCACCTCGACGATCCGCGGCCGCCTCGGGCCGGCGCGCGGCGCGGTCGTGCTCGATGCGGCGGCTGGTCGCGGCGAGATCAGCATCGAGATCGACACCGCGAGCGTGAGCACCGGCTTCGCGGCCTTCGACGAGCGCATCCGCCGCGACGACCTGCTGGCCGCGGCGGCTCATCCGACGGCCTGGTTCGTCGCCCGCTCGCTGCGCTTCGATGGCGCACGGCTGGCCGAGGTGCGCGGCGAGCTGACGCTGCGCGGCATCAGCCAGCCGCTGACGCTCACCGCCGTGCGTTATCGCTGCGCGCCGCACCCCGAGGCGCCGGCGCGCGAGCTGTGCGGCGGCGACTTCGAGGGCCGCATCAAGCGCAGCGACTTCGGCATCGACTTCGGCCTGCCCTTCGTCGGCGACGAGGTGACGCTGCGGGTGCAGGTCGAAGGCACGCGCACGCCATGAACGGCCTGCTTCCGGGCGACGTGACCGTGCTCGAGCGCGGCTGGCTGTCGTCGAACAACATCCTCGTGCATGCGCCCGACGGCGAGAGCGCCGTGCTGGTCGACAGCGGCCACGTCAACCATGCGGCGCAGACGCAGGCGCTGGTGAGCCATGCGCTGCGCGGCGCGCGGCTCGAGCGCCTGCTCAACACCCACCTGCATTCGGACCACTGCGGCGGCAACGCGACGCTGCAGCGCGCCCATCCCGGCTTGCCGACCGACGTGCCGCCGGGCCCGTTCGACGCCGTGCAGCGCTGGGACGAGGCGGCCCTGAGCTATGCGCCCACCGGCCAGCGCTGCGAACGATTCGCGGCGACCGGCGTGCTGCGTCCCGGCAGCGCGGTGATGCTGGGCGGCCGTCCGTGGGACGTGATCGCCGCGCCCGGCCACGATCCCGACGCGGTGATGCTGTTCGACGCGCACCACGGCGTGCTGGTCTCGGCCGACGCGCTGTGGGAACACGGTTTCGGCGTCGTGTTTCCCGAGCTCGACGGCGAGCGCGCCTTCGACGACGTCGGCGCGGTACTCGATGCGATCGAGCGCCTGCCGGTCGCGCTGGTGCTGCCCGGCCACGGCGCGCCGTTCACCGATGTCGCCGGCGCGATCGCGCGCGCCCGCGCGCGGCTGGCCGCGTTCCAGGCCGAGCCGGCGCGTCATGCGCGCCACGCCGCGAAGGTGCTGCTCAAGTACCACCTGATGGAAGAGCGCGCGCAGCCGCTGGCCGAGCTGTTGGCCTGGGCCGAGCGCACGCCGCTGCACCGGCGCATCCACCAAGGCCACGGCTGCGGCACGCTCGCCGAGTGGACGCTGGGACTGGTCGACGATCTCGTCGCGAGCGGCGCCGTCGTGCGCGACGGCGAGCGCGTCGCGGACGCCTGAGCGCGCCGTTCAACCCCGCCGTGAGGGATGGCCGCGCGCCTCGCCGGCGGCCACACTGCCCGCCTTTCGACCGCACGGGTCGATCCGCGTGATCAGGAGTCCCACATGCGTGCCTTGCCCGCTCTCGCCCTCACCGCCCTCGCCTGCGCCGCGGCCTCGCCGGCGTTCGCGCAGTCCAACGTCAAGCCGCCCCAGGCCCAGGCTTGGATCGACATCGCGACCTACAGCGGCATGGGCATGCCGATGGGCATGGGCGGCGCAGGCGCCGGCGGCGCAGGCGCCGGCGGCGCCAACCCGCTGTCGGCGCTGGGCGGGCTGCTGGGCGGCGGCGGTGCCGGCGCGAACCGCTTCGGCCACACGCAAGACGGTGCCAGCGGCCGCTGGGTCGACGTGACGCTCTACAGCCGCGCGAACGCCTCGCTGCCCGAGGCCCAGCAGGCGGTGCCGGCCGGCTTCCTGAGCCCGGCGCTGACGCTGCAGTCGCCCAAGGATGCCAAGCCGCAGGCCGCGCCCGAGCGCGACGAGCCCGTCGAAGACCAGCCCCACGAGCGCCCCAAGGGCAAGCTGCTGCTCTACTGGGGTTGCGGCGAGGCGGTGCGCGCCGGCCAGCCGCGCGTGCTCGACATGGCGAGCGCGACGCCGGCCGACCTGGCCAAGTTCTTCGTCGGCCGCCGCGCGACCCAGCGCGGCGCGCACAGCGCCGCCGGCCGCCCGGTCTGGCCCAGCCCCAAGGACGCGCGCATGGTGCCGGAGAAGGCCTCGCTGGTCGGCGAGCACCAGTTCAGCGGCGCCGGCGTGCCGGAGGGGTTTCGCTTCAGCATCCCCGCGGCGCAGGACCTGATGCCGGCCATCGCGCTGCAGCAGGCCGACGCCGGCGGCGCCACGCAGCTGAGCTGGAACGCGCTGCCGACCGCGCGCGCCTACTTCGCCGCGGCGATGGGCAGCAAAGGCGAGAACGAGATGGTGATCTGGACCTCGAGCGAGCTGCCGGACACCGGCTTCGGCCTGATCGACTACCAGACCAATGCCGCGGTCGACCGCTGGCTCGGCGAGAAGGTCCTGATGAAGCCCTCGCAGACCAGCTGCGCGATCCCCAAGGGCGTGTTCGCCGGCGGGCGCGACAGCGGTGCCTTCCTGCGCCTGATCGCCTACGGCAGCGAGCTCAACCTGGCGCACCCGTCGCGCCCGGCCGACCCGAAGGCGCCGTGGGAGCCGGTGTGGGCCGCCAAGCTGCGCGTGAAGTCGGTGGCCAGCGCGGTGCTGGGCATGCCGTCAATGGCCGAGGCCGACGCGCAGCCCAAGCCCGCCGACCAGCCGGCCGACAAGCCCGCCACGCCGAACGCGATCGACCTGCTGCGCGGCGTGCTGGGCCGCTGAGCGCACCCGCGCCTGTCGGGCGACACGGCAGTCTGTCCGGCGCATTGCGCAGCGCGTCGCGAGCGGCGCGCCGGCCGGCTGCCGCGCCCGTACAGTGCGCGCCATGAGCAGTTTGCCTTCGTCTTCCAGCGCCTGGCGCGCGCGCGCCGAACAGGTCTTTGCCGCCAGCGGGCGGGCGCTGCGCCGCTACTCCGACTGGCTGGCGCAGCAGACCTGGAAGCGCTTCCTGCTGCTCGCGCTGCTGGCCCTGGTGGCCGGCGGCATCTTGCACGATCTGCCGCCGTTCACCTGGCGCCTGAGCGAGGACCGCACGGTCGTCCATCCGCCTCGCGTGCCCAAGCCGGGCAGCGCGGGCAACAAGCGGGTGCAGATCGACGACAAGAAGGGCATCACGATCAGCGACGACAGCGAGCCCGGCCGCCAGGTCCAGATCAAGATCGACGAGAAGGGCGTGCACGTCTACCGGGGCGAGGCCGCGCAGGCGATGCAGCGCGCCGCCTCCGAGGCCGAGGCCGCCGAAGCCGCGGCGTCGCAGGCGGCGTCGGCCGCCGAGGCCGCCGCGGCGCGCGGCCTGCCGGTGCCGCCGATGCCGCCGGTGCCGCCCGTCCCGCCGGTCGAGCCCGACATCACGGTGCCGCTGCCCAAGGGCGCCGACGCCGGCGAGATCCAGCGCGCGATCGAGGAGGCCAAGGCCGAGATCGAGGAGGCCATCGCCGACACCAAGCCGCAGGTCACCGTCGTCGAGGGCCAGACGCTCGGCGAGTCGATGATGAGCCTGCTGATGCTGGCGATCGTCGCGTCGATCATCGCCAAGGTCATGGGCAAGGGCCGCCGCAAGGCCGAGGTGCAGGCCAAGCAGGCGACCGAGATGGCCGAGAGCGAGGCGCTGCGCCGGCAGGTGGTCGAGGCACGCATGGCGGCGATGCAGGCGCAGGTCGAGCCGCACTTCCTGTTCAACACGCTGGCGTCGATCGACCACCTGATCGAGACCGACGCGTCGCGCGCCAGCAAGATGCAGAAGAACCTGATCGCGCTGCTGCGCGCCAGCATGCCGACGATGCGCGAGGCCAACGCCACCGGCACCAAGGACCTGGGCCGCGAGCTGTCGGTGATCCGGCCCTACCTCGAGATCCTCAAGGTGCGCATGGAGGACCGGCTGCAGTTCGAGATCGACATCCCCGAGGGCCTGCACTCGGCCGACTTCCCGCCGATGATGCTGCAGTCGCTGGTCGAGAACGCGATCAAGCACGGCCTCGAGCCCAAGGCAGAAGGCGGGCGGCTCTTGGTCAAGGCCGAGATCCAGCACGGCAAGCTCGCGGTCACGGTGGCCGACACCGGCCTGGGCTTCGGCAAGGCCGCGACCGCCGGCACCGGCACCGGGCTGGCCAACATCCGCGAGCGCCTGCAGCTGCTGTACGGCGGCAAGGCGCAGCTCAAGATCACCGAGAACCAGCCGCAGGGCACGGTGGTCACCATCGTCGTGCCCTACACGATGCGCAACGGCGACCCGAACGAAGAAGGAGCAAAGCACTCATGAACACGCCCGTACCCACCGTGAGGCGGCGGCCGACCTGGCCCGCCGTGCTGGCGATCCTGGCCGTGCTGACGCTGGTCGGCGTGGGCTTCATCGGCTGGACCCTGCATTCGGTGGCGGACACGCCGATCAGCGTCGTCGTCGACGGCGTGGAGCAGTGGCCGCCGCTGTCGCTGGCGCAGATGCCACCGGCGCACAAGGTCGTGCTGGTGGTGGGCGTCGCGCTGGCCATCGCGATCGTCCTGCTCGTCGTGCCGTTCGCGCTGCTGCTGGGCCTCGGTGCGGCGCTGATCGGCATCGTGTTCGGCGTCGGCCTGCCGCTGTTGGCCGTGCTCGCGGTGCTGGCCCTGGTGCTGTCGCCCTTCCTGCTCCTGGGCTGGGGGCTTTGGCGGCTGCTGCGGCCGGCGCGCAACGCCGCGCCCACGGTCGAGACGGCGGCGACTACGATGCAGGCATGAGTTCTGCCGACGCGTCGCCCGCTGCTTCCGTCACCGCCGTCATCGCCGACGACGAACGCCTGATGCGCGAGCAGCTGCGCGCGCGCCTGGCCGAGGTCTGGCCGCAGCTGGAGATCGTCGCCGAGGCGAAGAACGGCGCCGAGGCGGTCGACCTGGTCAAGGCCCACCGCCCCGACCTCGTGTTCCTCGATATCCGCATGCCCGGCATGACCGGCGTCGAGGCGGCGCGCGAGATCGTGCAGCTGGGCGGCGACGATGACGACTGGAGCGGCTGCGAGATCGTCTTCATCACCGCCTACGACGAATACGCGGTCGAGGCCTTCGAGCAGGGCGCGGCGGACTACGTGCTCAAGCCGGCCGAGCGCGAACGCCTGCAGGTCACCGTGGGGCGGCTGAAGAAGCGCCTCGCGCAGCGCCGCGGCGAGCCGGCAGCCGGCAACGGCGCCGCCGCGGCACCGGCGGTGCCGATCGAGCAGCTGCTCAAGCGCCTGGCCGCGCAGATGAACCCGGCCGCCGCCAAGCCGACGCTGCGCTGGATCCAGGCGACCGTCGGCTCGACGATCCAGATGATCCCGGTCGAGGACGTGCTGTTCTTCATCAGCGACGAGAAGTACACGCGCGTGCAGACCGCGCAGTTCGAAGCGCTGATCCGCAAGCCGATCAAGGAGCTGCTCGAGGAACTCGACCTCGAGCTGTTCTGGCAGATCCACCGCTCGACCCTGGTCAACACCAAGGCGATCGCCGGCATCACGCGCGACTTTCGCGGCCGCCAGCTCGTCAGCGTGAAGGGCTCGAACGAGAAGCTCGAGGTGAGCCGCTCGTACACCCATCTTTTCAAGGGAATGTGAGGCCGCGGGAATAAATCGCCCGCGCGCCGTGTTCACCGCAGGTCACCCACCGCGAAGGACCTGCCCATGAACTTCACCCGCCTCGCCGCGCTCGCGGCCACGACCGTGCTCTTCGCCGCCTGCAGCGGCACGATGCCAGGCGCTGCGCCGGCCCCCGCCAAGACCGAAGGCGGCGTGCTGGTCGGCGCCAACGGCATGACGCTCTACACCTTCGACCGCGACCCGGTCGGCGGCGGCAAGAGCGTGTGCAACGGCCCCTGTGCCGCCAACTGGCCGCCGCTGGCGGCCGGCGCCGACGCCAAGACGGGCGGCGACTGGAGCGTGATCACACGCGACGACGGCAGCAGGCAGTGGGCCTACAAGGGCGCGCCGCTGTACTACTGGGTCAAGGACCAGAAGCCCGGCGACAAGACCGGCGACGGCTTCAACAACGTCTGGCACAGCGCCAAGCCCTGACCGCGCGAAAGGCATCATCGCGATCCGATGAAGCCCGAGGCCGCGATCGCCCACATCCCGCGCCTGCGCCGCTACGCGCGGCTGCTGACGGGCGACGCGGCGCGCGCCGACGACCTGGTGCAAGACACGCTCGAGCGCGCCGTGCGCAAGTGGTCGCTGTGGCGCATGCCGGCCGAGGGCGACCCCGCCGCGGCGCTGCGCCGCTGGCTGCTGACGCTGATGCACCACCTGCACGCCAATCACCGCCGCGACCGCGGGTGGTTCGACGACCATGCCGAACTCGACGATGCCAACGAGCCGCGCCACGAGCCGCATGCGCTCACCGCGCAGCGGCTCGACCTCGAACGCGGCCTGGCCAGCCTGGCTGCACCGCTGCGCGAGACGCTGCTGCTGGTCAGCGTCGAAAGCTGCAGCTACGCCGAGGCGGCCGAGGTGCTGGGCGTGCCGGTGGGCACCGTGATGTCGCGGCTGTCGCGGGCGCGCGCACAGCTGCGTGAGCGGCTCGAGGGCGTGCCGGCACGTGCGCCCCTGCGGGTGGTGAAGTGAAATGAACGAGAAAGCGGCCCCGCCCGAACGCCACGAGCTGCATGCCTGGCTCGACGGCGAGCTGTCGTCCGCGCGCGCGGCCGAGGTCGAGGCCTGGCTGGCCGAGCATCCCCAGGACGCGGCCGAGGTTGCGGCCTGGCGCGCGCAGGGCGCCGGACTGCGCGCCCTGCATGGCGAGCTGCTCGACGAACCGGTGCCGCTGTCGATGCAGCGCGCGCTGCGTCCGCGGCGCTGGGCGCCGCCGCGCGGGGCCGTCGCGGCGGCCCTGCTGGCCGGCGCGGCGCTGCTGGTCGGCTTCGGTTCGGGCTGGGGCCTGCGCTCGCTGACGCTGCCGGCGCCGACGCTCGCGCGCGCCGCGCCGGCCACGCCGGCCTTCGTGCGCGAGGCAGCCGCGGCCCATGTGGTCTACCAGCCCGAGAAGCGCCATGCCGTCGAGGTGCCGGCCGCGCAGCAGGAGCACCTCGTGCAGTGGCTCAGCAAGCGGCTCGCGACGCCGCTTTCGGTGCCGGTGCTCGACGCAGCCGGCTTCACGCTGGTCGGCGGCCGGCTGCTGCCGGGCGCGAACGGCGAGGCGCGCGGGCAGTTCATGTACGAGAACGGCGCGGGCACGCGCGTGACGCTCTACGTCTCGGTGCTGCCGAGCTCGTCGGCCGCCGCGCCACCGGCGTTCGACTTCGCCGGCGACGGGCGCACGAACAGCTTCTACTGGATCGACGGCCGCCAGGGCTACGCGCTCAGCGGGCAGCTGTCGCGCGCCGAACTGGGCGCGCTGGCGCAGGCGGTCTACGCGCAGCTGCCTAGCGCCTCGGCAGGCTCAGGGCGATGAAGGCCTGCGCGACCCAGTAGGTCGACAGCACGGCCAGCGGCGCGAGCGCGAACGGCTGCGCGAACTTGTTGAACGCGAGCAGCGTGTCCGAGGCGAGGAACAGCGCCCCGCCGATCGCGGCGCGCCGCGCGAACCCGCCTTCGGCGAGTGCCCAGCAGGCGGCCTGCGCGGCCATCGACGCGAGGCAGGCGACGTAGGCGATCACCGGCACGCGCAGCGGCTGCGGCACGCCGGGCCAAAGTACCGACAACGCGACGGCGGCGAAAACCGCATAGGCCGAGAACGGCCACCAGCGCGCCGCGAAGCGCGTGCTCGCGGTGAACGCGACCAGGTAGGCCAGGTGCGCGAGCAGGAAGGCCACCAGGCCCGGCAGGAAGCCCTGCTGCGGCCACAGCAGCGCGATGTCGCCGAGCAGCGAGAGCGCGAGCCCGGCGAGGATCGCGCGGCGCCGCCGTTCTTCGCCGCCGCGCTGCCAAGCGAGCGCGATCAGCAGGAGGGTCGTCAGCGGTTTCGTCGCCGCCAGCAGCAGCCACTGTCCGCCGACGGCCGCGGCGATCGCCGTCACGCCGGCGCCGGCCGCCGCGGCGAGCCAGGGCCAGGTTCTCGTCATGCGGCCTTCGGCGCCGCCGCCGCGCGCGCGGCGAGCTCGGCACGCAGCGCCTTGAGCTTCTCGCGCGGATCGACCTTCGGCCCCGCCTCGTTGAGCTTCATCTCGGCGATGAAGCGGCTGGGCATGCCGGCCACCGTCTCGCGGCCGCGCTTGCGGCGCTTGAGCCAGCTGACCGCCAAGGTGGTGCGCGCGCGCGTGATGCCGACGTACATCAGGCGGCGCTCTTCCTCGAGCCGCTGCGCCATCTCGTCGGCCGGTGTGTCGTCGGCCTGGTCGCTGCGAAAGGGCAGCAGCCCTTCGTTGACGCCGGCCAGCACGACGTGCGGCCACTCCAGGCCCTTGGCGGCGTGCAGCGTCGACAGCGTGACGACGTTCTGGTCGTCGCCGCGCTCGGCCAGGCTGATGATCACGCTGATGGTCTGCGCGACCTCGAGCACGGTCTGGCGCTCGGTCTCGAAGGTGGTGCCGGCCTCCTGCTGCGTCTCGCCGCCGCAGCGGCGCGCGATCCAGTCGACGAAATCCAGCACGTTGCTCCAGCGCGCGGCGGCGAGCTTCTCGCTGTCCTCGCCGTCGAACAGGTGCTGCTCGTAGCCGATGTCCTTGAGCCAGCCCATCAGCAGCGCGCGCGCCTCTTCGGCGCCGCTGGTGTGGCGCGCGCGATGCTCGAGGTCGTTCACGTAGCGGCCGAACTCGTGCAGCGAGCCGATCGCCTTCTTGCTGAGCGCGCTCTCCAGGCTCTCGGCGAACAGCGCCTCGAACAGGCTGACCTTCCACTTGCCCGCGAACTCGCCCAAGGCACCGAGCGTCTGGTGGCCGATGCCGCGCTTGGGCGTCGTGACGGCGCGCAGGAAGGCCGGGTCGTCGTCCTGGTTCACCAGGAGGCGCAGCCAGGCGCACAGGTCGCGGATCTCGGCGCGGTCGAAGAAGCTCTGGCCACCCGAGACCTTGTAGGGGATCTGGGCCTTGCGCAGCGCCTGCTCGAACACGCGCGCCTGGTGGTTGGCGCGGTAGAGGATCGCGAAGTCCTTCCACTCCAGCGCCTGGCCGTTGACGCCGCCTTGCAATGCGCCGCCCTGTCCGCGCAGCGCCTGGATGCGCGCGACGGCGCGCTCGGCCTCGTGCTCCTCGCCGTCGCACTCGACCACGCGCACCGGCTCGCCGTCGCCGAAGTCGCTCCACAGCTTCTTCTCGAACAGCTTCGGGTTGGCGGCGATCACGCAGTTGGCGGCGCGCAGGATGTGGCCGGTCGAGCGGTAGTTCTGCTCGAGCGGAATGACCTTCAGCGCCGGGTACTCCTGCGGCAGGCGCTTCAAGTTGTCGATCGTCGCGCCGCGCCAGCCGTAGATGCTCTGGTCGTCATCGCCCACCGCGGTGAACATCGCCGCTCGCTCTCGGCCGTCGCCGACCAGCAGCTTGAGCAGTTCGTACTGCTGGGCGTTGGTGTCCTGGTATTCGTCGACCAGCACGTGGCGCAAGGCGTTCTGCCACTTCGCCCGCACATCGTCGTGGCGCTGCAGCAGCGCGACCGGCAGGCCGATCAGGTCGTCGAAGTCGACCGCCTGGTAGGCCGCCAGCCGCTCCTGGTAGCGCTGCATCACGCGCGCGGCGACGCGCTCGTCGTCGTTCTTCGCCTGCGCCTCGGCCTCGGTGGGCGTGAGGCCCTGGTTCTTCCACAGGCTGATCGTCCATTGCCAGTGGCGCGCGGTCTTGGCGTCGGTGGTGCCACCGGCGTCGCGCAGGATGCCGAGCACGTCGTCGCTGTCGAGGATCGAGAACTGCGGCTTCAGGCCCAGCGCCGCGCCGTCCTCGCGCAGCAGTCGCACGCCGAGCGAGTGGAAGGTGCAGATCACCAGGTCCTTGGCCGCCTTGCCGCCGATCAGCTGCTTGGCGCGCTCGCGCATCTCGGCCGCGGCCTTGTTGGTGAAGGTGATGGCGGCGATCTGCCTGGGCGCAAGATCCGCGTCGGGCGTGCGCTGGAGCAGTCGCGCGATCTTGTGAGTGATGACTCGCGTCTTGCCGGAGCCTGCGCCGGCCAGCACGAGGCAGGGGCCGGACAGGTGGTGCACGGCCTGCAGCTGGGCCGGATTGAGGCTGGGAGGCGCGGACACGGACGAGGCTTCTTCTGGGGCGCGCGATCATAGCGACCACGCCCTGGCAACCGGGCATTGCGATACTGCGCGCCGCTTCGACGGCGCCCCATGCAGTCCATTCTTTCGGTCACCGTTCCGTTCTTCGCTCTGGTGCTGTGCGGCTGGCTGGCGGCGCGCTCGCGCGTGCTGCCCGAGGCCGCGATCCCGGGGCTCAATGCCTACGTGCTGTACTTCGCGCTGCCGTGCATGCTGTTTCGCTTCGGCGCCGGCTCACCGGTGGCGCAGGTGCTCGATCCGCTGGCGCTCGCGCTCTATGCCGCCTGCGGGCTGCTGGTCGTCGCGCTGACGATCGCGATCACGCTGCGCGGCGGCACGAACATCAAGGACGCCGCCTTCGGCGCGCTGGTCGCCGCCTTCCCCAACACCGGCTTCATGGGCATGCCGCTGATGACGGCGCTGCTCGGCGCAACGGCTGCCGCGCCGATGATGGTCACGCTGCTGGTCGACATGTTCATCACCAGCTCGGTGTGCCTGGCGCTGGCGCAGATGCACGGCAACGCGCACCTGCCGCTGGGTGCGCGGCTCAAGCTCGCGCTGGCCGGGCCGGTGCGCAATCCGCAGCCGTGGGCGATCGCGCTGGGCGCCGTCTTCTCCGCGGCCGCCTGGTCGCTGCCCGGGCCGCTGGCGCGCATGGTCGAGCTGCTCGGCGCCTCGGCGACGCCTGTCGCGCTGTTCACGATCGGCGCGGTGCTGTGGCGCGCCGGGCAGCATGCGCACACACGCACGCCGGCGCGGCGCTTCGTGCCGGTGGCGCTGATCAAGCTGTTCGTGCATCCGGCGCTGGTATTCGCGCTGGGCAGCGCGCTCGTCGCGCTCGGCGCGCCGCTGTCGGCCTTCACGCTGACCGTGCTGACGCTGGCCGCCGCGCTGCCCTCGGCCAGCAATGTCTCGCTGCTGGCCGAGCGCTGGGGGGCCGACAACGGGCGCATCGCGCGGATCATCATGAGCTCCACGGCACTGGCCTTTGTCAGCTTCAGCGCCCTGGCCTGGTGGTTCGGCGCCCGTCCCGCTTGATCGGCGGCCCAAC
The DNA here is from genome assembly GCF_049446155.1 of Caldimonas sp. KR1-144. Lineage (NCBI taxonomy): Bacteria > Pseudomonadati > Pseudomonadota > Betaproteobacteria > Burkholderiales > Sphaerotilaceae > Caldimonas > Caldimonas sp. KR1-144. Next base: position 247,279 of record NZ_JBMSEE010000009.1, read on the forward strand.
GTTGCGCCGGCGCATCAGTCCATGACGTTTTTATGTCCCGTTCGCCGCCGAATGGGCGGGAAGCCGCGGGCGCCTACTTAAACTCGCGCAACAAGTTGTGCCAGCTTGGGACGATCGGAGCCGCTGGCCAATCTGCAACCCCTCAAGGAATACACAGCATGAAGCGAATCGCTCTTGCCGCCGCGCTTGCGGCCGCCTTCACCGGCAGCGCCTTTGCCCAAAGCAGCGTCACGCTCTACGGCCGTATCAACACCACCGTCGAGGCGCGCAAGTTCAGCAGCGCCGACGACGAGGTCTACGGCATGTTCAACAACGCCTCTCGTTGGGGCCTGCGCGGCACCGAAGATCTGGGCGGCGGCCTGAAGGCCTTCTTCCAGCTCGAGAGCGGCTTCGGCTCGGACAACGGCTCGGGCACCGGCGGCTTCAGCCGTGACGCCTACGTCGGCCTGAACAGCGCCTCGCTGGGCCAGGTCAAGCTGGGCAAGTTCAACACCTTCGGCTACTACGCCACGGTCGACTACATCGGCAACTTCAACCACAACACGGGCCTGACGTCGGAAGACAACCTGTACGGCCTGGCTGTGACGCTGAACAACGCCGTCGAGTACGTGACCCCGACCTTCGGCGGCTTCACCGGCTCGGCCACCGTGGCCGCCGGCGAAGGCAGCGCGACGCAGACCAAGTTCTACGAAGTCGCTGGCGCCTACGACATGGGCGCGCTGCACCTCGGCGCAGCCTGGAACAAGGCTGAGATCCTGGGCCAGGATGTCGTCAAGGGCTTCACCCTGGGTGCCTGGTATGCCTTCGGCCCGTTCGGCGTCGGCGCTTCGTTCGACCAGGCCGACCGCCCGGTCCTCGGCAAGCGTGACCACGTCGCGCTGACCGGCATGTACACGATGGGCAACAGCGAGTTCCACCTCTCGTACGGCTGGGCCGACGAGTGGGACAACGCCGCCGACACCGACGCCCAGCAGATCACGCTCGGCTACAACTACAACCTGAGCAAGCGCACCAAGGTGTACGCGTTCTTCTTCAAGACGAACACCGGCGCTGCGGCGACCGACTACGGCGATCCGGGTGAAGACATCCGCTCGCTGGGCTTCGGCATCCGCCACAACTTCTGATCTGGCGCTACGCACCTGATCTGACGGAGCGGCCCCTCGGGGCCGCTTTCTTTTGCCTTCTCGCCAACAGGGGCGCGAGAATGGCGCGCGATCGGGCGATCCCCGGTCCCACATGGCCCCCATCGACACCCTTTCGAGGACCCTCGGATGAAACTGTTGAGCACTCGTGCTTTCCTGAAGACCGCCGGCCTGATCACGGTCGGCCTGGTGATCGCCGCCTGCGGCAAGAAGGAAGAAGCCGCGCCCGCCGCACAGGCGCCCGCTTCCGCCCCCCCGCCGCCGCCGCCGGCCAAGGTCGTCGTGGTCGGCACCGACGCCGCCTACGCGCCGTTCGAGCTGCAAAACGAGAAGGGCGAGATCGTCGGTCTGACCATCGACGTCGTGAATGCCATCGCCAAGAAGGCCGGCTTCGAGGTCAAGTTCGTCAACACGCCGTGGGAAGGCATCTTCAATTCGCTCCAGCAGGGCGACCGCGACATGCTGGCCTCGTCGATCACGATCACCGACGAGCGCAAGCAGACGATGGACTTCACCAACCCCTACTTCGACGCGTTCCAGCTGATCGCGGTGAAGGAGAACTCCAAGGTCGCCAAGTTTGACGACCTGAAGAAGCTCAAGGTCGGCGTGCAGACCGGCACCACCGGCGATGAAGTCGTGACCAAGCTGCTCGGCAAGAACAGCACCAACGTCAAGCGCTTCGAGTCGACCCCGCTGGCGCTCAAGGAGCTCGAGTCGGGCGGCGTCGATGCTGTCGTGGCCGACAACGGCGTGGTCATCAACTACGTGACCAACAACCCGGCCGCCAAGTTCAAGACGGTGAGCGACAAGGCCTTCGTGCCCGAGCAGTACGGCTTCGCGGTCAAGAAGGGCAACACCGAGCTGCTCGAAAAGCTGAACAAGGGCCTGGCCGAGATCAAGGCCGACGGCACCTACGACCAGATCTACGCCAAGTACTTCGGCGCCGCCCCGGCGGCCGCCGCGCCGGCCGCTTCGGCCGCATCGAAGTAAGCGGTACGTAGAGCGCCTGAGGGAGACGGCCCGTGGATCTGCGCTGGGAAATCCTCGCTGGCTACGGGCCGTTGTTCGTCTCGGGCATCTGGATGACGATCTGGCTGACCGTGGTCGCCATCGTCTGCGGCCTCGCGCTGGGTCTGGTGCTCGGGCTCATCAGCAGCTCGCGCCAGGCGCCGCCGCCCAAGGCGCCGTGGCTGCGCATCGCGATCAAGCCCGCGCAGTGGCTGACGATCGCCTACGTCACCTTCTTCCGCGGCACGCCGCTGTTCGTGCAGATCCTGCTGGTGCATTTCGCCTTGATGCCCACGCTGATCCACCCGGACCACGGCCTGCTGCTCACCGGCGAAGCGGCGACCCAGTTCCGCCAGAACCACGGCGCCTTCTTTTCCGGCGCGCTGGCGCTCACGCTCAACGCCGGCGCCTACATCTCCGAGATCTTTCGCGCCGGCATCCAGAGCATCCACCGCGGGCAGACGCAGGCCGCCTACAGCCTGGGCCTCACGCACGCGCAGAGCATGCGCTACGTGATCCTGCCGCAGGCCTTTCGCCGCATGGTGCCGCCGCTCGTGAACGAGGGCGTCACGCTGATCAAGGATTCCTCGCTGGTCTCGGCCATCGGCCTGGCCGAGCTGGCGCTCGCCGCGCGCACCGTCGCCGGCGCCTATTCCCGCTACTGGGAACCCTACCTGGCCATCTCGGCCGTCTACCTGGTGCTGACGCTGACGCTGTCGCTGCTGGCCAAACGCCTCGAAGCGCCGGCTCACCAGCGCTGAGGGCCTCGCGATGGCGATCCGCGTCGTGCGCCTCGGAACGCCGCGCGCCGCCGACGAAGGCCCACGCCTGGGCACCGTGCGCCGCCCGCCGCGCGGCGTGCCCAAGAGCGAGTTCGCAAGCGGCAACTGGTACGACGTGTGGCTGCCGGCGCTGTCGCCCAGCACCGAGCTGATGGCCGAAGGCCGCGACGCGGCGACCGACGCGCAATGGGCCGCGTTCGAGCGCAAGCTGCGCACCGAGCTGAAGCGTCCCAACGCAAGCCAGCTGCTCGACACGCTGGCCGCGCTGTCGCATACCGCGAACTTCTCGCTCGGCTGCTATTGCGAGAACGAGGCGCGCTGCCACCGGTCGGTGCTGCGCAAGCTACTCGCCGAACGCCAGGCGCAGCTCGACTAGCTGTGAAGCTTCAATAGGTTGTATCGGGTGTTCATCCGGATGGGGTTTGAGAGACTGGAAGTCGCCAAACCTCAATCCAACCCAAAGAGCCGACCCGGATGAACACCCATAAGCATGCC